>CAMTUO010000006.1:0-204427 GCA_947084955.1 uncultured Gallionella sp.
ATCCTGAATCCCGAATCCCGAATCCCGAATCCCGAATCCCGAATCCCGAATCCCGAATCCCGAATCCCGAATCCCGAATCCCGAATCCCGAATCCCGAATCCTGCCTTTATGAATACACTTGAACTATTACGCAGCGGCAAGCTGGCTGGCGTCAAACGGCTGGATCTGTCCTGCGGCCTGACGCATTTCCCCGACGAGATTTACGATCTGGCCGATACACTTGAGATATTGAATCTGTCGGGTAATGCGCTGTCTTCCCTGCCGGACGATTTGCCAAGGCTGCATAAATTGCGGGTGATCTTCTGCTCGGATAATCAGTTTATCCAGGTGCCCGAGGTGCTGGGTTCGTGCCCGAATCTGGAAATGGCAGGTTTTAAGGCCAATCAGATTCAAAGCCTGCCAGCGGCCTCCCTGCCCGCCGCCCTGCGCTGGCTGATCCTCACCGATAACCGCCTGACAGAACTGCCTGCTGAACTCGGGCAATGCAGCCGCTTGCAGAAACTCATGCTGGCGGGTAATCAGTTGCAGCATTTGCCGGGTGAAATGGCCAACTGCCGTAATCTGGAATTGCTGCGTATCTCCGCCAACCGTTTCGAATCGTTGCCGGCATGGTTGTTGTCCCTGCCGCGTCTGGCGTGGCTGGCGTTCGCAGGAAATCCGCTGGTCGATGCCGCGGAAGCCGCCGCATCGGAGCAATCAGCGATCAGCGAGATTGCCTGGCATGAGCTTGAACTACAGCACAAACTGGGCGAAGGCGCGTCCGGCGTGATACACCGAGGCAATCGGCAAACGCAGGACGGTGTGACGCCGGTCGCCGTCAAGCTGTTCAAGGGGATGGTGACCAGCGACGGAAAGCCTGCCAGTGAAAAAGCGGCGTGCCTTGCGGCAGGCGCACATACCAATCTGATTGCTGCGACCGGCAGGATCAAGGGCCATCCTGAGGGTACGCCGGGGATGGTGATGCCGCTGGTGGAGGCGAGTTTCATCAATCTGGCGGGGCCGCCGAGCCTTGCGTCCTGCACGCGCGACATTTATCCTGCCGATACGCTGTTTTCCCTGAAGGTCGTGCTGGCTATCGCGCAGGGCATTGCATCCGCAGCGGCGCATCTGCATCAGTTGGGCATCCTGCATGGCGATTTGTATGCGCATAACATTCTGTGGCGCGCACAAGGCGACTGTCTGCTGGGCGATTTCGGTGCAGCTTCCTTTATTGCGGATGAGGCACAGGCAGGGGCCTTGCAACGCATCGAAGTGCGCGCTTTTGCCTGTCTGCTGGAAGAATTGCTGGAACGTTGCACGGAAGCTGTCCCTGGCGCGCTGGCTGACTTGCAAGGTCGTTGTGCACAGGCTGACGTTGATGCGCGCCCCCTGTTCTCTGAAATCCTGTGTGTTTTGACGGGTGTGCAACGAACTGACGCGTAAATAACGTCTTTTTCTACTTTGTTTCTCTGCATTCATTTGTTTAAATATAAAGTGTTTTACCGGTAGTGCTTGAAAAGCCCTGTTTTTCCAGCGGTTTGTTAAAAAACTACTGGCGAAACAGTCAGGAAAATGAGATATTTCGTTTGTCAGTTTCACGTAAGTATGGGCATGGGAATAATTTTATTAAAACTGGGTGTGGCTGGCTTGTTGATGACGTGCTTGTCAGTCTACGCGTTTGCCGAACGGCTGTCGTGGTCGGACAGTATCAGCAACATCACGCCTGAGACGCGTCTGGTTGCGCTGAGCGATGCAGGTTTGACAGAGCCGGTGGTCATGAATGACCGTGACCAGAGCCGCGAGCAGCATTTCTATTTTTCCATACCGAAAGACGTCGCATTCAAGGATATCCGCATCGCTGTGCGCGGCGTCTATCAGCAGGCGTTCGCCGACGACGGGGTGCTTAACTTTCTGGTTGATGGTACACCGGTGGCAAGCGTGTCTTTGTCAGGCAATGAGGATCAGTTCTCCCGCCCGGTCAAGAACGATGACAAAGATGCGCCGCTGATACGTGGGGCGCGTCCGTCCCGTGAAATCGTGTTGTCCATTCCGCTCAACCATTTCGATTTCAAGAAGGGGTTTCTGGACTTTACGGTGCAGTTGAACAGCAGGACGAAAAAGGATTTCGCCCACACCGGCGGCGGCAATTCCCTGTCTATTGACAACCGGGAAACCGGGCTGGTGTATCGCTTTGATGCGTCATCGGTCAAGGATATTCGTTCTGTACTGGCGACGTTGCCGGTCCATCCGGTGATTCTGCTGCCTGAGCGCATCTTGAGTCAGCCGCAGTATGAAGCCGCGCTGCGCACCGCGCTGGCGCTCTCCAGAACGGGGCTGATACCCGAATTTGTTACGCTGCCCAAGTTGGGCGATACGGTGCGCAGCGACGGCCTGCGGGTGCCCGATGAATTGAAATCCCTGCCGCCGTTCGATGCATTCAGTGCGGCCATCGAGCATCATAAAACGCTTAAAATCTTAAGCACTGAGCAGGTCGGCGCCTGGGTGGTGCTGCACGCCTTGTCGCCGGGCGGGCTGGCGCAGATCGTGTTCGATGCCGGGCGGAGCAGAGCCTACCTGCGTTCTGCGCTGGACAGTCTGGATAAGTCAGTTCTGAGCCGGGTGCAGGCGGCCTATCCAGAAATATTTGAATTTAATCATTGGCTTGAGTATGACTCGGCGCGTCGTGCCAATGTGCGACTTGCTTCGCTGGCGGGGCAGCCCGTGCTGTTGCTGGGTGAACCCGATGTGGTGCAGGGCGCTGCCCTGATCGATACGCTGTGGCATGAAGTGGCAAGCAGCCAGGACGCGCTGCTCGACAAGGTGCAGTTGATTGAAAACAGCGAGCAGGACAAGACGCATTTTTATTTCCCGCAAAGTCAGTCGGTCAAATACATCGAAAAAATAGCCGAATGGACGGTGCCGTTCAAACTTGCCGACTTGCCGCAAGGCAAATGGCCGGAAGCCTTTGAAATCAATCTGGTGGCCTCCCCCACTGGCGACAGTGTGCAGCCCGTGGTGTCGGTGTTTCTGAACGACAATCTGCTGACGGCGCGATTTCTGCGTGCGGAAGGGCTGTTCGAGCGGATCTCGGCGCGTATCCCGATGTACAGCATCGCCGCAGACAATTACCTGAAGGTGCAGGTGCGCCGTCGCTGCGAGGATGACAAATGCCCGGATATCATGCAAAGTTATCCGATGCAAATGCTGCCGTCGAGCTATCTGGGACTGACAACGCGCAGTCGTTACAGCCAGTTTTTCATGCTGGCGCCCGATCTCGGGCATGACGGCGAAGTAGTGTTGCCGCGCCGCTATCTGCAACAGTCGGATCAAAGCCTGCCGTTTGTCAGCGCGATACTGCGCGGCCTGTCCGCCAGAGCGTCCGGCATCACCTTAACATTCAGCGACAAACCGGCGTTTTCACCGTCGCATACTTTTGTCGCCTTTGAGGTGACGCCTGCATCAGTCACCGGTCTGGTGCAGAGCGCCAATGGTCGTTTGACGGTGCATGATGCCGATGGTCGCGTGGTGTTCAATGGCAGCGGCATGGGGGAGTTGGTGACCCTGCAACTGCTCCATGCAGGTGGAAAAGCCGGCGTGCTGGTATCGCTGGTAAACAATCAAATGCCGCGCTTTATGAAACCACTGGAGACGACACAGGGCGATTTTGCCGTGCTGGATGGCGGTGGCGTGAATTTGAGTCTGAATCTGGCCGATCCGGAAAACAGGATGCAACTGGATGAGCAGAATCGCGATGTGTGGTTCATGATCGAACAATACCGGGGCTGGCTGATTGCGCTGAGTGTGCTGGTGCTGGGCGCGGCCGGTCTGTATTTGTTGCGCCTGTACGTCAAACGCAGCGTGAAGAGGGGGACATAACGATGATTATCAGCAATGAAGGGATCGCCATCTATCGTGAGCTCATGGAGATGGTCGCGGGGGTCGCAGGTGTTGGCGTACTGATCAGCTCGCTGGATGACATGTTTATCGACGCCTATTACTGGGTGCGTAAACTCTATCGCTGGGCCATGGTGGAGCCGAAATATCCGCCATTAAAGCTGGAGCAGTTGCTGGAAAAGGAAGAGAGTTATCTGGCCATCATGGTACCGGCCTGGCAGGAGTACGATGTGATCGCGCAAATGGTCGAGAATACCATTGCGACTATGCGTTATCAGAAATATGTGATTTTCCTCGGCACCTATCAGAACGATGCGAAAACGGCGGCCGAAGCGGATCGCATGGCCAGACGTTTTTCCACTATGGTCAAACGGGCTACGGTGCCGAATGACGGCCCGACCTGCAAGGCGGACTGTCTGAACTGGATCGCGCAGTCGATTTTTCTGTATGAAGAGCAGCACGCTATGCAGTTCGCCGGTCTGATTGTGCATGACAGCGAGGATGTGATCCATCCGCTGGAATTCCGCATGTTCAATTATCTGGTGGCGCGCAAAGACCTGATCCAGATGCCCGTGCTGTCGCTGGAACGCGGCTGGTATGACTGGGTGGGCGCGACCTATATGGATGATTTTGCCGAATGGCATGCCAAGGAGATGATCGTCAGGGAGAGTCTCAACGGTCTGGTGCCGGGTTCCGGGGTCTCGACCTGTTACAGCCGCCGTGCGATACAGTTGCTGGCCGACGAGAACAAAAATCAGCCGTTTAATACCGATACGCTGACTGAAGACTACGACTTGAGTTTCCGCCTCAAGGAGTTGAAAACCAGTCAGGTCTTTGTGCGCTTTCCGGTCGTGCATAAGGCGACCCGCAAGTCGCTGTTTACCGGTAAACCGTATGAAGTCGAGGTTAACAGCGTGATCGCAACCCGCGAATATTTCCCCAGCACCTTCCGCACGGCGTACCGCCAGCGTACCCGCTGGATACTGGGCGTATCGTTCCAGGGCTGGGAGCATATGGGCTGGCGGGGCGGGCTGGCCTCCAAGTATTTGTTTTTCCGCGATCGCAAACCGCTGCTCACGCCCTACATCGGCGTGTTGACCTACTTTACGGCGATTTCCTTCAGCATCGTGTGGCTGTTGCGGCTGTTCGGGCTTGAGTATTTGCGATTTCCGGATTTTGTGGAAACGCGCAACTGGCTCTACTACATCTACCTGCTGAGCTTCTGGTTCTTCTTCAATCGTATTTTGCACCGTGCTTATTTTGTGACGCAGGAACACGGGATTGTGCAGGGTCTGTTGTCGGTGCCGCGCATTGTGGTGGGCAGCATGATCAATCTGTTTGCGCTGACCCGCGCCTGGCGGATCTATCTGACTTATCTGATCACCGGCAAGCGCATCGCCTGGGATAAGACGCAGCATTTTTATCCCAATATGGAAGCGTTGAAGAAGTTGCGCAAACAGATGGGCGAGTTGCTGATGAGCTGGAATGCGATCAGTCAGGAACAGCTGGATCATGCGCTGTCTCAGCAGAAGCTGACCGGCAAACGGCTGGGGCAGTTGCTGGTCGAGCAGGGGGTAATCAGTCAGGAGAAACTGGCCGATGCGATCGCCGAGCAGTCCGGTTTGGCGCGCGTGGTGCTGGATCCGCAGGCCGTCAAGGCATTTTTCGGCCGCCTGCCCGGTTTTCTGGTGCAACGTTATCGTGTCGTGCCTTTTGCCGAAGGCCCCGATGGGGCCTTGCATCTGGCTCTGGCCGACATGCCGTCCGATGCGGGGATGGCGGAAATTCGTGAGGCGGCGGGGCCGATGGAGCTGTGCATTGCGACGGAAAATGAAATCGCGGCGTCCATTGGCTGGTACGGGGCCGGTGAAGATACCATGCGTATCCGAAAACTGCCGACGGCACGCAAACCGCTGGGCGATTATCTGGTCGAAATGGGTGTGCTGAGCGCGCAGACGCTGGCAGACAATCTGGCGGATTACAGTCGTGAGCGCAACGGGTTGATTGGCGGATACCTGTTGACGCGCGGCGTGCTCTCACAGACTCAGCTGGATGAAGCGCTGCGCCGTCAGCTTTTAGAGCTCGGTGAGGTGACCGCTTCCAATTTGAAACCCTGGAGTCAAGAATGAACGTGCCGGTTAGACGTACCCGTTTTGCATGGGCCATGCTGTCGTGCTTTGCCTGTGCGCCTGCTGTGTATGCCGCAGAGAAAGCACAGCCGTATGCGCTTGCGCTGAATGATCTGGTGAAACAGCTGGATGTGCCTGCCGTGTTTGATAAAAAACCGGATGAGCCGCTCAAAGGCCCGGCATACAATCTGGCGGCGCTGGCCTATCAGGCGCTGGCCAAAGGCGATATTGCACAGGCCGAGACGCTGATCAACAAAGCGCTGAAGCTACGGCCGGACAGCAAGCAGCTGGGCATGATCGGACTGGATATCGAGATGCGCAAGGGCGATATGCCCAGGGCGCGGATGCTTGCCGACAACCTGCTGCAACGCTTTCCCGGTGATGCGTTGCTGTCGGCCTCCCGAGGCTATGTCATGCAGCGCCAGAATCAACATGCGATGGCGGTTGAGAATTTCAAGGTGGCCCTGAAGCATGCTTCGGAACTGGATGCATCTCAACAGCGCAGCGTCCGTCTGTCGCTGGCGGATAGTAGTATCGCCATTAAACAGCCGCAACAGGCGCTGGATGCGCTGTTGCCTGTGGATCCGGCAAGCTATGCGGTGCAAGTGCGCGTGACCCATGCGAATCTGATGCTGGGCCGCCGGGAGGCGGCGCGCATGGCGGCCACCCAGGCCGTCAAACTGGCGGGTAACGACGAGGAACGCGCGGTGGCCAGCCAGTTGCTGGCGAACTTGCAAAAACCCCTTCCTCGTCCCGTGGTCAGCGTCAAAGTCGAAAAGTCCGTCGAGAAGCCGCTGATGCTGTCGGATGTAGATGCAGGTAATCAGTATCTGGCTCAGGGAAAAGATGCGGAGGCGCTGGCCGCTTTTCAGCGTGCGTTTGCTGCCGGAGAGGGCACGGCTAAAACCTATGCGGATGCAGGTTACGCGGCGCGGCGATTGGGTCAGCACGATCTGGCGGATGAATTGCTGGGCCGGGCGCTGCTGCGGACCCTCGCGCTGGAGCCGGCTTTTGAACGGGCGGTCCGGCTGGATCTGGCCGATGCCGGTTTCGCAAAGCATCAGCCGCAGCAGGTATTGGATGTGCTGGCGGTGCTGTTCGCCGAGGACAGCTATGAGGTGCAGATCCGTCTGGCGCAGGCGCATAGGTTGCTGGGTCAGCGCGAGGCTGCGCGTGCATCGAGCGAGTGGGCGATTAAACGCGCGGAGACGGACGGACGGCGCGAATATGCTGAATCGTTGTTAGAGCACATCAATACCTCGATCGATCTGCTCAGTGTGGATGGCGGCTATGCCGATCTGAGCGAAGGCTATAAGCAGCTTGCCGAACACCATGATCGCGAGGCACTGGCGGCGTTCGGGCGCGCCTTTGCCAATGGCTATGGCAGTGCGACCAATTATGCGGACGCCGGTTATGCGGCCAAGCGGCTGGGCAAAAACAAGGTTGCCGTCGGGTATATGGCGCATGCGCTGGAAATCAACGAAAAAAGCCCGGTCGATGCCAAGCCGTTTTCAGATGATCAGGCGATCGATTACCGTCGTGAAATTCAGGATATGAACCGCAGCTGGGGCATGCAGGCCAGTCTGACGCGGCAAAGAACGCTGCTGGCCGGGCGTCAGCGCAGCAATATTTTGCAGGGCGGCGTGGAAGCGTACTGGCAGCCGTATTACAACAACGGGCGCTTCATCCAGTTGTACGGGCGCACTTATCAGACCTTGCACGAAGGGATCATCAACGGCACTAACGGGTCCGGTACGGCGACCAATCAGGGGGCGCTGGGCGTGCGGGTCAAGCCTTTCAGCAATCAGGGGCTGACGCTGGGTCTGGAACGGCTGGTGCATATCGGCATGTTCTCCCGCATGGACTGGCTGGCGCGGGTGGGCTATTCCACCGACAGTGGTTATGACATCAAGCCTGCAAAAGCGGCGCTGGCGAACTGGAATCTGTATGCCGAGCTGGGCTATTTTTTCGAATCCGGTGCAGGCAATAATGCCGGTGGCGGCGGTGCGGGCAACGGCTATTACTACCATACGTTGGAAGCCACCTACGGCAAGAGCATGGCCATGCCCAGCGTGGATGCACATTTGACGGCCTATCCGCATATCGTCGCGGCGACCGAGACGGATAATTCCCGCTCGCCGCGCGCACGGGTTTCCTCGTCGACGATCGGTCCCGGCGTCAAATTCCGTTACTGGTTCCGCGAAGATAAATATCAGGTGCCGGGCAGTGTGTTCGATCTGGACATCCAGTATCGTTTCAAGGTGGATAATTCGCCGCGTGGTTCAGGCATTCTGGTGCGCGCAAATTACTGGTTTTAACGGGCATGGCAGGTAGCCACCCCGAATAATGAAACTTGCCATGCCCGTTTCCCTCACCCAAACCCTCTCCCGGAGGGAGAGGGAACGAACGAACCGCTGCGCGAGTTTCACGTTAAACGGGAAATAGTATATGCTGAAAATCATGCTGGTCATCGGTACGCGCCCCGAAGCGATCAAAATGGCGCCGCTGGTGCATGCGTTGCGGGCGCACCCCGAATTTTTGACACGGGTCTGTCTGACCGCGCAGCATCGCCAGATGCTCGATCAGGTGCTGGAAATTTTTGGCATTTCGGCGGACATCGATCTGGATCTGATGAAGCAGGGGCAGCAGCTGGCCGGGCTCACCGCCAGTGTGCTGAACGGCATCGATGAGGTTTTGAAACTGCATCAGCCCGATTGCGTGCTGGTGCACGGCGATACCACCACCGCGATGGCGACAGCGCTGGCCGCATTTTACCGGCAGATCCCGGTGGGGCATGTGGAGGCGGGTTTACGCACTTACAATCTGCTGCACCCCTGGCCTGAGGAGATGAACCGGCGGGTGATCGATGTGATGAGTGCGTTCTATTTTGCGCCGACTGAGATTTCCCGTGACAATCTGCTGAAAGAACATGTGCCGGACGCGAAAATCCATGTGACCGGCAATACCGTAATCGACGCGCTGCTGATGACGGATGCACGGATCAAGGCGGATGACGAACTGGCGGAGCGCTTGGCGGGGGTGTTCCCGTATCTGGACGCCGGCCGCAAGCTGATTCTGGTGACCGGCCACCGCCGGGAGAATCACGGTGCAGGGCTGGAATCGATTTGCCTAGCCTTGAAGCTGTTGAGCGCAAGAGCCGACGTGCAGGTCGTCTATCCGGTGCATCTGAACCCCAATGTCAGGCAGGTGGTGATGGGGGCGCTGGGCAACCGGGCGAACATACACCTGATCGAACCGCTCGATTATCTGCACTTCGTGTACCTGATGGGGCGCGCGCATATCATCCTCACCGATTCGGGCGGCATACAGGAGGAAGCGCCGTCCTTGGGTAAACCGGTGCTGGTGATGCGCGAAGTGACCGAACGCCCCGAGGCGGTGGCCGCCGGGACCGTGCAACTGGTCGGTACGGATGCCGTAAAGATCGTCGATGTCTGCACGCGTCTGCTGGATGACAAGGGTTACTACCGGCAATTCACGCAGTGCAGCAATCCCTATGGCGACGGCACGGCCAGTCAACGCATCGTCGCCGCATTGTTGGAGAATTTGAGCAGCGCTAAGAGTCGACACTGAGCACAGTTGCCGTGATGGCAGTTGCAACAGGCTGGCTTTAATCGCCCTCATGCACAGCCGGGTGTACAATACGCTATCCCCGTTCAGCACACAGAGGAATCAACATGCTGCTCTGGCTGGAACTGCTGCTCTGCCTTGCCGTCATCGCTTACGCGGGTTACTTTCTCTCCCGCTATGGCGACATCATCGCCGACAAGACCGGCATGTCCGCATCCTGGGTCGGTCTCATCCTGCTGTCTACTGCTACCTCGCTGCCTGAACTGGCAACCGGAATCTCCTCGGTCACCATTGCTTCTGCACCGAACATAGCAGTTGGTGACGTACTGGGCAGCACGGTTTTCAACCTGACCATTCTGGTATTGCTTGATGCCTTGTACAAACGCGAAACACTTTACGGCAAAGCTGCTCAGGGGCATATTCTGTCTGCAGCACTGGGCACCATCCTGATCGCCTTTGCCGGTTTCAGTCTGCTGCTGGATCACGCAGGCCTGAGTCCGGCATTGGGCCATGTGGGCTTGTACTCTCCGCTCATCGTGCTGGTGTATCTGGTTGCGATGCGCGCGGTTTACAGTTTTGAGTCCAGAACCCTTACTGAATTCACCGGTGATGCCGCAGAACGTTATCCGGGGGTAACTTTGCGCAGCGCCGTCAAAGGTTATGCACTGGCAGCCATCGCAGTCATACTGGCGGGTTCCTGGCTACCTTTTGTCGCTACAGACATTTCCGAGTTAATGGGCTGGAAAAAGAGTTTTGTAGGCACCCTGCTGGTAGCCGCCGTGACCTCCGCCCCTGAGGCGGCAGTCACCATTTCGGCACTGCGCATCGGCGCACTGGACATGGCCATCGCCAACCTGCTGGGCAGCAACCTGTTCGACATCGTCATCCTGGCAATCGACGATATGTTCTACACCGAAGGCCCGCTGCTTGCGCATGTCGATGCCAGCCATGTACTGACCGTATTCACCGCCGTGATGATGAGCGCGCTGGTGACCGTAGGGCTGATCTTCCGTCCGCAGGGACGCACCGTGCTTGGACTGACCTGGGTGAGTCTGGGTCTGTTCATGCTGTATGTACTTAATTCATGGATACTTTTCGAACATGCTCATTGACGAACCCATCTGGCATACCCTGTCGCCGCAAATCGCAGCCGATACACTGAGCGTTGACCTGAAACTTGGTTTGGAGGAAGGCGAAGCCACCGACCGCCTTGCCCGCCTCGGCGACAACAGACTGATCGAGGCCACGCCCCGTCCGGTCTGGCTGAAATTCCTCGACCAATTCAGAAATTTGCTGGTGATCGTGCTGTTGTTCGCCGCCGCGTTATCCTGGGCGATCAGCGATATCAAGGACGCAGCAGTGATTCTCGTCGTGGTACTGTTCAACGCCGGCCTGGGGTTTTATCAGGAGCACCGGGCGGAACAAACGCTGGCGGCGCTGAAGAGCATGCTGGCGGCGCGCGCACGGGTGCGGCGCAATGCGCGCATTGAGGAAATAGATGCCGTACATTTAGTACCGGGAGATATCGTGCTGCTCGAAGCCGGCGACCGCATTCCCGCCGATGGTCGCCTGCTGGTCGCGCACAGTCTCGAAATCGAGGAAGCAGCGCTGACCGGAGAATCCCATGCCGTCGGCAAGTCGGTGGCGGCGCTGGACAAGGCCGAACTGCCCTTGGGCGATCGAATCAACCTGCTCTACATGAATACGGTGGTCACGCGCGGTCGCGCAGAAATGCTGGTGACCGCCACCGGCATGAACACTGAAATGGGCAAGCTCGCCGGAATGATCGCCAGTGCTGCGGAATCGGAAACCCCGCTGCAAAAACAACTCGATGCGCTGGGGAAGAAACTCGCAGCGATTGCAGGCTTGGTGGTGACTGTCATTTTTACATTTGATTTTGCGCGCGGCCTGCCCTGGACAGAGGCCGCAATGACTGCGGTGGCGTTGGCCGTCGCCGCCATTCCGGAAGGTCTGCCGGCTGTGGTAACAGTGACGCTGTCCATCGGCATGTGGCGCATGGCGCAGAACCAGGCCATCCTCAAGAAACTCTCCGCTGTGGAAACGCTGGGCTCCACCACAGTGATCTGCTCGGACAAGACCGGCACCCTCACTCTGAACCAGATGACCGCGCGCGCCGGCTGGTTTGCCGGGCGAAGCTTTTCGGTCAGCGGCGAGGGCTATGCACCCGACGGCGGGATTGTCTTTGAAAGTGAAACGGATCCTGTCCCCTTTCTGCTGCCGATGGCGCTCTGCACCGATTCCCGTGTGCGCGACGGGCAACTGATCGGCGATCCCACCGAGGGTGCGTTGTGGGTGCTGGCGCAAAAAGGCGGTCTCGACCCGGAAGCAGCGCAGGAAGAACAGCCTCGCATCGCCGAAATCCCCTTCGATTCCGCACACAAGTTTATGGCCACATTCCACCATGCCGGCGCAACAGTGGAGATGTATATAAAGGGTGCGCCCGATGTGTTACTGGCACGTTCTACCCATAACCTGACAGATGATGGGGAGCGCCCCCTGGATGCTACGGCGCGCGCCGCCATTGCGGACGAGAACGAGCGCCTCGCCGCACAGGCGCTGCGTGTGCTGGCGGTGGCGCACAAGATCATTCCCGGTGCCGACTTTGATCCGGCGGGCGACCTGTGGGTATGGACGGAGGGTTGGACTTTTCTGGGATTGGCCGGCCTCATGGATCCGCCACGGCCTGAGGCGAAAGCCGCCATCGCCCGCTGCGCGCAGGCAGGCATTCAGGTCAAGATGATCACCGGCGATCACAAAGTAACAGCCGCTGCCATCGCTCGCGAGTTGGGACTGATCGGCGAGGTGATCGAAGGGCGGGAACTCGATGCCATGAGCGAGGCGGAATTGTCCCGCCGCATAGATGGTATTTCTGTTTTTGCACGCGTCGCTCCAGAGCACAAGGTGAAAATTGTCAACGCGTTAAAAAACGACGGACACATCGTCGCGATGACCGGCGACGGCGTAAACGATGCGCCCGCGCTCAAAGCCGCTGACATCGGTATTGCGATGGGCATTACCGGCACGGCGGTCACCCGGGAGGCGGCCGTCATGGTGCTTACCGACGACAACTTCGCCACCATCGTAAAAGCCGTGGAGGAAGGCCGCGTGATCTACGACAACATCGTTAAATTTGTGCGCTTCCAGCTCTCCACCAACATCGGCGCCATCCTCACCGTGCTCGCCGCCACGCTGTTGGGGCTGCCCGCGCCTTTTACAGCGATCCAACTGCTGTGGATCAACATCATCATGGATGGCCCACCCGCGATGACGCTGGGGGTGGAACCGGCGCGTGCCGGCATCATGCACGAGCATCCGCGCCGCCAGTCAGCGCAGATACTTACCGGTTCGCGTCTCATCAGACTGGCTGTGTACGGGGCGATCATGATGCTTGGAACGCTTTACCTGTACCGTTACGGCCTGGAAACGCATGACAAGACTTATGCACTGACCCTGTCCTTTACAACCTTCGTGTTGTTCCAGATTTTTAATGTATTCAACGCCCGCGCAGAACATGATTCCACTTTCAACCGACATTTTTTCAGCAATGGCCGGCTGTGGGCGGCACTTGGTACTGTATTCGGGCTGCAGGCGTTGGTGGTACACTGGACACCGGCCCAGGCCCTCTTCCATACCACGGCATTATCCGTCCGGGACTGGGGGTTGGCATTCGCGGTGACCTCATCCATCCTGCTGCTGAATGAAAGCTACAAGTTGATGTTGAAATTACTGCAACGCAGTCAGCGGAGGCCAACATGAATCCAAAAAATATTGCTTCTCCATCACCGACGCCTATGGACGAGCACCTCATTCGTGTGCTGGCAACGTCGATACGCTATGCCATGCGGATTTTGGCCGTACTGATGGTGCTGGTGATCTGGTGAGGGGTTGCGGATGTGGTCTACGTGCTGTACTCACGCATCTCCGCCCATCCCTACTATCTGCTCAATATCAGCGATATTTTAGCCACCTTCGGCGCGTTCATGGCCGTGCTGATTGCAACCGAAATTTTCATCAACATCAGCAGTTACCTGCGCGAAAACGTCATCCATATCAAGATCGTCCTGGCTACGGCCTTCATGGCTATCGCACGCAAGGTCATTGTGCTGGATTACAAGGAAGTCACTTCAGACTATGTGTTCGCCACCGCAGCGCTAGTGCTCGCATTGGTCGTGGCTTATTGGTTGGCCGTGGTAAAAAACACATCCACAGAAACCCATGGCGAACTCTAGGGAACCGCAGATTGGCGACCGATCTTCAAGACTGAGCCGCTCGATCTGACTGAACTGCTGTTGTGTATCCTAGTATCCGCCGTGGTGTTTTTGGCCGTGGAGATCGAAAAATACCTGATGCGCCACAAGCGGCTGTATCGGAGTTGATGCGGAAAGATTTCTGCAACGATGCCTCAGGTATAATCCGCCGCCTGCTCCTCAGAAAAGAGATTATGTCCACAACGATCCTGTTCATCGGGCTGATGGTGTTTTTCTCGCACTTTCTGTCCCTGCAATTTCGCAAGACCAATATCCCGGACGTGCTGGTACTGGTGATCGTCGGCATCGTGCTGGGTCCCTTGCTGGGTTTCGTCTCGCCCGCCGATTTCGGCAAGGTAGGCTCATTGTTCGCCACCATCGCGCTGGTCGTGATCCTGTTCGAGGGCGGTACCACGCTGGACATGAATGTGCTGGGTAAGTCGCTGGCCAGCACCGGAAAACTGGCGCTCGGCTGCTTTGTGCTGACGGCGATTATCGTGACTCTGATCGGCATGTATGCGTTAGGCCTCACTATACTGCCCGCCTCCATGCTGGGGTT
Organism: uncultured Gallionella sp.; assembly: GCA_947084955.1. Lineage (GTDB taxonomy): Bacteria > Pseudomonadota > Gammaproteobacteria > Burkholderiales > Gallionellaceae > Gallionella. The sequence continues at coordinate 14,419 of CAMTUO010000006.1, forward strand.
CACTCTGGGCAGCACCTCGCCTGCGGTGATTATCCCGATGGTCAAGGCGTTGCGCATGTCCGACAAGCCCGGCACGGTACTGGTGCTGGAATCGGCGCTGACCGACGTGCTGAGCATCGTCGGCGTATTTGCGCTATTGCAGGTGCACAATCAGGGCGGCGTCGGCGCCGGACATCTGATCGGCAGCGTGTTGTCCGCCATGATATTTGCCACCGTGATCGGCGTGCTGGGCGGAATCGGCTGGCTGCTGGTGCTGGGGCGCGTGCGCGATTTTCCCAACACCATTTCCTCGACACTGGCCTTCGTGTTCATCGTGTATGGCGCAACCGAAGGCCTGGGATTTTCCGGCGCCATCGCCTCGCTTGCGCTGGGCATCACGCTGACCAATTTCAAGAAATTCAAGTTACACCACATTCCCAGCATAGACCGCAATATTGTGCCGTTGAATGAAGTAGACCTGATTTTTTACAGCGAAGCGGTGTTCCTGCTGAAGACCTACTTTTTTGTCTATCTGGGTATTTCCGTCCACTTCAGCGCGGTACATATGGAACTGACAGCCGTTGCAATGGTGCTGGCAATCTATGTCATGCGCATCATTCTGGCCCGTTTTGTGTTCAAGGATCCCGAATACAGCCTGCGCGATACTGCCTTCACCTCCATGCTGGCGCCCAAGGGGCTGGCCGCCGCCGTGCTGGCCGCGTTGCCGCTGAAGTACGGCGTGGTGGGCGGCGAAATCATTCGCGACACCGCCTATATGGTGGTGTTGGTCAGCATCACGCTCACCGCCCTGCTGGTGATGGCCTATCCGTCGCGTTACACGAAGCGCATCTACTCGCTGTTCATGGGCAAGCCGCTGCCTGCAAAAGACGAATAAACCGGGATGGTTCATTAGAAAAAACAGCGTCATACCGGCGAAGGCCGGCATCCAGTTGATTGAAAAATTCTCGCTCAGCTAGCGTAGCCCGGATGTAGACACGACAGTGCCGAAATCCGGGACCACATGATTCATGATAATCCCCCGGATTCTGCTGCGCTGCATCCGGGCTACGCTTGCTTCCTTAACCTGGACCGACAGACTACTAGGGAAAATCCTAAACATTCAGTGATTTATGATGGCAAATTTATCAGGAAACGCTGATGGCGCTACTGTAATGGATCTGCGTATAATCGCCTCCGGATAGTCGTTGTATTGCTCATTCGAATCAAAATTGGCTGTCATTTTACAATCGTCAGGGATGCGGTAACTCTGAATAAAGGGGATGTGACATGTACACAGTACCTGCCAGACTCTCATTGATACCCGCACATTCTCCTGATCGCAATCATCTTCTTGCCGCGCTGCCTGTAGAAATATTCGAGCGTCTCTCACCACATCTGGAGCTGATCTCAATGCCGCTCGGTGACGTGCTCTATGAATCTGGCGGCAAGCAGCAACACGTTTACTTTCCGACCAGCGCCATCGTGTCCCTGCACTACATCATGGAAAATGGTTCATCGACCGAAATCGCAGGCGTGGGTAATGAGGGTGTACTCGACATTTCATCTTTTATGGGTGGCGGTCACACGCTCAACCGGGCTGCTGTTACGACCGGCGGTTTCGGCTATCGGTTAAGACCGGGATTGCTGATGGAGGAATTCAATCGCACAGGCGGACGTCGCGCGGGCGTCATGCAGCACTTGATGATGCGTTACGCCCAGGTCTTGATGAGCCAGATGTCCCAAACAGCCGTATGCAACCGGCATCACTCGGTAGAGCAGCAACTGTGTCGCTGCCTGTTGATGACCCCCGATCGCCTGCCCACCAATGAATTGACCATCACGCAGGAATTGATTGCCGGCATGCTTGGCGTACGCCGCGAAGGCATCACCGAAACGGCCGGAAATTTGCAACGTGCAGGGCTGATCCGCTATCACCGTGGTCACATCACTGTTCTTGATCGACCGGGGTTGGAGTCGCGCGCATGCGAGTGCTATGACGTCGTCAGGGAAGAGTTCCGTCGCTTGTTCAACGATATTCACACTCACCAGAAAATTGCTAACGGTGCTCCCACGCAGCGCGTGGGAACGAGAAAAAAACAAGACGCTTGCTATCTGCGTATGACTTCTAACTCAACTCACCCGCAAACGCTGTGATTTCAGGGGAAGAATAAATTTGCCGTGCCGTACCCGTTATGCCTCACCAAAAATTCAGCGCGCTTGACATATCATAATTGATATATGCATAATGCGCCATGTGGGAAATTGAAGAACATCGGCGTGTCGACAAACAGCTTTCCGGCTCCGTTCCCATTGAAGTTATGAAGCGGTATGAGAAATGGAAGGACATCGCAAAAATCTCGGGACCCGCTGGATTGCGGGCTATTAAGGGTTTCCACGATGAAGCTTTGTCAGGCGAATGGCAAGGTCATCGTTCTTCCCGGCTAGGGCTCCAATGGCGTGTGATTTACCAGGTTGTCGCCAACGTGCTGCTGATCCAGGTTATTCAAGTCACCGCCCACGATTACAGGAGGTCATGATATGGAAGAATTTCGCCCCGCAAAAAAAAGAGTTGAAGTCTCAGCAGGTGAGTCCGTTCGCATTTTGCGTGAACTTCAGGAATTGACCCAAAGCCAACTTGCCGAGCTTACGGGAATCCCTCAAGGCACTATCTCAGCCATCGAAAACGGCAGAGTGAATTTAGGTGTTGAACGTGCAAAAGTATTTGCTCGCGCCCTGCAGTGTCATCCTGCCGTACTTGTTTTTCCCGGCTGGGAGATAGCCCATGCGGCATAAGCTGCCGGCCAGCCTCGCTCACCGCTGAATGCTTCGCCGTTCCAACTCGCGCCGGTTGGCTCCTCGTTAACTTACTTATGAAAGTGCAGTGCAGGCAAGAAACAAGACCCCATGTTGCCCCTAATCTTCAGGAGTAAAATTCGCGTATAGTTAAAAACATGTTCATTCAATTGCATGGATTGCTACAAATAACCCATGCAGCAGCGCCAGGGGAGCCGGATCAATGCAAAACAGGTTTTGTGTATGGATTGCGTGCCTTTATCTTTGTTTTTTCGCGCCGCTGGTATGCGCAGCGGATCTCGCCGCAGTTCCCGAGTTAACCAGTCTGCTTGTTGATCAGGCTGGCGCGCTGAACGAAAACGCGCGCGAAACAGTGCTGCTTCGCCTGAAGGAAATTCAGGGTTCAGGTCAGGCACAGGTTGCCATTCTGATTTCAGGCGGAATTCATAGTGAGTCATTGGCTGAATATTCGTTGCGAGTTGCCGATTCATGGAAGCTGGGTCGCGCAGGGCATGACGACGGCTTGCTTATTCTTGTGATCCCCTCGATCAACGCCGCGAGGATTGAAGTCGGCTATGGCCTGGAAGGAGAAATCCCTGATGCGCGCGCCTCGCAGTGGCTGGATGATCTGTTGCCGGCAATAAAAAATCGGGAACTTGGCGACGGCTTGCTTCATTTGCTCGATCAGATTGAAGGGGTGCTCCCCAAAACCGGAGCGGACATCAAGCGCGATGACAATCTGCTTGACCGCCATCCGGAATGGAAACTGCCATTCGTACTGGTAGTGTTTTCGCCGTTTGCCCTGTTTCCGTTGTTTATGGGACGCTGGGGCGCCTTGATCAGCGGGCCGGCACTGGCGGCATTCCTGGGTGGAGCCGCCCTGATGTTGTGGCATTCCCGGACGGCGGCTTATGCAGCAGGCGGTTTAGCCTTTTTGCTGCCTTTTCTCTGGGCATTGAATTCATATGTAATAAGGGACTCGCGCCGTGGCAACGCTACGGCAAAATGATCGGCAATCTGATGGCCGTTGCGATGTTCTTCTCCGTGATCACCTTGTTTGTCGGCGTGGGATTGTCGGCCCTTGAGCCGGAATTAATATTGGCCGCGCCGGTTTTTGCCGGATTGTTGGCAACCGGCCTGGCTGTATTTCTGTTTCCCGGAAAGCCCGCGCAGTACCTGTTGATCTTCTTGCGCAGCGCCATGCATTTCGTGTTCATCCTGATCATCGCGTTTATTGCGCTTGAACCGTTCAGCGCGCACCCTGAATCCATTGCTTGTGCCATTGCGGGCGCCGTCTCGGGGTGCATCGCAATCGGGTTATATCTGGACAGCCGTGAGCTTGCGCGTGCAGGCGCAGCACGACTGGCGCAGATCAGATGGTCGCACCTGTTTTTCGGACTCGCGCTATTGGCCTCGTTGCCCCTTGGGGTAATGGTGCTGGCGATGTCGCTGGCCGCCGATGATTTCAATACTCAAGTGATGCGGGCGGCAACCGGTGGCGGATCTGTTACAGGAATATTGTGGCTGGGTGCGCGATTGGGATTATTCGCCGCAGCAAGAATCGGCCTGGGTGGTATTTTCGGCGGAGGCGGAGCAGGGCGCGGCGAGTAACTTCAATAATCCTTTCTACGTTATGCCTCACTAAAAATCAGTGCGCTTGACATATCATTAATAATCAGCTTGACTATATACGGCAATGCCGTATTATTTATCCATGCTTACTATTGCTGAAACCAAAGTATTCAGTCGACACGTTTCTGATTATTGGACTGAGGACGAGCGCGGGGAGTTTGCCGTATGGATTGCAGAGCACTTCGATGCGGGTGATGTTGTGCGAGGCTCCGGCGGATGTCGCAAGGTAAGATGGGGGCGCAAGGGCGCGGGTAAGAGCAGCGGTGTGCGCGTCATCTATTACAACATGCTTGAGGACGGCACGATTTGGCTGCTGTTGATCTACGCAAAAAATGAGCATGACACTATACCCGCTCATATATTGAAAGCTGTGAAGGAGGAGTTAACATGACCATGAACAAAGATGAACTGCAAAAGCGCGATGCTGCTCGCGACCTGGGCGCCGAACTGCTGGAATCAGTGCGCGAAATGAAAGCGGGACGCATCAGCAAAATCCACAAGGTTGCCATACCCCCGGTTGTTTCAGCCCGCCTGAAATCAGGCTTGCCGCAATCCTCCTTTGCGAAGCTTCTCGGCGTTTCCGTACGCACGCTGCAAGATTGGGAGCAAGGGCGCAGAACGCCCAGCGGCGCCGCCAAAACACTGATTGCGATTGCTGATCGCAGACCGGAAGTGCTCCGCGAAGCCGCCGCATAACCCATATTTTCCTGCGACCGCTTGATGGCAGGCGGTTGAAGAACTGTTTCCGGCAGTAAAGCTGATAGTTGCGAGTAGAATGCGAAAGTATTTTCGTCTACATCTCACCGCGCTTGAGGTTCTGCGCAGGCAGGAATGTCTGATCTGCTTGATTTAATTTTTAATTTAAAATCAGATGATTGAAGCATGGTAGGGCAGTTTATACAGAACGTTGTTTTGCTTACAATTGAATAGTTTTGTCCATTTAACGTTATGCGTCTACAGCACATGCAGAGAGCAGTTATTAAAATTCTTGGCGCGCTTGCGCTACTCGCCACGATGACAGGTTGCAAGGACCTTGCCACATTTACATTTGCGCCCTATCCAGACGTTACCCTTACCGCCACAGTGCGAAAGTTGTCGTACCATGACTTTGAAATTCCGGGCAAAACAACCTTCGTGCACATCAAGTACACCGTTACCACCCACTCCGACGCACCCGTTTACTTCAAGGTAGAAAACATCTCCATAAGTATTAATGGAATAAAAAATACTGGTGCTTACTACGATTCTGTCGCCGCCATCGTTCCACATTGGCAACGCATGAAAAGTGGAGAAAACGTCATCGAAGCCTATGCTGTATTTCCTGGAGTAATTGACGCTTCCGCGATACGTGACCTCCAATTCATAAACTACGGTTTGTCGCGAGAAACTGCCAAGAGCGGCCAGTCATTTAGCAACAAATCGCATAACCTGTCGCTCAACACGGGCAGGCAAAAGCGGCGCTTTGCTCCGCTTTTGCCTGCCGGTTAGCTTTACGTTGGGCATCAGAGAACCGGGGGCCACTGGAATACCAAGGGTCTGAAACGAAATCATCGAAAGGAACGATCCAATGATGTACAAAGGTAGCTGCCACTGCGGGCAGGTTGCGTTCGAAGCCGAAGGAAATCTGGAGAAAATCATGGAGTGCAATTGCTCAGTTTGTAGCAAGCGCGGTTCGCTTCACTGGTTTATTCCCCGCGAGAGTTTTCGTTTGCTCACCCCCGAAGACTCCATGAGCACATACACATTCAACAAGCACACCATTAAACATCGCTACTGCCCCAAGTGCGGGTGTGCGCCATATAGTGAAGGTATAGCGCCTTCTGGTAACTACATGGTTGCAATCAACGCCCGTTGCTTGGATGGTGTCGACTTGTCACCCATCAAGGTGGGGCATTTTGATGGGCGCAGCCTTTGAGTACCCGACGCCCAACCCGCGCTGAACCTCACGCGCTACAACATTGTTGTTTAAACTAACAAAATACCAATATTGGCGCGCCGGTTAGCCAGCGTAGCCCGGATGCAGGCACGAGAGTGCCGAAATCCGGGGCCACATTATTCATGATAATCCCCCGGATTCCGCTGCGCTGCATCCGGGCTACATGCTACCCGCTTTTGGGTTTAAAGCCTACTCACTCTCGTCTTTCGGCAACGGGGCCAGCAGGGCCGCGATATCGGCCTCGCCGAACTTGGTAAGCCCCGCGCTGTCCTCGGACAGGATGCCTGCGGCGAGTTCCGCCTTTTTCTCCTGTAACGCCAGAATTTTCTCTTCGATACTGCCCGCCACCACCAGTTTGTAGACGAACACATTCTTGGTCTGGCCCAGCCGGTGCGCGCGGTCGGTGGCCTGATTCTCCACGGCCGGATTCCACCACGGGTCGTAATGGATCACCGTGTCCGCGGTGGTGAGATTGAGCCCGACGCCGCCCGCTTTCAGGCTGATCAGGAAAATCGGCACTTCGCCATCCTGGAAACGGCGCACGACTTCCTCGCGGTTTTGCGTGTCGCCGGTGAGTTTCACATAAGTGAGCTTTTCCTTCGCCAGTTCTTCCTCGATCAGTTCCAGCATCGAAGTAAACTGCGAAAACACCAGAATGCGGCGGTCTTCGCCGACCAGTTCCGGCAGCATTTCCATCAGCAGGTCGAGTTTGGCGCGTTCCTTGACCTTTTTTGCACTGGAAAGCTTCAGCAAGCGCGGATCGCAGCACACCTGGCGCAATTTGAGCAGCGCATCGAGGATGATGATGTGGCTGCGCGCAAAACCCTTCTCGGCGATTTCCTCGCGCACCCGCTGATCCATCGCGATGCGTACCGTCTCGTACAGATCGCGCTGCGCCCCTTCCAGTTCGACCGTGCGCACGATCAGGGTTTTGGGCGGTAATTCGGTGGCCACATCTTCTTTCCGGCGGCGCATGATGAACGGTCGCACGCGCTGGGCCAGCAGGTCGCGGCGCAAGCGGTTGCCGTGTTTCTCAATCGGCGTGCGCCAGGTCTTGGTGAATGATTTGGCATCCCCCAGCAAGCCCGGCAGCAGAAAATCGAACTGCGCCCACAACTCGCCCAGATGATTTTCCAGCGGGGTGCCGGTCAGACACAAACGGTGCCGCGCATTCAGACGGCGCACCACCTGAGCCGCCTGACTGGAGACGTTTTTCACGGTCTGCGCCTCATCCAGAATCAGCAGATGGTAGTTGTGTTCCAGCAACGCTTCTTCATCGCGCCACAGCAGCGGGTAGGTGGTAAGGATTACATCGTGACTGGCGATCAGCGGAAAGTGATCGGCGCGTTCCTTGCCGTGCAACGATAATAATTTAAGCTGGGGCGCAAACCGTTCCGCTTCGCGTTTCCAGTTAAAAATCAATGAGGTCGGCAGCACCACCAGCGAGGGGCGGTCCATGCGACCCGACTGTTTTTCAAGCAACAGATGCGCCAGCGTCTGCGCGGTTTTTCCCAGACCCATGTCATCCGCCAGTATCCCCGCCAGCCCCTGCTCGCGCAGAAACTGCAACCAGGCCAGCCCTTCGAGCTGATAATGACGCAGTTGCAGCGCGAATCCTTCGGGGACCTCGACCGCCTGTATCCCTGAGGTATTCTTGAGTTTGTCGGCCAAGCTTGCCACCGCATCCACGCCCTTGAACTGCCAGCGCTCCATCCCGGCCAGCGCATCGATACGCGCCACATCGTAACGCGACAGGCGGATTTCCTCCGTACCTGTGCGACCGTCGAACAACTCGATCAGCGTGCGCGCCAGCGGTTTGACGCGCTCGGCCGGCACTCGCACCGTGCCGCCTTCAGGCAGCTGCAATTCAATGGCTTCGTTATCCTTCATCCGGTCCAGCAGGATCGCATCCAGCCAGCGCGGATCGGTCTTGAACAGCTCGTGCAGCATGGGCGCCAGCGGCAGGCGCTGCCCGTTGACGACGATACCCATGTTCAGACTGAACCAGCCGTCTTCCTGCTCGTCGAATTCGCCGACCCAGGCTTCGACTTCCAGCACGTGATGGCGAAAACCTTGCGGGATGATGACTCCCCAGCCGGCCGCCTTCATCTGCGGCACGATTTTCTGCATGAAATCGGACCACGATTTCTCGTTTTCCAGCACATACACGGGCTGGTCCAGCGTCACACCCGACAGGCCGAAGCGCGGCATTTCTTCCAGACCAAAATCGCGCAAGGACTTGAGGTAACGCTGTTCGAGCTTCAGGTCGCGCTTCACGCGCACCGTTTCCCCGCTTTGCAGCGTGACAAATTCACCGGGGTGATCGGGCGGCATCGCCGCTTCCGCGTAGCGAAAACGCACATAGGCCCAGTCTCGCACCTGAGTGCCGAAGCCATAACCGCGAAAACGTCCCATATACGCAGGCACTGAAGTTTCCAGCAGCAGCAGCGGTTTTAAGTCCGCTTCCAGCGTGCGCAACCGCGAGGTGCTGGGCGCGGGCAGATCGGGCACCATTTCGCGCAACACCTCGGAGACTACCGGCACATCGATTTCGCGCAGCGGCGGCATGCTCAGCAACTGCGCGATTTGTGCGGGCGTTTGCGCGAGTTTCAGCAAACCGATCTCGCCGGCCTTGGCATCCAGATACCAGGTCGCATCCTGTAGCGGCAACACGACGATCGCCGCACCGCTGCGGATGATGCGCGGCACCATGTGGCCGGCTTCATCGGCACCCCAGTCGAGGCGCGCCTCGCGTACCTCGCCCTGTCTGAGCTTGATCGGGGGAGAGAGCACATAGCGGTTGCCCGCGACTCTTTCCATGCAGTACAGGCGCCCGCTTTCCAGAATGCTGGTCAGAATCTCGTTGCCCTGACGTCCCAGCACGATGTTGCCATCGTATTTTTCGCGCTGCCGCCACAACAGGCGCAGAATCGGCAGGTCTTCGTCGGATACGAACAGCGGCGGCTTGATCAGCGCGCGCTCCACATTGTTCCACTCTTCCATGGTGCCCGACAACTGACCGTCAGGCGTCATGCGCGCCTTATAGGTGCCGACAAAATAACCGCTGGAATTAAACGACTTCATCAGCACATAGCACAGGCGTTCCGGGCGCAGTGCAGGCTTGGTTTTTTTCTTGACCGTCGCCGCCTGGGCTTTTTTGAAGGCCTCCACCCATTCCAGCAGGGCCGGGTTCACGGTGGGGGTGCGCGGCAGCGACAGCGCCGAGAGCAGCACGGCTGCCGTATGTTTGCATTTATATCCGACCGGGCAGCTGCACATCGGCTTCATACCCGGCATGCTCGCCATATCCTCTTCGAAGGATATATCCACCGAATACGGCAGCTTGGCCGTGCCTCTGACCTGTGCGGTGATCTTGTTCGGCTGCACGGACAGCTGCGTGATGGAGTTGAGGTACGCCTTGGCCTTGTTCAACTCATGCATGCTGTACCAGCGGGTAACATCGGCTAAGGTATAGGTCTTGGCAAGTGACATGAATAGGCTAACCGCACGGGTAAAATAATTGCCGATTATAACGCGCTGCTGCTTGGTGTGACTGAGAAAAATATTAGCTGACGGAGTCGGGTGTCAAAGTCAGCGGGGTTGCACCGGGCGTGGTTCAGCCGCCGCTTTGTACGCGGTAAATGCGGATGACCTCAGGGATCATACGCAAACTGCGCATGATACCGGCCAGATGCTGGCGATTATTGACTTCCAGCGTAAAGAATAATGCGGTGTATTCCCCTTCGTTGGAAAAGCTGATGTTCTCGATGTTGGACTCGGCTTCGGCGATGGCGGCGGCGATCTTGGCCAGCACGCCGCGCTGATTGGCGACCAGCAGTTTGAGACTGACCGCGAAAGTGCGCGTGATGTTTTTGTCCCACATCACATCCAGCCATTGTCCGTTGTGGCCTTTGCGTAACACGGGGCAGTCGTGGGTGTGCACCACCAGCCCCTGACCGCTCTTGATCACGCCGATGATCGGATCGCCCGGAATCGGTCGGCAGCAGGTGGCGAACTGCACCGCCATGCCTTCGGTGCCCTGTATGGTGATCACCGGATTGGCGACCGGTTCGCTGGCTTCCGTTTCATTTGAGCAGGCGATTTGTCGTGCAACCACCATGTTGAGGCGTCGCCCCAGACCGATGTCGGCGAGAATTTCCTGGCGCGTCTTGACGCCGGTGTCCCTGAGCAGTTTTTCCCAGCAGGATTCCTTGATGTCAGACGGTTTGATGCCCAGCGCGTGCAGTGCCTGATTCAGCAGGCGTTCGCCAAGCTGCGCCGATTCGCCCGACTGCATGGTTTTCAGGAAGTGGCGGATATGGCTGCGCGCCTTGTTGGTGGTGACATAGGTGAGCCATGCAGGATTCGGTTTGGCATGGGGGGCGGTGATGATTTCCACCCGGTCGCCGTTGCGCAGTTCGCTGCGCAGGGGGACGAGCTCATGGTTGATCTTGACCGCGATGCAGCGGTCGCCGATGTCGGTATGGACGCTGTAGGCGAAATCCACCGCCGTTGCGCCGCGCGGCAGCGACAGAATGCGCCCCTTGGGGGTGAATACATACACCGCATCGGGGAACAGATCGACTTTCAGATGTTCCATGAACTCCGCGGAGGTGCTGCTGTCGTTGAGGCTTTCCAGCAGTTCCTGCAGCCACTGGTGCGTTTTCTTGTGCAGTTCATTGATGGTGGCGGGTCCGCTCTTGTACAGCCAGTGCGAGGCGACGCCCGCGTCGGCAATTTTGTGCATCTCGCGGGTGCGGATCTGCACTTCGATCGGCGTCCCGAACGGTCCGAACAGCGTGCTGTGCAGCGACTGGTAACCGTTGGATTTGGGGATGGCGATGTAATCCTTGAATTTGCCGGGAATCGGTTTGTACAGGGCGTGCAGCACGCCCAGCGCGAGATAGCAGGAAGCGCTGTCTTTCACCAGCACGCGGAAACCGTAGATATCCAGCACCTCGGAAAACGCGAGCGATTTAAGTTGCATCTTCTTGTAAATGCTGTAGATATTTTTTTCGCGGCCGCTGACTTCGGCCTCGATATGGTTTTTTTCCAGTTGCGAACGGATGGAATCGAGTATTTTTCCGACGACTTCGCGACGATTGCCGCGCGCGACTTTGAGCGCCTTGGCCAGCACCGCATAGCGGTTCGGATGCAAGTGCTTGAAGCTGAGATCCTGTAACTCAAGATAGATTTCGTTGAGGCCGAGCCGGTTGGCAATCGGTGCGTAGATTTCCATGGTCTCGCGGGCGATGCGTTCGCATTTTTCGCGGGTCATCGCATCCAGCGTGCGCATGTTGTGCAGGCGGTCCGCGAGTTTGACCAGAATCACGCGCACATCGCGCGCCATCGCCAGCAGCATTTTGCGGAAATTTTCCGCCTGCGCATCCTCGCGGGTTTCGAACTGAATGCGTTCGAGCTTGCTTAAGCCTTCGACCAGTTCTGCCACCGGCTGGCCGAATTTTTCGGCAATCTGTCCGGAGGTGATCTCGGTGTCTTCAATGACGTCGTGCAGCAGCGCGGCGATAATGGACTGTGTATCGAGATGCAACGGCGTGAGAATACGCGCCACGGCAATCGGATGCGTGACATAGGGATCGCCGGAATGGCGGGTCTGCCCCTGATGGGCGGCGCGGCTGAACTCGATTGCCTCGCGGATGTGTTCGACATCCTGCGCATTCAGGTAGCCAGAAACTTCCTCGATGAGCCGTTCTGCATCAGCCATTTGCCACCTGCATCTGCCGGCTACACGCTGCGTTACGCCTGGCCGCGGTTGAGTATTTCGATGCCGACTTTGCCCTTGCTGATTTCGCGCAAGGCGACCACGGTGGGTTTGTCGCGGCTCTCTGAGACCAGGTGCGATGCGCCATTGGCGATCTGGCGCGCGCGGTAAGCGGCGGCCAGAGTCAGATCAAAACGATTGGGTATATGTACCAGACATTCTTCTACGGTAATGCGTGCCATGATTTACTCCGGGTGCTGTAATTGGTTGATTAAGGTTTGATGGCGCGTCAGTTGTCGTGCGCCGCGCAGTCTGGCGGCCAGTACGACAGCGTTGAATTCATGAAGCGCCTCGTTCAAATTGTCGTTGATGATAACATAATCGAATTCGGCGATATGCGCGACATCGTCACGCACGGCTGCCATGCGGCGGGCGATGATCTCCTGACTGTCCTTGCCGCGCCCTTTCAGTCGCTGTTCCAGCGCCTCCAGAGACGGCGGCAGGATGAAGATGCTCACGCATTCGGGGAATAGATGTCTGACTTGTATGGCGCCCTGCCAGTCGATTTCCAGCAGGATGTCGCGATCCCGGGCTGTTTCCTGATTGATCCAGCTTTGTGAGGTGCCGTAATAATTGCCGTAAACCTCGGCGCTTTCCAGAAACTCGCCGCGTCCTGCCATCTCGGAAAACGTCTCCCGGCTGACAAAATGATAGGCGACGCCATCGACTTCGCCTTCACGCGGCGCGCGCGTGGTGTAGGACACCGACAGATCGATCTGCGGATTGGTGGCGAGCAGGGCATGGACCAGACTGGTTTTACCGGCCCCTGAAGGTGCGCTGATGACGAACAGGCTTCCTGACATAAAAAACTCCAAATAAAATCAAAATACTAAATTAAAATCCTCAATCCTTCACGCAACAACTTGGGGCATAGCCCCTTAGTTGTGCGGGGAAGACCCTTGCGGTCTCAATCCTGAATCCTGAATCCTGAATCCTGAATCCTGAATCCTGAATCCTGAATCCTGCATCCTGCATCTATCCTTCTGAATTGAACCAGGACATTTTGCGGCGCGGCAGCAGATAATCCAGTTCATCCTCGGAACGATCCTGCAGACGCAAGGCATGGTCGATTTTAAGTTCGGGTTCCCGGGCAAGGTCAATGATGAAAGCCTGGTTGCGCGGTACTTCGGGGTCATACACCATGATCTGCGGCTTGAGTGAATTGTCGCTGCTTGCCGACACCACGACGGCGGCAATGCGTCCATCGGAAAGTTGTACGATGGAACCGGGCGGATAGACGCCCATCGCGCGAATGAATAACTGCAGCAGCTTGTTGTCGAAGGCGTTTTTTTCCTTGACCCACATGGTCGAGAGCGCTTCGGACGGCGACAGGGCGCGACGGTAATCAACCGGATTGGCGAGATTGTCAAAGCGGTTGGCAATGCCGATGATGCGCGCGGCAATGTGTATCTTGTCGCCGGCAAGTTTGTCGGGGTAACCTTTCCCATCAAAGCGTTCGTGGTGATGCAGGATGGCCTCCAGCACGGGTGGCGGGAGCCCGCCTGCGCGCAGCGCGCTTTCATAACCATTGCGGCAATGCGTCATGTACAGGGCTTCTTCGTGCTTGTTGCGTTCGCTATTGCGCAGGATCGACGAGCTGATGGACGACTTGCCGATATCGTGCAGCAACGCGCCGATCCCGAGCGTGCGCAGGGCTTCGTCCGGCAGGCGCGCCTGTTTGCCCAGCAGCAGCGCGAGTGTCATCACCGACAGCGCGTGGGCGGAGGCACCGTCCTGTTGCCCTTTTTCGGCGATCAGCACGATTGCGCTGTCCACGTCGGACAGCAGCAGGGAAGTAGAGCGTTCACTGACCTGAGTCATCTGAATGATGCTTTCCTTCGGGTTGGTATCGAAGCTCTTAAAGGCGCTGGTGACGGACTTGGAGGCGTCCAGATAGTGTTTCACCGTCTTGTCCAGACGTTCGCGCATTTCGTTCATCACCCGGATGCGTTCACGCTTCTCGGCCTTGAGCCGGGCCGTCAATTCCGCCAGTCGCTGTTTTTCTTCTTCATCGCCCGGAATTACCGGTGCCGCAGCGGGTTTTGCAGGGAGCGGCGGGACTTTGCAGCGCGCAAGGTCGCAGAAAATTTGCGGCAGATTCAGCGCGGCGATCTGCCGCGCCTGGTCTTCGTTTTCGATCACAAAGGAGCTGAGCAAGAACTGGTGTTCCAGCCACGGCAGAGGCAGGCGCACATGCACGCCGGGTCGCAGTTGCGAGGCGTTTATGCTGGTTTCACCGCTGCGGGCGGTATGGTCTTCTTTGTTTTTGGACATGCTCAAGCTTTGAACGTGATTTCACCGGGCATTGTACTACGCGAGCAGGGTTTCTTCCCGGCAAGCTGTTAGTCCTGCGTTTAAATTATTCGGTTCTATGTGATTTAGAGTGGGTTCGCCAAATCAGTTTTTACTCTTGCCGGGGGCAGCCCGGCGGCTGGTTACTTTTTCTTGCGTCGCCGAGAAAAAGTAACCAAAAAGAAGGCGCCCCCGGTTTGCCGCGCCATCTGTCTGAAAATAATCAGGTGGCGTACCCTGGATAGCCAGCAAACAGCGGGGCTGCGGAACTCGCACGATCCGCTCTGCGGCCACGTGCTCAAACAGTCCTCGCCCAACTGCACCGCTGTTTGTGGACTATCTTCGGCGGCGCACAGGGGTTAATTGTGCGTAATTTCATCGTATTATTTATGATGAAATTTCAATCTACCCACTGCATTTTACATAGAGCCAATTATTCCAGGTTCTGTATCTGCTCCCGCATCTGTTCGATGAGAATTTTCATTTCCATGGCGCTGCGCGATACGTCGGCATCTACCGACTTTGAGCCCAGCGTGTTGGCTTCCCGGTTCAGTTCCTGCATCAGAAAATCAAGGCGCTTGCCGACCGCGCCGCCCTGTTTGAGGATGCGGCGCATCTCGACAAGATGGCTGTCCAGTCGCGAGAGCTCTTCGTCTACATCGATTTTGCTGGCGAACAGCGTGATTTCCTGACGCACCCGTTCATCGTCGGCGTTTTGCAGCGCATCCTGAAGCCGGCTGATGAGGCGGGCTTCATATGCAGCAATTGCGGCGGGCACGTGGGGTGCGACATCGGCCCGCAAGACGGCAATTTTTTCCAGGCGCAGCGACAGAAATTCCTGAAGTTTTTCGCCTTCGCGCGCGCGCGAGGCGGTGAATTCCTGCAGGGCGGTAGTCATCAGGCCCAGCAGCGTGGCGCGCAGTTCGTCGTTGGAGGCGCTGGGCGTTTGCAACATGCCGTTCCAGCGCAGTACATCGGCGACGCTCAATGCGACGGCCGCCGGCATGGCTGTCTGTACCTCCCGGTTCCAGTCGGCCAGTTGCTGCAACAGCGCACGATTGAGCGCTGTGGCGTTTTGAGTGTCGCGTGCCGTGTAGTTGATCCGGCATTCGATCTTGCCGCGCTGCAATTGTGCGGCGATCATTTCACGCAATGAACCTTCAAAACTGCGCAGTTCTTCGGGCATGCGCAGCTGAATATCCAGATAGCGGTGATTGACGGCGCGCAGTTCCAGAGACAGCGATCCGCTGGGAAAATCCGCGCTGGTGTTGGCGTAACCGGTCATGCTTAAAATCATGGTTGAGTTCCGTAAGAGTGTAGACAAAATAAATCGCTGTGCGCCGAGGCGACATTATATTACGATTGCGACCTATGAAATTCTCCATCCATCAGGCAAGCAAGATAGGCGGCCGCAAATACAATCAGGATCGTGTCGCTTATGCGTACGGTCATGAGGCAGTGCTGCTGGTACTCGCTGACGGGATGGGCGGACATTTGAACGGCGAAGTCGCGGCCGGTCTGGCCATGGAAACCTTCGTCGAATCGTTCGCGAAACAGACACATTTTGACAATCCCAGCGCCTTTTTGACGGATACCATGCGCCTGGCGCATCGGCGCATCATGGGTTTGCCGCAAAAAGACGACCATTCCTTTCCCGGTACCACCTGTGTGGCCGCGCTGATTCAGGATGGCATGCTGTACTGGGGGCATGCCGGCGATTCGCGCCTGTATTTGTTACGGGACGGTGTGATTGCCGCTAAAACACGGGATCATTCGATGGTGCAGTTGTGGCTGCAATCCGGTCAGATCAACGAAGAAGAAGCGCGCATTCATCCGCGCCGCAACCAGATCACCAATTGTCTGGGAGGCGTCGAGGACATGTTCAGTATCGAGTTGGGCAAGTCCATGGCCTTGCAGTCCGGCGATGTGGTTCTGCTGTGCAGCGACGGGCTGTGCGGCCCCGTGCTGGATAAAGAGCTGGTTGCGGCATTTACGGGCAGCCCGGTCACCGCCGCGCTGGATAAACTGATTGCGCGCGCGCTGTCGATTGAACTCGGGCGTGCCGATAACGCCACCGGCCTTGCGCTGCGCTGGGGGAATGAGGAAATGGCGCACGATACCGCAGACGTGGTGACGCAGATCCTCGATATTACCTAGTTTTTTACTTACCACTTACCACTTACCACTTACCACTTACCACTTACCACTTACCACTTACCACTTACCACTTACCATTTTATCTTCATGCGCCCAAGTCAACGATTACCCAACCAGTTGCGTGAAATACGCATTACCCGCCACTACACCAAACATGCCGAAGGCTCGGTGCTGATCGAATGCGGTGACACCAAGGTCATTTGTACCGCCAGCGTCGAAGAGCGCGTGCCGCCCCACAAGAAGGGTTCCGGTGAAGGCTGGGTGACCGCCGAATACGGCATGCTGCCGCGTTCCACCGGCAGCCGCATGCAGCGCGAAGCGGCCAAGGGCAAGCAATCCGGACGCACGCAGGAAATTCAGCGCCTGATCGGGCGCAGCCTGCGCGCCGTGGTAGACCTGAAGAAACTGGGCGAGCGCACCATACAGATCGATTGCGACGTGATTCAGGCCGACGGCGGCACGCGTACCGCCAGCATCACCGGCGCTTTTGTCGCGTTACAGGATGCAATCAGCGGCCTGATGCAAAAGGGGCTGGTGGCTGAGAGTCCGGTTACGAATTCGATTGCCGCGATATCGGTTGGCATCTATCAGGGTGTTCCGGTTCTTGACCTTGATTATATTGAAGATTCCGAATGCGACACCGACATGAACGTGGTGATGCTGGGTAACGGCCATTTTGTCGAAGTACAGGGTACCGCCGAGGGTCATGCGTTCTCGCGCGCCGAAATGGATAAGCTGCTGGAGCTGGCGCAGGACGGCATCGCCGATCTGATCCTGATGCAGAAGGCCGCGCTGGCTGAATAAGCGCCATGAAAAAACTCGTTATCGCCTCCAACAACCCCGGCAAGTTGCGCGAATTCGAACACTTGCTTTCGCCGCTCGGGATCGAGGTGCTGACGCAGGCGCAACTTGGTATTAGCGAAGCGGAAGAACCGCATGTCACGTTCATCGAAAACGCGCTGGCCAAGGCGCGCCATGTCAGCAGCCTGAGCGGCCTGCCGGCCCTTGCAGATGATTCCGGCATCTGTGTGGCGGCGCTGGGTGGTGCGCCGGGCGTGTATTCCGCGCGTTTTGCGGGGGATAAGCGCGGCTGCGACACGTTACTGGCGAAGCCAGCCGATTGCGGGAACAGCCGCAAAGCCGTCGAACAGCAATTTCCAGAACTTGGCCGGGAGGAAATGAGGCGGCAGTCAGATCAGGCCAACAACGACAAGTTACTGCGGGATATGCAGGGTGTGACGGACCGCCGCGCGCATTACTACTGCGTGCTGGTGCTGGTGATGAGCGCGGATGATCCGCAGCCGATTATCGCCGAGGGCGAATGGCACGGCGAAATCGCAAATACAGAACGGGGTGAGGGCGGCTTCGGCTACGATCCGCTGTTCTGGCTGCCTGAGTTTGGCAAGATGAGTGCCGAGCTGACTTCCGTGGAAAAGCACGCTATCAGTCATCGCGGTAAAGCCATGAAAGTGCTGTTGCAGCGTCTGATGGCCGAATGAGTTTTTTGCAACCCGTTGCGGTGTCTTCCCGGCGCGTCAGTTTTACCGCGCTGCCGCCGCTCTCGCTATACATCCACATCCCCTGGTGCGTGAAGAAATGCCCGTATTGCGACTTCAATTCGCATGAGGCGCGCGGCGCATTTCCTGAAAAGCAATACGTCGCCGCGCTGGTTCGCGATCTGGAAATGGCGCTGCCGCAAATCTGGGGGCGAAAAATCCAGACGATCTTTTTTGGCGGCGGCACGCCCAGTCTGTTATCCGGCGAGGCGATTGCCGAGATCCTGCGTCAGGTGCGCATGCTGCTGCCACTTTCAGGGAACGCCGAAATCACGCTGGAGGCGAATCCCGGCACGGTGGAAGCGGACAAATTCGCGGCCTTTCGCGAGGCGGGTGTGAACCGGTTGTCGATGGGCATCCAGAGTTTCAACGATACGCATTTGAAAGCGCTGGGGCGCATCCATTCGGCCTGTGAGGCGCGCGCCGCAATTGAAATCGCAAAGCTGCATTTCGACAATATCAACCTCGACCTGATGTATGCACTACCCAATCAGACACTGGAAGAAGCGCTGCAGGATGTAGAGACCGCGCTGTCTTTTACGCCGCAACATCTGTCCTGTTATCACCTGACGCTGGAGCCCAATACGCTGTTTTATCGCAATCCGCCCTCGTTGCCGGACGACGACGCCAGCGCCGATATGCAGCAAGCCATCGAAGCACTGCTGGCCGCAAACGGTTATCAGCACTACGAGACGTCCGCCTTTGCCAAAGATAAAATGCGCTCCCGTCACAACCTGAACTACTGGAAATTCGGCGATTATTTAGGTATAGGCGCCGGTGCGCACAGCAAGCTGAGTTTCCCCGATAAAATTCTCCGTCGGGCGCGCTACAAGCAACCGCAGGCCTACATGCAGCAGGTGGCTCTGGGTGCGCCGGTGCAGGTTGAAAACGAAGTGAGTCTTGAGGAGCTGCCGTTCGAATTCATGATGAATGCATTGCGCCTGAACGAAGGATTCGATCCTGTTTTGTTTCCTGAGCGCACCAGCCTGTCATTGATCGCCATTCAGCGGGAATTGTTTGAAGCTGAAAAGCGCGGCTTGTTGAAGCGCGATATTGCTGGCATCGCTCCAACCTTGAAGGGCCAGCGATTTCTGAACGATCTGCTGGAGATATTTCTGCGCTGATTCAGAAGTGCCCTGTTCGCCGTTCAGTCCTGCGGCGTTTGCGGGCCATGCTGGGCGGCGAGATCCCTCAGTTCTGTAGGTCGGGTTAGCATCGCGTAACCCGACATCTTTGCGCCTCTGAACATTGTTTGTCGGGTTACGCCCTCGCGGGCTCTCGTACCCTTTAGGGTGAACCCGACCTACGGATGCTGCGGCGTTTGCGGGCCATGCTGGGCGGCGAGATCCCTCAGAAACTGTGCAATATCCCATTCGCAGCCACCACAACCAGAAAGGGCACCCGTCCATCTGGAAATCGCATCCATATCCATACCTTGTTCGAACAGGTTTTTAGCCATGCTTCGCCGTGTGCCGCTGCAATGGCACATGACTTCATCGGCCGGATCGGCATGTTTCGTATTCATGGAAGTGATTTTACAGGTTTTGTGGGCAGTCCTGTAGGTCGGGTTGGCGTCGCGTAACCCGACATCTTTGCGCCTCTGAATATTGTTTGTCGGGTTACGCCCTGACGGGCTCTCGTACCCTTTAGGGTGAACCCGACCTGCGGATGTTGAAGCGTTCGTTGAGTCTGCCGCCGGGCTACCCCCGGTAGGCTATTTTCTGCGGAACACCAGATCCCACACGCCATGCCCCAGATTGATGCCGCGCTTCTCGAACTTGGTGAGCGGGCGATAATCGGGACGCGGGGCATAATCGGTGGCGGTGTTCTCCAGCAATGGTTCGGCGCTTAGCACGGCTAAGACCTGTTCCGCATAATCCTGCCAGTCGGTCGCGACGTGGATGTAACCACCCGGTTTGAGTTTTTTCATCAGTTTTTCGATGAAGGGCGCCTGTATCAATCGGCGCTTGTTGTGGCGCGCCTTGTGCCAGGGATCGGGAAAGAAGATGTGCACGCCGTCCAGCGTATTGTCACCTATCATATCGCGCAGCACTTCCACCGCATCGTGCTGGATGATGCGGATGTTGGTGATGTCCTGTTCGCCCATTACCTTGAGCAGATTGCCGACCCCCGGTGTATGTACTTCCAGACACAGGTAATCGTTTTGGGGATTCGCCGCTGCGATGGTCGCGGTGCTGTCGCCCATGCCGAAGCCGATTTCCAGTATTTTGGGTGCAGAACGGCCAAAGGCCTGTTCAAGGTCCAGCGGCTGTGCGGCATAGGGTATGCCGTAAACCGGTTGCAGGGTGTCGACTGCGCGTTGCTGCGCAACGGTGACGCGCCCCTGTCTTAATACAAAGCTGCGGATATGGCGATTAACTTGAGAGTCGCGTAGCGACTCGTCTGTCCCCTCGCCCTCTGGGAGATAACCAGCGACTTGGGCATCGTTTTCGGATGCCTTAGTCGAATGGCTAGTTGTGCCATCAGGATTGAGGTGAGGGGAACAAGCTTGCTTGTTTTTGAGGTCGGTTGTTTCAGTCATAGTGTTTATTTTGTTGAGCGACCCTCTCCCCATACCCTCTCCCACGAGTGGGAGAGGGTGCCCGAAAGGGCAGGAGAGGGTGATTGTTAGCTTCTTACGGATGCGATAATGCCGGCGGTCGGGGAGCTGGGGCTCGCGCTGTAGAGTTTTTTCGGCATGCGGCCGGCTAAAAATGCTTCGCGTCCCGCTTCGGTGGCTTTTTTCATCGCGGAGGCCATCATCACCGGATTTTGCGCGCCGGCAATCGCGGTATTCATCAGCACGCCTGCACAACCCAGCTCCATCGCAATCGCGGCATCCGACGCGGTACCCACGCCTGCATCGACGATCACAGGAACCTTCACGCGATCCATGATGAGTTGCAGATTCCAAGGATTCAAGATGCCCATGCCGGAGCCGATCAGCGAGGCTAGCGGCATGATCGCGACACAACCGATGTCTTCCAGTTGGCGTGCGATGATGGGATCGTCCGAGGTGTAGACCATGACCTGAAATCCCTCGGCCACCAGCGTTTTTGCGGCTGCAATGGTTTCGATCACGTTGGGATATAAAGACTGCGGATCGCCCAGCACTTCCAGTTTGACGAGAGTATGCCCGTCCAGCAGTTCGCGCGCCAGACGCAGGGTGCGCACCGCATCTTCCGCGCTGTAACAACCCGCGGTGTTGGGCAAATAGGTGAATTTTGACGGCGGCACGGCGTCTAGCAAGGACGGTTCGTTCGGGTTCTGGCCCAGATTGGTACGGCGGATCGCCACGGTGACGATTTCGCACCCGCTGGCGTCCAGCGCTGCACGGGTTTCAGTGAAATCCTTGTATTTGCCGGTGCCAACCAGCAGCCGTGATGAATAGCTTTTTCCTGCGATGATGAGCGGGTCGTTCATGTTGTAATCCTTATGGTGCTTCATGAAATATGATTTTTTGAATCCTGAATCCTGAATCCTGAATCCTGAATCCTGAATCCTGAATCCTGAATTATCCGCCGCCAACTGCCACAACGATTTCCAGCTTGTCGCCATCGATCAGGTATCGTTCGGCATACTGGCTGCGCGGCACAATCTCGCCATTTCGTTCCAGCGCGATGCGTTTTCCTGTGTAACCCAGTTCTTCGATCAGCGCAGCAATACTGCAATTTGGTGTCAGTTGGCGCGCTGCGCCATTCACGTAGACAGTTATCACTATCAATTTATCCTTAGCTTACGGTAAAATGGCAATGCTAACACGCGGGTGTAGTTCAATGGTAAAATGTTAAACTAGATCACAGCATTTATAACTTATTGACTTATAAGAATATTTATATAAATCGCATAGAAACTACAGTTTAGAACTGACCCACCAAACTGACACACCATCATAACGTGCCCCATCAAATTTTTGAACCAAAATTCAATAGCACCACTCGGTTCACAATCTAGTATATATGCTAACACCTTCCACAATACTAAAAGGCAAGGCATAAAATAGATATACACACAACTCTTCAGAATTATCATTCAGAATTAGGTATATTGGAACCTGTTGTTAATACCAGTGATTAGAATAAAAATGTTTAACCTAAATAAAATAGAAAACCAGTCAAGAGACTGGTTTTTTTATTTTCCATCGTTAATCATCACAGCAATGAATTAAAAATAAATAGCTATTTTAGTTAAAGTTCTTCAATATTAGAGTGTATTTGTTAAAAATTGATATAATAAAATTAAGTTGTAATTTAATTAAAAGGAGCAAATCAATGTCTAAACCTACAATTTCTGAAATTCGTGCCCAAATCAAGAAGCTGGAAGAACAAGCTCAAGAGCTTGTTAAAGCTGAATTTAATGATGTGCTTGCTGATGTCAAAGAAAAAATTTCAACATATGGTTTTACATCAAAAGATCTTGGGTTTGAAGTAGCTACTAATAAGAATACCACAAAGAAAACAGCTAATAAAGATACTGTTGTTATGTATCGTAAAGATGATTTAACCTGGTCTGGAGTTGCACGTGGTCGTAAACCATCATGGGTTGCAGAAGTGATTGCAGCAGGTGAAGATATTGAAAAATATCGTGTGAAATAAAAGTAATTTAAGTATCAAAAAATAAGCACCTTTAAAGGTGCTTTTGTTATTACAGGTCTTCAATTCCAATTTGCTTTTTTGATTTTCTTGGCTTGGTGACTCTATTTGGATCTTTAACCAATTTAGGCTTGGTGAATTCAGTCTGATTTTCAGGTAGCCAAACAACTTCACCGTGCTGCATTACATATGACAATGGAATTTTAGGATTATTAATATCCTTTCCACCATCATCATGCCATTTCTTTTCCCACTTGGAATAAAAGTGCTCCATTTTGTCGGGCTTCACTTTATAAATAACTTGAAGCTCAATATTTTTAAATGCTGCAAAATACCAATCAACCTGTCTATATTTTGCAATAATAACAGGGTTCATATGGTGATGAGTTGTAAATTGGTGCTGTAATTGCATATTTACAGTTTTAATTTCATACTCATTTCCAGCAGCATCAATTGCATCATTTCCCTCTCTTGCTCCATCAGTAGAGAGGTTTAGGATCATTAAAAGTTGTAGATATTTCCCACCATTATCTTGGAAAATATCATTGATTTTATGTTTTGAAGCTAATTCCTGATATTCACGAACATATGGGAATAGGCGATCAAATTTTTCTTTATCGGTTTCAATATGTGGATTAGTCATTGGGCTGCAAAAGCTCTCTAATATCAACACCAAGAGCGACAGCCAATCTTTCCATATTGTCAACAGTAATATTTCGTTCACACCTTTCCACAGAACTTACATAGGTTCTATGGAGTTCAGCAAGATCTGCCAGCTTCTCTTGTGAAATACCTTGAGAATTTCTGATTTTTCTTAGGTTGTGAGCAAAATTTTGTCGTGCTGTCATGCTCATGGTCATTTTTCGTAAGTCCCAATGATCTACGCTTGACAACTTTGTATCTACAGACTATAAGTTTCCTTTTCAAGAATAGCAGGTAAAAGATGAGCACACCAACACTGAAGCAACAGGCACTCTATACGACAGAACATGGTTCGGCGTATGTTGGTGACTCCATAGAGCTACTGAAGCAGCTTCCTGATGAGTCCATCAACCTGGTAATGACATCGCCCCCTTTTGCATTACAACGAAAAAAAACATATGGTAATAAAGATGAATATGAATACATTGATTGGTTAGCACAATTTGCTGAATTAGTTCTCAAGAAATTGAAACCAGATGGATCATTTGTAATTGATCTTGGTGGTGCTTATAGAAAAGGTGTTCCAGTTCGTAGCTTATATAATTACAGAGTGCTTATTAAATTATGTGATGAAATTGGTTTTCATCTTGCAGAAGAGTTTTTTTGGTTCAATCCATCCAAATTACCATCACCTATTGAATGGGTAAACAAAAGGAAAATAAGAGCTAAAGATTCAGTAAATACAGTCTGGTGGTTATCTAAATCTGAATTTCCTAAAGCCAATGTGTCAAATGTATTGGTTGAGTATTCTGAGAAAATGAAAAAACTTATTAAAGATCCAGCAGCATATTATTCACCTGCTAAAAGACCGTCAGGGCATGATATTGGATCATCTTTTGGTAAAGATAATGGAGGTGCAATTCCTTCAAATCTTTTGCAAATTCCAAACTCTGAAGCTAATTCTAAATATTTAAAATTATGCAAAGATGTAGGAATTGATGCACACCCTGCAAGATTTCCAGCAAAACTTCCTGAGTTTTTTATAAGGTTTTTGACTGAACCAGGTGATCTTGTTTTAGATATATTTGCAGGATCAAATACAACTGGTTTTGTATGCGAAGCTGAAAAAAGAAAATGGCTGGCTTTTGAGCAGCTACCAGAATATTTGTCAGCTTCAGTATTTAGGTTTATGCAAGATGAGCCATTAGAAGAAATTGAAAAAGTATTTTCTGAATTGATGAATGGAAAAACAAAGAGAATTAAGCCACCAAAACAATCAGAACTAATTTAATATCGTATTAATTAAAAAGCACTCGTAAGAGTGCTTTTTTTTCATCTGTATATTGACATTCAAGAAATATAATTTATATATATAGTTATATAACCAAGGAAATATAATGAGAAAGCCAAAATTAACAAAACAAATGCTAATAATGACCACGCCAGAAGAACATAAATTTATTAAAGATTTATCTGATACAAAAGAAATATCTATGGGTGAATTAATTAGAAAACTAATTGACGATGAAATGAAAAGAACACAAGAACAAAAATAAAAGCACCTGCGACCAACAAGTGCTTTTAATAGACCCCAAACGATAAGAGGTATTTATGTATCACAACAATAATAATATATCAACCAATAACGAAAATGTCAATAATGATGAGTTTAATTACTTCACATTAAATAAAAAAGTCTTCAAAGATTTAATTCTAATTCCAAGACCTAGAAATATTTTAAATAACATAATTACTTATCTTGCTTGCATTGCTACTTATAAAAGTGGATTAATTGGAGTCTATGAAAAAATTTCTAAAACTGGATTAGCTAAAGAATTAGGAATAAACAAAGGTGACATATCAGGATATTTAAAACAGCTTGAAGAAATGAAATTTATTAAAGTATTTAATGAAATACCTTTAGTTGTCCAAATTCTTGAAGCTCCTAAAATACCTAAAATAAATGATGTTTTAAGCCTTTTAATTTATGTTAATGCTAATGCTCAACAATTTCAATTTCATATCAATTTAAAGCGAAAGAAAGAGTTTTTTGATGTGTTTGAAGAATATAAAGAGAAATTTAACAAGACTATTCTTAAAAATGCAGAACCACCAAAAGATTACGACAATACAACAGAAGAAGAACTTTTAGATGTATTTGGTTATAGCAAGCAAGATAAATAACTCCTTAATTGGAGTTTTTTTATATCTAAAAATTAACAATGTCAAACACAAAAAAACAAAATAAACCCTTTCAACCAACCCACAGAGCTATTGATTAATAAGGCTTTATAGAAATCTTCCAACCCCTTTACCCAACCCCTCTATTTTCTCAACCAACCCACGGAGCTATTGATTAATAAGGCTTTATAGAAATCTTCAAACCCCTTGCTGACATGTATGATAAAAAATGTCTGATATATGCATTAATAACAAATTCCAATTACAAGAATTAAATTAAATATCTAATCAATAATGATTAAAAGTACAAGATAATATTAATTAATGATTTAAACAGAAGAAAGAATAAAAATTGGAAACGGCGATTTTTTACATAAAAATAATCAATCCAAATAACAAACCCAGTCAATGACTGGGTTTGGGTCTACCTGGAAGCAAGACGAGCTTGCTAATGTCTGGATAGATTATGATTTTGCACTATCGTGATCCACTTCAGTATGTTTTATACACCTAACTTCCAATCAATTTCAGTAACTTCTTTATTTTTCCCTTCAACAATTTCTTTATTTAGCACAACCTCAATATCTTCATCATTAGACATATCTTCCAATATTTCATTATAAGTAATATTATTTAAAGTTTTATTTATTTCCTTTGTACTTGAATTTTTTATTTTGTTTTTATTGCAGTAATCAACATAGTTGCTCAAAATTTTTCTTAAAATCCAAGATAAAGACTGTTCATTTTTTTCAGCCACAGCCACTAAAAAATTCTTTTCTTCAACAGATAAAAATATATTTGTTCTTTCTAATTTTATGTTTTTATTTTTCATAACTTCCTCCGAATTGATAGTACAACGATAATAAATAAATTTAAGAAGTCAACCACATTTGAATACAAGTAATCATTAATTTTTGAATATATGTAATCTCTATAATTTGATTACTTGTATTCAAGGTACTTACTTGCTTCGTTACGTATTCAAATCTGTTTAAGGCAACTTCGCTAATGTATTAATTATTATTATTTATGAGTGTACTTTGATATTTATTAATACTTGTATTCATTGTACTTGCTGGCTTCGTAACGATTTTATAAGATATTTTTATTGTAAATGATATTTTTTTAAGGCTATGAGTGAATACAAATATTAATAATTATTATCGACTTTAAGTTTTACTATTTACATATGAAAAAAACCTTTTAAACTAAAACTTGAAATAAGAACTTTAAAGCAAGGCTACTACATCATACGGCCTAAAATAATTTATCAATTATTTTGTCCTTTGATTAGACTTTTTAGGGAATTCTTCCCTAGCCCTGTTTAAGTTTTTATTCTAAAAAATAGGATTTAATTATATGAATACAGGTAATAAAAATATAAAGAAAGTAAAAAGAGGAAGAAGTGAAACTAATGATTATCAAGAATACAGAAGAACAGTTAGTTTTGATATTAAGTTATCACCATATGAAAAAACTAGAATTGAAAATCTGTATGACAGTGCTGGATTTAACTCAATGGCTTCATATGTTAGAAATAGAATTTTTAACGGAAAAGAAAAGTTTATTGATGATTTTTTTGAAGAAAAGTTTAAGTATGGATTATTAAATAATTCGTTTTTAGGTGAAATAAAAAGAATAGGAAATAATCTAAATCAACAAACTAAAAAGATAAATTCAGCAAAATTTTTTACTGATGATGACAAACAGAAATTATTTTTAGAATTAACTTTGATAAAAAATGAAATGGAAAAATTAACTAATTTAATTCAAAAAAAGAAAGAAGAAAAATAAAAATAGGAATTAATATTATGGCAGTAATGAGTTTTAATAATACAGGTTCATCAGTTAAATCTGCTTTAAATTATTTTGAAAGTGATAGAGATCACACAAATAAAGAAAGAATCAATAAACCTTGTTTGATTTCTGGTGATAAAGAAAGAATGCTTGACGCTGAAAATTTAGCAAAATCAACAGGCAGAAAATGTACTCATACATCATTAACAATTTCATTTAGAGATAATGAATTAAATGAATTTATTTTAAAAAATGAAGATGGTTCACAACAAGGTAGGAAAAATAAAGATGGTAAATTTATTCCAGAATATGACAATGAAAAATTAAAAACCTATTTAGAGGAAAATGTTATTAAAGATTTTAGAGATACTTTTTTTAATGGATTGAACCATGATGAAAATTATTTAGATTATTTTAATATTCATACAGATAAAGGAAATGTTGAATTGAATTGTGCTTTTTTAAAAATGGAATTAACAACAGGCAGACAATTTAACCCGTTTCCACCAGGTCAATTAAGTTTAGATTTAAGAGATAACTTTGTAGATATTCTTAATGACAAGTTAGGATTTGAGAGAGTCATTAGAGATCCGTTTGCAATCAAACATAATGATTTAGAAATGAAAGACATTAGAAATCCATCACCAACAGCACAATATCAAAAAGAAATTGTTAAACCGAAAAAAAATGAAATTCAAAGATATGTTAGCAAATTGGTTCTTGACGGTGAATTAAATAACAGACAAGAATTAATTCAATATTTACAAAAAAATGGTGAAGTAAAATTTTTAGATAAAGAGAATGATCCAGTTAATCAAAAAACTGGTAAACATTCCTATGATTATATTTCTTTTGTTCCTACTGGATTTGATAAGGCTATTAGATTAGAAGGTGAATTATTCAAAAAAGATGCAAATTTTGAAGATTTAAGAATTGAACATAAGAACAATGAAAAGATAAAAAATGATCCATTGTTATCAACATCTTTAACAAATGATGAAAGAAAAGATAAAGTTGAAAAACTTGAAAAACATAAATCAATAAGCAAACAGAATAATGAAAAGTTAAAAAGCAAAGGTACAAAATCAATTAAAAAAAATAAATCAAGAAAATATGTACCAAAATCTAAAAAGAAGTTGACTAAAAAAGATGATAAGAAGAACGATAAGAAATCAAGTCCTAACTCAAATGATCAACAGCAACCACAACCAAAAAAAGATGGTCCAGCACAAAGTCCAGCACAAACTGTTGAAGATAATATTAAAATGTGTAAAGAAGTGTCAATAGATAAAGCTAAAGATGATTTATCTGATTTGAAAGCTAAAAATAAAGATGATTTAAAAAACAAACCAACTGATCCAAAAATTAATTTTAATTCTAATAATTCTAATGATGATAAACCATCAATTAAAATTCCATCGCATTCAGGAAATGGAGCCTCGGCAGGAATTGAAAAAGCAATTGCAGGTCTTGATAAACAAATTTTATCTATTAATAATTCAATATTAGGACTTCAATTGAGAATTGGTTCTTTAAATATGATGAAAGCAAGTGACATTAAAATTAAATTTGAACTAATGGGAAAAATTGCAGAATTACAATCTCAAATTTTACAGAAACAAGCAGAGAAAGAATCAAAAGCAAGTGAATTAATCCAGGCAAAAACTGATGAATTAAATAAAGGTAATAATTTTACACCATCAACACCTAAACCAAAATTTTAAACTTAATGGATTATTATGGAAAAAGAAAAAGATGTTCACCAAAAACTTAAAGAATTAAATGACGAAATAAATGAAATTATTTTAAAAAATAATCCTTTAAAAAATGATGATATTTTGAAACTTCATTCTTTAAGATTTAAAATTGTTGAACTTGAAAGAACTGTCTTCAATTGGGGTTAATTAAAAATATAGCTCTAAATCGTGTTTAAACATACCTAGAATCGTTTAACTCGTTAGAGTGCTAGTCTATCTATGCCAATGACTATTGGCTTTCTATCTAGGACCGGCGACAGCTTGCTGTTGACCGGAAGTTGCATAATGATTAAAAACAATTTTGATAAAGACAACAAAATTTTCAAAAGTGTAGTGGGTTCCCTAAAAAATTAATTTAATAAAGATAACAAATTCCCGTAGTTAGTAGTGGAACGGGTTGTTTTTGCCTTATACAATATGAGGTTTTAGACGGGGAGGAACACCCTCACGTCGATTTGTTCTTCTCATTCCGTATTGTTCTGCTTTTCGTATCTAAATCAACAAATAAGTCAAAATAAGTCATAAAAGGAAACATTAGGAAACAATAAGTCATAAAGGGAAACAATAGGAAATAATAAATCAAATTGCTGAGTGAATTCAAAAATGACTTAGATTATTTTAATTTTGTATGTATTTTATTATCATAGTGAAAAATATATATTTCTCACTTGACAAGTTATTTTTATTTGCTATAAATATATAAAATAGGAAGTAAAATTATGATACAAAAGAAAAATAACAACTACGAAACAATTAAAGACAACATTGTTTATATATATGCTTTAAATAAAATGGTTAGTATTGATTTGGTAACAGATGGAATTGATTTAAAATATATATGCTCTTTGTTTACCAATGAAGATATAAACTCTGTTGAATTAACATCATCTTTTAATTATGCTCAAAAGTTTTTTAGAAATCCTAAAAAAGAAATTGAAAAGCATTTTCAAAGATTAGATGAAAACAAAGAACATTTAAAAGATAAATTAGTAAGCACTACTTTAAAATCTTTTATTAATACATATTTACAATCTGAATTTTCATTGTCTAACGATTTATCAAAAGATTTTATTGCTAAAAATCCATTGTCTGATTGTGAAACAAAATCAGATAGAGCAAGAAGAAATCAAAAATTAGGTCAGTTTACAAGAAAATTTGATATAGGCTCTATTACTCATTATGAGTTTTTTAAAGATTTTCCTAATTCTTATCAAGATAAAAAAGATATTTTAATATCTTTAAATCAAATTTTAGATTGTATTAAATTACTTATTTCAAACAATACATTGAAAGAAGAAGTAAATAAATTAATACTTGATTTAAAATTAGAAAATGTACTTGTGAATGATGAACCTAAAACTGTTAAAGCAAAGGTTGTAAAAATATAGCTCTAAAACAGGTTTAAACACCCCTACAAGCTCTTACCTTGTAAAGTCGTAACCGTTCCTCTATGCGTGAAGTCCCCTTGGGGGCTGGCGACAGCCTGGGGGTGTTAAAAGTAAATTAAACATTAACTCCTAACGCTTGCTTGAAATATTCTATTTCTCTATATTTAAGAATCTCTTCAGTTTCTTTCTTCAGATTTTCAGCAGAATGTTGTTGAGAATATACTTTTGCATTTGTTCCTTGTCCTTCATGACCGACTAGATCCTCATTTATTGATTTTAAAACAAGTGATTGTTTCAATCTATCTATAACTGTATGCCTAAAACAATACATAGTCTTTTTTTCAATTCCAATAGATCGTAAAAGTTCAGTAAAATCCTGACTGATGAATGTTGAATAGGTCTTTTGTGCTGGTTTTTTTAATTCAAAAATCATACCTAATTTTTTAGATTTTAGATATTCAGTGAAATTAAATTCTTCAAGAATTGAATTGAGATAAATAACACGCTCACTACTTTTAGTTTTTAATGTTTGATCTCTGTTTGAATTTTCTACAATTCGAATTTTGTAAATTCCATTATCAATATAAATATCATCAGTCCAAAGTTGACAAATTTCATTCGGACGAGCTCCTGTTGTCACTAAAAGCAAACAGACAAAAAACAGTTTTTTATTGGATTGCAATTTGTCACTACTGAAAATATTTTGTAATTCATCATTAGTAAATGGCAATCTATTTTTGTCGTCTTTATCATCTTTTAATTTATGACCAACAAACGGATTGACCTGATTAATTGCTTCACCAGTTCTAATCAAATGATTGAAAAAACTTGATAGATTGTTAAAAATATTCTTTATCGTGCTATCACTTTTATGCTCAAAGTTTCTTAAATATAGCAAGTAAGCATAAACTAATTTTCTATCAATCCCAGACAAGTCAAATACATTTAAACTATTTGCGTAGGTTATAAATTTTCCAATAAAGAGGTTGTATTTGTATTTTGTATTTTCAGTGACTTCTAATTCAGCAATATAAGCATCTTTTAATTGTGTTAATTTTTCTTTGTGAATAAGTTTTGCTTCAAGTTTTTGATAAAGCTCCCCTTTCTCACTTTTAAGGAATTCCTCTTTTTTCTTATCAGTAATTTTTTTATCAAATTCCTGCTGTAATTTTAATTTTTCAATATCTCTTTTGTGAGCCTCTGCTTTATGAATTTCTTGTAATTTAAGAAATTCTTGAAGATTTTGGGCATCACTTTCGCTTTTGACATTAACAGATTTTATATTTCCATTATCATCATATGAAACGTCAAATTTTTTCACATTATTAAAATCGATCATTTCAATGCGAGCCTTGAATTGAAGTGCCAGAAATCTAGCAACAGTAATATCAGATGTTTTTAAACTGATTCTTTTAGCAATTTGCTTGCCGTTGTATTGATAGACCTGACGAAAGTAGAACGTTCCGTTTTTTCTTCTTTCCAGCAACCTGCCATAAGTCATAATTACATCCTATGAAATGATACCATTCAACACAGGTCAATCCAAGGTGCTAGTTGTGGTATAGTGACACCACCAACTGACACATAGTGTAATTTCTGATTTTAAAAAGTCGTTAAAAATCAATTACTTAAAATGCGGGTGTAGTTCAATGGTAGAACGGCAGCTTCCCAAGCTGCATACGAGGGTTCGATCCCCTTCACCCGCTCCAGTTTTCTGCGCTTCATCAGGATCAGGTTTTTCGCCGGGCTGATCTGCTGCAACTGGCCGCATCAGCCGTTCTGTTTATCGTTCACTTCTCATCTGCAACGCTTTCTGTGGCACATCGCTGATCAGGATATCCACGCCCAGCGCCAAGGCTAGGTTGATTTGTGCGTCGCTGTTGCAGGTGTAAACCGCGATGCATTTCTGGTGATCGCGCAACAGCCTGACGATGGTTTCATTCAATGTCGTGATCGGCAGGCACAGCCCGTGCAAAAAGGGATTCTCTGTCACGACGCGTTGCACATCCGCTATTGTTTGTTCGGGTTCGACGTTGTAAATCAGTGGAAAGTCGGGTGCGATTTGATGGGCATAGACCAGACTGTCCAGATGGAATGAAGAGACCCGGATCGCCTGATCGATGCCGCTCATCGCCAGTGTCATTCGCACTTTAAGTTCCTGTCGCGCCGGGGTTTCCCAGTCCCGATTCTTTATTTCGAGCAGCAGGCGGCAGCGTTGTCGATAGGCATCGACAAAGGATTGCAGCGTCATCAGGCTTTCAGGATGAGTTATGTGAAATTCGCGCAGCGATTCGTTTGCTCCCTCTCCTGCTTGCGGGAGATAACCAGCGACTTGGGCATCGTTATTTGATGCCTTAGTCGAATGGCTAGTCGTTCCATCAGGGTTGGGGAGAGGGCTAGGCGAAAAATGCGCGGCAAAATTCATCGCCTGCAAGTCTTGCAAATCGAAATCGTCGATGTGCTGATCAGGCAGGCCCACTTTGCCTAAAAACCGGTCGTGCCACAGCACGGCGATTCCGTCGCGGCTTAACTGCACGTCGGTCTCTATACCGTCGATGGGATAGCGCAGCGCACGTTCAAATGCGCTACGGGTGTTTTCCGCCGCTTCGCGATTGGCGCCACGGTGTGCATAGATCAGCGTATGGTTCATAATGGCTTATTGTATTTGAAGGGCAGGCAGTATCCGCTTCAAACGGGTGTTTGAGCCATGACTTCAGGCGACAACAACCCGGTTTCTGCCTTGTTCTTTGGCGCGGTAGAGTGCTTTGTCTGCGGCTTCAAGCAACTTCTCCTTGCTGTTCAGGGTCGCATTGAGCCCCGCAGCGCCGATGCTGGTGCTGATCTGTATAGTTCTGATACCACCGGCTTCGTCAGGAATTTCGACCGGATGCGCTTCAATGAGTCGGCGCAGACGTTCTGCGACCAGCATAGCGCCCTCGATAGGGGTATTGGTGCAAATCACGATGAATTCTTCCCCGCCGTAACGTGCAACCACATCCATATCTCGCAAATCTTCCTTGACCAGGCTGCATAGTGTAGACAGCGTGACATCACCTGCATGATGCCCGTAGGTATCATTCACCCGTTTAAAATGATCGATGTCGAGCATTAATACAGACAGACTCAGGGAGTATCGGTTGGCGCGCGTGACTTCTGTCTCAAGCCGGCTATCCAGATAACGACGATTAAATACCCGGGTCAGCGGGTCGGTGATGTTTTCCGCTTCAAGGACATCTATACGCTGCAAATCAGTGGCGGTTTGCAGCGACAGTGTGATCGTCAGCCAGACAAACAGGGCGCCGAACAGGAAAATGCCGGGAATGGTGAGGTCATGCCAGTTGTTCTGTTGCCCCCAGAACATCACCACATAATTCAGATAACCGGCAATGAATATAAAAACCATCGCTGTCATGGTCAGCCACTTGTTGCGTAACGAACCGGCCTTAAACATGGCGATCAGTTTGCGCAGCGGGGCCAGTGCGGCGAAATGGATGCACAGGCCGGTTAAAACCAATAGTGCGGACAGATAGGCGATCATCAGTTTAAAATTCCGGTGTTTTGTGGAAATACTGGAAACTTTCGCGCAGTTTGCGGTTCGCCGCGTCCGACATGTTTTCGAAGGCGATACCGCACTGCGGTTTGTCACCCTCCATGCGCTGCCAGCTGATGCGACCGCGCAACTTCAGTGGCGCCTGATGTTCGTACTGGTTTAAATCATTCTGAGGTATGCAGACGTCCAGTTCGACCGGATGTGTGTTATCCAGTGGTTTACTCAGCATCAAGCGCATGCCGGCGAGGCTGAAATCAAGGCTGGAACACTCAAAGGATTTTCCATTTTGCGTCGCGGTGACCAGCAGCCGGTTGGTGGCGCGCGGACAGGTGCGTCGCTCGTTCTGCGCCGGCTCAATGACGTTGACGCTCTCGAAGGTAAAGCCTGACATCAGCTGATTCAGCTTGCCGGTTACCTTGTGCAGGCTGTCGCCGATGGCGGCGGTGGTTTCCACCTTGGCCGAGCTTTTATGCAGCGTATCAAACAGTTGTACCAGCGTCTCCTGCAGCAGATTGACATTTTTCCGCTGCTCGCCACTGGCAACCGAAATGCCGTCATTGGCGCTCGCGGTTTGGGCGACCTCGCCCGCCATGTGTTCGATCACCGCAGCCGTCTCTCCTGCAACACGCTGGTTCTCGTGTACCTTGCTCACCACCACCTGCATGGAAGAAGTCACCTGATCGATCCTGCCGCTCAGTTGCTCAATGATAGTTGATACTTCCCCGGCGGCACGCGTGGTGCTCTCGGCCAGTTTGCGTACTTCGTCGGCGACCACGGCGAAGCCGCGCCCCTGCTCACCTGCCCGTGCCGCTTCGATGGCGGCATTCAGCGCCAGCAGATCGGTCTGTTTGGCGATGCTCTGGATGGCGTTGATGATTTCGTGTATTTTTTCGGCGGATTGCGCCAGTTCGAAAATTTTGTGCGCCGCCTGATTGACTTCCTGAGTGGTTCCTTCCATTTCGGAAATGTTTTTCTGCACCATGCGGATGCCTACACGCGCCCGTTCCTCGGTCTGCTGGGCGCGCCCTGCCGCACCTGTCGCCTGCGTTTGCACGCTATCCGAGATGTGATGTAACTGATCGGTGACCCGGCTGACTTCGGCCGAACGGCTCTGTTCACTGCGGCCGACTTCAGCGATTTCATGCGAAATCTTGGCAATCTGGAAGGCGGACTGCTCCATTTCCCTGCCGCTGGCATCCACTTCGCGCATGATGTGGTTGAGCTTGCTCAATACTTCGTTGAAGTTTTTCTCCAGCATGCCGATTTCGTCCTGCGAGCTGATCTTGACTTCGCGGGTCAGATCGCCCTGAACCACGGCTTTTAACGCGCTGCATAATGTTTGAATCGGTTTGACGAATAATCCTGCGACGAAGCTGATGAGAAAAAACTGGAGTGCAAACTCAAGGCCTGATTCCCAGAAGGAGTTATAAATGTAGGCGCTGTGGTTGGCGTCGAGCTGGCTGATAATCCGCGCGTCCACGCCGCTGGCGCGAGCGATATCGACCATTTTTCCAAGCTCATGCGAGGCGAGGATGCGGTTGTAGACCGTGGTGACCATGGTCACCAGAAAAAAGCCGAATTGCAGCTTCCAGCGGATGCTTAAAGACAGAAACCAGTTACCCATAGAATACGCCTCTTGAATTTTTTGCCGGATGCATCCGGTTTGATTTTCTGCAAGTTTACCGCGATCCGGCCCGTTCAATGGGGCGAATAGCGTATGAATATTCCCCGATATCGTTTTTGCTGATCAGCGCTGCGCTTCAATAATGCTTACAGTTTGTCCAAGAAGCGCTGCATGGCGATTTTCAGTTCGGCAAATCGGGGGTTGTACGTCAGGCGGCAAAGCAGACCCATGGCGAGATTTTCAGGGGTCAGTTCGCCCAGAAAAGCCTGTTGCGGATGCTCGATGCAGGTTGCGTATTTATTCATCTCGTCAGGGTAGTAATGCAGGCAATTGCAATATTCTCCTGAGACCCCGTAGTGTGCATCATTCGCAGGCATCACGATGGAAGTATGCGAGAAACTCAATATGCGCTCATCTGGCATGAAACTGTTAACCAGCTCGATTTTATCTGAGGAAATAGCAGGCAAATCGGCGCTGTAGAGCAGCAGATGGCTGGCAGGGTTTGACGTACGGCGCATGAATTGTATTGTAGCGGCTGTACTGACCGTCGTGTCTTCTGCGCTGGCAGCGACGAAGACGGGGAGCTCGAAGCGGCGATGCGTTAATTTTGCGTTCAGTTCCCGTGTCAGCGCCCAGGTTTGTGCGACGGCCTGTTTGGTGACGGATTCATACTTGTAGAGGTCGCTGTCGGGGAAAATAGTGAGCCATTTTGCGGACGGGATCAGCCAGCTATACAGTTTGTGCCAGTTCGCCCATGCGGCTTTGGGTGAAATGCGGAAGGCGGGCGAGAATAAAAACAGCCCGCGAACCCGGCTGTCAGACAGGCTGTGATAGACGCTCAGCGCGCCGCCCAGCGAGTATCCCGCCAGATAGATTTCGTCCACCTCGCCGCTTAACTGCTCGACCCCGTAAGCGAGCGTTTTTGCCCATTCCTGCCATCTGGCATCCAGCAGGTCACCGGGTTGCGTGCCGTGACCGGGCAGCAGGATCGCCATGACGTAAAAGCCGTTGTTCCGGAAAAGTTCGGCCAGGTGGCGCATGAAATACGGGGAGTCGGTCAGGCCATGGGTGAGCAGCACGCCGCGCCGGCAGGGTTTGTTTTTTCCGGCAGCAAAACCGGCATGTGGCTTGAGTTCGAACGGCGCATTGCCCTCGACGATTTTCTCGGGATTGGCAGCATTCTTGTGTGCCTGAAACAGCATGTTTCGGGATGCGCCCACATAATCCGTAAACGACAGGCCGGCGAACGGCGTTGTCAATCCTGACGGCTGATGCCGTGCTTCAAGCCTGGCCTTTTGCATACCTGATCGTTTCATCGTTGCGCCTTATGAGAAAACCCTGTGAAAGCAGCAGCAAACGGGATTATGCGGCAGAATGTTCCGCTTTGTTTTACCATGTTGGCTTGAAATCATGATTGAGGAGATACTGATGCGCATCTTGCATACCATGTTAAGGGTTGGCGATCTGGAACGCTCCATCGCCTTTTATGTCGAGGTGCTCGGCATGAAATTGCTGAGGCGTCGCGATTATCCGGGAGGGAAATTCACGCTGGCATTCGTCGGCTACCAGGATGAAAAGGACGGCGCGGTGCTGGAGCTCACCTACAACTGGGGCGTTGAAAGCTATGAGTTGGGCACGGCTTACGGGCATATTGCCATTGAGGTCGACGATGCGGCACAGGCCTGTGAGATGGTCAGAGCAAAAGGCGGCAGCGTGATCAGCGAAGCGGGGCCGATGCAGCATGGCACCACGATACTGGCCTTCGTTGCGGATCCGGACGGCTATAAGATCGAGTTTATCCAGAAGAAAGCGCAGTGATCGTTGTATTAAAAACAGGATGTTATCTTGCGAGCAATGCGTACAGTGGAGAGAATATGTCGGCAAGATGATTTCACTCCACTACCCGCGAACGTTGCAAACTCGACCATAGCGGACAGTTGTAAATGTTGTAACGTACGCCAGATTGTCGGGTATCGTACCCGCTAGGAGGCAGGCGCATAAAATCCGGGCAGATTCGGGATTCGTTCCGCCATGAACTGAAGCAAGGCTCGGGTCCTCTGCGGTTGGTATTGGCGAGACGGATAAACCAGGTGAGTCTGCTGAGGCATCATTTCCCAGTTTGGGAGTAATCGAATCAGATATCCCGTCTCGATCAAATCCTGGACAAGCCAAGCGGGAGCGCTGCCCAATCCTTTTCCCTCAAGAAAACACTCGCGCAAAGCGAGCGAGCTGTTCACACGAAAGCGTCCGTTGGTCAGGACAATGACTTTCTCGGTATTGTTGGAAAGTTCCAATCGGTTTCCGAAGGTTGACCCAGCAAAGCGAAAATACTCGTGCTGTGCCAAGTCCTCGGGCTTGTTGATCTTGGGGGCGCGTTCGATATACGCTCTCGTTGCAACCAGTACGCGTGGCGAAAACGCAATATTGCGGGCAATGACGTTGGGTGGGAGTTCACCTCCAAGCCGTATGGCCACGTCAACGCCTTCCTCAACGAGGTCAATCACGCGATCGTTGAGAATCAATTCGATCTCGATTTCGGGGTATTTCGCCAGAAATTCGAGAATTAACGCGTTCAGACGTAACTCACCCAGGCCCACGGGCGCGTTTATCCGCAATGCACCGACAGACATGTGCGTTTGCCCTCGGGCAT
Organism: uncultured Gallionella sp.; assembly: GCA_947084955.1. Taxonomy (GTDB): domain Bacteria; phylum Pseudomonadota; class Gammaproteobacteria; order Burkholderiales; family Gallionellaceae; genus Gallionella. Next base: position 52,727 of record CAMTUO010000006.1, read on the forward strand.
CCGTCACGGCATCGGCATATTCCTCAATTACCCGCTTGCTTCGTTCGTAAAACCGCTTGCCTTCCTCGGTGAGCGTCAAGCTGGTGGTTGTTCTTTCGAGCAGCCGAACCCGCAAGTGTCGCTCCAGCGCAGCAATCATCTTGCTCACTGTGGGCTGGCTGGTGTTTTCCTCTCGGGCGACGGCTGAGAAACTGCCTAATTCGACGGCGCGCGTGAACAGTCTCATGCAATGAAGTGAATCCAAGTCATTCCCTTGTCGAATAAGCCATATTCAATAATACCGTCTTCCGTGGCGATTTGGAATGACATAGTATCCGCTCGGTCCCACTATCTCAATCTCATCAAGGAAACCACATGGACTTCAGCACGCAAACCCCCCTTAACGGCGCACATGTCGTTGTATTCGGCGGAAGCTCCGGCATCGGCCTGGCAACAGCGGCGGCTGCCAAAGCCAAAGGAGCAGTTGTCACCCTTATAGGCCGAACGCCAGCAAAGCTTGAGGCTGCCGCCCGAAAAATCGGGGGCGCGCAAACGGCAATCGCCGATATTGCAGAACGAAAAAGCGTCGAGGCTGTATTTGACGGTATGACGCAGGTAGATCACCTTGTGATTACTGCCGGTGCCTTGCACGTGGGTAAGCTGGCCGATTCCGATCCGGATCAATTGCTCGTCGATATCCAACAACGTATCGCAGGGGCTGTTTATGCCATCAAGGCCGCGTTACCCTCAATGCCGCCAACCGGATCAATCGTGTTAATGGGCGGACAGTATTCGGACCGTCCCTCAGCCCATGGGGCCTCGATCACAGCGGCGGCAATTCGTGGTATAGAGGCGCTTGCGCGCTCACTCGCTCTCGAACTAAAGCCCATTCGTGTCAATGTCATCGCACCGGGCCTCATTGATACGTCACTGTTCGATGTTTTCGGCCCCGAAGGTCGGGCGGCGATATTCGCACAAGCGGCGGAACAATTGCCGGTCGGTCGAGTCGGGCGCGCGGGTGAAGTTGGAGAGGCGATCATCTTTCTGCTCAGTAACGGCTATATGAATGCCGAAGTCCTTCATATCGACGGCGGCGGTCGCTTCGTCTAATCGTCTCCGATATCTGATTTAATTTTATCCATCTCGGCACATAACGATTGCAAACAACGGGGCTGCCGCACGCTACGCGTGCACCAGCCTCTCTTGCAGTGTCTCTGCTGAAAATAATGCCGCAATGAAACTTCCAGGTTTCAATCCCGGCAGAGCTTCTTGAAAACCAACACGCCGTTCAGTGCCGCCGTGATGGCGAGGACCGTGGCAAATGTCGTTGCGCCTGCGCTAAGACCCACAACATCGATGAGGTAGCCTTTGTGAGGGGTCAAGGGGCGGGCCTTGAGCCCCTATTGCAAAAGACAAGATATGCAGCAAATGGAGGGCACGCTTTTTTCTCGGTGCTTCGGGCGCGTCGCTAAGGCGGGTTGATGGGGGTGTATTCTCGCTCCTACGTGTTGTGTGGGAGCTTAGTTGTGGCGCGGCGTTTGAATAACGTTCCCGCGCGCTGCGCGGGAACGAGAGAACGGTGACATAGCTTTATTTTTTTACCGCCTGATCGTGCATCACGATGCGGGTAACAAACGCGATGGCTAGGATGTTCGCCGTCATTGCCACGAAGCCGACCTTGTCATAACCGATCATTTGTCCTGCCGCATTTTGCGTGGTGATCAGGCCTGCCAGGGTGGCTGCCAAGCCGCTGGCCAGTTGCTGCATGGCGGCGTTCAGTGACATGAAAGTGCCGCGCAGATGCGATTTCGCAGCCGAGGTGATGATCGCCATCGCCGGGATCATGCGACCCGAAACCAGGATGAAAAAGAAGGTGGTGCAGGTTAGCCACACCCACAGCGGCGCATGGCCGATCTGCGTGACAGCGAATAGCGGCAGCATCGCGGATATCGCCATGATGCGGTAGACCTTCACCTTGCCGCGCGCATCCGCCCAGCGTCCGACCAGTCGTGAGGTGATCAGCGTGGCAGCGCCCCCTGCCAGATAGACGTAGGGAATGTCGTGCAGCGAAATGCCGACGTTGGAGACCGCATAAACGGTGATATACGGGATCACGGTAAAACCGGAAAGCAAAATCAGCATGGTGAATAGCAGCGCGCGCAGATGGTTGGCATCGCTCAACACCTCGAACATCGCCGAGAACGGATGCGCGCGTTTAGCCTGTCCTGAGCCTGTCGAAGGGCCAAGGTGATGCCGCACGTCAGGCAGAAAGCGCAGCGCGATGATGAGGAACAGCGCGGAGGTCGCAGCGATCAACAGAAAGGGGGCGGGCCAGCTGTAGTGGTTGGCCAGCCACAGCGAGAGGGGGACACCGGCAACCGTTGCTAACGAAAAAGAAGCCGATATGACGCCGCTGGCGGTAGCGCGCCGCTCGAACGGGATCAGGTCGCCGACCAGCGTGTGCACCATTGCGCCGACCACGCCGCCGAATGCGCCCGCCAGTCCGCGCGCAATCAGCAAGATGGCATAACTTGGCGACAGGCCGCAGGCTAATGTGGCCAGTCCGAACAGGCCGAACACGGTCAGCAGCAGGCGCTTGCGTTCGAATCGGTCAACAAAGGTGGAGGCGAGCAGCCCTGCCAGGGCGGCGCTGAAACTGTAGCTTGCGACCAGAAAACCGAACTGATGCGTGCTGATGGAAAATTCGTGCATCAGGATCGGCCCCAGCGGCATCATGATCATGAAATCGAGGATGTGCGAAAACTGCATGCCGGACAGGGTCAGCAGCAAATAGCGCTCGCGTTTTGGAGTCAGGGTGGGCGGCATGATCGGGAAATGGTTGCGTGAGCCGCATTTTAACAGGGACGCTCAGCTTGTGGCGTGTAGCGCCGTAGGTCGGGTTTTAATCCGACAAGTTACTGACGCATGAAGAAAGACTTACCCCAGCGTTGCGACCATCTCGATTTTAGGTGCGACTGAGCGTACAACCTTCTGGATGCCGTGTCCCGCCGGGTTGGCTTGACGTTGTGAAACGAGTAACCCCAGTTTTTCAAGCAGTCCGACATCCTTGGTGATGGCGGAGCGGTTGCGATGCAGCAGGCTGGATAACTGGCTGATGGTTCTGGGTTCCTGCATGACTTCCCGCATCAGGCGGCGGCGTGCTTCTGACAGCACGCTAAACATTTGTTGAGGGTCCTCGAACGAGAGCGTCAGCCGACCTTCGAACGCTTCGCCCTGATCGGCTTTTCGCGCAGCCTCCTTGGCGCGCGAGAAGAAACCCGCCACGTCATCAGTGCGAATCACGATTTTGCTCATAATGACTTTCCTTTTGCTTTGTTGATAATATCCAGCCATTCCTGCTGGAACCTTTCCTGTGTAGCGGCAAAGCTCACAAATTCGACCGCTTCAACTTTTCCCATGTAATGGCGATGATGATAGTCGTGTGCGTTGTCGAAGCCGAGAACCCGGCCATTATCGCCCCGGAAAATCGCATGATTAATGTAAGCCAGGTTGTATCGGGTGACAACGGACTTGTCATTTTCAACATACCCCCAGACTTCATAACTCAATAGCCCGCCACCTGATTTTGGTTTGAGTTCAAATCGCTCCTGTTCCAGCAGGATTTCCTTGCTTGGTTTCGACATGATATCTCCAGATGTGTTCAATCGTAGCACATCTGTGTGTTCGGGTCTTGTTTTTAATGTGAAACTCGCGAAGCAACGAACCGTACCCCTCGCCCTCTGGGAGAGGGGGAACGGGGGTGAGGGAACGATCATGGCGAGTTTCATCATCAGGGGCGGCTTTCTTGCCATGATCGTTTGAAATAACGTCGCGCAAAGTTCAGATACGCGAACTGAAGTGGTAAAATCAGCGCCGAACTTTTATTTGCTCTCATCATGTCGCAACCCTCTTTTGTCCATCTCCGTCTGCACAGCGAATATTCCATTACCGACGGGATGTTGCGCATCGACGAGGCGGTCGCGGCGGCGAAAAGTGACGGCATGCCGGCGCTTGCGCTGACCGATCTGTCCAATTTTTCCGGTCTGGTGAAATTCTACAAGGCGACACGCGGCAAGGGCATCAAGCCGGTTGCAGGGATAGACGTGTTTATCACCAATGAGGCGGACCGCGACCGGCCCTACCGGCTGCTGCTGCTGTGCCAGTCGACGGACGGCTATCTGCGCCTGTGCCGCTTGCTGTCGCGCGCCTATCTGTCCAATCAGTATCAGGAACGCCCCGAGTTGCGCCGCGAGTGGTTCAGCGAGGAAGGCACAGACGGGCTGATTGCACTGTCCGGCGCGCACCTGGGCGATGTCGGCTGCGCCCTCATGGCAGGTAACGCTGCACTGGCACGCCAGTTTGCCAAGGCGTGGGCGGCGCTGTTCGAGAACCGCTATTACATCGAAGTGCAGCGCGCAGGCTTTGCCGACGAGGAAGCGTATATTCATAATGCGTTGCCGCTGGCCGCCGAGCTTGATCTGCCGGTTGTGGCGACCCATCCGGTGCAGTTTTTAAGCGTTGAGGATTTCAAGGCGCATGAGGCGCGGGTGTGCATTGCTGAAGGCTATGTGCTTAACGACAAGCGCCGCGAGAAGGCGTTCACCACGCAGCAATATTTCAGAACGCAGGCCGAGATGGCCGAGTTGTTCGCCGACCTGCCGGAAGCCTTGCAGAACAGCGTTGAGATTGCCCGGCGCTGTAACCTGACTTTAGTGCTGGGCCGTCCGCAGTTGCCGGACTTTCCTACGCCGAACGGCGTAAGCCTGGATGATTTTCTGCTCTCCGAATCCGAACGGGGTTTAGCGCAGCGCATGGCGCTGCTGTATCCGGATGAAACCGAGCGTTTGGCAAAGATGCCGCAATACCATGAGCGGTTGCTGTTCGAGATCAATACCATCATCAAGATGGGCTTCCCCGGCTACTTTTTGATCGTGGCGGATTTTATCCGCTGGGCCAAGGCTTACCGCACGGAGGCCTTTCCCAATGGCGTGCCGGTAGGGCCGGGGCGGGGGTCGGGCGCAGGCTCGCTGGTGGCGTACTGTCTGCTGATCACCGACCTCGATCCTTTGCGTTACGAGCTGCTGTTCGAGCGCTTCCTGAATCCGGAGCGCGTGTCGATGCCTGACTTTGACGTGGATTTCTGTCAGGACGGGCGCGAACTGGTCATCGACTACGTGAAACAGAAATACGGTGCGGCGTGCGTCTCGCAGATCGCGACCTTCGGCACCATGGCGTCCAAGGCGGTGATCCGCGACGTGGGGCGCGTGATGGAGTTTCCGTATGGCCTGTGCGACCGGCTGTCCAAACTGATTCCGCTGGAGGGCGTGAAACCGGTCTCGCTCACAAAGGCGCGCGAGATGGAGCCGGAGATCAACGCCACCGCCGAGAGTGAAGAAGGCGTACCGGAACTGCTGGAACTGGCGATCCGTCTGGAGGATTTGACGCGCAACGTCGGTATGCATGCCGGTGGCGTGGTGATCGCACCGGGCAAACTGACCGATTTCTGTCCGCTGTATTGTGCCGACGGCGGTGCCAGCGTGGTGAGTCAGTTCGACAAGGACGACGTTGAGGCTATCGGGCTGGTGAAGTTCGACTTTCTGGGCTTGCGCACGCTGACCATCATCGACTGGGCGGTACGACATATACACAGGCTGGAGCAGGAGCGAGGAGCAAGCGTTCCCTCACCCCAACCCTCCCCCGGAGGGGGAGGGAGCAATCGTTCCCCTCTCCCGCTGGCGGGAGAGGGGGCAGGGGAGAGGGCTGCGCCCGTCTCCCCTTTGTCTTTTTCCATTGAATCCATTCCGCTGGACGATAAGGCGAGCTACGACCTGCTGAAAAAATGCAACACCACGGCCGTGTTCCAGCTCGAATCGCGCGGCATGAAAGACCTGATCAAGCGGCTGCAGCCGGACACTTTTGAGGACATCGTCGCGCTGGTCGCGCTGTTCCGCCCCGGCCCGCTGGAATCAGGCATGGTGGATGACTTTATCAACCGCAAGCACGGCAAGGCCACCGCCGATTATTTTCACCCCGATCTGGAGGTCTCGCTCAAACCCACCTACGGCGTGATCGTGTATCAGGAGCAGGTGATGCAGATTTCGCAGATCATCGGCGGTTATACGCTGGGTGGCGCGGACATGCTGCGCCGCGCGATGGGTAAGAAAGATCCGGTAGAAATGGCGCGTCAGCGCGACATCTTTGTGGCAGGTGCGGTGAATCGCGAGATCGACAAGGATCTGGCGACGCGCTTGTTCGACTTGATGGAAATGTTCGCCGGCTACGGTTTTAACAAGTCGCACTCGGCCGCCTACGCGCTGGTGGCCTATCAGACGGCCTATCTGAAGGCACACCATCCTGCCGCGTTCATGGCGGCTACGTTGTCGGGCGATCTGGACAACACCGAAAAGGTACGCACCTTTTATGCCGATACGCTGCAACAGGGCATCGAAATTTTACTGCCCGACGTGAACAGTTCCGGCTATGCGTTTTCCCCGGTGGATGAGAAATCCATAGCCTACGGACTGGGTGCGATCAAGGGTACCGGCGAGGCGGCCATCGAGAGTATCGTCAGGGCGCGTGTGTCCGGCCCCTTCAAGGATTTGTTCGATTTCTGCCGTCGCGTGGACAAGCGCGCAGTGAACCGCCGCACCATCGAAACGCTGATTCGTGCAGGCGCCTTTGATTCCATCAGCGATCACCGCGCGGCGCTGATGGCAGGCGTGGATGCGGCGCTGGCCAGTGCCGACCAGCAGGCGCGCGCGATCAATCAGGACAGTCTGTTCGGCGAGGATGATGCGGATGCCGTGCTGATCGAGCAGAAGCTGGATGTGCCGCGCTGGACATTGCGCGAACAGCTGGCATTTGAGAAAACCAGTCTGGGTATTTATCTGGGCGGACATCCCTATCAGGAGTACCAGAAGGAGCTGGCGAACTTTGTCAGGGTGAAACTGGGCGACCTGAATCCGGCGTTTGTCGGTAAAACCAACGGCAGCGGCTATGGCGCGCGGCGCGGCGTGCCGGTGTTGCTGGCGGGCATCGTGTCCGGGCTGCGTTTGCAGCAGACGCGGCGCGGGCGCATGGCGGTCATCACGCTGGACGACGGCAGTGCGCAAGTTGAACTGACCGTATTCAATGAAGAATATGAAAAAAGCCGCCAGTGGATCGTCGAGGATGAGTTGCTGGTGGTGCAGGGCAAAGCCAGTCTGGATGAATATTCCGGCAACGTGCGGGTCGGCGGCGAAGAACTGTATAACATCGCCCAGGCGCGTTCGCGCTTCGCCCAGCATCTTTTATTGCAATGCAGCGGACAGGTAAGTGTTGCGAAACTTGCGGAAATTCTCAAACCCTGGCGTGAGGGTGAATGTAAGGTGCTGATTAATTATAAAAATAGCGTGGCTGGCTGCGAGCTGCGGCTGGGGGAGGCGTGGCAGGTGACGCTCTCCGACGAACTGTTGCAGGACTTGCGCGCCGTGTTGCAGCCTGAGAGCGTGAAGGTGGTCTACAGCGCTTAACCTGAGGGGCATTTTTCATGCGTGTCAGGCCTGATCGCAGCCTCTCCGCATGAACCTATTGCGAGTTATTGCCCGTTGGCAATATCCCTGCATAAATCATCCTAAAACCCGTAGTTGTCCACGAAAGGCACGAAAAAACACGAACAAATTCAATATGAAATTGGTTTTCTGACCAGCACCCGTTCGGTGAGTTGCCTGAATCAAATAAGGTTTTGATTTATTTAGTGAATTTCGTGTTTTTCGTGGATGAAACGCTTTTTATAGGATCATTCAGGTTTGCCGATAATGGGTCTGGTAGCATAGTCTGCGCCATGCCGTTCCAGATAGTCGCGGATCAGCTGGCGGACGACCTGTGAGGGCGTCATGTCCTGGGCCGCGCAAAGCTCCTCGAACGCTTTTTTCTTCACAGGGTCGATCAGCAGGGTTAGTCGGGCAGTTTTAGTTTCCATCATATTCTCGTCAGTTCATACTGCGGATTCAGATATCAGGTGATAGCGTGCTGCGATTTAATCGCCTCATTCAAGCTTCAGAAGCGGCCAAGGCCCGGATAATTTGTTCCGCTTTGCCGGGATAGTTTATCAGGTGGGTTCTGCTCAAGCTTTCGGCGTGCTGCCTTAATGTCGCAGCTGAGGGAGGGAAGTCCGCACTCTTTACCGCCAGTATGATTTTATTGGCACTGCCGCCTTCCACGTCAACAATCACGACGCGGTCAGCGAAGCTGTGGCAGATGCGCGATAAATATTCTTGATAGCTGGCATATTCGAACCATAAATTGAGCGCTAAGATGCCGTTTTCCTTCAGCATCGCAAAACAGTTATCGTAAAATTGCTGGCTGCCCAGTTGGGGGGAGTGCCCTTTTGCATCAAATCCGTCAACGATCAGCACGTCCACCGGTGCAGGTGCATTGCCGATATAGTCGGCGCCGTCTGCGAGCATCACTTTGAAGCGTTCATTGTCAGGCGGAATGGCAAATTCCTGGCGCAGCGCGATCACCGCAGGGTTGATTTCCAGCACCAGAATATCGCTCTGCGGCAGATTGCGATAGCAGTATTTTGCCAGGGATCCGCCCCCCAGACCCACCATGGCGATCTGTTCCGGATTCGGTACGAACAGCATAAAACTCATCAAAGCGCGGGTATAACTCATCACCAGTTCATCGGGCGCATCCAGCCGCATCTCACTTTGCACCGACAGTTCATCAAAGTGCAGTGTCAGCACGCCATCCTCTTCCTCAATATAGGGCTGCCCTTTTATTACATCGTCCGCTTTAAACCAGGAGAGCGCCTCCCTGAACGGATTTTGACGTTTGAGGTGTTTGATGAGTTTGTCAGTTGAACGCATTGCCGTTATTTGCCTAGTTTTGCGAGTTTTTTCCCACCGGGAAAAATCCCTGCGAGAACCATTTGCGAATTTGCCATTGATAAAACATTAACATGTGATTAGTATAATATGCAAATTGTATTCGCTTTTTCAGGGGCATTTTTAGTCCGGGTTTGAAATGGAGTACACTTTGCGTGGCACAAAGGATTTATTTTTAGCGTGGCATGGCAAGCCCAGCCAGGGTAAACAAACCGGGGGCAAGATTAACGATGGATGCGGTGAATATTTTGCCGATCGATGTGGCTGGCGCGATTACGGTAATGCTGATCCTGCTGGGCCTGCTCGGACTGACGTTGCAGCGCAGGCCGCAACTCATCGTCAGCGTGATTTTTCCGTCGGGTGCAATCGTGGCACTCATACTTGCCGCAACCGGTTTATGGGCGCTGGGGGCTGCACCCAATATCGCCGTGCTGCCATTAGGTCTGCCTGATCTGCCGTTTCACCTGCGTCTGGATCCGCTCGCCGGGTTCTTCCTGTTTTTGCTGGGCGCCGCATCGTTTGGCGTGTCGCTATATAGTGCCGGGTATTTCAGGACCATGGCGGGCGATGTGCTGGGTTTGCTGTGCCTTGAATATCACCTGTTTCTGGCCAGTATGGTACTGGTATTGCTGGCGGACGATGCCTATCTGTTCATGGTGGCCTGGGAGAGTATGGCGCTGTCCTCCTATTTTATGGTCACTACCGACCATAAAATTCCCGATATCCGGCGTGCAGGATATCTGTATTTGCTGATTGCGCATGTCGGTGCGATTGCCATTCTGCTCAGTTTTGGTGTGATGCAAGGCGGACACGGCATTGCTGCATACACGTTCGACACAATGCGATCATCGCATTTATCCGGATTCTGGTCGTCAGTGGCGTTCCTGCTGGCTTTGTTCGGTTTTGGTGCGAAAGCCGGTGTGCTACCCCTGCATGTCTGGTTGCCCGAAGCGCATCCCGCAGCACCTTCGCCTGTTTCCGCGCTGATGAGCGGCGTGATGCTCAAGACCGCCATTTACGGCATTCTGCGCGTGACGTTTGATCTGCTGCATACGCAGGTCTGGTGGTGGGGCGTGCTGACCCTGACGTTGGGTTTGCTGACCGCCGTGTTTGGCGTGATGTTTGCTGCGGTGCAGGGCGACATGAAGCGACTGCTGGCCTATTCATCCATCGAAAATATCGGCCTGCTGCTGGTGGGGATCGGCCTGACCGTCATTTTTCATGTGTATGGCAAGGATGCGCTGGCGGCCTTGTCGCTCACCGCAACGCTGTATCACAGCCTGAATCACGCCTGTTTCAAGAGCCTGCTGTTTATAGGGACGGGGTCAATTTTGCATGCGACCGGCGAGCGCAACATGGGACGCATGGGCGGGTTGATACATCCGATGCCGTGGGTCGCCGCGCTGATGCTGGTCGGCGTGCTGGCCATTTCCGGCATGCCGCCGCTCAATGGCTTTGTCTCGGAATGGCTGCTGTTGCAGGCTTTTTTGTTATCTCCCGGTTTGCCCAACAGCTATATCGACATGCTGGTGCCGGTCGCGGCAGCGGTGATCGCGCTGGCCGCCGCATTGGCAGCCTATGTGATGGTGAAATTCTATGGTGTGATTTTCCTCGGTCAATCACGCGGGGAAGCATCAGCCAAGGCGCACGATGCAGGTGTCTGGGAGCGGGCGGGCATGGGATGGCTGGCGCTGCTGTGCGTGCTGCTGGGTCTGGCGCCGGTGTTCGTCACGCAACAGATTGATCATGTCACCCAGTCACTGCTCGGCACGCATCTGGGCAATGCTGCGGCTGGCTGGATGCTGCTGACACCGGTGGATACCGAACGCGCCAGCTACAGCCCGGTCTATTTTCTGCTGGCGGTGCTGGGCGTGATGCTGGCGACGGTCTGGGTGGTGCATCGTTATTATCACGGCAGGCTGCGCAGCGCACCCGCGTGGGACTGCGGCTTCCCCGCGCAGAACGCGCGTATGCAGGATACCGCCGAAGGATTTGGTCAGCCGATCCGGCGCATCTTTGAACCGTTCTTCAAGATCGAAAGCGCGTTGCCCAGCCCATTTGATGTGAATCCGAAATACCAGGGGCGCAGCGAGGACCGTCTGTGGTATCTGCTGTATCTGCCGATCAAACGTATGACCGAAAGGCTTTCAGGCTGGGTATCGCTGTTGCAGCACGGGCACATCCATCTTTACCTGACCTATACTTTTGTGACGCTGGTCGTCCTGCTGATTTTTGTATGATGCCGGATATGACACAAGCCCCGGCCGTACTATTCCAGCTGACCCAGTTGCTGCTGGTGGTGCTGGCGGCCCCTTTGCTGACGGGCTGGGTGAACCAGTGTCAGGCCTGGTTGCAGAACCGTTCCGGTGCGGGGGTGTTGCAACCCTACCGCGTGCTGCACAAGTTGTTCCTGAAGGATGCGGTCATCGCCTATAACACCTCATGGCTGTTCCGCATCACCCCTTATGTCGTGTTCGGTTGCATGTGGCTGGCAGCGGCCATCATTCCGATCATCGCGGTGGATCTGCCCTTTTCGCGCGCGGCGGACGTGATTGCGCTGGTCGGCGTGTTTGCGCTGGCCCGTATGTTTATTGCGCTGGCGGCGATGGACATCGGTACGGCGTTCGGTACACTGGGCGCACGGCGAGAGATGCTGGTGTCCTTCCTTGCAGAACCCGCCTTGCTGATGGTGCTGTTCACCGCCTCGATGATCAGCCATTCTACGCAATTGCCGCGTATCGTGGCTGCCTTTACGCAACAGCAGTTCATGTTGTATCCCAGTCTGGCCTTTGCAGCGCTGGCTTTTCTGATCGTGTTGCTGGCTGAGAATGCGCGCATCCCGGTGGATAATCCGAGCACGCATCTGGAATTGACCATGATCCATGAGGCGATGGTTCTGGAATATTCGGCACGCCATCTGGCGCTGATCGAATGGGCTGCCAGTCTCAAACTGTTCGCCTATTTTTCCATCGGAATTGCGCTGTTTTTTCCATACGGTATTGCCGAGGTGGGTCACTGGTCCGGCCTGCCGCTGGCCATTCTGTTTTTATTGCTCAAACTGGTGCTGGCGGGTGCGGGGCTGGCCCTGTTTGAAGCGCTGACCGCCAAGATGCGTATCTTTCGCGCACCGGAGTTTCTGGGTACCGCCTTTTTACTGGCGGTACTGGGGCTGCTGATTCATTTTCTGTTGAGGGCATGAGATGCATCAGATTCCACTGACCCTGCAGTTCGTTAATCTGTTAGCCTCCATGCTGCTGCTGATCGTGTTTGCCATGCTGGCGCAGCGGCGCATCCTGTCCCTGATCAATCTGTTTGCCTTGCAGGGCGTGATACTCTCGCTCAGCACCTTTGTCGTTGCGTATTCCACCGCGCAGCATCATCTGTATTACTCGGCATGGCTGACGCTGCTTCTCAAGGTGATGGTGCTGCCCTGGCTGCTGCATCGCCTGATACGTAAGCTGAATGTGAAATGGGATGTGGAAACGCTGATCAATATACCGACCACCATGCTGGTCGGCATCGCACTGGTGATCTTCTCATTTAATCTCGCCGCCCCGATTTCACAACTGTCGCAGGGTATCACGCGCGGACTGATCGGCATCGCGCTGGCCAGCGTCTTACTGTCGCTGCTGATGATGCTGACACGGCGTAAGGCGGTATCTCAGGTGGTGGCTTTTCTGTCGCTGGAAAACAGCCTGTTCTTTGCCGCTACCAGCGCCACACAGGGCATGCCGCTGGTGGTCGAATTCGGTATTGCACTGGACGTGCTGGTGGCAACCTATATCTTCGGTATTTTCTTCTTCCAGATCCGCGAGACTTTCGACAGCCTGGATATTTCACATATGGAGAATCTCAAGGATGATTGATCTGCAACTTCTGGCATTGCTGCTCACCCCGCTGTTCGGCGGGGCGCTGCTGGCTGTGCTGGGTTCGCGCGCATGGGCGGCAGAGCTGAACTCGCTGATGAGTTTCTTCACCTTCATCGCGTCTGTGGTGCTGACGGTACGGGTCATTGATGCCGGGCCTCAGGTGGCGTTTGGTGAGCAGTTTTTTATCGACCCGTTCAACGTGTTTCTGGTGGCGTTGACCGCCTTCGTAGCCTTTACCACCTCGCTGTTCTCGCGTCCCTACATGCGTATCGAACAGCACCACGGCAAGCTTTCGACCCCGATGCTGCATCTGTATTACAGCATGTATCAGCTGTTTACTTTCACCATGCTGGTCGCGCTCACCACCAATAATATGGGTATTATCTGGGTGGCGATGGAAGCGGCGACATTGACTACGGTGCTGCTGGTCAGCCTGTATCGCACCCCGGCCAGTCTGGAAGCGGCGTGGAAATATTTTATTTTGTGTGGCGTAGGCATCGCGCTGGCCCTGTTCGGCACCATTTTGCTGTACTTTACCGCCGAACGCGTGCTGGGCGAAGGCGGTACTGCGTTGCTGTGGACGCATCTCAATCAGGTCAAGGGGCAGCTTGAACCCACGGTGCTCAAGCTGGCGTTTATCTTTCTGCTGGTGGGTTACGGCACCAAGATCGGTCTGGTGCCGCTGCACAGCTGGCTGCCGGACGCGCATGCAGAAGGTCCCACGCCCGTATCCGCAGTGCTGTCCGGCCTGTTGCTGAATGTCGCACTGTGCGCGGTGATGCGCAGCAAGGTACTGGTGGACGGATCGCTGAAAACGCACTTTGCGGGAAATTTGATGATGGGCTTTGGCCTGCTGTCGGTGGTGGTGGCGTCCTTGTTTTTGTCGCGCCAAAAGGACATCAAGCGCATGTTCGCCTATTCCTCCATTGAGCACATGGGCCTGATCACGTTTGCGTTCGGTATGGGCGGGCCGGTGGCGACCTTTGCGGCGATGCTGCACATGACCATGCACTCGTTGACCAAATCGGCGATCTTTTTCGCCGTGGGGCATGCGGTGCAAAAATTCGGAACGCAGCAGATGGAGCGTATGCGGGGTCTGATGCAAGTGAGTCCCGCGGTAGGCTGGGGGCTGATGCTGGGCACGCTGGCCATTCTGGGGATGCCGCCGTTCGGCGTGTTTGCCAGCGAATTTCTGATTATCACCACTGCGATGCACGCCTATCCGTGGACCACACCGATTTTGCTGATGGCGTTAGGGGTCGCGTTCGCCGGGATTTTTGGCAAGATACAGCCCATCGTGTTCGGTGAAACTACCGCCAAGCCCCTGCCGCATTCGCCCGCGCTGGTTCCCGTTTTCATGCATCTGTTGCTGGTGCTGATTCTGGGTTTGTATATGCCGCACTATCTGGCCAACTGGTATCGCCAGGCGGCCGCACTGCTGGGATAATCAAGATGCCGATCAAACATGCCAATCTTCAGCTTGAGCGTATCAACGGCGCGATACCGGCCTGGCGAGGCAGGGTAGACGGTGCCGATTTGCAGCCGGTCTGCCGGACGGTGCGCGACGGAGGCGGACGCCTGCTTGCGATGTGGGGCAGCGATGAACGTGCGCAGGGCAACGGGTTTATATTACATCTGGTACTGGTCAACGAAACGGGTCTGGTCTGTCTTTGTGTGGCTGCCGAACAAGCGGGCTATCCCGACATCAGCGGGATTTTTCCGGTTGCGAACCGCATGCAGCGTGCCGTTTATGACCTGATGGGGATCGCCGTGCAGGACGCGCAGGATACGCGTCAATGGCTGAGTCACAGCGCATGGCGAGGTTTTCCGTTGCGCAAGGATTTCGATGCCGCTCAAAGCCTTACGGATGAGCAGGATAACTATCCCTTCGTGCAGGTCGAGGGGCAGGGCGTGCATGAAATTCCGGTAGGCCCTGTGCATGCAGGCATCATTGAACCCGGGCATTTCCGCTTCTCGGTTGTGGGTGAAAAAGTGCTGCGTCTGGAAGAACGTCTGGGCTACACACACAAAGGGGTGGAAAAGCGTTTTGAAGGTCTGACGCTGCAACAGGGGGCGAAGCTTGCCGGACGCGTGAGCGGCGACAGCACGGTGGCTTACGCGTGGGCTTATGCGATGGCAGCGGAATGTATCGCCGGCATCACGCCGCCGGATCGCGCCCTGTGGCTGCGCGCCCTGTTTCTGGAGCGTGAGCGCATCGCCAATCATCTGGGGGACCTGGGCTATCTGGGCAATGATGTCGCCTTGTCGTTCGGCTTCGCACAATTCTGGATTCTGAAAGAGCAGCTGCTGCGCAATAATGCGGCACTGTTCGGCCATCGTTATCTGATGGATCGCGTGATTCCGGGCGGTGTCGCGGTCGACCTTTCAATGGAAGGCAAGCAGGTTTTGCTGCAGGAAATGACGCTGCTGGAACAAGAGGTGCACATACTGCGCCATGTTTACGATGAGCATGCGGGTGTGCAGGATCGTTACATCGGCACCGGACGTGTCGAGCCAAAACTGGCTGCGCAGCTGGGGCTGTGTGGTCTGGCCGGGCGCGCCAGTTCTCAGGCGTGGGATACCCGCGTGCAGTTCCCGTGTGCGCCTTACGACAAGCTGGAGGTAAAAATGGCCGTGCACCAGAATGGCGATGTGGCCGCGCGCGTCACGCTGCGCTTTGACGAATTGTTTGAATCGCTGCGCTTGCAGCGCGATATTCTGATGAATCTGATAGGTGGCGATGAGCTGGCGCATGAACTGGACCGGCTGCCGGCCTGTGGTTTCGGTATCGGCATGGTGGAAGGCTGGCGCGGCGAAGTGATGGTGGCCATCCAGACCGATGCGGAAGGATTGCTTGACCGGGTTCATTCGCATGATCCCTCCTGGCAAAACTGGCCGGTGCTGGAACATGCCATCATGGGCAATGTGGTGCCGGATTTTCCGCTGATCAATAAATCGTTCAACCTGAGTTATTCAGGTCACGACCTGTAGAGGCACGCCATGTATCAGATACTCAAGCAGATCATCAAAACCGGCATCAAAACGGAAGCCGCGCCGCACGTTGATGAGGCGATGCGCGTCGAGCCGCAGCGCCTGCAGCAGCAAATTCTGGACGTATTCGGCGGTGCGCTGGCGATCCGTTTCGTGGATGCCGGGTCCTGTAACGGCTGTGAACTGGAGATTCATGCGGTCAATAACGCGTACTACAATCTGGAAGGTCTGGGCATTCGGTTCGTCGCCAGTCCGCGTCATGCGGATATGCTGCTGGTGACAGGCCCGGTGTCGCGCCACATGATCGTTGCCTTGCAGCGTACCTATGATGCCACGCCCGACCCGAAGCTGGTGGTGTCCATCGGCGATTGCGCCTGCGACGGCGGGCTGTTCGGTGAGAGTTACGCGAGCTGCGGTAAAGTTTCCAATGTCATTCCGGTGGATGTGGCGGTGCAGGGCTGTCCGCCTACGCCCACCGCGATCATGCAAGGCATACTCACCGCGATCAGCGCGCCGCGGTAAGGGCTTCCGTGAACAATTGCGCGTGCGTGTTTATTTGATGCGCATGCCGGGCTGAGCGCCGTCGTCCGGGCTCAGGATATACAGCCCCGGTTCACTGCCCGAGGCGGCCAGCACCATGCCTTCCGACAGACCGAATTTCATCTTTCGTGGTGCTAGATTTGCGACCATCACCGTCATGCGGCCTTTAAGCTTTTCAGGATCGTACGCCGATTTGATGCCCGCGAATACCGTGCGCGGCTGTTCCTCGCCGATGTCCAGGGTCAGTTTCAACAGCTTTTCAGCCCCCTCGACATGCTCGGCGTTGACGATTTTCGCGACACGCAGATCGATCTTGCTGAAATCTTCGATGGAGATATATTTCCCCTCTCCCTCCGGGAGATAACCAGCGACTTGGCCAGCGTTTTGTGCTGGCTTAGTCGAATGGCTAGTGGTTTTATCAGGGGGTAGGGGTGAGGGAACGATGGGTGGTAAGGCGATGACTTTGCGTGCATCAAGTTCATCCCATATTTTTTCAAGCACAGCTTCGGTTTGAGCCAACACTTCGTTGTTCCAGAAACGCAGTACATCTATGCCTTTTTCTTTCAGGAAAGCGGTTCGAGCTTCATCTTTGGCAATAGTCTCGGAATGTTGTCCTCCGTCGAGTTCGATTGCAAGATTGGCTTCATGGCAGTAGAAATCCAGCACGTAAGAACCAACCGGATGTTGGCGGCGAAATTTAGCCCCACCCAGTCGTCTGTCTCTGAGTAACGCCCACATCAACGATTCGGTATTGGATTGTTCTGCGCGCAATTTTCTCGCGAACTCCCTGACGGATTGTGGCATGGGAATTTTGTGCCTTCCCTCACCCCCCGCCCCTCTCCCGGCGGGCGAGGGGAGTGAAGCAGTGTGTTGCTGTGCCTCGGCATGGCGTGTCTGTGAATGAGCGTCCGCTGCGGGTGCAGGGGCGAGGGACGCTTGATTGGCGGCAACCATTTTTTCGATCAGTTTGGGATCGAGGCGGGTTGCCAGATGCTGGTAAGTATTGATGGTGTGTCCGGCAGGGAGGGCTGCCCAGTCTTCATTCCAGTTCAGCGGTGCAATATTGAGGAAAGCCTCGACCTGACCTGCCAGTACCGGCAAGACGGGCTTGAGGTAGCGCGTCAGGTCGCGGAACAGCGTCATCGCAGTTGAGCAGGCAATGTGCAGTTCTGTTTCTTTGCCCTCCTGTTTAGCCAGCTCCCAGGGTTTCTGCTCGGCAATGTACTGGTTCGCTACATCGGCCAGACGCATGATTTCGCGCAAGGCGCGGCTGTACTCGCGCTGCTCGTAAGCTTGTGCAATGGCGCCATTTTGGTATGCGGTTTCAAATTCTGCAGTCGCCGTGCGATCAGTGTTGCCAAGCTTCCCGTCAAATTTCTTGCTGAGAAACCCCGCGCAGCGGCTGGCAATGTTGATGTACTTACCAATCAAATCACTGTTCACCTTGGCGACGAAGTCTTCCAGATTCAGGTCCAGATCCTCCATCGTGCCGTTGATCTTGGCGGCGTAGTAGTAGCGCAGGTATTCGGCGTTGCCGATATTGTCGATATAACTTTTCGCGGTAATGAAAGTGCCGCGCGATTTGCTCATCTTCTCGTTGTTCACGGTCAGAAAACCATGTGCAAATAACTTGGTTGGGGTGCGGAAACCCGCGTGTTCCAGCATTGCGGGCCAGAACAGCGCGTGGAAATACAGGATATCCTTGCCGATGAAATGATACAGCTCTGTGGTTGAACCCGGTTTCCAGTATTCGTCAAAATCCAGAGTTGTTCCCTCACCCCCTGCCCCTCTCCCGGAGGGAGAGGGGAGCGAACACAGCTTCTTGAAACTGCCCATGTAGCCGACCGGCGCGTCCAGCCAGACATAGAAATATTTTCCGGGCGCATCAGGAATCTCGAAGCCGAAATAGGGGGCGTCGCGCGAGATGTCCCAATCGGATAACTTGTTTTCACCTTCCGCGCCCAGCCATTCCTGCATCTTGTTGGCAGCCTCCGATTGCAACGAACCGCTGCGCGTCCACTCGCGCAAAAACTGCTGGCAGGTGTCGGCGGAGAGCTTGAAAAAATAATGGTCGGAGTGGCGCATTTCGGGCGCGGCACCCGATACCGCCGAATACGGGTTGATCAGCTCGGTTGGTGCATAGGCTGCGCCGCACACTTCGCAGTTGTCGCCGTATTGATCCTTTGCGTGGCATTTCGGGCATTCGCCCTTGATGAAGCGATCCGGCAGGAACATATTTTTGACCGGGTCGTAATACTGCTCGATGGAGCGCACCTCGATCAGGTTGGCGGCCTTGAGCTTGCGGTAGATATCTTCGGCATATCCGCGAGTCTCATTTGAATTGGTCGAACCGTAGTGATCGAACTCGACATGAAAGGCCGCGAAATCGTCAAAGTGTTCCTGCCAGACGCGCGCAATCAGCTGTTCGGGCGTGATGCCTTCGGCTTCTGCGCGCAGCATGATGGGCGTGCCGTGCGTGTCATCGGCGCAGACGTAATGCACCTCGTGCCCGCGCATTTTCTGGAAGCGTACCCAGATGTCGGTCTGGATATATTCGACCAGATGACCCAGGTGGATGCTGCCGTTGGCGTAGGGTAGGGCTGAGGTGACGAGGATTTTTCGCGTGGTCATGGATGCGTGCCGGATTCTAAAAGTGCGGCTATTTTAGCAAATCGCGCGCATTGGCGGCGAATTGGTTAGAATTACACTTTTAAACTGAATGAAGTGTGGAAAGTGAGGTCTTCTTGCCCACTGACTACTCGCCACTTACCACTTACGAAACGCTATGACCATCAAATCAGATAAATGGATACGCCGCATGGCGGAGCAGCACGGCATGATCGAACCGTTTTCGCCTGTGCAGGTGAAAGAGGTGGATGGTAAACGCATCGTGTCTTACGGTACGTCGAGCTACGGTTACGATATCCGCTGCTCGAACGAGTTCAAGTTGTTCACCAACATCAACAGCACCATCGTCGACCCCAAGAACTTCGATCCGAATTCATTTGTTGAGGTCACGGCCGATTACTGCATCATTCCGCCCAATTCGTTTGCGCTGGCGCGCACCGTGGAATATTTCCGCATCCCGCGCTCCGTGCTGACGGTGTGTCTGGGGAAATCCACCTATGCGCGCTGCGGCATCATCGTCAATGTCACACCGTTCGAGCCGGAATGGGAAGGCTATGTGACGCTGGAGTTTTCCAATACCACCCCGCTGCCCGCCAAAATTTATGCCAACGAAGGTATCGCGCAAGTGCTGTTCTTCGAGAGCGATGAAATCTGCGAGACGTCCTATAAAGATCGCGGCGGCAAGTATCAGGGGCAGGTTGGCGTGACGCTGCCCAAGATGTAATGTCCGTGTCACAGGAAAAGCCCATAATCTGGCGTTCGCCCACGGGAAACGTCATTGCCTGCGCGGAAAAAAACAAGGTGATGCGAGAAAATCTTGAGGAAATCCGCATCGCCTGTCAGGATGCGCTGGACGACGCGGTGCTGATGGGCTGCGATGAGCAGCAATTTCGCCGGGTGCTGACCGAGCTGATTGCCGGTCTGGCTACGGTTTTTGAGCCTCAGGAATAGCCGTTTACCCAAAACACTGTAAATCCTGCTTGTGACTATTAGTAAATCTGCGACAATCCGCGCCAAATTGTTATCCCTCACTTATTTATCCCCAATGGGAGCTAAAACATGAAATTCCGCTTTCCGATCGTCATCATTGACGAAGATTTCCGTTCCGAGAATGCCAGCGGGCTAGGCATACGCGCGCTGGCAGCCGCCCTTGAAAAAGAAGGCATGGAAGTGCTGGGGGTGACCAGCTATGGTGACCTGACGTCGTTTGCGCAGCAGCAAAGCCGCGCGTCAGCATTTTTGCTGTCGATCGACGATGAGGAGTTTGGCGGCGGTAGCAAGGAGGAAACCGAAGTTGCACTCAAGAGTCTGCGCGCATTCGTCGAAGAAATCCGCTTCAAAAATGCCGACATCCCGATTTATCTGTATGGCGAGACGCGTACTTCGCGCCATATTCCCAATGACGTGCTGCGCGAATTGCACGGCTTCATTCACATGCATGAGGATACGCCGGAGTTTGTGGCG
Organism: uncultured Gallionella sp.; assembly: GCA_947084955.1. Lineage (GTDB taxonomy): Bacteria > Pseudomonadota > Gammaproteobacteria > Burkholderiales > Gallionellaceae > Gallionella. The sequence goes on from CAMTUO010000006.1 coordinate 73,068, forward strand.
CGCCACATCATACGTGAAGCACGCTCGTATCTGGATTCGCTGGCGCCGCCTTTCTTCCGCGCGCTGCTGCATTACGCGCAGGACGGTTCCTACTCGTGGCATTGTCCGGGTCATTCCGGCGGTGTGGCGTTTTTGAAATCGCCGGTAGGCCAGATGTTTCACCAGTTTTTCGGTGAGAACATGCTGCGCGCGGACGTGTGCAATGCGGTGGATGAGCTGGGTCAGTTGCTTGATCACACGGGGCCGGTGGCGGCTTCCGAGCGCAATGCCGCGCGGATTTTCAATGCCGATCACCTGTTTTTTGTGACCAATGGTACCTCGACCTCGAACAAGATCGTCTGGCACTCAATGGTGGCGCCGGATGACATCGTGGTGGTGGATCGCAATTGCCACAAATCTATCCTGCATTCGATCATGATGACGGGCGCGGTGCCGGTGTTTCTGACGCCGACGCGCAACCATTACGGCATCATCGGGCCGATACCGAAATCCGAGTTTGAACCTGAAAACATCCAGCGCAAGATCGATGCGAATCCGTTTATTGTGGACAAAACTCGCAAACCGCGCATTCTGACCATCACGCAGAGCACCTATGACGGCATTGTGTATAACGTCGAAATGCTCAAAGCGATGCTGGACGGGCGCATCGATGCGCTGCATTTCGATGAGGCCTGGTTGCCTCACGCGGCGTTCCATGATTTCTACAAGGATATGCACGCCATCGGTCAGAACAGGCCGCTTGCGCGCGAGTCGATGATCTTCGCCACGCAGTCCACTCATAAACTGCTGGCAGGGCTCTCGCAGGCCTCACAGATCCTGGTGCGCGAGCCGGAAAACCGCAAGCTGAACAAGTACATCTTCAACGAGGCTTATCTGATGCACACTTCCACCAGCCCGCAGTACGCGATCATCGCCTCGTGCGACGTGGCGGCGGCGATGATGGAAGCGCCGGGCGGCCCCGCGCTGGTGGAAGAGTCGATTGCCGAAGCGCTGGATTTCCGGCGTGCGATGCGCAAAGTGGATGAGGAATTTGGCCTCGACTGGTGGTTCAAGGTGTGGGGGCCGGACGTGATCGCCGAGGAAGGCGTCGGCTCGCGCGAAGACTGGGTTTTGAAATCATCGGACAAATGGCATGGCTTCGGCGATCTGGCTGACGGTTTCAATATGCTCGATCCGATCAAGGCGACCATCATCACGCCGGGACTGGATGTGGACGGCGATTTTTCTGACAGCGGCATTCCCGCATCCATGGTGACCAAGTATCTGGCTGAGCACGGCGTGATCGTGGAAAAATGCGGCCTGTATTCCTTCTTCATCATGTTCACCATCGGTATAACCAAGGGGCGCTGGAATACGTTGCTGACCGGGTTGCAACAATTCAAGGATGATTACGATAAGAACCAGCCGCTCTGGCGCATCCTGCCCGAGTTTGCGGCCAAGCATCCGCGCTATGAACGCGTGGGGTTGCGCGATCTGTGCCAGCAGATACATGATGCCTACAAGCAGCATAACGTCGCGCGTATGACCACCGAGATGTACTTGTCCGACATGCAGCCGGCAATGAAGCCCTCCGATGCGTTTGCCAAGATGGCGCATGAAGAGCTGGACCGGGTGGAAATCGATGAGCTGGAAGGGCGTGTGACGGCGGTGCTGCTGACGCCCTATCCGCCGGGTATTCCGCTGTTGATTCCGGGTGAGATATTTAACAAGACCATCGTTGATTATCTGAAGTTCGCCCGTGATTTCAGCCAGAAGTTACCCGGTTTCGAGACCGATATTCACGGCCTGGTATCTGAGGAAGTGGATGGCGTGAAACGCTATTATGTGGATTGCGTGAGGTGAAAGCAGCCGCAAGTCGTTAGATGCTAGTCGTTAATTGGTATTGTCGCTATGCGATATGAACGGCAGCAAACGCAACTAACGTCTAACGTCTAACGTCTGAATTTTATTTAATGCTTGATGCTTCCGGAAAATGCGCGTATAAAGCTGACTTCAGGTGTTTGATTCAAAGTCTCTGCAGTACTGGTTTTACCATGTGCAATCTTCGGTCAAATAGTTTCGCGGGAGTTTTTCCCGTTTTTAAAAAAGGAAGTAGTCACATGGCAACTGGTACAGTTAAATGGTTCAACGATGCAAAGGGTTTTGGTTTTGTTACTCCTGATGATGGTAGCGAAGATCTGTTCGCACACTTCTCAGCGATCAACATGAACGGTTTCAAAACTCTTCAAGAAGGTCAAAAAGTAAGTTTCGAAGTTACGCAAGGCCCAAAGGGTAAGCAAGCTTCCAACATCCAGGCTGCTTAATTAGCGCCTGAGTTGTAAAAAAACCCGGAATGAAAGTTCCGGGTTTTTTTACGTCTGGAAAAAGGGGCAGGCTATTTTCGGTGATAGGTAACGAAGTGGTATTCAAGGATTTGCGGTGTGTCCTGATGGCGTACTTCGCGTGATACTTCCTGCCATTCGGACTGGTCGAATTCAGGAAAATGCGCATCACCTTCCACGTCCTGCTGTATCTCGGTAACGTACAGCGTATCGGCCAGTGGCAAAGCCTGTGCGTAAATCTGTGCGCCACCGACGATGAAGACCTGCTCAGTGCTCGCGCAAGCGGCAATCGCCTCTGGCAATGAATGCGCGACTGTACAGCCTGCGATTTTCAGTTCCGTGTCGCGCGTTACCACTACCGTTGTGCGCCCCGGCAGGGGTTTGCCGATGGAATCATAGGTCTTGCGCCCCATGATCATCGTATGGCCCATGGTGAGCTGTTTAAAATGCTTCAGATCTTCCGGACAGCGCCACGGCAGCGTGTTGTTCACGCCGATGGTGCGGTTCTTCGCCATGGCAACCAGAATACAGGAGCGAGGAGCGAGGATTGAGGATTGAGTCGGTTTGGTGTGCATAATGGCTGGTTGGTGTTTTCGGATAGTGAGTTTTTTAGTCTGATGCGTATTTCGTCGGTGTCATGAATTTTTACCAAGAGTACAAACTTTGTGTGCCATCCCTGCTCCTCAATCCTCAATCCTCAATCCTCAATCCTCAATCCTGCATCCTAGACAGCTACCTGCCCCTTGATTGCCGGATGCGGGTCGTAGCCTTCCAGAGTGAAATCCTCATAGCTGAAGCCGAGGATATCCTTCACTGCCGGGTTGATGCGCATTGTCGGCAACGGGTGCGGGGTGCGGGAGAGTTGCAGTTGCGTCTGCGTCATGTGGTTCAGGTACAGGTGCGCATCGCCAAAGGTGTGCACGAAGTCGCCGGGTACCAGCTCGCATACCTGCGCCATCATCATCGTCAGCAGGGCGTAGGAAGCGATATTGAACGGCACGCCGAGGAAGATGTCGGCGCTGCGCTGGTAGAGCTGGCAGGACAGCTTGCCATCTGCCACATAAAACTGAAAAAATGCGTGGCAGGGGGCGAGCGCCATCTGCTCCAGTTCGCCGACATTCCAGGCCGAAACGATGATGCGTCGTGAGTCGGGATTGTTTTTGAGCTGATCAACGGCGATTTTGATCTGATCGATCACTCGCCCGTCGATCGCTTCCCAGGAGCGCCATTGCTTGCCGTAGACAGGGCCCAGATCGCCGTTCTCATCCGCCCACTCATCCCATATTTTCACACCGTTTTCTTTGAGGTAGCGGATGTTGGTATCGCCCTGCAAAAACCACAGCAGTTCGTGAATGATGGACTTCATGTGGCACTTCTTGGTGGTCACCAGCGGGAAACCTTGCGAGAGGTCGAAGCGCATCTGGTAGCCGAACACGCTGACGGTGCCGGTGCCGGTCCGGTCGGATTTTTTTGTGCCGTGATCCAGCACATGCTGCATAAGATTGAGATAAGTTTGCATGGTGGCCCGTATAATCGCGGCATTGAATGATTTTTTCGAGGACGTAATGTTAGCACAGCTCACCGTTTTACCGGCCCTGCCAAACAATCTGAATGTGTCGCATCTGCTGGTGATCTGCCCCAAGGCTAAGACGCTGCCCGCAGACCTGCCGCATGCCGCTCTGCTCAAAGCCGTGCTGGCGCGGCGAGACATGAAAGTATCCGAGCTTGCGAAAACGCCGCTTGCTGCAACGAGTCCGGACGGCAGTCTGATTGCGTGGGTCATGCTTGATTTTGAAAAAAGCACTTTTAAATTGCAGGTGATAGTCCGCAAAGCACTGCACTTGCTGCAGGACGAGCACCCCAAGGATATCGCGATCGCCGTGCTGGGTGATGAGGCGCAAAGGCGGCGCTCGGCGGAGCTGGCGGTGTATGTGGCCTGGGTGAACGGCGCGCTGTTGCCGGTGCACAAGAAGAAGGATGAGAACAAACCGCTGAAAAAAATCGCACTGTATGGTGTGCAGGACGAAAAATTATTTGATGGTATCCGCGCGCAGGCGGAAGGCAATCTGTTATGCCGCAGCCTCACGGTATTGCCGCCGAACGAGCTGACGCCCGCGCTGTATCGTAAGCGCATACAGAAACTTGCGCAGACTCATGGCTGGCACTATGCCGAATTCGACATGAAGGCGCTGCGCAAGATGGGGGCGGGCGCCTTTGTGGCGGTGGCGCAGGGCAGCGAAGACGATGATGCGGCGATCGTGCATCTCACCTATCAGCACCCGAAGGCAAAGAAAACCGTGGCGCTGGTCGGCAAGGGCATCTGCTTTGATACCGGCGGGCATAACCTGAAGCCCTCGCGCTACATGCATAACATGCACGAGGACATGAACGGGTCGGCGGTGGCGCTGGGCATCCTGCTGGGCGCAACGCTGCAAAAGCTGCCGGTCAACATCGACTGCTGGCTGGCGATCGCGCAGAACCATATCAGTCCGAAAGCCTACAAGCAGAACGATATCGTCAAGGCACTTAACGGCACGACCATTGAAATCATACATACCGATGCAGAAGGCCGTATGGTGCTGGCCGATACCTTGACGCTGGCGTCCCGCGAAAAGCCGGATTTGCTGATCGACTTTGCCACGCTCACCGGCAGCATGGAAGAGGCGCTGGGCCATCGTTATTCAGGTGTGCTGGGCAATCGAGATGCGCTGCTTCTACGTGCGGTCAATGCGGGGCAACTGACGGGCGAGCGGCTGTGCGCATTTCCGATGGATGAGGACTATGAGGAGGAGCTGGAGTCTGATTTTGCCGACATCAAGCAATGCTCACTGGAGGGGGATGCCGATCACATTCTGGCGATGCGCTTTCTGAAACGCTTTGTCGAGCACGACACCCCCTGGCTGCATGTGGATCTGTCCGCCAGTCGCTGCGAGGACGGCCTGGGCGCCGTGGCTACCGAGGTGACTGGATTTGGCGTGTGCTGGGGTTTAAGAATGGTGAGTGGTGGGTAGTGCGTCGTAAGTAGTTTCTCGCTCCCACGCGCTGCGTGGGAGCGCTGTATTGGCGCGGCGCGCTTGCGTTGCGTTCCCACGCAGCGCGTGGGAACAAGAAGAAATCAGGCGTAGGTCGGGCTTTGCCCGACAGGGTGGGCGTAGCCCACCCTACCGTTTAAATTTGTGCGATCACCCAGTATCTCGCAAACTTGCCGATCGCGATGAACAGCGCAGCCTGCCACCCGTTCAGGCGCAGCCATCCGGCCGCCAGGCACAGCGCATCGCCGATCAGCGGCACCCAGGCGAGCATCAGGGCGGGCGTGCCGTAGCGGCGCAGTTTTTCCACGTGTTTGAGCTGCTGTGTCTGAGGCAGCATCCAGCCCATGAAAAAAGTGACCATGCCGCCGAGCGTATTGCCCAATGTGGCGAGGCCGAGCGATGTCCACAGCGTATCCGGATAGGCTTTGAGCACCGCAAACAGCACGGCCTCCGAGCCGCCGGGCGATAACGTGGCGGCCAGGAAGCTGCTGGCGAACAGGGAATACAGGCTGGCTGTTTCGGTCATACAAATTTCTCTCGCTTCCACGCGCTGTATTATCTCTCGCTCCCACGCGCTGCGTGGGAGCGTTATTCTGGCGCGGCGCGCTGCTGTTATGTTCCCACGCAGCGCGTGGGAACAAGGTGGCTATTTGATCGCCGAAAATACTTTCTGTGCCAGCGATCCCACCGCCTGCATGGGGTTGGCGCGGATAGCCTTTTCCTGTTCGGCCATCATCAGAAACAGGCCGTCCATGGCTTTGCGGGTGATGTAATCGTCAAGATGTGCGTCCTTCTGGTCAACGACGCCCAGTTGTACGCCACGGCCCGCAAACTGATCATATTTTTCGGCTAGTTTGACCTTCAGCATGGACGTGTCCACGATCGGTTTGAATTTGGCCGAAAGGGCCGTTTCGGTATTTTTGCGGAAATATTGCGTGGCCGCATCGTTGCCGCCCATCAGAATGTTTTTGGCGTCCGTCACGCTCATGTTTTTTACCGCGCCGACCAGCAGCGTTTTGGCTTCCGGTACGGCGGCTTCAGCGGCACGGTTCATCGAGGTGGTGAGATCGTCGGCGTATTTGCCAAGGCCTACCGAATGCATCAGACCGGATGCTTTTTGCAGGCTGTCCGGCAGCGGAATGCGTACCTTATCGTTACCCAGAAAGCCGTTTTCGCGGGATAGGCTTGCAACCGCCGTTTCGGCGCCCTGCGTCAGCGCCTGCTTTAAGCTGCCCACCTGATCCTTGTTGCTGATGCCGGACAATCCTGCCGGATTGGATGCGGTGCTGTTATCCGCAGCGGCGGTGGTCGCCCCCTTGCCCAGATTACCCAGCTGATCCTTGAGGCCGTTCAGGTCGAAGGCGTGCGCGGATGTGGTCAGCATGGCCAGAACGAGGAACGGAAGGTAACGTAGTTTCATGTTTATCTCCTGCGCGGGGGTAAAAGGTCGGTGATGGTGCCTTCCGCCATTTCCGCGGCAAAGCACAGCGTTTCCGATAGTGTCGGATGCGGGTGTATCGTCAGACCGATATCCTCCATGTCTGCGCCCATTTCCAGTGCCAGCACGGCTTCGGCGATCAGTTCGCCCGCATTCACGCCGACAATGCCTGCACCCAGAATGCGGCGGGTTTTTGGATCGAGCAACACCTTGGTCATGCCTTCCTCGCGTCCAATCGACAGCGCGCGCCCAGAAGCCGCCCAGGGGAAAGCGCCTTTTTCATACTCGATGCCTTGCGCCTTGGCCTGCGTTTCGGTCAGTCCCATCCAGGCGATTTCGGGATCAGTGTAGGCGACCGAAGGGATGGTCAGCGGCTCAAAGAACGCCTTGTGCCCGGCGATATTTTCGGCTGCAACCTTGGCTTCGTGCACCGCCTTGTGGGCTAACATCGGATCGCCGACGATGTCGCCGATGGCGAAGATATGCGGCACATTGGTGCGCTGCTGTTTGTCCACCGGAATGAATCCGCGCTCATTGACCGTGACGCCCGCAGCATCAGCACCGATCTCGCGTCCGTTCGGACGGCGGCCTACCGCCATCAGTACGCGGTCATACAGCTGAGGCTCAGGCGCCTGTTCGCCTTCGAACGTGACACGCAGGCCTTCAGGCAGCGCCTCGATTTGAGTGACTTTCGTCTTCAGGTAAATCGCTTCATAGCGTTTTGCGATGCGGGTATGCAGGGGCTTGACCATGTCCTTGTCGGCACCGGGGATCAGCTGATCCATCAGTTCGACGACGGAAATCTTCGAGCCCAGCGCGTCATACACGGTCGCCATTTCAAGACCGATGATGCCGCCGCCCAGGATCAGCAGGCGTTTGGGGATATCCTGCAAAGCCAAGGCGCCGGTGGAATCGATGATGCGCGGGTCGTCATAAGGAAAGCCGGGAATGCGGGCGACGGATGAGCCTGCCGCGATGATCGCGTGATCAAATGTGATGGTTTTTTCGCCATCCACTGTTGCAACCGAGACCGAGTTGCTGGAGGTGAACTTTGCGACGCCCTGAACCACCTGCACCTTGCGCTGTTTGGCCAGTTGTGCAAGGCCCCCGGTAAGCTTGTTGACCACGCTCTCTTTCCAGCTGCGGATTTTGTCGATGTCAATGGAAGGTTTGGCGAACGTCACGCCGTGGTGGCCGACTTCCTCGGTTTCGGTGATGACTTTGGCGACATGCAGCAGTGCCTTGGACGGGATGCAGCCGACATTCAGACAGACGCCGCCAAGGGACTCATGTTTTTCGATCATGACGACCTGTTTTCCCAGATCAGCAGCGCGGAACGCCGCCGTGTAGCCGCCGGGGCCGGCACCTAATACCAGGACTTCGGCGTGGATAGAGGATTGAGGATCGAGGATCGAGGGTTGAGTAGGCGTGATGAGTTGTTGTACGGGCGTGGAAGCCGGTTTTACTGAATCCTCAATCCTCAATCCTGAATCCTGTGTTTCCAGTACGAGAATCACAGAGCCTTCCGATACTTTGTCGCCGACCTTGATTTTCAATTCTTTCACAACGCCCGCAGCGGGGCTGGGCACTTCCATCGCGGCCTTATCCGTTTCCAGCGTGATGAGCGATTGTTCCGCTTCCACTTTGTCACCGGCTTTGACCGATACCTCGATGATGGCGATATCCTTGAAATCGCCGATGTCCGGCACTTTTACTTCGATTGTTGAACTCATGTGTTCTCCGTTTTGTCGTCATTCCGGCGCAAGCCGGAATCCAGTGATTATGTTCTGATCTGTCCGCTGCCCAGGACGATGTATTTCTGCGAGGTCAGGCCTTCGAGGCCTACCGGGCCGCGCGCATGAATCTTGTCGGTGGAAATGCCGATTTCTGCACCCAGCCCGTATTCGAAGCCGTCGGCAAAACGCGTCGAAGCATTCACCATGACCGAACTTGAATCCACTTCGCGCAGGAAGCGCATCGCTTTGCCGTAATTTTCCGTGACGATGGTGTCGGTGTGCTGCGAACTGTAGGTGTTGATGTGCGCGATGGCCACATCCAGATCGGCCACGATGCGCACGCTCAAAATCGGCGCAAGGTACTCGGTGCGCCAGTCTTCCTCGGTTGCCGGTGTCATGGTGGGAATCAGGGTGCGGCAGGCGGCATCGCCGCGCAATTCAACGCCCTTGTCCTGATAAATCTGGCACAACGGCGGCAGCACGGCGGCGGCTACGCTTTGCGCCACCAGCAGCGTTTCCATCGCGTTGCACACGCCGTAACGATGCGTCTTGGCGTTGTCGGCGATGCGGATGGCCTTGTCAAGATCGGCATCGCTGTCGATGTAGACGTGACAGATGCCGTCCAGATGCTTGATGACCGGCACCGTCGCCTCACTTGAAATGCGCGCAATCAGGCTTTTGCCGCCGCGCGGTACGATCACATCCACAAACTCCTTCATCGTAATGAGTTCGCCCACCGCTGCGCGATCCGTGGTGGCGATCACCTGCACGGCGGTCTCCGGCAAGCCCGCCGCCTTAAGTCCTGCATGTACGCAGGCGGCGATGGCCTGATTGGAATGTATCGCTTCGGAGCCGCCTCTCAAAATGGCCGCGTTGCCGGATTTCAGACACAGCCCTGCGGCGTCCGCCGTGACATTGGGACGCGACTCGTAAATGATGCCGATCACGCCCAGCGGTACGCGCATCTTGCCGACCTGTATGCCGGAGGGGCGGAAGTTCAGGTCGCTGATGCCGCCGATCAGGTCGGGCAGTTGTGCGATTTGCAACAAGCCCTCGCTCATCGCACGGATGGTTTTCGGGCTGAGCGTCAAACGGTCGATGGCAGCATCGTCCAGCCCGCTGGTGCGTGCAGCCGCGACATCTTTCGCGTTGGCTGACAGCAGTTGTGCGGACTGGCTTTGCAACGCAGCGGCGATCTCAGTCAGCGCGCGGTTTTTCGATGCGGTGTCGGCCTGCGCCATGATGCGCGATGCGGTGCGTGCCGCCTGCCCGACCCCCTTCATGTATTTGCTGATGTTTTCCATATCTATTCGTCATTCCCGCGGTTTTGTCATTCCCGCGCAGGCGGGAATCCAGTTGATTAGATAACTCCCGCGAAGCGGGACAAAATCCAAGCTTTGTACGCTACGCGTACCGTTTGTTTCGCTGGATTCCCGCCTGCGCGGGATAACCAGCGACTTGCCAGCTTGCTGGCTTAGTCGAATGGCTAGTTGTTCTATCAATGACGATCTTAAATAATTTCATTCCATAAATCTCGCCACTCAGGATTCAACGATTCTAATAATCGAATTTTCCAGGCACGATTCCATTTTTTTATCTGCTTTTCCCGGGTAATAGCTGACAACATATTTGAATGGAGCTCAAAATAAACCAGAAGGTGTACCCCATAACGCTTGGAAAATCCTTCAATCACATTATTATTGTGCTCCCAAACACGCTTAATTAAATCGCTAGTCACGCCTGTGTACAATGTACCGTTGCGTTGACTGGCAAGAATATACACGGCAGGTTGCATAGTGAGTGATTCTACTGGATTCTGCCGCAGCCTGCACCTGAAGGGGTTTGTCGGGTGCGGGAATGACCCCCGACAGAAGCATTCGGGGGCAGGCTGCTTGATGGTAAAATGCGCGCCTTGGTTTTGTCCCACTGTGTGGGTTTATAAATAACTGGATTCCCGCCTGCGCGGGAATGACGGCAATGTCTGATATTTTAAATAAAATTCTCTCGGTCAAAAGTATGGAGGTGGCGGAAGCCATGGCCGCCAGGCCGCTCGCGGTTGTGCGTACTGAGGCTGAGCAGGCGACACCTTGCCGGGATTTTACCGGCGCGATACGCGCGAAAATCGCCAAAGGACTGCCCGCCGTGATCGCCGAAATCAAGAAAGCCAGTCCCAGCAAGGGCATATTGCGCGCCGATTTTAATCCCGCCGAAATTGCCGCCAGCTATGAACTGCATGGCGCAGCGTGTCTGTCGGTGCTGACTGATGAGCAGTTTTTCCAGGGGAGCGCAGTCTTTCTGCAGCAGGCGCGTGCGGCCTGTGCGCTGCCGGTGCTGCGTAAGGATTTTATGGTGAGTGAATACCAGATTTATCAGGCGCGCGCGATGGGTGCGGATGCGATCCTGCTGATTGCCGCCGCGCTGGATGTAAAAAAAATGCAGGATTTTGAAGCGCTGGCGCATGCGCTGGGTATGGCGGTGCTGGTTGAAGTGCACAACGGCGTGGAACTGGACGCTGCATTGCAGCTGAGTACACCGTTGATCGGCGTGAATAACCGCAACCTGCGCACCTTCGAGGTGAGCCTGCAAACCACGCTGGATTTGCTGCCGCGCACCCAGCTCCCTCTCCCCCCGGGAGAGGGTAAGGGTGAGGGAATAAGCCGTATTGTCGTCACCGAGAGCGGCATTCTGGCAGCAGAGGACGTCGCCTTGATGCGTAAAAACAACGTCGGCTGCTTCCTGGTCGGCGAAGCTTTTATGCGCGCGGTTGACCCGGGTGCGGAGCTGGCGAAGGTTTTTGGTTAAAGTACTCTGTCCACGAAAAACACGAAAAACACGAAAGGCACAAAAATGCTGGATGTAAATTTGACCAAGGCTGATCTTGCGCTGTCGCTGCAAAATCTTGAGATAAATCTGCAAAAAGAGCTTACTCCGATGAAAATGGAGTTGCAGATTCATAAATATATGCTTGGAATGGTGCTGGGTGGCATCGTTGCCTTAATTCTGAAGGTGTTTTTCTAAAACCTTGGGCGGAACTGGCGAGGGTGTTCGGGTAAGTTTGTTGTAAGTTTGTGGTAAAAATACAACAATTTGTGAATGTTTTGTTACAAAACGGCGATTGCGGTTGCGCGTTGTTAAACCGTGTGGATAATCCGGTTCCGAAGTTCTGCTAAATGAACTTTCATTCAGTTGGTAGCAGTGCTGCCGGCTTTAAACGAACAACAAGGAGTTTTACATGCAAAAGAAAATCATCGCTCTGGCTATCGCCTCCGCATTGGTAGCACCTGCAGCATTCGCTGATACCAGCAACGTAACCGTTTACGGCGTTCTGAATGCCGATTTCGAAAGCGTAAAGAACGATAATGTTGGAACTGTAGCAGCTCCAATTTCCAACAGCCTGAACCGCATCGCCACCAACGCATCGCGTTTCGGTATCAAGGGTGCTGAAGATCTGGGTCAGGGTCTGAGCACCATTTTCCAGATCGAAACTCAGGTTGATCTGAACGGCAATAGCGGTACTGGTTCTTTCAACAGCACACGTAACAGCAATCTGGGTCTGAAAGGCGACTTCGGTACCGCATTCCTGGGTATCTGGGATACGCCTATGAAAGTTGTTCATAACAAGGTTGAGCTGTTCGACAACACAACCATCGCAACTTCCGGCAACGTGCTGGGTCGTACCGGCGATGCGGGTGTAAACTTCAACAACCGTCTGAAGAACTCATTCCAGTACTGGTCGCCTAACATGAGCGGCTTCGAAGCAAAGCTGGCTTACGGTACGGATAATACAAAAGCAACTACAGCATTGACAACAGCGGCTACTGGAGCACCTACTGCTACTGCTGCTGGTACAGGCGCAAGCAAGAACCAGTCTACCCTTTCTGTGTCAGCGACCTACGAGAACGACATGTTCTACGCTGGCTGGGGCTACGAAAGCTTCAAGGACATTTCTTTGGCAACTAACACCAGGGCTAACCTTGGCGACAAGGCTGACGGTAATCGTCTGGTTGGCGCATACAAGTTCGACGGCGGTCTGGTTGGTCTGACATACGAAAAGCTGGGCGGTACAACTGCCGGTCTGTCTAATTCCCGTAAAGCATGGGAACTGGCCGCTAAGTACAGCATGGGCGCGAACAACTTCGGTCTGTCCTATGTTAAGGCCGGTGATGTAACCACCAATGTTGCTAACGCAGCGTCTGGCGCCAAGCAGTTGTCCCTGCGTTACGGTTACAGCTTCTCCAAGCGCACCGAAATGTACGGTATGTACACTTCTTTGAAGAACGACACCAACGGCACATACAACCTGAGCGGCGGCACTTCTGCTCAATCGTTTGCTAATGCTGGCGGCACGACTCCAGGTTCAAAGTTGTCCGGCTTCGGCGTGGGCATGATCCACTCGTTCTAAATTGCCTCCCCGCTTGCGGGGTTAGCGATCTGAAACTAAGCGGGCACCTTCGGGTGCCCGTTTTTTTGCCTTAAAAACAGAAAGTTTGTTAAACTGCGGACATTATAATGTCAGGAATGAAATGATGAGTGTGGCTATCTTTGATACGCACGCCTACATAAAAAAGATGAAGGCGGTCGGCTTTACCGAGGAGCAAGCGGAAGTTCAGGCTGAAACGGTTGCTGATTTAATTAATGAACGTCTGGTTACCAAGGTGGATCTGGATTTACGTATTGCCGAACTGAAAGCGGAGTTGGTTAAGTGGATGCTGGGTATTGCAGCAGGGCAGGTTGCTTTATTGGTTACCTTGCTTAAGGTCGTTCATTAACAGGCTATGGTTCATGAACCAGTAGCCCAGGCATTTGGTCCGACGCTTGCCACCAAGCACGACATTGTTGCGATGGATTACAAGATTGACCAGTTACGTTGGATGGTGGCTGTTTTGATAGCGATTGCCGCTGCCAACTTTGCCAAACAGTTTTTTTGATGAAACGAGATCGAATCATGAGTGCCGTTACTTTTGATACCCTGAAATATGTAGAGCGGCTGGAAAAAGCCGGGATAACGCGCGACCATGCCAAGGCGGAAGCCGGGGCGCTGGCAGAGGTATTATCCGCAGGCACTCAGGAGCTATCGACCAAGCGTGATATCAGCGAGGTTCGTTCTGAAATGCGCGAAATGCGCACTGAAATCAATGGCGAAATGAAGCTGATCCGCTGGATGGTCGGCCTGCCTCTTGCATTATCTTCGGGAATTCTGGCCTTGCTTGCCAAACTTTCCTTTGCTCTGCCGCGCTGATCCAGGTTCAGCATCCAACTTTCGTGACTGATAAAAATCCAACGGGCCGGGTGCCCGTTTTTTATTGACATATTTGATGGTGCCAGACATAATTGTTGAAGTTTTCAACAATGGATAGATGGAGATGGCAACAGTCAATTTCAGCGTTCCTGATGATGTCAAAGTGGCTTTTAACGAGACGTTCAGTCATCAGAACAAAAGCGCAGTCATTGCCGAGCTGATGCGTGAGGCGATCGAGCGAGCACGCAGCCGTAAGCTGAGTCAGAATGCAATTGAAAAAATATTGTTGCGCCGCGAAGAGGCTCCGGTGCTGACAGAACCAGCATTTCGCCGCGCGCGGGAGGATGGCCGGTCGTGATTCTGGTGCTGGATGCGAGTGTGGTGATCAAGTGGTTCTTTCGAGATGCGCCGGATGAGCGGCATGCAGAGCAGGCGTTGCAGATATTGAATGCAGTGGGTACGGGAGAGGTGCAACTGGTGCAACCACCGCATTTTCTGGCTGAAGTCAGTGCTGTGCTGGCGCGTGAAAAGCCGGAACAGGCGCAGGCAGATATAAGCGACTTGTCGAATATGGAATGGCGTGTATCTGGGGCCGCGGGGGTGTATGCTAAGGCGATTTCGCTGGCTGTGCATTTGAATCATCACTTGTTTGATACGCTTTATCATGCGGTTGCCTTGCATGAACCCGATGCTTTGCTGATTACTGCCGATGTGCGTTATTACAACAAAGCCAGAGATGTCGGCGGTGTGACCTTGCTGGAAAATTTTTTGTTGAAGAACGTGTAGCTTGCTTTTTAAATTTTTACGGAGTGATCATGTTCAATCTGGATCGTTTGATTATTGAATTCGACAAGGGCTTACGCACGCTTTTAAGCTCCGCGCACAGCGTGCGTCCGCATCCGGATGCAGAAATATTAGATACGCCGCTGACTGACGCCGAGAAAAAACAGGCTGCCTCATTGATGCGCGTCAATCATAGCGGCGAGATCTGCGCGCAGGCTTTGTATCAGGGGCAGGCGTTGACCGCGCGTGATCCGCATGTACAGCAGAAATTGCAACAGGCGGCTCAGGAGGAAACCGAGCACCTGGCCTGGACGGCGCATCGCGTGAAGGAGTTGGGCGGACACCTGAGTATATTGAATCCGCTCTGGTACACGGGTTCGCTCGCGATGGGCGCATTTGCAGGCCTTCTGGGCGATAAGTGGAATCTGAGCTTTCTGTCGGAAACCGAACATCAGGTAGGCGCCCATCTGCAAAGTCATCTGACAAAACTGCCGCCGCAGGATGAAAAAAGCCGCGCGATTGTTGCACAGATGTATACCGACGAAGTGGCGCATGCCGATATGGCGACCGCTCTGGGCGGCGTGCCACTGCCGAAATTCGCGCAGCTGGCGATGAGGTTGAACGGGAAAGTCATGACCGGGGCGGCGTACTATATATAGGATTGAGGATTGATGCCGCAAGGGCATTCCCCGCACAACTAAGCAGCTACGCTGCAAGTTGTTGCGTGAAGGATTGAGGATTGAGGCGCGAAGGTGAAATATAGCGAACTGATTGTCTGGCAAAAATCGATGGATTTAGTCACGGAAATTTACAAAATTACCGCTACCTTTCCATCCGAAGAGCGTTTTGGGCTTTCATCTCAGGCCAGACGTGCTGCGGTCTCTGTTCCTTCAAACATCGCGGAAGGACATGGGCGAAAATCAACGGCGTCCTATCTCAATTTCTTATCCATTGCCTTTGGATCGCTGATGGAACTTGAAACACAGATTCAAATTGCAGTCAGGCTGAATTTTATACAAGAAGATAAAGCAGTTGCGCTACTGTTGCAAACAGACGAGATTGGTAAAATGCTCTCTGGCCTGAAAAAATCGCTTGCCGAAAAGCAGGAATAGGTAAAAATCCTCACTCCTCACTCCTCACTCCTCACTCCTCACTCCTCACTCCTCACTCCTCACTCCTCACTCCTGCTTTTCTCCTGTTGCAGAAAAACAACAATATGAAGATTTTATTTTGACAGCAACGCAGTTGTTTCTATAGAGTGCGGTGCAGTGGCGGCAGGGAGGGCTTGGCGTCGCTTTAAAATAAATCCTGAGGATAAATCATGAAAAAAATCGTTCTATCTATCGCCGGCGTGTTGGCCGTTGCAGCTTTCGCTCCCGAAGCGTCCGCATTGCCTGTATTCGCTCGTCAAACCGGCATGGCTTGTTCAGCCTGTCACTTCCAGCATTTTCCGATGTTGAATGCCTTTGGTCGTTCATTCAAGTCCGGCGCGTTCACCATGATGGGTGCACAAACCAAGGTTGAAGAAGAAGGTTCGCTGTCCATTCCTTCTACGCTGAACATGGCAGTGTTGGCCAGCATGGGCTATGTAAAGACTAATCAGACAGCTAATACAAGTGGCGCGTTAAAGAATAACGGAAACGGCACGTGGGGCGTACCTGGCGTGGGTGGCGGCGGTGGTGTAAACGAAGCTTCCTTGTTCGTGGGTGGTCGCGTGAGCGATTTCGCAGGTTTCCTGTCTGAAATTACGCTTGGTGGTGCGGGTGCTGCTTTGGATTCAGCCAAGATGCCGGTTCTGTTTGCTGTAGGTGATTACCGCGTGGGTTTTGTGCCTTTCGCAACCAACGTTCAAGGCGCTTCCTACTCGCTGGAAACACTGAACACCGGCGCGAATGCGGTTCACATGCAGAGCAACACCGTGGGTCCTAACGCCGAGTTTGCAAATGCGATGTCTGCTCAGCAATATCTGGGTACCAATGGTGCTGCAGTTGGTCTGGGTTTTGTCGGCACCAGCGACATGGGCTTTGTCAACATCACCAAATACCAGCAAACCGGTATTGCCAATGGTGCGACTGCGTCTCTGGGTTCCACCTATGCGCGTATCGTCGGCACGTTTGATCTGGCCGGCTGGGACGCCGGTGTCGGTATTCAGAACTGGAGTGGCGCATCGCTTTTCGCTGTACCCGCTGTTGCAGGCGTAGCACCATACGTAACTGCAGTAGCTGCGGTAGCTGCAACAAATCTGCAAGTGACCAAGGCAAGCGCGATCGACGGTCAGATGCAGGGTGAATTGGGCGGCATGCCGGTCGGTTTCTACGCCAGCTATGCAAGGGCGCCTGGAACTGCGGTTGGTGCAATGGCCAATACTTATAACGGTGGTACGCTGACTCGCAGCTCCTTCAATATCAATGCCGAGCTGGGTGTATTGCCTGGTGTTGCCACGATCGGTGCTGCGATCCGTCAGGGTAAGAGCGGTGTTGCTGCTGTTGTCGGTGGCGGTAACTTGTCCGATAACGCTCTTATGCTGACTGCAACTTACAAGTTGCAGCAGAACATGATGGCTCGTCTGTCCTACGTCAGCAATACCGGTGGATTCTGGAGCGCGGCTAATGCGAACTCCAACATTGTTGGTATGACCAATGCGCAGGTAATGGGCAGCAAGACAACCATGCTGAACATGTACGTGTTGTTCTAGTCTGACTGTCATCCGCTTGCGGATGACGTGAGTTAGATAATGCTTAAAGCGGGGGAGACGAAAGTCTCCCCCGTTTTTTTACCTCGTTCCCACGCGCGGCAAAGGAACGTAAACCATGCGCGCCGCGCCGTGCTCCCACGCAGCGCGTGGGAGCAAGAAATGGGAGAGACTATTATTTGTTTCCCCTGTTTTTTGCTTAAAGAACAGAAAGTTTGCTACACTGCGCCTTAAATCGTGTAGGAGGAAATATGAGTACGATTACATTCGATACGTTGAAATATGCAACACGCTTAAAGCGCGCAGGAATGGATGAAAAAATTGCCGAAGAAGAAGCCAGTGCGCTATCAGAGATATTGGAAGCAGGCTCCAATGATTTGGCTGCCAAAAGCGATTTGAATGTTTTGCGTTCGGAAATGAAGCAGGAATTTGCGGAAGTCCGCAAGGAGGTTGCAGAAACAAAAACTGAGTTGGTGCGTTGGATTGTCGCCGTAGGAGTGTTGCAAACAGCCTTGATCACGGCCTTGGTTCTAAAGCTTGTGGGGCATTAACATGACTATGGAAACTGCTGCCTTATTGGGTATGGGCGCTGTACTCGTCTTCGGGTTGGTTGCACTGGTTTTGGCCTTTGTAGTTCATGACGATAAAAAAACGGACAATGTCGGACAGCATCACGCCTGAGTCTTCTTTCGCGCGGAATATGTCGGCGTGTCATGCAAAGGCTCAGTCTGAGGCGCTGAAGGAAGTTCTTAATACGGAAGTAGCTGCCAAGCACGATTTGACTGAAATGGAATTAAGGGTAGAAGCCAAACTTGAGTCAATGAAATACGAAATCATCAAGTGGAATACGGGAACGCTTTGGCCGCTGCTGGTATTTTTGCGGCAATTGTAAAGTTCTGGCACTGAGAGGCTCGTTGTTGTTACAACACGCTGAAACGGCCGCTGCTGAACTAATAAGCGAGCGCCTGGTAACCAAGGAAGATACCTCGTTCCCACGCGCGGCAAAGGAACGTAACCCATGCGCGATGCGCCAGAGCCATGCTCCCACGCAGCGCGTGGGAGCGAGAAATGTAGGGTGGAAAAAGTGTAACGTTTCCACCATTGATGACCCAGGCATCAATAGTTCACATCAATGGTTCAAAGTGGCAGAGGCTTAAGGGTTTTGTATACTGGTCGAATAGATGATTGTTGTTGAGGAGAAAATTATGTCATTGGCATTGATAGAGCCGCCTGCGTTGGAGCAGGGGAAAATTAAATCGTTTGGCGTATTTGGCCCGAAATATGAGGTGGGTAGCCCATTGCGCCAGTTGTCGAACGGCGACTGGATGATGCGCATCAAGTTGCTGGAATCAGGCGAGGAAACGGAGTATTGTTATTCCCATGTGGCTAACGACCCGGAGGCGCGCTGATGTATGCGGTGTCATTTGATCTGGTGGTTGCGGATACTGAACTGCATCACCCGAAAGGCGTTGCGCAAGCCTATTCGGAAATTGGCGCAATCTTGAATGAGCATGGCTTTCGTCGCGTTCAGGGCAGTCTTTATCTGACGGATAATGAGGATATGGCAAATATGTTTTTGGTTATTCAGGCGTTACGCGCTCAGTCATGGTTTCCGAAATCTGTGCGCGATATTCGCGCCTTTCGTATTGAACAGTGGTCTGACTTTACCTCTGTGGTAAAGCGTTAATTTTACATCTTCATGTTGCCCTGTTTCTGATGGGCTGTGGTAAGCTACCGCCAAGTTTTTATATACTGTTTTCGCCGCCCCCATGTCTTCTGCTTTCCAGTTGGTCAAGCGTCTGATTCGCCCGGAGATACTCGACTTGCATGCCTATCATGTGCCCGATAGTGCAGGCATGATCAAGCTGGATGCGATGGAGAATCCTTATCATTTGCCGCAATTTTTGCGCGATGAAATTGCGTCCCTCATCGTCGATACGCAAATCAACCGTTATCCCGACCCGGATCCCTATGCGCTGAAGGAAAAAATCCGCGAGCTGCTGGCATTGCCGGCGGGAATGGCGGTGTTGCTGGGCAATGGCTCGGACGAACTGATACAGTTGCTGGCGCTTGCAGTCAACAGGCCGGGTGCGGTGTTGCTGTCGGTGGAGCCGTCGTTTGTGATGTACAAAATGATCGCGACGTTCACTGGTATGCGCTATGTAGGCGTGCCCCTCAAGTCTGATTTTTCGCTCGATCTGGATGCCACCCTTGCTGCCATCGAAAAAGAGCAGCCGGTGCTGGTGTTCCTCGCCTATCCGAATAATCCGACCGGAAATCTCTTTTCGGCCCAGGATATACATCAGATTATTGCTGCCGCGCCGGGGTTGGTGGTGCTGGATGAGGCGTACTACGCGTTTGCCAGCGACAGTTTTATCCCGCATCTTGAACGCTACCCGAACCTGCTGGTGATGCGTACATTTTCGAAGTTGGGTATGGCGGGCTTGCGGCTGGGATTTCTGGCGGGTCATGAGGTGTGGCTGGAACAGCTGGAAAAGCTGCGTTTGCCGTATAATGTCGGGGTGTTGCCGCAGCAGGTTGCGCAAACGTTGCTGGACAACCATGATGTGCTATTGCAGCAGGCGGAGCAGATCAAAACCGATCGTGAAATACTGTATAGTCAGTTAAGTCTCATGGCGGAAGTTTACCCGTCCGAGGCGAATTTTCTGCTGTTCAGGATAGACAATGCGACGGTGGTTTCCAACGAGCTGAAACGGCGCGGCATGCTGATCAAGAGTCTGGACGGCGGCCACCCGATGTTGAAGAATTGTCTGCGTGTCACAGTCGGTACGCCGGTCGAATGCCAGCGCTTCCTTGAGGCATTGCAGGAAAGTATTTCGTAGGTCGGCTTAAAACCCGACGAATTTAAGATGGAAAAAAATATGCGTAGCGCGAAGGTTACACGCAACACACTGGAAACCCAGATTACCGTTGAACTGGAACTCGATGGTACGGGTAAATCAAGTTTCACAACCGGTCTGCCGTTCCTCGATCATATGCTCGACCAGATCGCGCGTCATGGTCTGCTGGATATCAGTATCGTCGCACAGGGCGATCTGCACATCGATGCGCATCACACCGTGGAAGATATAGGGATTACCCTGGGGCAGGCATTCAATCAGGCGGTTGGCGACAAGACGGGGCTGACCCGTTACGGTCACGCCTATGTGCCGCTGGATGAAGCGTTGTCGCGGGTGGTGCTGGATCTGTCCGGTCGCCCGGGTCTGGTATTCAACTGTGAATTTGTGCGTGCGAGCATCGGTGAATTTGATGTGGATCTGTTTCATGAGTTCTTTCAGGGCTTTGTCAATCACGCGCTGGTGACCTTGCATATCGATAATCTGGCGGGCAGCAACGCGCACCATCAGGCTGAAACCCTCTTCAAGGCATTCGGGCGTGCGCTGCGCATGGCGCTGACGGTTGATCCGCGCATGGCCGGCATGATGCCTTCCACCAAGGGCTGCTTGTAAATGCAAGGAAGCTTCAAATGACTGATATCGCCATCGTCGATTATGGCATGGGCAATCTGCGCTCGGTTGAACAGGCGCTGCGCCATGTTGCGCCGGAGCTGGAAATCGTTGTTACCGATGACGCGCGCGTAATCGATGCGGCTGCCCGCGTGGTGTTTCCGGGGCAAGGCGCGATGCCGGACTGTATGCGCGAGATGGAAGCGCGCGGTTTGCACAATGCGGTGGTTCAGGCCGCAAAAAACAAACCCTTTCTGGGTATCTGC
This sequence comes from uncultured Gallionella sp., assembly GCA_947084955.1. Taxonomy (GTDB): domain Bacteria; phylum Pseudomonadota; class Gammaproteobacteria; order Burkholderiales; family Gallionellaceae; genus Gallionella. The sequence goes on from CAMTUO010000006.1 coordinate 94,042, forward strand.
ATCGGTCTGCAAATGCTGTTCGAGCACAGTGCGGAAGGCGACGTGGCAGGCCTCGGTGTGTTAAAAGGTGAGGTTGTGCGTTTTGCGCCCAACATGCTGGATGCGCGCGGCGGCAAACTCAAAGTGCCGCACATGGGGTGGAATCAGGTGCAAAGAGGGCGCGCTTCCGAGCATCCGCTCTGGGCGGGGATTGAGGATAATGCGCGCTTTTATTATGTACACAGCTATTACGTCCAACCACAGGACGCTGCCCTGATACAGGCGACCAGCGATTATCCGGCACCTTTTGTCTGTGCGGTTGCGCAGGAAAACTTATTCGCGGTGCAGTTTCACCCGGAAAAAAGCCAGGCGGCAGGGCTGCAACTGCTGAAAAATTTTATTCAATGGAATCCTTAACTTAATTTTCGCTATGCTGATAATTCCTGCTATTGATTTAAAAGACGGTCATTGTGTGCGCCTCAAACAGGGCGTGATGGAAGACTCCACCGTATTTTCAGAAGATCCCGCTGCGACCGCGCAACACTGGCTGGCGCAGGGCGCACGCCGGCTGCATCTGGTTGATCTGAACGGCGCATTTGCCGGCAAGCCGAAGAATGAGGCCGCCGTGCGCAGCATTATTCAGGCGGTCGGAACTGATGTGCCGGTGCAACTGGGGGGCGGTATTCGCGACCTTGAAACCATAGAGCGCTATCTGGATCTGGGTGTCACCTACATCATCGTCGGTACGGCTGCCGTAAAAGTGCCGGGTTTTCTGCATGAGGCCTGTGACGCCTTTCCAGGGCATATCATGGTGGGGCTGGATGCCAAGGGCGGCAAAGTGGCGGTCAATGGCTGGTCCAAGCTGACCGGGCACGATGTGGCGGATCTTGCGAAACGTTTTGAGGGTTATGGCGTGGAAGCGATCATCTACACCGATATCGGTCGCGACGGCATGTTGAATGGCGTGAACATCGAAGCGACGGTCGAGCTTGCGCGTCCGCTGCATGTGCCGGTCATCGCCAGCGGCGGGATTACCGATCTGGACGATGTGCGCCGTTTATGTGCGGTTCAGGGTGAGGGTATTACCGGTGCGATCACGGGGCGTGCGATTTACGAAGGCACGCTGGACTTTGCTGCGGCGCAGGCGCTGGCAGATGAACTGTCGCCTAGTCTCTAACAGGCAAGGACATATGCAAATACGAATTATGGAACGTTCCACGCCCGTTCCCTCTCCCCAACCCCGCTCCGCGCCCCACGACTGGCTTTGCACAGCCAGTCGACTTATGCGGCGGGAAGCTGGCTTCCCGAAATCCCGCTTTCGTCCCGGAGGGCGAGGGGGCAAACGTTCCGCTACGCGAGGTTTAGATATCCATGCTGGCTAAACGCATCATTCCCTGTCTGGACGTTACGCATGGCCGTGTGGTCAAGGGCGTGAGTTTTGTCTCGCTGCGCGATGCGGGCGATCCGGTCGAAATCGCCCGTCGTTACGATGAACAGGGCGCGGATGAACTGACTTTTCTGGACATTACTGCAAGTTCGGATGACAGAGGCATTATTTTTCGCATCATCGAACAGGTGGCGTCCCAGGTGTTCATTCCCTTGACGGTGGGCGGCGGCGTGCGCGAGGTGATCGATGTACGCAATCTGCTCAATGCGGGGGCGGACAAGGTCAGTATCAATACCTCTGCGGTGACCAACCCGCAACTGGTTGCGGATGCAGCAAGCCGATATGGTTCGCAGTGTATCGTGGTGGCGATCGACGCGAAACAGGTGGCAAGCGAGCGCTGGGAAGTGTTTACCCACGGCGGGCGCAAAGCGACGGGGCTGGATGCGGTGGAGTGGGCGAAAAAAATGCAGTCTCTGGGCGCGGGCGAAATCCTGCTGACCAGCATGGATCGCGACGGGCAGAAGAACGGTTTTGATCTGGCGCTGACTAGACGTGTGACCGATGCGCTGGAGATCCCGGTGATCGCCAGCGGCGGTGTGGGCAATTTGCAGCATCTGGCCGACGGCGTAACCCAAGGCGGTGCGGACGCGGTGCTGGCGGCGAGCATTTTTCATTTTGGCGAATACACGGTAGCACAGGCCAAACAGTATATGGCGTCGCAGGGTATCGAGGTCAGGCTGTGAAAGCAGGCACAAGACACAAGGGGCAAGAAGCAAGGGGCAAGGAGCAAGGGTTTTCTTGCATCTTGTACCTTATTTCTTGAGCCTGATATGAGCGAAGCCTGGTTGAATAAGGTGAACTGGTCGGAAGACGGGCTGGTGCCGGCGATTGCGCAGGATGCCGTGACCGGCCGCGTGCTGATGGTGGCGTGGATGGATCGCGAGGCATTGAAGCTGACGCAGCAAAAAGGCGAGGCGGTATACTGGTCGCGCTCACGCAAAAAACTCTGGCACAAGGGCGAGGAATCCGGGCATATTCAGAAAGTGCTGGAAATCCGCCTGGATTGCGATGCGGACGTGATCTTGCTGCAAATTGAACAACAAGGCGGGATTGCCTGTCATACCGGTCGCGAGAGTTGTTTTTTCAGCCGTCTGGAAGCAGGGCAGTGGCGAGCGGTAGACGCGGTGCTGAAGTCACCGGACGAAATTTATAAAAATCAGCCAGTAGCGAGTAGCGAATAGCGCGCTCGGCTTGCAGGATAAAAATGAACCAGAATATTTTACAAAAGCTGACGGAGACGATAGAGGCGCGCAAGCAGGCGTCTCCCGAGAGTTCCTACGTCGCCAAACTGTTTGGCAAGGGTGAAGACGCGATACTGAAAAAAATCGGCGAAGAAGCCATCGAAGTGATTCTGGCCAGTAAGGAAGGCGATCGCGCGCATGTCGTGTACGAGACCGCGGATTTATGGTTTCATAGTATGGTGCTGCTGGCGCATCACGGCCTGAGTGCTGCTGACGTGCTCGCGGAACTTGCGCGGCGCGAGGGTTTGTCGGGTATCGTTGAAAAAAATAGCCGGAGTGAGCAATGAGCGACTGTTTATTTTGCAAAATTATCCGCGGCGAGATTCCTTGTGCTAAGGTGTACGAGGATGACGAGGTGCTGGCGTTTCACGATATTCATCCGGTAGCCCCCGTGCATTTCATGCTGGTTCCGAAATTGCATCTGGACTCATTGGCGGATGCAACGGATGCGCACGCCGCGTTGCTGGGCAAGATGTTGCTGCTGGCGCCCAGACTGGCTAAAGAACAGGGGTTGGAGGGCGGATTCCGTACGGTGATTAATACGGGGCGCGGTGGCGGGCAGGAAATTTTTCATTTGCATGTACATGTCATCGGTGGCGGCACTATTCCGCCTATGGTACGTCGGGATTAATTCAAGGAGAAAATCATGGGTTCATTGAGCATTTGGCATTGGTTGATCGTGTTGGTTGTGGTGATGCTGGTTTTTGGCACCAAAAAATTGCGTAATATCGGCAGCGATCTGGGTGGCGCGGTCAAGGGGTTCAAGGAAGGCATGGGCACGCCGGATGCGGAAGCCCCGGCCAAACAGGTCAGAGAAGATGGCCACACCATCGAAGGTGAAGTCAAAAGCAAGACGCACACCAACGTTTGAAGCGTCTCATGCTGAAGGGTAATCATGTTTGACTTTAGCCTGGGTGAACTGATGTTGATCATGGTGGTGGCGCTGGTCGTCATCGGGCCTGAGCGACTGCCGAAAGTGGCGCGCACCATGGGACATCTGTACGGACGCGCGCAGCGCTATGTGAACGGGGTGAAATCCGATATTGCGCGAGACATGGCGATCGAGGAATACCGGCAGTTGCAGCAGAAAATTCAGGCGGAAGCTTCCAGTTTGCAGGAATCGATGCAGAGTACTGCGCAAACCGTGAGTTCGCAGATGCAACAAATCAACCGCGCGATTATCGACGAGGTGCAACATCATCCTGTTGAACCGGTATCGCACGCACCCGTTTTGGAGGAGAACCAGACGCTGGAATCCGTGGAACAACAGGTCGCAGCGCATTTGGCTAAGCCCAGGCATGATGCCGCGCAGGCTGATCTGTTTGCACAGCCCGCCACGGATGAACCGTCAGCGAGTCAGCCTGCCGACATGGCCATTCACCGCGAATCACCCGTTAAAGTCTGATGAGTACCAGCGAAAGTTTTATTGCCCATTTGATCGAATTGCGCAAGCGCCTGGTGCGCTCGGTGATCGTGCTGCTGCTGGCCTTCATCTGCCTGTTTCCCTTCTCCTCCAAGCTTTACGCCATGCTGGCGCAGCCATTGCTGGCCAAGCTGCCTAAAGGCGGTCAGATGATCGCGACCGATGTGACCACGCCCTTCTTTGTGCCGTTAAAAGTGGCGCTGATGGCCGCTTTCCTGATCGCCCTGCCGTTCATTCTGTATCAGGTCTGGCGATTCGTCGCGCCCGGCTTGTATGCCCATGAGAAGAAGCTGGTGGTACCGCTGATCTTCGCCAGTACTCTGCTGTTTTTCTGCGGCATGGCGTTCGCCTACTTTGTGGTGTTTCCGGTCGTGTTCGGTTTTATCACCGCTTCCGCGCCCATCGGTGTCGCGGTCATGACGGATATCGACAAATACCTGAGTTTCGTGCTCTCCATGTTCATGGCGTTTGGCGTCACCTTTCAGGTGCCGGTCGCCGTCGTGCTGCTGGTGCGCATGGGCGTGGTCAGCGTGGAAAAATTGCGCGAGATTCGTCCTTACATCGTGGTCGGCGCATTCGTGGTCGGCGCGCTGTTTACGCCGCCGGATGTGGTCTCGCAGTTGATGCTGGCCGTACCGCTGTGGCTACTGTATGAGGCGGGCATCGTGGTCGCGAGCTGGACCCGAAAAGCCGCTGTTGTAGAATAATGTCCAGGATATCCGCTGCGCCCAATCTGCTCGAAGAATTCATTGTTCACGCCGAAGTTGCCAGTCTGCTCTGGCAGATCGGTGCGCTCGTCCTGATATTGCTGCTCGCCTGGTGGCTGGATACCCTGATCCGGAAAAAACTACTCATCGCACAGCCGCACCAGAACGTGGCGATGAAAAGTGTCAAACGCATCACCTTTCCGGTCTTGAGTTTGCTGGGTGTGCTGCTGGTGCGCACCATTTATGTGCAAACCGGACTGCCGGTCACTCTGTTCAAACTGGCGATTCCGTTGCTGTTGTCGATGGTTTTCATCCGCCTGATTGTCTACCTGCTGCGTAACGTGTTTCCGAATTCCGCCGGCCTCAAATCCTGGGAGCGCAGCATCGCGATCATTGCATGGCTGGCGGTCGCCCTGCATGTCACCGGTTTGCTGGGCGCGGTGCTGGCGGCCCTGTCCGATCTGAGCTTTAACCTGGGGCATGGCTCGGTATCGGTATTGTTGATTCTGCAAGGTCTGGTTTCCATTATTGCAACGGTGCTGCTCGCGCTGTGGATGGGGCGCTTTTTTGAAACGCGCATCATGGGCATGGAGGAAATGGATACCAGTTCGCGCGTGCTGCTGACCAAGGTCGTGCGTGCCACACTGCTGGTGGTCTCGGTGCTGGTTGCGCTGTCCACTGTCGGCATCGATATACGCGTGCTGTCGGTATTTGGCGGTGCGCTGGGTGTGGGCCTGGGGTTCGGCTTGCAGCGCATCGCCAGCAATTACATTTGCGGCTTCATCCTGCTGCTGGACAAGTCGATCAGGCTGGGGGATGTCATTACGCTGGATACGCGCTACGGGACGGTTAGCCGCCTGACCGGGCGTTATATGGTGATAAAGGGGCAGGACGGCGCGGAGGCGCTGATCCCGAATGAGACGGCGATCACCTCGACGCTGGTCAATCACTCCTTCAGCGACCGCAATATCCGCATCAAGATCGGTGTGCAGATCGCCTACAGCAGCCCGCTGGAGGCCGCCATGCAGATACTGACGGATGCGGCGGCTGTGCAAAGCCGCGTGCTCACAGATCCGCCGCCGGTCGTCAACCTGCTAGAATTCGCCGATAACGGCATTTCGCTTGAATTGCAGGTCTGGATAGGTGATCCGGAATTGTCGCAGGCTAACTTGCGCTCGGATATTAACTTGACCATCTGGCGCGAGTTTCAGCGAGCCGGTATCGAGATACCCTTCCCGCAGCGCGAGGTGCGTCTGGTGCATGCCGCTGCAACCTGAAAATATTATTGTTCTCTGGGTTGTTCTCTGGGTTTCGGACGTTTGCCTATTTTGACGGGCAGTGAGATTGCGTTGCCGTTGCGTATCAGACTGATGGTCACGAGTTTGCCCGGCGGCAGATTGGCAACGGTGTCCAGCATGACGGTCCAGTCGTTGATCGATTTGTCGTCGATGGCCGTCAGCACGTCGCCGGTCTTCATGCCGGCCTGAGCGGCGGGGCTGCTGCGCACGATTTCCGTAATCAACACCCCATTTGCATTGTCGAGTTTGATGCTGTCAGCCATTTCGGGCGTGATTTCCTGTATTCCCGCACCGATCCAGCCGCGCGTCACCGAGCCGTACTGCATGATCTGTTCCATGGTTTTCTTGGCGGTGGTTGCAGGAATCGCAAAGCCGATGCCGAGCGATCCGCCATTAGGTGAATAGATCGCGCTGTTGACGCCAATCAGGTTACCGTTGCTGTCCACCAGCGCACCGCCGGAGTTGCCCGGGTTGATGGCGGCATCGGTCTGAATGAAATTCTCGAAGGTGTTCAGGCCGAGGTGGTCGCGTTTCAATGCGCTGATGATGCCCATGGTAACGGTCTGGCCCACGCCGAACGGATTGCCGATGGCCAATACAATATCGCCGACATGCGCGGTTTCGGGATGGCCGAAGGTGATGGCGGGCATGCTGCCGGGCAGATCGATCTTGATCACGGCCAGATCCGTTTCTGGATCGGAGCCGATCACATGGGCGCGGGCTTTGCGACCGTCGGCCAGCGCCACTTCGATCTGATCAGCGGCTTCGACGACGTGATGGTTAGTCAGAATGTAACCGTCAGAACTGACGATGACGCCTGATCCCAGGCTGGAACTTTTCTGCGGGGTGCTGTCCTGATCGCCGAAGAAAAATCGGAAGCGCGGATCATCCATAAACGGATTGGCCGGGGTCTTGACTGTGGTGCTGGTGTAAATGTTCACCACGGACGGCATGGCTTTTTTGGCGGCGACACTCAGGCCCGTGAGGGGCAGTGAGCCTGCAGGCGCCGCGCTTTCATACAGGGTGATCACGCCGTTGCGCGCGGCATTGGGCAATAGCTCGGGTTTGAGTGTGTGGATGATAAACAGCAAAGCCAGTGCAATGGTGACGGTTTGAGTGAATAATAGCCAGTGTTTACGCATGTGAAGTGTGTTGATGATTTTTCAGAGGAAAAAATGAAACTGATAGAGTTGCGCGATTATAACGCAAGCCTGTTGCAAATCGCAGGGTTCAAGGATTATGCACCGAACGGTGTGCAGGTGGAAGGGCGCGCGGAGGTGCGGCGCATCGCCACGGCCGTTACCGCCTCGCAGCAGGTGCTGGATGAAGCCATACGCTGGGGGGCTGACGCGATACTTGTGCATCACGGCTATTTCTGGCGCAATGAAGAGCCCAGTATCGTCGGCATCAAGAAGCGGCGCATCGCGCAGTTGTTAAAGCATGATGTGAGCCTGCTGGCCTATCATCTGCCGCTGGATGCGCATGCGGAACTGGGCAACAACGTGCAGCTCGGGGCGCTGCTGGGGATAACCGGACAGGGGCGTTTCGGTGAACAGAATATCGTCTGTTCAGGCGTGCTGGACACGCCCATGACGCTGTCACAGTTTGCGCAGCAAGTTGAGGCCCGCTTGCACCGCGCGCCGCAGGTCATCGGCAGCAGGGATCAGCTCATCCGCCGTGTGGCGTGGTGCAGCGGCGGCGCGCAAGGCTACTTTGAGGCGGCCATCGCACAGGGCGTGGACGTCTACCTGACCGGGGAAATCTCCGAGCAGAATTATCATCTGGCAAATGAAACCGGCGTAGCTTTTATTGCGGCGGGACATCACGCCACCGAACGTCTGGGTATTCAGGCGCTGGGCGCACATCTGACTGATAAATTTGGCCTGGAACACCGGTTTTTTGATCAGGATAATCCGGTCTGAAGGCGGGCTTAAATTGTCAGTGTGACGCAGAGAACCGGGGGTGTGATCGAGACTTTTCGTGTATTGGTATGCGTAAGCGAGAGCCGGCTGTCAGTTGCGACTGTCAAGGCTGCGTTGAGCGTAACTGAAGCTGTGTTGTGCCGAGCCGCCGGACAAGAGGCGCCGATTTGAGCGTGTAGTTGATTATTCGGCAAGTTTTTGTAAGTTGACAGCGCGTTCGGGTGCGCAAAGCCTCGTAAAACCCGCTTTTGCGGCTGCGCTGTCCCGTTGCGCTCAGGTATAATGCAATTTTCTAATATCATTCAATAGGACTAGCCATGCCAATTTATGCTTATGCGTGTTCCGCTTGCGGTGTGCAGCAGGACGTCATGCAAAAAATGAGCGATGAGCCGCTCAACACCTGTCCGGAATGTGGTCAGCAGACGTTTTCCAAGCAACTGACCGCTGCCGGTTTTCAGTTGAAAGGCAACGGTTATTACGCAACTGATTTCAAAAACAAACCCAAAGCGGAATGCGCACCCTGCGGCAGTGCCGGCTCCTGCCCGGTTGCCGGCAGCTGATCGATGAAAAAATTCCTCGTCACGGGGTTGCTGGTCTGGGTGCCCTTGGGGATTACGATCTGGGTGCTGAATCTGATCATTTCCACCATGGATCAGACACTGCTGCTGTTGCCGGAACACTGGCGTCCCGATCACGTGCTGGGCTTTCATATCCCGGGACTGGGGATCATCCTGACGCTGGCGGTGGTGCTGCTGACCGGGCTGCTGATCCGCAACGTGTTCGGCCAGCGTTTGTGGGCGGCCTCCGAGAAGGGTATGCTGCATGTGCCGTTTGTCGGCAGCATCTACAAGGGCGTGAAGCAGGTCAGCGATACGCTGTTGTCCGGCAATGGCAATTCGTTTCGCAAAGTGCTGCTGGTGCGCTACCCGCATGCGCATTCCTGGTCGCTCGCGTTTCAGACCAACGTGCCGTACGAAGTGCAGGGGCGGCTGGATGAGGAGCATGTGGCGGTGTTCATACCCACGACGCCGAGCCCCGTGAACGGTTTTTATTTTTTTGTGCGCAAGGCGGATACCATCGTGCTGGATATGACGGTGGATGTGGCCTTGCGCTCCATTGTTTCAATGGGTGTGGTGTCGGATGTGGATGCAACGGCGATCCACAAGATATACACCCCTAATATTTCCTGAAAAGAACAGACTATGCGTACACATTATTGCGGCACACTCAACACCGATCAACTCGACCAGACCGTCAGTATCTGCGGCTGGGCGCATCGCCGTCGTGACCACGGCGGGGTGATTTTCATCGATTTACGGGACCGTGAGGGCCTGGCGCAAGTGGTGTGTGATCCGGATCGTGCGGAGATGTTCAAGATCGCCGAGTCGGTACGCAATGAATTCGTGTTGCGTATCACAGGCAAGGTGCGCCGTCGTCCGGCCGGCACGACGAATGCAAACCTGACCAGCGGCGAGATCGAAATACTGTGTCAGGAGATCGAGGTGCTGAACGCCTCGGTGACGCCGCCGTTTCAGCTGGACGACGAGAACCTGTCCGAGAACGTGCGTCTGACCCATCGCGTGATCGATCTGCGTCGCCCGCAGATGCAAAAGAACATGATGCTGCGCTACAAGGTGTCGATGGCGTTCCGCCGTTTTCTGGACAGTCGCGGCTTTATCGATATTGAAACGCCGATGCTGACCAAGTCCACGCCGGAAGGCGCGCGCGACTATCTGGTCCCCTCGCGCGTGCATCCGGGTGAATTTTTTGCGCTGCCGCAATCGCCTCAGTTATTCAAGCAGTTGCTGATGGTGGCGGGGTTCGATCGCTATTACCAGCTCACCAAGTGTTTCCGCGATGAGGACTTGCGCGCCGACCGTCAGCCTGAATTTACCCAGGTGGATATCGAAACTTCGTTCATGAGTGAGGAGCAGATCATGGCGCTCACTGAGGAGCTGATCCGCACCGTATTCAAGGAAGCGCTGAATGTGGATCTGCCCGCGCCGTTTCCGCGCATGACTTACAAAGAGGCGATGGCGCGCTTCGGTTCGGACAAGCCTGACTTGCGCGTGACGCTGGAATTGACCGAAGTCACCGATGCGATGAGGGACGTGGCCTTCAAGGTGTTCGCCGGTGTGGCGAATTCGGCCAACGGCCGTATTGCGGCGATGCGCGTGCCTGGCGGCGCGGCATTCACCCGCGGCGAAATCGACGAATACACCAAGTTTGTCGGCATCTATGGCGCGAAGGGATTGGCGTATATCAAGGTCAACGATGTGACGCAGCTGAATGAGACGGGATTGCAATCGCCTATCGTCAAAAATCTGAGCGAAGCGGCGCTCAAAATCGTGATGGAACGCACGGGGGCAGCCAACGGCGACATCATCTTCTTTGGTGCGGACAAGGCAAAAGTGGTCAACGATGCGCTGGGTGCGTTGCGCAGCAAAATTGGCCACGATAAGGGCTATGTCAACGGCCGCGCCTGGGAGCCGCTGTGGGTGGTGGATTTTCCGATGTTCGAATACGACGACGAGGCACGCCGCTGGACGGCCTGCCATCATCCGTTTACCTCGCCCAAGGACGAGCATATCCAGTATCTGGAAACCGATCCGGGCAGGGTACTTGCCAAGGCCTACGATCTGGCGCTGAACGGCTGGGAACTGGGCGGCGGGTCGGTGCGTATACACAAGGAAGCCGTGCAGTCTCTGGTGTTCCGCGCGCTCAATATCGATGCCGAGGAAGCGCAGCTTAAATTCGGCTTCCTGCTCGATGCACTGCAATATGGCGCTCCGCCGCACGGGGGGCTCGCGTTCGGTCTGGACCGTATCGTCACCATGATGACGGGTTCCGAGTCGATACGCGATGTGATCGCTTTCCCCAAGACCCAACGTGCGCAATGTCTGCTGACGCAGGCGCCCTCTGCGGTGGATGAACGGCAATTGCGCGACTTGCATATCCGTCTGCGCCAGCAAGTGCAGACCACGGCTGAAATTTCCGAGTGATGTTGCGGTAAGCAGTTTCGTTATTATAAAATAATCAACAGGATAAGTATGTTGCGTGGTTTTGGTGTTTTCTGGCTGGTCTGTCTGTTGTGCTTGCAGGCCTGTCAGCCTGAGTCTGCGCATGACGCGCCTCGCCAGACGCAGTCGCAGTCGGATGCGCGTGAAGTCAGACTGAATGAACTGCCGCCGGAGGCGCAGGTGACATTGCAGGCGATCCGTCATGGCGGTCCGTTCGATTATCCGCGTGACGGTGTGGTGTTCGGTAATTTTGAACGCCTGCTGCCGAAGCAGCCTAAAGGCTATTATCATGAATACACGGTAAAAACGCCGGGTGTGCATAACCGGGGGGCGCGTCGGATCATCAGCGGAGCGCAGGGCGAGTATTATTACAGCGCGGATCACTATCAATCTTTCAAACGCATACGGGAGTAGCCATGCCAAAAAATTTCCCCCTGTCAGCCCACTCCGGAAGGGAGAGGGAATCATCGATGCACTCCACCGGGGTGGCCGGTGGGGAAGAGGCGTTGCCGCAACTGAGCGACTTGGCGCAGGCAGGTTGCTACAAACTGACGGGTGATATTGAAGCCTTGCGCAGTGCCACCGATGCGGCCGGATTTGCGCTGTTTGAAACGGATTTGAAGGGGGTCAAGGGCAAGAAAAATCTGCTCAATGCGCTGGCGGAAGCGGTTGCATACCCTGATGAGTTCGGCGCCAACTGGGATGCGCTGGTTGATGTGTTGTGTGATCTGTCCTGGCGCAGTGCGCCAGGCTTCGTGCTGCTGTTGAAGAATGTCAGTCCGACGCTGGGCCTGTCTTCCAATGACAGGGAAATCGCTCAGGATATCCTTGACGATACGGTGGTGTACTGGCGGCAGCGCAACAAGCCGTTCTGGATATTTTTTGCTTGACCATGGCCGGTAAAAAACAGCCGGTTTCGGTGCTGGTGGTGATCTATACCGAAGATACTGGTGAAACGACTAGCCATTCGACTAGGCCTTCAAACGACAAAGACCAAGTCGCTGGTTATTCGACAGTGCTCAGGACAGGCCCCGACGTGTTGCTGCTGGAACGCGCCGATCATCCCGGTTACTGGCAGTCGGTTACCGGCAGTCGCGATGGCGATGAAACCTTGTTGGGTACGGCGATACGCGAGGTGGGGGAAGAGACGGGGCTGGATGCGGCCCAGTATTGTCTCACCGACTGGCGGTTACAGAATCGCTACGAGATTTATCCGCACTGGCGCCACCGTTATCCGGAGGGCGTGACCCAGAATACCGAGCATGTGTTCGGTTTGCAGTTGCCCGGCAGGATGCCTGTGCAGCTGTCGGCGCGCGAACACCTGAATTATCAGTGGCTGCCCTGGCAGGAAGCGGCTGAGAAAGTATTTTCGCCGAGTAATCGTGAAGCAATTTTGCGGCTGGCGTGTGGTCACGGAGACGGAAAATGAACCGGATTTTTATCAGAACCAGTCAGGGCAATGATGCACTTGCCCATCCCTCAGGTGTGCTGAGCGGGGACGAAAAACGTCTGATGGAACTGGTCGACGGAGTCCTCAGTCTCGGTGAGATCAAACAGCGTGTGCCGCTCAGTGTGCAGCGCGTATTGCAGTCTATTTTTGCGCGTTTGTTGACAGCCGGTTATGTCGCGGAAAGCACGGGCGGAGACCCTGTGAAGGCGCCGAAAGACCCTTCGTATGAGGATACGCAGCCACTCCCTAAACTTGTGGGCACGGCGGACAGGGAGCAGGCGCGGCGTGCTGAACTTGAGCAGGAAGTGGTGGCGTTGCGTATGGAACTGGCGGTTCTGCGAGCGCGTGTTGGTGCCGCCGACGCAGCGGCTGAATCACAGATTGCGGCTGATTCAGCGCGGAATACAGTTGAAAAAATTGAAGCGGACGCACCGTTCGAGGCGCAGGCAGCAGCAGATCAACAGTCCGTGCAGGACGTTATATATCAACATAATACTGCGCCAATGGCGACAGGCGAGAAAAGTGCTGAACTGACCGAAGCTTCGAGATTGCGTCCCTATCCCTATTACGGAAAGCTGCGCGGGGTGGATTTTTTCAAGGCGTTTGGTAATGCCGAATTGCTGAAATTTCTGGATATGGCTAAATGGCAAACGGTTGAAGCGGGCCAGACGATCTTGCACGCCGGTGATGTGGGCATGCCTTTTTTTATTATCGTGACAGGTTCGGTTTCCGTATTTTATGAAATGACCCTGCTCGCCACGCTGGAGCGCGGCGATATTTTCGGAGAATTTTCGCATTTGTCCGGCGAATTTCCATTGCGCAGCGCACAAGTGAAGGCAGATACGGTGTGCGAACTGTTGATGGTCGATCCGCTGGATATCGAGTTTTCAACGTTGCAGATCAGGCTGCATGTCGCCGAGGCGATGTTGCGCGGACAGGTCAGGAAGGTATTGCGCGCCAATCAGATGCTCAATAACTTGTCCAATTCATCGGAGGACGTGTAATGCACCACCCGGACAGTATCAAGATTTCTTATGATCACCCGGGGCGTGCGGTATCCGCCGCGTGGGCGCGGGTGGATAGTGCGCCTGATCCTGCTGAGAAACCGGCACTGATTGCGCGCATCAAACGCATGCTGACTGAACAGGACGCGGTGCTGGTGGCGCACTATTACGTACATCCCGATTTGCAGGACCTGGCAGAAGCGACCGGCGGCATCGTTTCAGACTCACTGGATATGGCCAATTTCAGTCACCGGCACAAGGCAACCACCATCGTGGTGGCGGGCGTGCGCTTCATGGGCGAGACCGCCAAGATACTCAATCCCGAAAAGCGCGTGCTGATGCCGGACCTTGAAGCGGAATGTTCGCTCGATCTGGGCTGTCCGGCCGATGAGTTTGCGGCATTTTGCGATGCGCATCCGGATCGCACCGTGGTCGTGTACGCCAATACCAGTGCGGCGGTGAAGGCGCGCGCAGACTGGATGGTGACCAGTTCCATCGCCATGCCGGTGGTCAGACACCTGGCTGAGCAGGGTAATAAAATCCTCTGGGCGCCGGACCGGCATCTGGGTAATTATGTGCAGGAGCAGACCGGCGCGGATATGCTGCTCTGGCAGGGGGCGTGCGTGGTGCACGACGAATACAAAGCCCGTGAACTGATTGAATTAAAGGCGCAATATCCGGGGGCGATGGTGCTGGTGCATCCGGAATCGCCGCGTGCGATCATTCAGCTCGCGGACGTGGTCGGTTCCACCACGCAACTGATCAATGCGGCGAAAAATTCTGCTGCGCAGGTATTTATCGTTGCGACCGACAACGGCATCCTGCACAAGATGCGCACGCTGTGCCCTGACAAACTGTTTTTAGAGGCGCCCACCGCGGGCGCGGGGGCCAACTGCACCAGTTGCAGTCATTGTCCGTGGATGGCGATGAACAGTTTGCAGAATCTGGCGCAGGTGCTGGAAACCGGCGGCAACGAGATACACGTCGACCCTGCCATCATTCCGCGTGCGGTGCTGCCGATCCGCCGCATGCTGGATTTTGCCAAAACCCTCAATCTGCCCCCGCGCGGCCTGGGAAATGCCTGATCGGGTTATCCTGCCAGGAGACTGTTCGGATAAGCGCTTACGCTTGTATTGAATGTCGCATTTGCAACGGAACGGGATGGCGTCGGAAATTCTGAAAGGCGCTTAATGCCACCATGTGAACTCATATTCAGGTGTGCCACATGGTAGAATCTGCATTTATTTTTCTCAGGACTCTCTGCCATGTTCTCCAGCAAAAACACCATCGCCGTAACCGATCCGGAATTGTGGGCCGCAATTCAGAATGAAAATCAGCGTCAGGAAGATCATATCGAACTGATCGCGTCCGAAAACTACACCAGCTGTGCGGTGATGGAAGCGCAGGGCAGCAAGTTGACCAACAAGTATGCCGAAGGCTATCCGGGCAAACGTTATTACGGTGGTTGCGAATATGTGGATGTGGCCGAGCAGTTGGCGATCGATCGCGCGAAGGCCTTGTTCGGTGCCGAATATGCCAACGTGCAGCCGCATTCCGGCTCGCAGGCCAATCAGGCAGTCTATGTATCGGTACTGAAACCGGGCGACACGATACTGGGCATGTCGCTGGCGCATGGCGGTCACCTGACGCACGGCGCGTCGGTGAATATCAGCGGCAAACTGTACAACGCGATTCAGTACGGCCTGAACGACAAGGAAGAAATCGACTACGATCAGGTACAGGCGCTGGCAACTGAGCACAAGCCCAAGATGATCGTGGCGGGCGCCTCGGCTTACGCGCTGGTGATCGACTGGAAACGATTCCGTGAGATTGCCGACAGCGTCGGCGCCTATTTATTTGTTGATATGGCGCATTACGCGGGACTGATTGCGGCAGGCGTTTATCCCAGCCCTGTCGGCATTGCCGACTTTGTTACCACCACCACCCATAAGACCTTGCGCGGCCCGCGCGGCGGTCTGATTCTGGCCAAAGCTGAACACGAGAAGGCGCTCAACTCGGCGATTTTCCCGGCCCTGCAGGGCGGTCCGCTGATGCATGTGATCGCGGCCAAGGCGGTGGCGTTCAAGGAAGCCGGTAGTCACGAATTCAAACTTTATCAGCGTCAGGTCGTCGACAATGCGCGCGTGATGACCCGTGTGTTGCAGGAGCGCGGCCTGCGCATCGTCTCGGGGCGCACCGACAGTCATGTATTTCTGGTCGATCTGCAAGCCAAGAATTTGACCGGCAAGGACGCAGAAGCTGCACTGGGTCGCGCGCATATCACCGTCAACAAGAACGCCATTCCGAACGACCCGCAAAAACCGTTTGTCACCTCAGGCATCCGTATCGGTAGCCCGGCGATGACCACGCGCGGTTTCAAGGAGCTGGAAGCGGAGCAACTGGCGAATCTGATCGCCGACGTGCTCGACGCGCCGAACGACGATGCGGTGATCGCACGCGTGATCGGTGAAGTGAAAAAGCTGACGGCTCAATTTCCGGTGTATGGGGCTTAGTCGTTAGACGCTAGCTATTAGTCGTTAGTTGATTTTGTCGCCGCTGCGCGGCGAGTTTTAACTAGCGACTAGCGACTAGCGACTAATGGCTGTCAGTTATGAAATGTCCGTTCTGTAAGGGTCACGAAACCCAGGTGGTGGATACCCGCGAAAACGAGGAGGGCGACAGCATCCGTCGCCGTCGTCGCTGCGTGTCGTGCGACAAACGTTTTACCACCTTTGAGACGGTCGAGTTGCGCATGCCGCAGGTGGTCAAACAGAACGGGACGCGCAGCGAATTCGATGCGCAAAAGCTGCGTACCAGTTTCAAACGCGCGTTGCATAAGCGTCCGGTTTCAACCGAGGCGGTGGATGCGGCCATCGATCGCGTCACCCAGCAGTTGTATGCGCTGGGCGAGCGGGAGGTGGGTTCGCGACAGGTCGGCGAGATGGTGATGCAGGAATTGCTGAGGCTGGACAAGGTCGCCTACATCCGTTTTGCCTCCGTTTACAAGAGTTTTCAGGACGTGGCCGACTTTACTGATGCGATCAAGGCGGTGCGCAAAACGCCTGCCAACGACAACTGATGGTCAAAAATTTGCGTAGCGTGACAGAGTCACTCTCTCACACAAGCGGGAGAGAGGTAGGAGAGAGGGGGACGGGCATGGCGTGTTTTATCAAATGGGAAAATCATGCCCGTTAGCGCGGTAGATCATCAATGGATGGCGCAGGCGTTGCGACTGGCAGAGCTGGGGATTAATACCACCAGCCCGAACCCGCGTGTGGGTTGCGTGCTGGTGCGGGATGAAATACAGGTCGGCAGCGGCTGGCACCGGCGCGCCGGAGAGCCGCATGCCGAGGTGCATGCCTTGAAAGAAGCGGGGAGTTCTGCGCAGGGCGCCACCGCTTACGTCACGCTGGAGCCTTGTAGTCATCACGGCAGAACACCGCCCTGTGCCGATGCGCTGATCGCGGCAGGGGTGGCACGGGTGGTGGTGGCGATGCAGGACCTGAACCCGCAGGTGGCAGGACAGGGCCTTGCCCGGTTACGTGCGGCAGGCATAGAGGTGGAGTGCGGGCTGATGGAAGAGGCGGCTCACAAGTTGAATGCCGGTTTTGTTTCCCGCATGACACGCGGCATGCCGCGAGTTATCAGCAAGATCGGCATGAGTCTGGACGGGCGCACGGCGCTGGCCAACGGAGTCAGCCAGTGGATCACCGGAGCCGATGCCAGGCTGGATGTACAACGCTGGCGGGCGCGATCCTGTGCGGTGCTGACCGGCATCAATACTATACTCTCTGACGATGCGCGGTTGAATGTGCGCGAGATTGAATGCACAAGGCAGCCGCTGCGTGTGGTGCTGGACAGCGGGCTGCGCATGCCGCTGAATGCCCGGATTCTGGATGGTGGCGTGCTGATTTATACCGCGCAGCCGGATGAAGAGAAAACAGCCGCATTGCGCGATGCCGGTGCGACTGTTGTGGTGTTGCCCGATGCAAACGGACAGGTGGATTTGCAGGCCATGTTGCAAGAACTGGCGCAGCGCGGCTGCAATGAGGTGCTGGTGGAAGCGGGCGCTGTGCTTAATGGTGCGTTGTTGCGGGCGGGCCTGATCGACGAATTGCTGCTGTATCTCGCACCGACCCTGCTGGGCGACATGGCGCGCGGCATGGCCAGTATGGGAAAACTTGTCAGTCTTGATCAGCGCGTTGAGTTGGCATGGCACGATGTGCGGCAGATCGGGCGTGATTTGCGCATTCTGGTGCGTGTGGTAAGAGACGATACGAAGGGAGTTGAGCATGTTTAGTGGAATCATAGCCGATGTCGGCATCATCAAAATAGCGGAAGACCGCGAGGGTGGGTTGCGACTGACGGTCGCGGCCGAGGTGCTGGATTTTGGCGACGTGCAGATCGGCGATAGCATCGCGGTTAACGGCGTATGCCTGACCGCAGTGAAAATAGAAGGACGCTCGTTCACGGCGGACGTGTCGCGCGAGACCTTGAATTGCACGGTGGGCCTGGAACATCAGGGTGCTCACGTCAATCTGGAAAAAGCGTTGCGTCTGTCGGACCGACTGGGCGGCCATCTGGTCAGTGGTCATGTGGATGGCGTGGGTGAGGTGGTCGCGTTCAACGACATCGGCGAGAGCTGGCGTCTGGTGGTGCGCGCGCCACAGGCTCTGGCAAAATTTATCGCGATGAAAGGCTCAGTCACCATCAATGGCGTGAGCCTGACCGTGAATCATGTGGCAGGCTCGGAGTTCGACCTGAATCTGATTCCGCATACGCTGGAGATGACTACCTTGAATGAGCTGAAGACCGGCTCAAAGGTGAATCTGGAGATCGACCTGATTGCCCGTTATGTGGAACGTATGATGACGGCGGACAAGGTATAGCCGCTTTGGCAGGTGGTATACGCTGCGAAAATGGTAGAATGTCATCCCTTTGGGTGGCGCAACAGGCCGCCCCGCCATTTTCGAGGTTAGACATGACTGATATCACCCCCATTAAAGAGATCATCGAAGAGATACGCCGCGGCAATATGGTGATTCTGGTGGATGAGGAAGACCGCGAAAACGAGGGCGACCTGATTTTTGCCGCGGAATTTGCCACACCCGAAAAGATTAACTTCATGGCCCGCCACGGGCGCGGACTGATTTGCCTCACACTCACCGAAGCGCACTGCCGTCAGATCAATCTGCCGTTGATGGTGCAGGAAAACGGCTTGCAGCTGGCGACCAATTTCACCATGTCCATTGAAGCGGCTGTTGGTGTGACAACCGGTATCTCGGCCGGAGATCGCGCGCGTACCATCTTGGCCGCAGCGGATAAAAACGCAAAACCTGCCGACATCGTGCAGCCGGGTCATATTTTCCCGTTGCGCGCGCAAAACGGCGGCGTGCTGGTGCGTGCAGGACATACCGAGGCGGGTTGCGATCTGGCGCAGATGGCGGGATTGACGCCGGCGTCAGTGATCTGCGAGATACTCAAGGACGACGGCGAAATGGCGCGTCTGCCGGATCTGATCGAATACGCCAAGCTGCATAATCTTAAAATCGGCACCATTGCCGATCTGATCGAGCATCGCAGCCAGCACGAAAAACTGGTCGAGCGCGTGGCGACGCGACGCGTGCAGACGGTGCATGGCGAATTTGAGATGATGACCTATGTGGACAAGACCACGCAGCGCACCCATCTGGCGCTGGTCAAAGGCGAGATCGAACCCGAGCAGGAAACGCTGGTGCGCGTGCATGAACCTTTGTCGGTGATGGATTTTCTGGAGCAGAAGTCCCCGGGACATTCGACCAGCGTACACGAGGCGATGCAGAAGATGAGCGAGGTCCGTGCGGGCGTGCTGGTGTTGCTGCACCGGGGCGAGTCGCCGCAGGAATTACTTGCCCGTGCCACGCAGGATGAGAGTGTCCAGCAGCACGCGCACTGGGATCCGCGCAGCTACGGTATCGGGGCGCAGATATTGCGCGATCTGAATGTCGGCAAGATGCGTTTGCTGGCCCGTCCGCACAAGATGCCGAGCATGGCGGGTTTCGGACTGGAAGTAACAGGCTACGCATCACATTAAACTACCCGCTCCCCTCACTCTTCTCTTGCAAGCGGGAGATAACCAGCGACTTGCCCGCTTGCGGGCTTAGTCGAATGGCTAGTCGTATCACCAGGGAGGGGGAGAGGGGAAATATCAAAGGAGCAGGACAATGAAAGAAATCGAAAAAAATCTGGACGGCAAAGGTCTGCGCATCGGTATCGTGCAGAGCCGCTTTAACCCCGAAGTCTGCGAAGGTCTGCTGGCATCCTGTCGCGCACAGCTGGTGAATCTGGGCGTAGCGGAAGACGACATCACGCTGGCGACCGTGCCGGGTGCGCTGGAAATTCCGCTGGTGTTGCTGCACATGGCGGACAGCGAAAAATACGATGCGCTGATTGCGCTGGGTGCGGTGATCCGTGGTGATACCTATCATTTCGAGGTGGTGTCGAACGAATCGGCGCGTGGCGTCGGGGACGTGCAGCTGGCGTGCGGCGTGCCGATCGCCAATGCGATTCTGACCACCGATAACGACGATCAGGCGCTCTCTCGTATCAGTGTGAAGGGCGCCGAGGCGGCCGAGGCGGCGATTGAAATGGCGAATCTGCTGCGGGATCTGGTATGAACGCGGAAGCCGTAAAGCCGCAGCAAAGCCCGCGCCATCGGGCGCGCGAACTGGCGATGCAGGGCGTTTATCAATGGCGTGTGTCGGGTACGGATGCATCAGAAATCGAAAAGCACATGCAGGGCGAAAAAAATCTGGGTCGCTACGATAAGGGGATGTACGCCAGGCTGTTGCGCGGCGTATTGTCCGGGCATGTGGCACTGGAGGCATTACTCACACCGCATCTTGACCGTGAACTTTCCGAATTGAGTACGGTGGAATTTTCGGTGCTGATGCTGGCGGCCTTTGAATTGTCGCAGCAACTGGATGTGCCCTACAAGGTCGTGATCAACGAAGCGGTCGAGCTTGCCAAGACTTTCGGCGGCACCGACGGTCACAAGTACGTCAACGGCGTGCTGGACAAACTGGCGCCAAAAGTACGTACCGTTGAGTTTGCGAATAAATAGTGAGTGGTAAGTGGTAAGTGGAAAGCGGGGTTTCCCACTCTCCACTGAGGCACAAAGTGCCGTTCTACTTGCTACTTACTAGTCAAACCATGTCTGAATTCGATCTGATCCGTCGCTACTTTACGCGTCCCACACCCAACACCCTGCTGGGTGTGGGTGATGACGCGGCCTTGCTGCACGTATCCGGCGGCAAGACGCTGGCGGTGTCTACCGATATGCTGGTGTGCGGCACGCATTTTTTTGCCGATGCGGATCCTTTTTTACTGGGGCACAAGACGCTGGCGGTCAATCTGTCCGATCTGGCTGCGATGGGCGCTGTGCCGCGCTGGGCCACGCTGGCGCTGGCCTTGCCGGAAGCCAATGCAAATTGGCTGGAACCGTTTTCCGCTGGCTTTTTTGCGCTGGCCGACCAGTATGGGGTGGAACTGATCGGCGGCGATACCACGCGCGGGCCGCTCAATCTGTGCGTGACGATTTTCGGCGAGGTGGATGCTGAGCGTGTCCTGCGGCGCAGCGGCGCAAAAATTGGCGACGAGATATGGGTGTCGGGCAAGCTGGGCGATGCGGCCCTCGCACTGGCGCATTTGCAGGGGCGTGTCGCGCTGACTCAGGACGAATATGCCGCCTGCGCGCCGGCATTGCATAAACCGGCGCCGCGCGTTGCGCTGGGCCTCGCCCTGCACGGCATCGCCAGCAGTGCGATCGATATCTCGGATGGTTTGATGGCGGATCTGGGACATCTGCTCGACGCGTCAAATGTCGGCGCAGAACTGGATGTTCAGGCTATGCCAGTGTCGAATACTTTGCTCGCCCTCTCCCGCGCTAACGCGCACCCCTCTCCCGCTTGCGGGAGAGGGGTTGGGGGAGAGGGGGGAGTATTGCAACAGTGTGTGCTCTCCGGTGGTGATGATTATGAGCTGTGTTTTACCGCGCCGCTAGCACGCCATACCGATATCATGCGCATCAGCGAACAGTTGGAGTTGCCGCTTACGCGTGTCGGTCGCATCATCGCCGAACACGCACTACGCGATACGTCAGGCAATCCCATCAATCAGGAGAGTAACGGTTATGACCACTTTCGATAAGCCGCACGAAGAAGGTGAATTGAAATTTCAACCCGGTTGGCGTTTTTTGTTCAGCCATCCGGCGCATTTATTGTCGTTCGGTTTTGGCAGCGGACTGGCGCGCCGTGCGCCGGGCACTTTCGGTACGATGGTCGCCTACCCGATTTACTGGGCTGTCGCGCCGCATCTGTCCGACAACCAGTACCTATTCATGATGTTGTGCGCGTTTTTCATCGGCGCATGGATGTGCGACATCACCAGTCGTGCACTGGGCGTCGCGGATTACGGCGGTATCGTCTGGGATGAAATCGTCGCGATGCTGCTGGTGCTGTTCTTTACCCCGCCCGGCTGGAAGTGGATGGTGATCGCCTTTGCGCTGTTCCGCTTGTTCGATATTCTCAAACCGCCGCCGATCCGTCATTTCGACAGCAATTGGCATGGGGGGCTCGGGGTCATGTTTGATGACCTGCTGGCGGCAGGTTATGCGCTGCTGTGCATGGCCGCGCTTAAAAGTATTTTGCTGTAGACTCAGGATTCATGCCGCAAGACCGCAGGGGTCTTCCCACGGAATATAAGGCGATAAATCGCCTATTCCTGAATGAAGGGCATTCCCACGAAACAACGGAGCTAAAGCTCCTGTTTCTGAGTGAAGGATTCAGGGCTCGCGACCGAAGAACGTTGCGATTTCTTCGCGGCGTGCCATCGCATCGTGGTAGCCGAGATTGATCAGGGCGCGGCAATAGCTTTTCTCGAACAACAGATAGCTCACCAGATTTGCGCCGCTGTGGCGCATGGCGCCCACCCAGCGCAGCAGATAGCGGATCGTCCAGGGCAGTTTACCCGCATAGCGCTCTGCGATTTTCTCCAGCGGCTGGCTGGGTGCAAAAATCATTACCTCCACATGACGCAAGTTGGCATTCTGGCGGATCTCCTCTGGGATGTTGCCGACCGTGTGGTTGATGCGTTGCAGGCGCTCCAGATCCACTTCCATACTGTCGAGAAAAATGCTGTTCAGCGCGTGTCCGGCAATCTGCGCCAGCGAAGGGTAGTCGCTGTTCTGCTCGCGTTCAGGCGCCGCATTGCCATTCTGTCCCACACCGATGACCAGGATTTTGTCGGCGCCCATATGCAGCGCCGGACTGATGGGGGCAATCTGGCGCATCGAGCCGTCGCCGAAATACTCGCGGTTGATACGTACGGCCGGAAAGATGAAGGGAATCGCGGCGGATGCCAGCAAATGGCGGATTTCGATTTTGGTCGGAATGCCCAGTCGCCGTGCCCGCCTCCAGGGTTCGATTTCCGGTGTGCCCTGATAAAAAGTCACTGACTGACCGGAACCATAGCCGGAAGCAGTGATGCTCAGCGCATGCAGCAAGCTTGAATCGATACTCTCCTGAATTTTTTCGCATGGCAGTTTTTCGGTCAGAAAATCCACCAGTGGCGAATTGTCCAGCAAGGATACCGGTCCGCTGCGGTGCAGGCCGAAGCTGCCCAGCAACAGTCGTGTGAACCAGCTCAGGCTGTTGCCGAATACCCCGGCGGGATCGGTGCGGTAGATATCTTCCACGCGGGAATTTTTCCAGATGCTCAGCAGATGTTGTACGCCGAGACGGAATCGTTGCGCGTTGACGGCCAGCGTGACGGCATTGAGTGAGCCTGCCGAGGTGGCGCAAATCACGAAAAACGGATTGGCTGCGCGCCGGGGTAAAATCCGGGCGATCGCCTTTAACACGCCTACCTGGTAGGCGGCGCGGGCACCGCCCCCGGTGAGTATCAGACCAATCTTGCGTTCCATATCTGTCGTTGTCAGGTGATAGTCCGGTCTATGCGCTGCGAATGTCTGTTTTTTTTATCAGTCTGTCATATCATATCATTTAAAAAACCGTATAGATCATAATGGCAACCGGCACGCGGAAGAATTAGCACCTGTTGCCCCTGAAATGAAAGCATGCGATGAGCGCATATAACTACCCATTATTAATCAAACAGTTGCTTCATACGCCGCTGGCGAACAACCCGGAACAGGAAATCGTCTACCGCGATCTGTCGCGCTACAGTTATCGTACGCTGGCTACGCGCATCGCGCGGTTGGGCAGCTTAGTGCAGCCGGGTCAAACGGTGGCCGTAATGGACTGGGACAGCCACCGTTATCTGGAATGTTTTTTTGCGATTCCCATGCAAGGTGCGGTGTTGCAGACGGTGAACGTGCGTCTGCCGGCGGATCAGATCGTCTATACCCTCAACCATGCACGCGCCGATGTGCTGCTGGTGCATGAGGATTTTCTGCCCTTGCTGACAGCGATTGGTGATCAGCTCGAAACAGTGCATCGCTTTGTGCTGTTGTCGGACGCGGCTCAGCCTGTGTGTCCGCCGAATTTTGCGAGCGACTATGAAACGCTGCTGGCGGGCGGCGATGAAGCTCACGTATTTCCCGAATTTGACGAAAATACGCGCGCCACCCTCTTTTACACCACCGGTACGACAGGGTTGCCCAAGGGCGTGCTTTTCACTCATCGCCAGCTGGTGCTGCATACACTGGCCGCGGCGGCTGCTTTCGGTACTGCGCCGCTGCAGGGCGGTTTCAACCGGGGCGATGTCTATATGCCGATCACGCCGATGTTTCATGTGCACGCATGGGGCTTTCCCTATGTGGCGACCCTGCTGGGTGTCAAGCAGGTGTATCCGGGCCGCTATCAGCCTGATGCGCTGTTGGGCCTGATCCGCGATGAGGGGGTAACCTTCTCGCACTGTGTGCCGACCATTTTGCACCTCTTGCTGGCAAGTCCGCTGGGGGTGGATTTGTCAAACTGGAAAGTGGTGATCGGCGGGTCTGCCCTGCCAAGAGGGCTGGCCCAGGCGGCGCTGGATCGCGGCGTGGATGTGTATGCGGGATACGGGTTGTCCGAGACCTGCCCGATACTCTCGCTGGGACAGCTGGAAGCCGGCGACCCGGATGAGCCGCAAGCTGCGCTCACGCAGCGTATCCGCGCCGGGCGCGCGATCCCGCTGGTGGAGATGCGCGTGGCGGACGCCGATGGCAATGTGCTGCCGAGAGACGGGCAAAGCGCAGGGGAGGTGGTGGTGCGCGCGCCCTGGCTCACGCAAAGTTATCTGCATGATGAGGGCGCGTCGGATGCGCTGTGGCGCGGCGGTTATCTGCATACCGGCGATATCGGCACACTGGATGCCGCGGGCGTGCTGAACATCACCGACCGCCTGAAAGATGTGATCAAATGCAGCGGCGAATGGCTGTCTTCGCTGGCGCTTGAGAGCCTGATTTCCGAGCATGAAGCGGTGAGCGAAGTCGCCGTGATCGGCATTCCCGACAAAAAATGGGGTGAACGAGCGCTGGCTTTGGTGGTATTGAAGCCGGATTATCAAGTCAGCGCGGATGCCTTGCAGGCGCCGGTCAACATGCGTGTCGAACAAGGCCATCTGTCGCGCTATGCGCGCCTGATGCAGTACCGCTTTGTAGCAAAGCTTCAGCGCACCAGCGTCGGCAAGCTGGACAAGAAAGCGATGCGTGAATGGTTGCCAGCGGTATCCGGCGCGGAGTCAGAACAGGATTGATTCGTTCAGGGTCGTCATATATTACCTGGAGTAAATTGACTATGTTTAAGACAGGGATATCTGCTATATTGCGCGCTGCATTTCAAGGGTGATCATGTATACAGGTTTATTTAAGGACGAAATCGTCATTCAGCAACTGCTCGATGTGTTGCCGGTGGCGGTTTTTGTCAAAGATGCCGACAGCCGTTTCCAGTTGATGAACAAAGCCTGCGAAGCCCAGTGGGGGATGCGCTTTATGGACCTTGAAGGGACCGACGCAAGCCAGTTTTTTCCGCCAGACCAGATGGCACAGTTTCTCGCCAGAGACAAGGAAGTCTTTGCAGGGGGCGGCCAGATTGATTTTGAGGAAACCTTCTGGAATGCAGCGCTCGGGCAAAATCGTACCGGTCACACCTTTAAAAAGCCGGTTTTTGACGCGTCCGGCAAACCGCTCTATCTGATCTGTGTCACCATCGATATCACCGGGCAAAAACAGGCCGAAGCCGACCTTCGTGTCGCGGCCGTTGCCTTTGAGTCGCAGGAAAGCATGATGATTACCGACGCGAACAAGGTTATTTTGTGTGTCAATCAGGCTTTTATTGATGAGACCGGCTATGCGGCCGAAGAAGTCATCGGGCAGACACCTCGATTGCTTTCTGCCGGGACGCAGGATCAGGCGTTTTATGGTCTGATGTGGGATGAGATTAACCGCACGGGAAAGTGGCAGGGGGAAATCTGGGACAGGCGCAAGTGCGGCGAGATCTATCCAAAATGGCTGACGATCTCAGCCGTCAAGGGGCCTGACAGGGTTGTCACCCATTATGTCGGCTCACATGTCGATATCACGGCGCGCAAGGCGGCGGAAGAGCAGCTCAGGTATCTGACCTGCCACGATCCCCTGACGGACCTGCCTAATCGTGAGGGTTTGCACGAAAGAATGTCGCATCTGCTGGGTATCGCCAAGCGCAACAAGAAAAAACTGTCGCTGATGCTGATCGACCTGGATAATTTCAAGGATATCAACGATACGATGGGGCATCTGGTGGGCGACCAGGTCCTGGTGGAAGTGGCGCAGCGTCTGGTTAAGGCTGTCCGGCAAAGCGATATTGTGTCAAGGATAGGGGGAGATGAGTTCGTCATCATGCTGCCTGATGTCGAGTCCTCGGAGGACGCCGCACATGTGGCGAAAATGATCCTGAAGACCGTGTCGGAACCCTATATGATCAATGGAGAAAAACTGTACACCACACCGAGTATCGGTATCTGTCTCTATCCGGATGATGCTGTTTTGGGTGAGGACATGATCAAAAAGGCCGATGTGGCGATGTATCACGCCAAGGCGGCAGGACGCAGGAATTACCAGTTTTTCACTGAAAAGCTGCAACAGGCCGCCCTGCATAAAAGTGCTATGGAAAAAGATTTGCGTGTTGCACTCGAACAGCAGCAATTCATGCTTTATTATCAGCCGCAACTGGATTTGCGCACCGGGAAACTGGTGGGTGTCGAAGCGCTGGTGCGCTGGCAACATCCCGTGCGTGGCATTGTTTCCCCTTTTGAATTTATTCCGATTGCCGAAGAAACCGGCCAGATTATTGCGTTGGGTGACTGGGTGCTGGAGGAGGCTTGCCGGCAACTGGCCGAATGGCGGGCAGGCGGCATCCGGCATATCAAAATGTCGGTGAATCTGGCCGCGAAACAGTTTTCCGACAAAAATCTTCCCGCACGGATTCAGGAAGTCATGACCCAGTATGCTTTGCCGGCCAACAGCCTCAATCTTGAAGTGACGGAGTCGATGACCATGGGGTCGCCCGTTGAGGCGATTAAAATGATGAAAGTGCTGACCAGTTATGGTCAGTCCTTGTCGATCGATGACTTCGGTACCGGGTACTCCTCGCTGGCGTACCTCAAGCTGTTCCCGGTCAGCACGCTGAAGATAGACCGGGCCTTCGTCAAGGATATCGAGCATGATCCGGAAGACGCGAGTATCTGCGATATTACCGCGCTGCTTGCTCATAAGCTGGGCATGGATGTGGTCGCAGAAGGGGTTGAAACAGAAGCGCAGCTGAAATTTTTGCATTCTATCGGCTGTGAAAAAATTCAGGGATACCTGATCAGTAAACCGCTGCCTGCGGATCAGGCTGAGTATTTCATTCGCAATCAGCCCGACATGACCAGTCTGGGTACGATTGATCTGTGGGGGATTGGAAGTCAAACGTGAGCAGACAGGGTGCGCTGTGCACGCTACAGGGCGGGGAATCAGTGCCTGAGAATTTCCGGCAGGCTGCAATTTTAAACAACGCAGGGTAAATTCGGGTGGTGAAGATGATGCGTTTGCTCAGGGCGAGGACACGGCTGATGGAAATGACGGGGCTGGGGCCGGTGCTGGGTTTCGCGGCCCTGCTGCTGATTTTGCTGATTTTTCTGTATGCCGTGCTGTGGTTCGTTGATTCTGCGCCTCCCGATACCATCACGCTGATCGGCGGCCCCGAGGGCAGTATGTTTGCCCGCAATGCCGAAAAATACAAAAAAATTCTGGCGCGTAACGGCGTGAAGCTGAAGGTGCTGCCCTCGCAAGGCTCGCTGGAAAATCTCGCCCATCTGGATGATACGGCCTTTCATGTGGATGTCGGCTTCGTGCAGGGTGGCGTGATTGAAGGCATGAATACCGACAAACTGGTTTCGCTCGGCAGTGTTTTTTATGAGCCGCTGATGGTGTTTTATCGCGGAAAAACCGAAGTCAACAAACTCACTCAGTTTGCCGGTAAAAAACTGGCTATCGGGCCGGTTGCCACGGGGACGCACACGCTGGCGCTGGTGCTGCTCAAGGCCAGCGGTATCGATACGGAAGGCAGTACCGAGCTGCTGGAACTCCCCGCGCAGGAGGCCGCGGATGAGCTGATTGCAGGGCATATCGATGCCGTGTTCCTGATGGGCGATTCTGCTTCAGGATTGTTGATGCGCAAGCTGCTGCACAGTCCGGGGATACGGTTGATGAGCTTTGCGCAGGCCTCGGCCTACAGCCGCCGCATCGGCTATCTCAACAAGATCGATCTGCCGGAAGGCGCGTTCGATGTTGCCAACGACATTCCTGAACAGCCTGTGCAGCTGGTGGGCCCCACGGTGGAACTGATCGCCCGTGCAGGTCTGCATCCGGCCTTGTCCGATCTGTTACTGGAAGCCGCGCATGAGGTGCATGGCGGTACCGGCATTTTGCATCGTCGCGGCGAATTCCCGGCGCCGCTGGAGCATGAGTTCCGCATCAGCGATGATGCGCAGCGCTATTACAAATCGGGAAAAAGTTTTTTGTATCGTAACCTGCCTTTCTGGCTGGCCACGCTGGTTAACCGTATGCTGGTGGTGATCGTGCCTATCCTGGTGGTGCTGGTTCCCGGGCTGCGCTTGCTGCCGCCCATTTATCGCTGGCGCATCCGCTCGCGAATTATCAAATGGTACGGCGCCCTGCTGGAGCTGGAACGCGGACAGTTGTCGGAGAACGCGCATGAGGACAAGGTGGCGCTCATCAAGAAACTGGATGAAATCGAGCAGGCGGTGAACCGGATGAAAGTGCCCAAATCCTTCGGCGATCAGTTTTACGTATTGCGCCAGCATATCAATCTGGTGCGCGAGCGCCTGCTTGATATGAAACCCAGCTAATCCATTCCCGCGAAAGCGGGAATCCAGCTCAAAATATATGCCGCGAATATCAGTTGTTTCATCAGCGGACAAAACGATTCTCTTACTGATTGCGGCGAGTTTTGAGGAGCAGCCTAACTTTGGTATTGTCCCGCTAAGCGGGATTTTTAAAAAACTGGATTCCCGCTTTCGCGGGAATGACGAGTTGTCGCTCTAATGGACAATCTGGGTTAAAGCGAATCAGCTCGTTGAAAACTGTTTTTGCAGGTAACTGATGATGTCAGCCGATTCGTACAGCCATGTTACCTTGCCCTGTTCACCGGTAATCTGTAAGCAGGGCGTCTGAACTTTGCCGCCGCCATTTTGCAGGTCGCTACGGTGTTTGGCATCGTGTTGCGCGTCGCGTAATGCGATGGGGAGCGAGAGTCTGGCCATTTCGTGGCGAACCTTGATGCAGAACGGGCAGGTTTTGAAGTGGTAGAGCGCCAGTTTGCCGCACTGCTGGTCTACCTGTTGTTGCGCCTCAAGCGTGCGCGTGATCCCTTTGGGGGTGGCCAGTTTGGACCATAACAACATGAACGGCATCAATACCAGGCGCAGGGTTCGGAAAAATAGTTTGATCATTTGTCTTGTCAGTTTCAGGTTTGAAGCGGCGGGTGAATGCTGCCGTGGTTAATCTCTGCGCACCCATTCGTTATGTACGGTCGACTTTGAATACCACAATAAGCCTGCCGCGATGATGGCGCCAATCACGATCGGCGTCAGCGGGTAACCTTTGAGGCTGTATGAGGTGAACGGCAGGATGATTAACGGAAAGGCCAGCATGCCCCACAGTATGGCCATCACCATGCCCAGCCAGCCTGCCAGCACGCCAGTTGAAGATCGCTGGGTGATCTGTGCAGCACCGCATTTCTCACAGGTAACAGCATTGGGGCTGATTTCAGAAGCGCAGAATGGACATTGCATAGTGTTCCTTAAAGGGTTGGGTGATCCGGGGACAAACGCCATTCAGACAGACAAGGGCAGATTAAGTTTCAATTTGCATCCATATAATTTGATCAGAAGCTGATTTCCTCACCCTGCAAGGTGAACAGTTCCTGCAATGTAGCATACAGTTCACTGCCGTCGCGCAGGTTGATCCATGCGCCGTCCTTATAGGTGTAATGAAATCCGCCGGATTTGGCCGCGACCCAGATTTCCTTGTTGATATCGTGGCGGTTGATGATGATCTTGGCGCCGTTGTCGAATTCGATTTCCAGCACGTTGCCGCTGCGATTGGAGTCGACCCCGCTTTCATCGACGGCTGTTTCGATCCGGGCCAGGGTAGCATCGGCCAGTTGGTTGAATTCACTCTCGTTCATGGGAAACCTTTATAATCCTAGCTTTTAAATTTCAGGGAAGTGAACATGCGGTTTAAAACTTCAGTCGGCATTATCGTTGTTTTCGCGCTGTTGTTGCAAGGTTGCGGGCGTAAAGGGCCGCTGACCATGCCGGTGCCCGTGGTGTATAAAGCCGTAACGGCTGCACCCGCCTCAGCCGTCCCCGCCGTCCCGCAAGGTAAATGACCATGAGTAAATACTTTAATTATCAGAATAATCAAATGTATGCAGAGCAGGTGCCGCTGGCGGAGATCGCCGCGCAGTATGCGACCCCCTGTTATGTGTATTCGCGCGCGGCACTGACGGACGGCTATCGTCAGTTTGAAGGTGCCTTGCAGGGGTGCGAGCATCTGATCTGTTATGCGGTCAAAGCCAATCCCAATCTTGCCGTTCTGAATGTTTTCGCGCGTCTGGGTGCGGGTTTCGATATCGTTTCCGGCGGTGAGTTGCAGCGGGTGCTGGCAGCCGGTGGTGATGCGCGCAAGGTGGTGTTTTCCGGCGTGGGCAAGACAGTCGCTGAGATGCGCATAGCGCTTGAAGCCGACATTCTGTGCTTTAACGTGGAATCCGCAGCCGAACTTGAGCGTTTGAACGACGTGGCTGCTAGCCTCGGCAAGACCGCTGCCATCAGTCTGCGCGTGAATCCGGACGTGGATGCGAAAACCCATCCCTATATTTCTACCGGCTTGAAGCAGAACAAGTTCGGCGTGGCCTATACCGAGGCGGTTGCGTTGTATCGCAAGGCGGCAAAACTGGGCAATTTGCGCATTACCGGCATGGATTGTCATATCGGCTCACAGTTGACCGAAACCAGTCCGTTTATTGCGGCGGTTGAAAAAGTCTTGCTGCTGGTGGATGCGCTGGCTCAGGAGGGCATCGCTCTGGAGCATCTCGATCTGGGCGGCGGGCTGGGCATCTGCTACCAGGATGAAACACCCCCTGCGATATCCGATTACATCGCCGCGCTGCGTGCCGCCTTAAAGGGCCGTACGCAAAAGCTTATCCTTGAGCCGGGTCGCGTGCTGGTCGGCAACGCAGGTCTGTTGCTCACCCGTGTGGAATACATCAAGCCCGGTGAGGAAAAGAACTTTGCCATCGTGGACGCGGCGATGAACGATCTGATGCGTCCCGCGCTGTACGATGCCTACCATGACATTCTGCCGGTAAATAACGCTCCTCTCCCGGAAATACCCTCACCTCAATCCTCCCCCGCAAGCGGGGGAGGAAGCGAACGTGAAAAGCAGTTGCCAACTTTCGAAGTCGTCGGTCCCATCTGCGAGACGGGGGATTTTATCGGCCACTCGCGGGAACTGGCGATCGCGCCGCAATCGTTGCTGGCAGTGATGTCGGCCGGCGCCTACGGGATGAGCATGAGCTCCAATTACAACACCCGCGGGCGTGCCGCCGAGGTGATGGTGGATGGGACCAATGTTCATCTGGTGCGCGAGCGCGAAAGCGTGCAGCAGTTGTTCGCCGGAGAAAAAATTATCGGGTAGCTTGGTAAGCGCTGATTTATTCGGTTTTGTCGTTCCCGCGCAGGCGGGAACCCGGTTACACAAGGCACTGGATTCCCGTTTTGCGAGCAGCCACTTCGCGGCTTGCCTGCTTACCTCTCTGCACGGGGATGACGAATAGATCAGCGATTCCCTTGCGGCTTGCAGGTTATGTGATGTCCGTGCCTGTGGCAGAGCAAACCTGGCCGGACATGCCGGATATCGGTTACGTCACCTTCTGAAACCTGTAATCTGCGGGAAAATTTACCCGCAGATTGCATTCACCCGGCTGTCATCACTGCTGAGGCATTCTTACATTTCACTCGTCGTAAGGTCACGGATAACGCCCCTGGTTCGTGAAAAATTCCTGCATCAAAAATTCCTCAAGTCCGGCGTTATCCTCCATACGGGCCGACAATACGATCACGCGTCCAAGGCGCTGGGATTCCCATCTGAAATTCCCCTGGTATTCGCGTCGAATAATTTCGATCATCTTTTTGACGATGGCCAGTTCAATATTGTTGTCCGCGCCTGCTTCCACATCGATGAGTTCAAGCCGGGAATTGCTGTAATCATGTTTCCAGCCCCTGAAGCTGAACTGACCGGTTCTGAAGGATTTCCGCCTGATTTCAAAAATTCCGTTCGTGCCCGTTTGCTGCAAATTGCGTTTGATAATGGCATCACGCTGTTCTTCGGCAGAGGGTTCCGGCACATTGGTGCGGGCATCGTTAAACGCGGCGTTGTCCTCCTGCTCCTGTGCAATCCGCTTTTTTTCCTTGATATAAGACATCAGGTCGGTGGGCGCGTTTTTCTCGGCGGGTAATGGTGCAGGAGAGGGCGCCTTCACCACGGTGACGGGACGAGGGGGCTGCTTTGCGGTAACTGTCTGTTTTCTCGTGATGATCGTCTTGTGCGATTCGACCGGGCGCGCTTTTTTGGCAGGCAGTCCGACAAGGCGAATATTCAAAACTTTGGGGGGCGCAGACGCCGTGGCGATCACATAGTTGCGGGTTGCAAACAGCACGGCGCCATGTATCGCCAGGGAAAAAGCGAATGCAAAAAGCGTGCTGCGCCGGATCTTGATGTTAATGAAGGGGTTGCTTGAATGACGATCCCAGGAGGCGGTTGAATGATTCAATTGGGTATTTGCAAATATCTTTAAGTGGTCTTGCAAGGCGTATCCGATGCCTGCCCGTTTCTGATCGCGAGGGGCAGAGGTGACCGGCATTTACAGCTGATGGTTTTTGCTGTGCAGTCGTTATGATACACCGCCCGAATCCAACGCTACGCGTTTTTGTGCGGCATCCGTTCCTTCTCGCGTTAGAATGACCTTCATCCACTGACCGATCGCCAAATGCCAAGAGCCACCATGATTGAAGAACGTTTAGAAAACATAGAAACAAAAATCTCCTTCCAGGAAGACCTGATCGAGGAGCTGAATAAAGTGGTCTATCAGCAGCAGCAAAAGCTGGGCCAGCTTGAAGCGATTTGTACCTCGCTCGCAAGACACATCCAGTCGCTGGCGGAATCCGGGAATGAGATCAAGTCGGCGAATGAGATGCCGCCTCACTATTAAACCCAAATAGTCCATGAGCGCCGTCATTCCCGCGCAGGCGGGAATCCAGCAAAAAATACACTCCGCGAATAACCAGCGGCTTGGCTGGCGTTGTTTGCCAGCTTAGCCGAATGGCTAGTTGTTTCATCAGCGGACAAAACATCGATGTTGCCCCGCTGCTCGGAAATTTTTGCGAGTTGGACAGGAGACCGCCCATCCCTGCGAATCCCAATTCAATCAACTGGATTCTCGCCTTGGCGGGAATGACGCATTTTCGTAGTAATGGACAATCTGGATAAAACGCTTCATTAAGGAATATCCGACGAATTCATGCGCCGCATGATGATGCCGGTCTTACGCGCAAGGCCGGGCGCGTTGAAGTGTTTGTCGTAAAAGCGCGGGTTGGGCACCATCGCGGCCAGCTTGGCTGCTTGCGCGACCGAGAGTTGGGATGCGCTGATATGATAATAATGGCGCGCGGCGGCTTCCGCGCCGAACACGCCGTTGCCCCACTCGATGACGTTGAGATAAATCTCGAAGATGCGCTGTTTGTCCATCACCGCTTCCATCATCACGGTGATCGCGGCCTCCTCGATCTTGCGAAAGGGCGAGCGTTTCCACGAGAGGAACAGGTTTTTGGCCAGTTGCTGACTGATAGTGGAGCCGCCCGCGACAATTTTGCCCTTCTTGATGTCTTTCTCGTAGGCCTTCTGGATTCCGTCCCAGTCAAAACCCTCATGATCGACAAAGTTCGCATCTTCGGAAGCGATCAGCGCGCGCTTCAGATTATTGGATATTTTTGCGTACGGTACCCACTGGTATTGCAGTACCGCATCCGGATTGGTGTCCTGCATCGCTTCCAGCCGGGTTTCCATGAAGGCGCTGCTGGACGGGTTGTATTTGATCCACCACAGCACATGCGCAAAGATCCATACCTGATACAGCAGCAGCAGTACGAAGCCGAATGCCATTGCGCGCCACAGCCAGCCCCAGAGTGTTTTCATTTTTTATTTCTCAGTCATACTAAAAGCAGCGTCATTCCCGCGAAAGCGGGAATCCAGCCAGATATATAACCTGCAAAGCAGACAATATCCAGATTTTGGCCCGCTATGCGGGAATTGTTCAATTAACTGGATTCCCGCTTTCGCGGGAATGACATGGCTAATTGGATAGTTCATAGTGGCGCACGTAGTTGTGCGATGACAGGTGCTGTTTCGGGACGCACGCCGCGCCAGATATAAAATGCTTCGGCCGCCTGCTCAACCAGCATTCCCAGACCATCCGCAACGAGGGCCGCACCGTTGCTGCGGGCAAATGTCATGAACGGCGTTTCGCGTCCGTACATCATGTCATAAGCTAACGAGCCTTCGGCGAAAATCCCCCCCTGGCCCCCCTTTGCTGAAAAGGGGGAGGTAGGAAGCGGAATCTCGCTGTCGGTGAGACCGGCTGAGGTGGCGTTGATGATCACATCGAATTGTTGCCCGATTAAGTTTTCATAACGGAATGCGCTGACGCCTTTAAACGTTGCGGCAAGTTGCAGGGCTTTTTCAGCGGTGCGATTGACGACAGCGAGGGTGCAACCTGTTTGCAATAAGGGAAGGGTTACGCCATAAGATGCACCACCGGCACCCATCAACAGTACACGCTTATCCTTAAGATTCACGGCAATATTTTTTTCAATGTCCCGTACCAGTCCGGCACCATCGGTGTTGTCGCCACGGATGATATCGCCTGTAAACTTCAGCGTATTCACCGCCTGTGCTGCCTGCGCCTTTTCGCTGAGTTCATTTGAAATGCTGAAAGCGTCGAACTTGAACGGCACCGTGACATTGCAGCCTTTGTAACCTTCGCTGCGCAGCCGTTCTATGGTGGCCTTAAAGCCGTCCAGCGGCGACTCGATCGCTTCGTAGCTGATATTTTGTCCGGTCTGTTCGGCAAACATCGCGTGGATCAGCGGGGACTTGCTGTGTGAGATGGGGTTGCCGATGACGGCGTAACGGTCGGTCATGTCGGGGAGTCGTAAGTAGTGAGTGGCCAGTCGCAAGCGAGAACAGCGCGCATTGTAACCGAGTTGCATCGCGTAACGTGGCCGTAAAGCGGGCAGGTTATAGTAATCAGGCAATTTTCAGTCGGTACAGGCAAACCGGATAGGCTGCGCAACAGGTTTTAGTCGTTGCGCTTCGCGACATGCCATTTGGCTGAACAGGGCGCAGTTTTTAGATTTGATGATGTAGTAAAGCTAACCCGCGTATCGGGGAAAGAAACGGTAAAAAAATGGTTATTCAAAAAAGTTTGCGTAACGGCGCGCCTGATGCGGTCAAAGGCGGCGTAAAGTTTACGCACAGCTACGATTTTGACCCGACGTATGGCATGAACCTGGAACAGCTGTTGGCGATCGCCCCGCCGGAGGCGCCGTCTGATTTCGCGGATTTCTGGGAATATCGTTATGCCGAGGCAAGGTCCGTTGCGCCGCAACCGGTTATGCAGGTCAGCGAGCGGATGTTCAAGCAGTATGCGGTGCACGAACTGCACTATTGTTCGACCGGCGGGGTAGAAATAGGCGGCTGGCTGATGCTCCCCGTAGAGGGAAAAATAAGCCGCGGCTTGATCATCGGGCATGGCTACGGCGGCTGTGGCGTGCCTGAGGAACCGTTGTTCATGGCCGAAACGGTATTGCTGTTTCCCTGCTTTCGCGGCATCGGGCGCAGCGCAATGGAAGGTGTCTCGCAGGATCCGCATTTTCATGTTCTGCATGATATTCAGGATAAGGAACGCTATATCCTTGGCGGTTGCGTCGATGACCTGTGGCTGGCGGTATCCGCTTTGCTTGAGCTTTTTCCGGAAGTGACGGGGCGGGTGGGCTATGCGGGCATCAGTCTGGGCGGGGGCATCGGTGCACTGGCGACGCCGTGGGACAGGCGCATCCAGCGACTGCATCTCAATGTGCCGACCTTTGGTCATCAGTCGCTGCGGCTGACCTTGCACAGCGTCGGCAGTAATGAAGCGGTGCGCGAATACGTTCAGCATCACGACATTAATGTGATGGAAACATTAGCCTATTACGATGCGGCAAGCGCCATGCGCTATCTGCACATACCGGCACTGGTGGCCGCAGCCTTGTTTGATCCTGCTGTGCCGCCCCCCGGACAATTCGCTGTTTACAATGCGATTGCAAAAAGTCAGCGTTCTTTGTTTGTGTTAGAGGCGGGCCATTTTGCCTATCCCGGACAGGAGCAGCAGATGCGCAAGCTGAATCAGGAAGTTGTGAACTTTTTTATGGCGCTGTGACATGAACTGATAAAGGATACGCCAACCATGCACCGGGAATACTACCGCTGGTTTAGTGATCGTTTGCAGCGCGACATGGAGTTGCTGGTTTTTGGCCATGCGGGCGCACGGGTACTGATTTTTCCGACGCGCGACGGCCGCTTTCATGAATATGAAGATCTTCGCATCGTCGACAGCCTGGCAGAGAAAATCAATGCCGGACAATTGCAACTGTGGTGTCTGGACAGCATCGCCTGGGAGACTTTTTACTGTTTCTGGCGCCATCCGGCCGAGCGCATTAACCGGCATGCGCAGTTTGAGGAATATGTACTCAACGAAGTGATGCCCTTGATGAATCAGAAGAATCCGCACGCATGCACGATTGCACATGGATGCAGTCTGGGAGCCTATCTTGCCTGCAGCATGGCCTTTCGTTACCCGCAGTTTTTCCAGAAGCTGGCCGCTTTTTCAGGCCGTTATGATCTGACCCTGAACGTGGAATCCTTTCAGGATCTGTTCAATGGCTATTACGACGAGAATGTTTATTTTCACACGCCGACCCATTTTCTGCCGGATTTGAATTGCGACTGGCGTCTTGAACATCTGCGCCGGATGGATATCGTGATCGCGATAGGCGGCGAGGATCCGTTTCTGCACAACAACTGCCAGTTGAGCGACATTCTGCATCGCAAGGGGGTCAGGCATCAGTTGCATGTCTGGGACGGGCGCGCTCACCGCGGGCGCTACTGGCGACAGATGGCGCCGCTGTATCTTTGATAGTAAGCCGGTTGACTGTTCTTGCTGTAACTCAGTTTCGCCATTCAGGAACGAATCGCTCCGGAATAGTTATTGAACTTCCACCTTGATCGATAATTCCTGAGTGGATTCAACAGGCTTTCCGTCTTTCATGGCGGGAAAAAAGCGCCAGTTTTTCAGCGTGTTGAGCAGCAGGCGGTTGAGCCTCGGATTGGGTGTGGGTTTGACGAGTTCAACGGTCACCGTGCCATCGATGGCGACATGAAAGCGCGCGATGGCTGCCGTGCTCAGCGCATCCTGCCTTAAGTCATCCGGAATCTGCGGCATGGGTTTTACGATGGCCTGCGCACCTGTCGTTCCGGTCATATTCGAAGCTGCCGCCGGGGCGGGTGGTGCTGCCTTGGGCAAGGCTTCCGCCTGAGGCGGTGCGGCGGCGGCCGGCGGCGGGGGGGCTTTTTCCTCATGGACGACAGGCGGCGCAGGGGTGGGGCGTTGCACGGGCGTTTGAGGTGCGGTGATTTTTTTCTCCACGGGAGGCGATTTGCTTGCTACGGGTGGCGGAATCTCGATCACCTGCGCCTCGATAGGAGGCGGTTCAGGGAGGCGCTCGACGGGTTTTCCCGTGAAATAGGCGGCGGCCCAAAGTGCGGCTAAGCCTGTGGCAAGTGCACCCGGCAGGGTCCAGGGCAGTCTGCGCCACGGACTGTCATTGATGCGAAATTCGCGCAAGCGTTCGTTTGCTTCCTCTCCCCCCGGGAGAGGATTGAGGTGAGGGAGCGAGTTAGTCGGCATGTTTGACGGCGATGAGAAAATGCTGCGCGCCGGCTGCGCGCGCGTGCAACATGGCCTGGACGGTGATGCCGTTGGGCGCTGCGCTGTCGGCTGCCACGATCACGCTGGACCCAGGCGTTTGCAGCAGCGGTTTTAAGGTGGCGGCCAGTGTGTCCAGCGTGACCGGTGTCTTGTTGATATAAATTTTACTATCCTGAGTAATGGTGAGTGTCACCGGCGTTTTGGCCTGCATCGGGGCGGCGTGTCCGCTGGGCAGGTTGACGGTCAGCGAGTGCAGGTTCTGCATCGACAGCGAGGCTAACATGAAGGTTGCCAGCAGAAAAAACATCACGTCTATCATCGGGATAATTTCTATGCGCCCTTTTGCAGGCTTTCGCGATCTACGCAGTTTCACGGGTGTTTTCCTTCTCGTGTTCGCCCAGACGGATATTGTCCAGCAGGCGTGTGCCCAGTCGTTCCATCTCGTCCAGTGCCTGTGACTGACGGCGCGAGAAAAAGTTGAAGGCGAACAGTGCGGTGATCGCAATGAACAAACCCAGCGCAGTGGCAATCAACGCCTGTGCGACGCCGCCGGTCACGCCGGTCGGATCGACCAGACCCTTGCCGCCGATCAGCTGGAATGAATGCATCATGCCGGTGATGGTGCCCAGGAGGCCCAGCAGGGGCGCTGCGGTTACGATGGTTTCCAGCACCCATAGCCCGCGGCTGAATGAGTTTTCGATGAGTTTTGCTTCGTCACCTGCGCGGGATTCCACCCACCAGGCAGGTTTGCTGCGGTTTTCGAGTATCACCTTGAAAAAACGGGCGAAATAGTTGTTCTTGTCAAGGGCTGCCAGATCGCGTTCCAGGTCCTGCCAGGCAAACCCGTAGGTTTCCACCAGGTCCAGCAGTTTCTGCGGCAGACGCACATAGCGCCAGTAAACGAACAGCTTGTCGATACTGATGACGAGCGCCAACAGCGCGAGAGCGAGCAGCGGATAGACCATCGCACCGCCGAATTTTAAAGCCTGAAGTGCTTCCTGTATGTCCTGCATGGTTGTCCTTTTAAACTTTGATTAATGAGTGTAGGGTCGTGAGTCGGTCAGAATTTCTTGCTCAAGCCGGCAAACAGTCCGCGACGCGGCCCGTATTGTGGCGCGAATACGCCGATACCGGAACCGTCACGGATCTGGTAAACCTTGTCCAGCACGTTGTTGAGTACCAGTCGGGCTTCCATCTGCCCCATCCCGCTTAAATTAAACTTGCGGCTGGCGCCCAGATTCAGCACGGTGTAGGAAGGCAGACTGGTGGTGTTGGCAAAGCCGTTGCGCAGCCCGCTCTGAAAAGTCAGGTTGCCGTTCAGGCTAGTGCCGGATAAGAGATACGATCCACCTGTTGAAATAGTCATTGCCTGCTGGTGATCGACGTTCACCCAGTTGTTGGCCGCATAATCCAAGGTTGCCTGATCGAACAGATACTGGCCGGAGATGATGCTCTTCGCCTGGCTGACCGTTCTGGCGAAATTGGCATACGCATCAATATTGCCGGATTTGTAATTGCCGCTCAGTTCTATGCCGTACACTTTTCCCCGCGCATAGTTGTAGGGTGTCATCAGCAGCGCAGGTCCGAACTGACCTTCGTCGATGAGGTTGGTGCTTTGCTTGTAAAAGGTATCCAGTCCCAGACTGAGGGTAGTGGTCAGCTGATGCGTGACACCGGCATCCAGATAGTTGGAGCTTTCGGATTTGACCTGAGAATTGAGATTCGGGCCGATTGCTGCGTTGCTTGTGTTCTGGTATAGCGCTACGCTGGATTGAGAGACGAGTTCAGTCGGGGGCGGCGTGAAGTAGCGTGAATACCCCGCGTGCCAGGTGGTATCGGGAGAGGCCTTGTAAACCACGCCCAGTCTCGGACTGAACTGATGCTCATTGACGTAGGCATTCACCGCGTCAAAGCGTCCGCCATAATTTACCGTGAGTTTATGGGTGGCTTTGTACTCGTCCTGCAGATAAACGCCGAACAGCGTATTGCCATTTTTGGCGGTGTTGTCGACTATGGTTTGCGCCGGGCCTGAAACGAGACCGCCGGCAATCGGAAATACTGTAGAGCTGTTGTTGCTCACCACATTTTCGCTGCTGCCAAACAGTCCCATACGCAGCGTATGGGTGTCATTCATCCGGTAGCTGTTATCTAATTGTATGCCCGTGCTGGAACTGCTGCGGAAGGCGTCGGATGCCATACCGTTGAAGGCCAGATTGCCGGCGATGTCCGGCAGGTAATGGAAGCTCGAATAACGCGTAAACAAAGATACCTGGTAGTCGCTGCGGTCACTGATCGATCCTTGCAGCGAGGTAATTGCAAAGCGGTTTGTTTCGCGTTGCTGGTCATTCAGGGTAGCGGAATTTAATGCGGCAGTGTTGTAGCCGCTTGCATTCATTTGCGTGAGAATGCCGAGATTGTTTGGATCGGCCGCCTGCCCAGGATTGTTTGGAATCTGGAATGAGCCAGTATATACACCCGCCATCAAACTGACCTTGGTGGTAGGGTTGAGCAGGTAGGACAGATATGCAAAGCCCTTGCGCTGGTTGGTACGGTCATGCAGCGGATTGCGGCTTGCAGTCGGGTTTTCGATGCCGATGTTATTGGACAGATACGAGCCATCAACGAAATAGGAAAGGTCACCGGTCGTGTTGCCGTATTCAAAGCTGGGATTGAAGGTCTGGTTGCTGCCGCCATACAGGTCGACGTTGCCGCCGGCCTCAAACTTGTTCTTGGTGTTGATTTCAACGACCCCGGCCGTGCGATAACCATATTGAGCCGGCAGCGCGCCGGTCAGCAGGCTGATGTTTTGCGCAAAGCGTGTGTCCAGCGCCTGCCCGAACCCGCTGATGCCTTCCGGGAGGATGGCACCGTTAATGCGATATTGCATGTTGCCATGATCGCCGCGCACATGTAACTGGCCGTAGGAGTCATTGACGACACCGGGGGCTTGCAATAGCACCTGATTGAGTGGTGTAGCGTCTCCTTGCGGTAATTTCTGGATATGCTCGGCATCAAAGCGGTAGATGCTGCCGCCGGTTTCGGGTGATAAGCTGTTCTGGGAACGATTGAGCCGTTTGGCCACGATCTGCACTTCAAGTGCTTGTTGAGCGGCCAGCGTGAGTGTTGTTGAAGCGACGGCACCGGTTGCAAGCGTGACGATGGAGGTTCCCGGTTGAAAACCGGGTTTTTCGGCCTGAACCGCGTAAGTGCCCAGCGGAATATGGTTAAAGAAAAAATGGCCTTGCGGGTCGCTGAGCGTATGGCCAATTGTGTTTGCCGTAACTGTCCTGAGGCTCAGGGCAACACCGGCAATCGGGCGTCCCAGGCTGTCCTGAACAAGCCCGCTGACTTGTTCTGCTGCGACCGGTGCGGCTTGGACCGTAGTGGTCAGGCCAAATAAAAGGGCTGATGCGCTTCCCGTCAAAATTTTAATCGATGACATTAACTTAACTCCGCAAAATATGGGTTTATTACTCTCCCCATGGTGGGGGAGAGTTGGGGGCAAAACAGTAAATGCCCCCATTCAGGCCTTACCCCTCAGCGGGGGAAGGTGAAGGATATAGTTTGATTTATGCGGAGCAGGGTGGGGCGCGCGCTGCAAAAGCTGCGAATGCCGGGGAGGTGCAGAGAGAATTGATTGATGCGTCGGTTAAAACAATACGCTGTTCGGTCGAATTGAAGACAATCCCGTGGTTTCCGAGCCCCGAACCCAGTTGCGCATACGCGGCACACAGATCGCAATGTTTTTCATGCGACAGCGTGTGGTCGGAATGCGACTGGTTGGCAACGGTATGCGAAATTTCATGCATCATGCCACCCGTCTGCACAAACAGCAGGGTGAAGATCAGCAGTAATCGGGCAAACAGGGAATGACGCATGGCGCGCACTTTAACCAACTAAGCGATAGAGAGCAAGTAAGCATTTGTAACGTGTGGACGTGAAATAGTTCACTAAAACCGCTATTTCAGAAGATAAATTAAAATAGTTAATTTAAAATCAAGGTATTGCAGTATGGTTGTGTCGATGTTGGAATCGTGGGGGCTCGTCGTCTGCCGCATAACGCTCGTGCAAAGACCGGAAATTATTCGCTTTCCAGCTTGGCGGAGGGCGTAAACGACCAGGTGCGGGTGATCGTCAGGATATCGACATCCTTGGTGATATCGGGTGGCAACGGCGCAAAAGGTCCGGCGAGTTTAACGATGCGTACGGCTGCGGCATCCAGCAAACGGTGTCCGGAGCCGTGGCTGACTTCAATGCTTTCCACGCTGCCGTCCGCCCTGATCGATACGGACAGTTGCAATTTTCCGTACAGTTGTTGTTGTCTGGCTTGTTCCGGATAATTCAAATTGCCGATGCGCTCGACCTTGACGCGCCAGTCCTCGATATACTGGGCGAAACGGTATTCCTGCGTGCGTGCGCCGATAAATTTACGGCGCGGAAGTTTCTGATAATAATCGTTGTTTTTGCTGATCTGCGCTTCGAGCCGGGCGATTTCCAGACTGCGTTGCACGAGTTCCTCTGCGCTGGCTGTATCAGGCTGTTTGGGGGGCGGGGGGGTGAGCTTATAGCTGCTTTTGAGGCGGGTCTGCATGCGACGCGACTCTTCTTCCAGCAGCGCGACCTGTTTGGCGGCTTGTTCGGGGGTGATCCGGCTGTCGTCGCGCACATTCGGCAGCATGGTTTTAGCCTGCCGGTTTTCACTGGTGTTGCCGCCGCCGTCCAGATTGGCCTGCGCCAGCGCGTCGGCCTTGATGGGTCTGGATTTTGATTTGCTGTTGACCAGGACGACATGCAGCGGCTGCATGATATCCGCGCTGCTGCGCGGGTCGGGTAAAAGCAGACTGATGCCGAAC
This sequence comes from uncultured Gallionella sp., assembly GCA_947084955.1. Lineage (GTDB taxonomy): Bacteria > Pseudomonadota > Gammaproteobacteria > Burkholderiales > Gallionellaceae > Gallionella. The sequence continues at coordinate 136,997 of CAMTUO010000006.1, forward strand.
AGGGCGAAAGCATGCAGCGCGATGGAAAACAGCATCGCCAGTGAAACGCCCGTTTTTAAAGAGCTCAGCAAGCGGCATCCTCGCTGTTGACTATTTTTTCTTCACCCGCTGTTGCACCGGCTATTTCAAATGCCTCTTCTTCTGAAATTTCTGTCGAGCCAGCTTGCACTTCTCCGGCTGTTTCAACGGTGAGCGTGGCGACATAGCGGGTTTGTACGGACAAATCGAGCAGGTCGATTGCCGTGACCGCCAGTTGCACACGGGTATGGGCGGGCAGTTGTTCGGGCAGGGAAGGCGCGCGGAACACCAGCGGGATGTCGGTCATTTTCACCAGATTTTCGCGCAATACAGCGGCAGTAACAATAATTTCGCGCAGCGACTCGTTTGTTTCCTCGTCCGCAATGCGGGAGAGGGTTGGAGAGAGGGCTTCCTTATTAGCCTGTTCCTGCTGTAACCAGCGTAAACACCAGTAGCGTTCCATGTTGCGCTGGAATTCGTTGTAGATCGTATACATGGTGTCGAAATCGCGCAATATGGCATACAGTCCCGTGTCGTTCTTCGGGTAGGGTGCCTCTTCGTTGCGCAACATGGCGATAATCTGGCGCTGGTTCACCATATCTACATAACGACGCAGCGGCGAACTGGACCACATGTATTGGGCAACGCCGAGTCCCTGATGGGGGGCGGCGACCGTACTCATCCTGACCTTGCCGCCCTGCTGGGTACGGTAGATACCCGGGAAGCCGTGTTCGGCAAGATGCTTGCCCCATTCGCAATTGACCAGAATCATCAGTTCGGACACGACCTTGTCAATTGGTGAGCCGCGACGACGCGTAGAGATCGTGACGTGATCGTCGACGATGCTGAAATTAAAGTCAACCTGCTGCTGGTTGTCGGACTTGCCGCGTCCGGCTTCCAGTTTCTGCACCAGATGCCACAGCAACGTCAATTCTTCCGCATACGGATAATCGAGTTTGCCGGCGGCAAGCGTGGCTTCGTTGAATAACGGTTCCAATGTGTCATGGCGCAGGTTCGCTGCGATATGCACACGCTCAACCCGGCTTTCATACGACAGAATGGTCAGTGTTTCCTGCTCGACCTCGATGTACATGGAGAGGGCCGGGCAGACGCGATCGGCGCACAGTGTAAATGCTTGCACCACGCTGTCCGGCAGCATGGTGATTTTTTGCCCGGGCATGTAGACGGTAGATAGGCGTGCGGCGGCGATCTTGTCGGCATCCGAGTCGCGCGGGATGCCCAGCGCAGGGGCTGCAATGTGCACGCCAATGCGCCAGTTGCCGCTGGACAATTTCTCAACCGAGAAGGCATCGTCAATTTCCGTGGTACTCGCATCGTCTATGCTGAAGGCATTCACGGCTCCCAGGGGTAATTCATCCCATGTGCAGAGTTCGACAGGCGGGAAATCCGTGCCTTTGGGGAAATTCTCGAACAGGAACTTGTGCAAATGATAGTTGTGCGAAGAAGGCAATGCGCCGCAACGATCCAGCAGGTGAACAGCGGATAAATGCGTGGACGCACAGGCGGCTTCCAGCGCCTTGACTTCAAGGGTATTGCGGTCCGGGTTGTAGAGCAGTTGTGCGAGGTGATCGGTGAACGCGCTGGGCAACTCAAAACGTATCAGTTGTTCAGTCATGTGCGCCTGCGCTGCCAGCGCCAGACGTTTTTTCTCGGCGCCGGCAAGGGCTGCTTTAAGTACTTCAGGGGGGGCGGCGCGATAACGGCCTTTCCCTTTTCTGTGGAAATAGATCGGTGCGCTGTGCAGCCGTATCAGTGCCGCTGCCGCTTCAAGCGCGCTGGGCTGGTGACCAAAATATTCGGTGGCGATTTCTTCAAAGCCGAATTCATCGGCAGGGCAGCATTCCCACAAAAAATCCACTTCAATCTCTCCGGCCAGTCCATCTGCCTGTGGCAGGAAATCGGCCATGGCAGGCTGAGTAAAGTGCAGCATCACATTGGCCGCTTTGATCTTGCTGCGTTTGCCGGAGAGGCTTTCGATCTGCAGCGAGCTGGTGTTGTCGGTCATGATGCTGCCGACCTTGAAACTGCCGTCTTCTTCGTAAAGGATATTCATGTGGGCGTGCGAGAAAAATTGCACGGATTATAGCAGCCCCGCTGCCTTGTCGCAGAAAACAGCTAATGGTATCTGTCAGTGCAAATGCCGGATTGTGTTCAGTGCAAGAACAACACCGATGGTTCGGCTAACCTGCGCGTGGCAGACTTGACGGGAGGCAGTCAGCCGCCGCTATCCCGTCTCAACAGAATTATTTCTGGCGTAACGCCCACTCTACGATGGTCTTAATGCTTTCATCACTGACGGTTTTTGGTGCCGGCGGCATGGGCATGGGGCCGAATGAGCCTGATCCGCCCATGCGGACTTTTTGTGCAAGGCGAGCTGAGGCTGTCTTGTCGTCTTTGTATTTTGCGGCGATATCCTTAAAGGAGGGGCCTACAACTTTTTTAGCTACGGCATGACAAACAGAGCAACCACTTTTTTTGAAAAGGACTTCACCCTCATCGGCAGCATAAGCAGTGACGGAAACAAGCATGGTCGCAGTTATTGAAAGAAAAGTTAGAGTTTTCATGGCATTCTCCTGATGTGAAATAGCGCTCGGAAATTTACAGCTAGTCGATTATAAGCCTGTTGATACAGATCAAATTGCACAAATATTAACGAAGGTGAAAAACCGCGTTGCTTTTTTCGCTGGAAACCGGATAGAAGGGTAAAATGAACTAGGCATTCCGCTTTAAAAGCCTTTATTGAGGCGATAGATGTGGTTTTTAGCATTAATTGTGACGTGGTTAATAACAACCTTCTTGCTTCAGAAATTTCTTGATGATAAAGTGCTACTGTCCTCTAAGGTGAGGGTAGGGTGAGTTAGTCTATTTTATAATCATAAGTATCCAGGGAGATGCACATGCTTGAGCCAGATGTAACAACCAGCGAAGTCGTTCTTATGTATATCGGTATCTTCGTATTTTTGTTTGGCATGGTTTTTGTCGTTATGAAAAAAGATTCCTGATCGCATAGGTAAAGGAATAAATTGTTTTGATCTGCATTTGGGGCAGGTAATTAAAAAATTTTAGTGGGGGAGGGATGCATGCTTAGATTATCTAAATTGGCAACGGTGGGGACTGCTGCCTTGCTGGCTTTTTCAGGTGTTAGTTTTGCAGCGGACGGCGCAGTGACTGCGAATGCCGCAAACGGCAAAAATATTTTCCAGAATGGTAAAGAGAGCGCAGGGGTTACCGCTTGTGTAACCTGCCATGGTGAAAAAGCAATGGGGAACGACGATATGGGCGCCCCCAGGCTGGCAAATCTGGGTTATGTCTATATAGTTAAACAACTGACCAATTTTGCGGAAGATAAGCGTACGCCTGAAGGTCTCGGTGCGGTGATGAACGGCTTCGCCAAGTCGCTTTCCGAGCAGGAAAAACGCGATATTTCTGCATATGTGAATACACTGCCCAAATCAGATGAAACATCAGACTTGAAGGCACTGAAAACAGGCGGCACAGCCGTAGGCGAGGCGTACAAAGGCCAGATTCTGGTTCGTTATGGCGTTGAAGGCAAAGTATCAGCCTGTCAGTCATGTCACGGCTTCAATGGTCGCGGTGCGGATCCGGTATATCCGAAAATCGGCCAGCAAAAATATGTCTACCTGGTTAATCAGTTGACAAACTGGCGCGCCGCTACACGTACGAATGATCCGATGGGTCAGATGCGTGCAGTCGCTAAAAACCTGACCGATGCAGATATTGCAAACGCAGCGGCATTCCTGTCCCAGGCCCCGGAAAGCACAATGGGCGGTGGTATGGAAGTGGATAATCAGATGGTAATGGAACACATTAAAGTCACCAAGTAATTGGCCTGACAATGCCAGTGCTCATGGAGAGCACTGGCTTTTTTAATTTGTTTTGCAGTATTTTGTTTTTGGATTCATAAAATTGTTCCTCTAATCAGGGGCAGGATTGGTGATAGATGAAACTTGGGGAAAAGATTCTTTTTGGGTTGGTAGGCGTACTGGTGCTTATTACGGTAGTCAGTTTTTTCTCTCTGGAATCAATCAGGCACAAGTCTGAAAAGCCTTTATTTCCGATTTTGACCCACTATGAGTTCACGCCGGAAGGCGAACGTGGCTATGGAATATATCAGCACAACGGTTGCTATGAATGTCACCATGCGGTGGGCAGCGGCACCAGTATGGGTGTCAGTCTGGATGGCGTAGGATCCAAGCACGACCTGAACTATTTCTACCGTTTTCTTAAAGACCCTGAAAATACTTATGGCGCCAAGACGCTGGAACATGGCGAGCCTCCCAAGAGTGCTGCTTATGTATCAAAACTGTCGGATGCGGATTTGCACGCAATGGCTGTTTTTGTGTCGGAGTTGAAGGCGGATCAGGGTTCATCTTCATCGTTTGAACCACCTGAAGAGCAGTCGAGTTTTATCGATGCAATGCTTCAGATGTGGACACCCGCAGGTTGGAAATCCCAGTTTGTCGATATACGTGACTGGATGAAAAATAATTCGAAAGAGAGTCAGCATGACGCAAAGCATTGAACACAGCCCGGCACAAGCGGCTGAATACGACAAATACCTTTTGTGGTTTGTTTACGCATGTATTATTTACAGCATCATCGGTTTCTCGTGGGGCGCGATTATGGGCGGCGTTCCGGCGTTCCGCCATTTCGTGGACTATAGCGCCCATGGTCGATTGATTACGCTGGCACATGGTCACATCAATCTGTTGGGCTGGGTGGAAATGGCAATATTCGCCTCACTTTACTATGTGGTTCCCACGGTCTCACGTCGACAGATATACAGTCTGAAGCTGGTTAAAGTGCATTTCTGGATGCATAACTTCGGTCTGATTGGAATGGTGACGTTTTTCCTTGCGGCAGGTCTGGTCGGCGGATTGGCGGAAGGTGATGACGTTGAAAAACTGGTCAGTCATCTGATGGCTTTTGTGGGTATGTTCGGAACATTGGTGCTGACCGCAAATATCATCTGGGGTTATAACCTGTACAAAACGACCAAGTGTGGCTGGCTGAGATCAAAATGAAAGTTGCGGTATTAATCGTTGCAGGTGCGCTATTGACGGGATTGCTGTCAGGTTGCGATCAACGCTTGTCTTCCGGTTTTAATGTGGGTACGCGTGCGCCGAGTTTGCCAACGAAAACATTGGCGGATGTGGGGGGAAACTTCAGTAAGGTAACCACTTATCGGCAGCCCGATGCGCGCATGTATCAGTATTCAATTGATAAAGCCTTGCAAACCGGTAAGCCTATCGTACTGGAATTTGCCACGCCCGGACATTGCACTAACTGTGATCAGCAGTTGCAAATGCTCAAAGGCTTGCTGGAACAATATCAGGATAAGATGATTTTTATACATATAGATCAGTATGAAAATCCGCAAGCCTATAAAGCTTACAATGTGATGGGCGACCCTTGGACTTTTATCATTGACAGCAAAGGAATCGTGCGTTTCGAGCAGGCAGGCCGCATGCTGGCAGGTGAAATGGATGAGGCGTTAAAAGTCATACAATGAATCCGTGCATAGTGAATTTAATTGAATGTGTACCGCCAGCAGGATTGAAGGATTTATGACTGATTCTGTGCAATATGATCTGATTGCAGATCGTAAAGGGATGTGGTGGGATTTGCTGCTCTATGTTCCGACGGTTATCGCGCTGGCATCCATTGCAGCCAGTCTTTGGTACAGCGATGAGCACAACGCCAGCTATCTGTTTTTCTTCATGACGTGTTTCTTTTCGATAGCGGGTTTCAATCGTATATTTAATACGCGATTGATGCTTTTGCCCTCTTCTCCGGTTGGTTTTTCAGTGGGGGAGAAATCGCTCGTCATTCTTCAGAAAAATGGCAACAAAGTCAACCTGGCAAGAAATCTGAAATATTTTCCGGATTATGCCGGTAAATCTTTTGGTGTTTCCGGTCAGGATGGTGTGGGAAAACAGCTGCAATATGTTTTTCATAAAGGGCAGTTTGCTACCCCTGAGCAATTCAACTCCGCAACAGAGTCTTTAAAGCGCAGCCTGTGACTGGAAGTCGGATGCAAGAAACATCACAATAACGCTTGATACCGCAGGATATTGTGAAGCTCTTCCGGCTGCGCCCCAAACTTTTCGTATATACCTGCCCATAAATGAAAATTCATTCGCTCATGCTGTCACTTCTGTTAGGCGCTACGCTTACGTCTTGTGGCAATAATACGCAACGATTGGTCATCCCGGTGCAGCATTGGAAACAAATGAATGTCAGCCTAGACACGCATCCGAATCCACCGCTGGCCGGCATGTCTGAAGTCGTGGTGATTGTAACTGGCCCGCACGGTAAACCGATTCAGGATCTAACGGTCTCTTTGCGCAGCAATGATGCGATGCCCTGGGTTCAGGCAATTCAGGATGGCTATATCGGCGTCTACAGGCGCGCGCTGGATATCGGTGAGGGTGATAAAGCGCTGGTGCAGGTGCGTCTGGAACAGGGAGCTGAGCAGAAAATCCTGCTCTATTCCCTGAAGTTGACCCCGGGCTAACGTTTTTGCGTGACGGTCAGCAATACGTTGGCCAGATATGTACAAAAACCGATCAGCATGGTCGTGCCGGAAAGCGCAACGGAGGGGCCGTAATAGTGGTGTATGGCAGGTATGGATTCGGGGTGGTTATGCAACATCAACCCCTCAGTAATGCCGAAATACATCTGTATGATGTAAAAACTGTATACACCGATACTGACCCACCAGAAAGTGTGGTTCACCAGGCGGATGGAATAAATCTTTTTGCCTGTTAATACCGGCAGAAGGTAAAAGGTTACGCCCATGGCCAGCAAAACCACGCCGCCAACAAGGTTCATGTGCGCGTGCGCAAGCGGGTCTATCATGTGTCCGGGGCCGCCGTAGGGGCTTCCTATTGAGTCCAGCCATGCGCGTATTGGTGGCATCACCTGGAGCATGCCGTGCACGGTTCCCACGAAAAACGAAAAGGCGGAAAGCAGAAGGAATTTAAGAAGCGAACGATGCAAAGGATCTGGGCTCATGGGAAGGTGTGTACAATTTGCGGTTGCTGCATGAGGCAGAATTAACCGATTGAGAAAATTAGCGGGACTAAGCGTCCGTGCCAAATAAAATGCCCGGCTAAAGCCGGACATTTTGAAATACAGCAATGCGTAACAGACAGTGACGTTTACTTCTTGCTATTCGCATCCAGCAAATCTATTCCAGTTCCGGCCAGTTTCATCGCAATGATGGCGCCAGTCAGAAAAATTACGATCGGTACTAAAAGTTCAACTGGCATAATCTACTCCCCCAAGAATTGTTATTAAGACGTTTTAAACCATTATCGCAGCGCAGCAAAGTATAGCGGAAGCAAATTTTGCGCGCAATATATATAGGTTGGAATACGTTATGTTAGTCTTTTCTGATGTTGCAAACTGCATGACCAGAAAACGGGTTTACACAATTAGAACTGCGTAAAGTCTAAGCCCGGTTACTGATGATGCAGGGTGGTGATTATTCGGATACTAAAATTACATGCTGGCCGCGATAGTGGCGATGGTGACGGACAAGGCGCTGATCCATCCCAGTTCGCTGACAAATTTCGTATCTTCTGTCGAAAGTTCTTCATGGTTTTTAACTTTGGCATTCAGCTTGGCTAAGTCTGCCTGTAATTCTTTCAGTTTTTCTTCCTGAGCCTGCAATTCTTTAAGTTTGCTTTCTTTCTCAGCTTGTAAATTGTTGGTTGAATCCATGGCGAAGACCTCGTAATAATGAGTTAAGGAAAGAAAAGTTTCAGTCGGACATCAATGCGGTGTGATATCCCGTGATGATTGTAAGTGTAATCTTTGCGAGGTGTCAATAGTTCGCGGGTGGAGATAAATCACTGAAGAAGCGTAATTCAGAATATAGAAAAAATATAGTTTATTTAAGCGTGAATTGGTATTGGTGAGGTTCTCTGGCGTGTTTCAGAGTTTTTTAAAGGTAATACGGTTTTTGTTGGTGGTCAGGGTGGGTAAGCTCTGAGAAAACGGCTGGCTTAAAGTAAAATTATTGTGAAATTGCAGGCCTGCATTGATAGTGTTAACTGCAATCGTTAAGCTACTTGTAAGGTTGGCTGAATACCCTAGCCAAACCTTGGGGTTATTGAGGCCAGAGCAAATAATTCCCTTGACAACACATGGCTGACATCTTTACTATTTGCGACAATCTTAAGTCTGTTTGTGAAACTGGAAGTGCTGAATATATTTTCCAGAGTGCCAGTCTTTGCTGAGTATTTAAGTGGGTTTTAGATTAAATAATGTAGTGGAATGGTGTGTTTCGAGTGTTGCCTTGTTTTTTATAATTAATAGCATAGGGGGGGTACATGAGTACAAAGAAGCCTGTAGAACTTCGATCATTCTGGTTGATTCTGATTAGCGGAATGTTGACAGGAATGGGGAATGGCAGTGTGTTTGGTGCAACTTTAATGTGTCTTATGGGGCGTGGTGGATTTGCCAAATGGGGTGGTAACGGTGCTACCGCCTATGATCCGGCAACATTTACTGGCTTTATTGACTGGGCGATGATTGTATTCGGCGTCGCTTTTTGTCTGATTCTGGTTGTTTCCTTGGGTCGTCATCAAAAATTGGAACGTGCAGCTGCATAAATCCTGTAAAGGTACTGGCTGTCTGTTTACATAGGAAATTTTATAGGGGGTATTAACTATGGCTTTAATCGCTGGGTCACTTGGTGTGCTTTTGGCATTTTCGAGTATGTTGCTATCGTGGTATATTCTTATCCCACACGAAAATAAAAATAGTGGTGATCAACACTAGTGCTGTTCATTTGAATAAAGGGGGATAAAAGTATGTTTAAATATTTGATGGCCAAGAATGAAGATATACCAGCCGGTTCAGCGGCAGTATTTTTCGGTTTTTCTTCAATAATCTGGTTTGTAATCGGTACAGGATTGGGTTCATTTAATGCGGCTAAGCTCGCGTTTCCTGATTTTGTAACGGGTGATATGTATTTTGCGTTTGGCCATATGCGTCAAGTGCACGTAATGGCAGTGATTTTTGGCTGGATTTCAATGGCTTTCGCCATGGCCATGATGTATATCACGCCTATTCTGGGCAACACCAAGCTGTGGTCAGAGAAGCTGGGTCTGTGGAATTGTCTGTTGTGGAACGTGGGGCTGGTTCTTGCGCTGACATTGCTTTGGGCTGGTATCACATCGGGTCGTGAATATTCAGACTTCCCATGGCCGATCGATCTGTACCTTGCTACCTGCGTATTTATCCCGCTGGGCGTAAATGTGTGGATGACAATTCTGACTCGTCGTACACAGGGTATTTACACAACTAACTGGTTCTTTGCTGCTGCGACCTTCATGGTGATTATCGTGTTCCTGATCGGTAATCTGCCTGAGTTCTTCCATTTGACTGGTCTGACTGAGGCCTATCTGACATGGTGGTTTGCGCATAACGTGCTGGGGCTGTGGATTACACCGGTTGCTGCGGCGATTGCATACTACACCGTACCTAAAATCACTGGCAATCCGCTGTACTCACACCGTATTGGTCACTTGCACTTTTGGTCAGTTGTGGTGTTCTACTCAACACCTGCTGCTCACCATCTGATGTCTGCGCCTTTGCCTGAATGGCTGAAGTCGTTTGCATCTGTAGAAGGTGTGTTGATTCTGGTTCCTGCGATTGCGTTCGTATCCAACATCATGCTGACCATGAAAGGTAAGTGGTACATGTTCGTTGAGAACGTTGAGATTCGCTTTACCATTACCGGTTGCTTGATGGCTATTCCATTGAACATGCAGGGTGGTTTTCAGCAAACTCGTGCGATCAACTGGTATATCCACGGTACGGGCTGGATCGTTGCTCACGCCCATCTGGCACTGTTGGGCTTCTCCACGTTCCTGGAAGCTGCAGCGGTATATCTTGGTCTGCAAACCTTGCTCAAGCGCAAGTTGTATTCCTTGAAACTGGCAAACATGCACTTCTGGCTGTTGCTGATCGGCTTCACGACCTACTGGGTTTCGATGACGATTGCCGGTCTGATTCAGGGTGCCGGTAAGATTTATGAAGTTCCTTATATCGATGTGGTGATTGCTGAGCATCCTTATATGATTGCCCGTTGGCTGGGGGGTACCTTGGTATTCTTCGGTAACACATTGTGGTTGTACAACATGTGGATGACAGCAAGAAAAGGTAGCGTTGTGCCACAAGGTCGTATGCCTCACGAGCTGCAATACGAGCGTTAATATCTGGGCGTATGTATAAAAAATATAGGGAGATCAAGCATGGCTGGATTTAGAGAGTATAGGATCGGTGCGAAGATATTTGGTATGGCACTGGGTGGTTCGATGTGTATTACCCTGTTGTTTCCGAGTATCAACATCGCATCGGTGTCGTCAACCGATGTTGCGCTGGCAAAACAGTTGTCTATCGGGCATGAAACCGGGTTTAACCTGGATGACCCGCTGTTGCAGGGTAAGAACAAGCCTTTAGTTGTCTATCTTAAGAATGATCCTAAGACTAAGCAGCCTTTGGCTGAGGCAATGACGGTTTATGTATACCCCGCAGGCGCGCCTTTCCCGGCTGGTATTCTGCATCCGCGTATTCTGGGTACAGGAATCGAGCAGATAAGTGTGGAACAGGGCCATATCACCGATGCTAAAAAAAGTGAAGGTGCGGTATTTGCACTGGATAAGGGCGTTTATCAGGGTAAGCAGACCAGTTTCATCAATGACCTGACTGCATCCAAAGGCTGGACGCCAGCCGATGTGATGAGTGTTGCCAAGGATGAAGATGTGTCACATGCGGGTAAGGGTAAAACCATGTTCGTGCGTGAAGGTTGCTGGTGGTGTCATACCCTGTTGCCTGAGCAGACACAGGATTGGCAGGTATTCGGTGCGCCACCAATGCTGGGTGACTTCAACGGTGAGTCTCCGACTGCTTTCGGTTCTGACCGCAAGGCGCCGGATCTGTTGCACGTTGGTTCGCGCAACTCTTCCAAAGAATGGATGATGATGCACTTCTTCAATCCACGCCTGGTTCAGCCGCATTCGATCATGCCTCGCTTCGATTATCTGTGGGGTGAAAAGGATGCTTCCGGTGCCAAGATCGACTACGCCAAATGGAGAGCCGAGTACACTGAATATACTGAAGGTAAACGTGTAACACCGCCTGATGTTCCTAGTTACTCCAAGGATTCGGAAATCCGTAGCCTGGTTGACTTCATGTTAAGCCTTAAGTAAGGGGAGAATAATATGTCCTGGAATTTTGACAAGCCGCTGGTCACGATGTGCGATGCAGCGACAAATGAAGAAGATAAGAAGCTGTGGGAAAAAGAAGACCTGGGCGGTATTACGGAAGATAACAACCGTATGCCGATGCCGGTTGTATTGCTGGTTGTACTGACCGTCATTACCGCATTTGCCGTGACCTTCCCGTTGTGGGGCCAACGCCCGACAGCGGCGCTGTATGAAGGTTATGTCAAAGCGATGAATGCGCCGGAAGTAATGGCCATTCAGAACGATGACGAAGCGATGAAGAAAATCGTTCAGATGAACCTCGGTACCGGCGATCAGGATCGCTTGTCGCGTCATCCGCTGTCCATGAATGACCTGCGTATCATCAAGCCGCAAATTGAAGCGTTGATGGCAAGCAAGGTTAATCTGGCTGAATATACGGTTGTGGGTGACCGCGTCGTGCTGGCTAACTTTGAGGGTAATACCAAGAGCGATGGGACGACTGAGCGGATGCAGCCCTGGTGGGACAAGGGTTATACGATTGATATTTTCTATCTTTCGTACTTCTTTATCATGGTGATACTGCTGATCAAGCGTCTGCCGCCGTCAAGCTGGCAGCCTCGTCACAATAACCATTAATCGCTATGGATCGGTGCCAGTCACCGATCTTCTGCTAAATTTTCAGGAGGATAGTATGATAGAACTTGATAACGGTCCCATTGCAATCGGTTTGATTATCGCAATTGCATTTTCAATGCCTTTCTTGTATAGCTTGTTTATTGACAAGAACGAAAAAGATTGATTTTAAACACTGTGTTGTAAGCGAAATAAACGCTGTTTTCAGTGTTTTATGTGCTAAAGAAGTAAACAAATGCGCCGCCAGGATAAGGGCGCATTTGTTCATTCCGGGTGTTGAATGCTTACAGCAATCTTGTTTAATAAAAATGTAGTCAATCAATCAGTATCAATATATCGCATGCAACTCAGTCATTTTGAAGTGCAGGCAGATGGAAGCAGGAGTTGACAATTCAAGTTCTTCAATCACATTTAACGGGTGTTTTGGTTTCGCAATTGAGCCCTGCTCTATCACCCAAGCTTGACCTCAGTATTGAAGGCATGCAAAGTCAGCAGTTCAGTGAAGGGGTGTTTGCTTTTTTGTTAGTCGGTATCATTGTTTTTTCTGCGATCGTCATCACTTTAATGTTCAATTTGAGTCGCAAGGAGAATCTAAAGCCGGGTGAACGCTGGATGCTTGCTGCAATTGTTCTGGGTATCGTAGTTTCAATTATTATCGGTGCGTTGCAGATGCTTGGCGGCTACCTTTTCTGATTAATTATTTAGGTATATAACGATGGCTAATTTCTTTGAAACTCTACCGGATGGCTGGACCATCTATCTTTGGCTGATCATAGGCGCCATGATCATTGTGGCTGTCGTTTTCTGGATACGCTGGGGAATGAAAAATGAACAGTTTGATGAAGACATCAAATATGTGATGTTCGATGAACAGGATCAGGACAAGATGGATCCCGCTGAATATGCCAAGAGTCGCACCGTGATCAAAGCGCAAATCGAGAGCCGCAACCGTTTTCTGGCGAAAGAGGCTGCAAAGCATAAGTCTGCAGCATGAAGGCAGGTGAGAAGTTTGTACTGGGGTTGATTGCGTTGCTGATCGTGTTCAGTGTCGTGCGATCCGAAGTTCATGTAGAAAAAAAGCACGATAATGAGATCCCATACTACAGTACCGCCAGCCATGATGATGCGGCGAATGCGATGGATCTTATTCGTAAAAACAACTGCAAGAATTGTCATTCTTTGTGGACGCTGAAGGATATGCTGGAGACCGTTCCCGCGCCGATACTCGACGGTATTGGATCCTTGCGTACCGAGGATTGGCTTTATAGCTATCTTTCAGCTGCCAATCCGCAGTCTATTCTGCCGACCCGTCTGAAAAAGGAATATGGCATGCCTTCTTATGCGTCTCTGCCTGATGCCGACCGGCGCTTGCTGGCGAAATATCTTGCCAGCCTGAAAGTGCGTGACTGGTATCTTGAGGATACCAAGAAAGCGGAATACGAAAAACTGACAGGTCTGGTTTATAAAAAATGAATCAACGTTATTTGAACGGTATTCTGGCATTGATGGTCGGGATTATGGTGAATTATTTAGGCGATAAACTGCTGGGCGTCAGAATGGAGCTTTTTTCCGGTCTGTCTACTTTCAGTTTCGCCTGGATAGTGGACGTATTCATTCTTCCTTTTTTTGTCGGACTGATCGTTGCGCGGATATTTGGCATTGGGGCTAAATGGTTGTGTTATTTTCCGCCTCTGATCGTTCGCTGTTTTAGTTACGCACAAATTCTGTATTTCACCGGCGTACCCCATGGCAGCATACTGAACCCCATGGGTTGGTGGGGCCTCTACGTGATTCTGGCGATGGAGTCGGCGGCGATAGGTGGAATACTGGGCGAGGTGATGATTAAGGGTATCTATGGACGTTCCAATATGGCCATTGCGGGTGCCGAGAACGAACAGGTTTTACCGAAAAAGGAAATATGATGTCGGAAGTTAAGAAACATGTCGTTCTGACTGAGGCAGAACGTCAGCGCAGAAAACGTTTTATGTCTGCGACCATCATTACCTGTATTGCACTGGCCATGATAGGTGGCAGCCTGCATGTGGTGAGACTGGGTTCCATCCGCATGGGTGAAATGCGCGGTCTGGCGACTTACAACCTCAAAGAGGAATCCACGCGCATTCGTGCAGCGGGAGAAGATATCGCCCTGCATGCGGAAAATGAAAGCCGCAAAAACGAAAAGGCAGGGTATACCGTTGCAGAGGCAGATGCCTTGTTGCCCAAGGAACAATGGACGCAACTTGCCCAGATGGTGGTCATTCCGGCCGGCAAGTTCATCATGGGGACCGATTTAAAGAATGCCGATGCGGCGTCACGCCCGCAGCACGAAGTGAATTTGCAAGCGTATCAGATCGACAAATATCTGGTCACTAATGCGCAGTATGCGCGCTTTATTGCAGCGACCGGGCATCGTCCGCCTGCTGACTGGAAAAACGGCAAGGCGCAGGAGGGGACCTTGCTGCTGCCGGTCACCATGGTGAACTGGTTTGATGCACAAGCCTATGCGAAATGGGCGGGTAAACGTCTGCCTACCGAAGCGGAGTGGGAGAAGGCAGCACGCGGCACCGACGGCAGACGCTGGCCATGGGGCAATGAAATGGACCCAACCCGTCTGAATACTTATTACAATGTCGGTTCGGCAAGCCTTGTGACGACGTATGAAAAAGGCGCGAGTCCATACGGCGTTTATGATATGGCCGGCAATGTGGATGAATGGGTGGACAGCAACTTTGAACCCTATGCCGGCACGGATGCGCAGGCCGAGGTCTTTCAGGGTAAGATCGCCAAAGTGCAAAATGCACAGGACCGGGCATTGAAGGTGGTTGACCTGGTTGCTGTCGACAAGCGTTATAAGGTTTTACGCGGCGGCTCCTGGAAAGGGGATCCTTTTTCAACGGCAACCTATCACAGGGATTATTCGTGGCCAAACTATGCGTCTGATTTTTATGGATTTCGCTGTGCGTCCAGTGTTACCAAATAAAAGATTTACAGGAGGTATCTGATGTATTCTTCATTGCTCAAATTAGCTTTGTTTTTCGGTCTGGTCGTCGCGACATCGGCACAGGCCGCAGTTGACAGCTACCGTTTTGCACACGTCACCATTGCGACACCCTGGTATATCTTTATATTTTTATTGATGGGTGTGTTTGCGCCCTTCGTGTTAATGGCAGTTCTGGCCTGGCGTGTTGCCATGAACAAGTCTGCTGCACAGACCTCCGATGCCGGTTCCAATACTTCTGTTAAATAGAGAGTTTATTTTGTCAAATTTTAATTTCTTGTTTAATAATATATTTTTGCGTTTTTTCGGCGTATTGATGATCGCTTTGCTGTCGCTGCTGAGTACCATGCCCGCTCAAGCGATTGAAATGTCGCAAGAGGGTGAAAGCGCACAGATTTTGCAGTCCTTTAACAAGCAACACCGCGAAGCTGAACATGCCAAGTCGATTACCGATAAAGACAAGCAGCGTGTGATGTTTTTACTGGGTGTCGTGCTCTTGATCCTGGTGCTGGTTACCGGTGGTCTGGGTATTGCGATGGGCGTGTACGGTAAACAGGTCTTTGTTCCGCATATGCTGTTCGCCGGTCTGACGATGACGCTGGCGGTTGCCCATGCCATTGTCGGCATTGTCTGGTTTTTCCCCTATTAACGTGAATTTCGCGAAGCGACGAACCGTACCCCTCGCTCTCCGGGAGAGGGGTTACGGGGGTGAGGGAGCGGGCATGGTAAGCTTTATAGGGGTGGAAACTGTCATGCCCGTTAATTGATCGCAGTCTGGTAAGCGCATGAATACGGCCGTCGTGATATGCCGTATTTGCGTGAACTGCCTGTGTTCGATTGGTCGCGCCTCTCTGAACGTTGTCAGCACGATTTTTTTATTACGTAAACCGGAAAGCTGTGCTGATTTAGGATCGTTTATGATATGCAGCGATTTCGTGATGTATACGCGACATCCGCTTCATTCCGTATTCCTGTATTTCCTCCTGCTTGTACACCGCATAAAAGCTCAGAAAATTCTGAGCTGTATTCAGTAATTTCCCTATAAAAAAACATCCTTTTCCGATTGTGGTTATTGCCGTACCAAGAGCAGAATTGCCTCAATCGCCGAGGGAGGCAGTTAATTGTAGTAAGCCATTTTAATTTTACCGTCAAAAAAGATGTATTTAAAAACAATTATTAATTATTTTTTAATTAATTGATTAAGTAGGATTATTTATATTTTTGTTTGTGGTGTGCGTAAATTTTTCTAGCGTAATCAAGTATTCAGGGTGGTTGGTCGAATTGTTGACAGATGGATGCAGTTGATTCGAAAAGTCAGTGCAAAAATATACCGGGCATTGCGCTGATTTAGGTGGTGATTAAAAGTTGTGTTGTATCGGGATTTACCAGTCCGGGTCGGAATAATTGACTGGAGGTAACAAGCCATGAAACGCCATGCCTCGATGAACCGTATTTACCGTTTAATCTGGAGCCGGGTATTGGATGCCTGGATTGTCGTAGCCGAGAACGCGCATGGACGCAGAAAGGATACCGCTCGCAAGCTGGTCGCGGCGGCTCTTGCGCTGACAACTGTCTTTGCACAGGCCTCCCCGACAGGCGGGCAAGTTACCGCAGGTGCCGGCAGTATTGCCCAGACGGGTAATATCACTACCATCACGCAGTCCACGCCGAATCTCTCGCTCAGCTGGAAGAGCTTCAATATTGCTCCGGCTGAGACGACCAATTTCGTTCAGCCTTCAGCCGCCGCCGTCGCGGTAAACCGAATTTCAGATATCAATGGCACACAGATACTCGGGCATCTAAACGCAAACGGTCAGATTTATCTGATCAATCCGAATGGCATCCTGTTCGGGCAAGGGTCGCAGGTGACTGTCGGGGGCCTTGTCGCCTCGACGCTGAATATGTCTGATGCAAGTCTGAATAGCACGTCCAGAAACTTTGCAGGCCCCGGCACGGGCAATATCGTCAATCAGGGTACGATCAACGGTAACTATGTCGCGCTGATCGGTAACACCGTCAGCAACCAGGGCGTGATTAACGCGCAACTGGGTAGTGTGGCGCTGGGTGCCGGCAATGCCGTAACACTCACTTTCAATGGCAATAATCTGGTCAATATGCAGGTTGAAGGGAGTGTACTGAATAGCCTTGCCGAAAATGGCGGCCTGATTCAGGCGGACGGCGGCTATGTGATCATGAGCGCGGGTGCGAAGGATGCGTTGCTTGCCAGTGTGGTGAACAATACCGGGGTGATCGAAGCGCGCACGGTGCAGAATCAGAACGGTACGATCATGCTGCTGGGCGGCATGACGACTGGCACGGTCAATGCAGGAGGCACTCTTGATGCTTCAGCACCCGGCAGTGGTAATGGCGGTTTTGTTGAGACCTCTGCTGCGCATGTGAAAGTGGCAAATGACGCGATCGTCACTACCGCAGCGGCAAACGGAAAATACGGCACCTGGCTGATCGATCCGGTTGACTATACAGTTGCGGCGAGCGGTGGCGACATGATGGGTTCGACGCTTTCTACAAACTTGGGACTGGGCAATGTCACTATCCAGTCAAGCTCGGGTACCAGTCCAGTGACAGGAGATAGCACCGGCGCAGGGGGTAACATCAACATCAATGATCCGGTGTCGTGGGGAGCAAATACTACGATATCGCTGATCGCCTCGAACAACATCAATGTCAACGCCAATGTGACGGCGACCGGCAACACGGCAGGCATGGTGATCAGCCCCGCCACGGCAAATGGCACTGAAATAGCCAATCCAAACGGGCAGATCAATCTGGGCCTGAGTACAGTTATCACCCTGTCGGGAAGCAATCCGACGTTTCAGGCTATGGGGATGAGCTTTACGGTTATTAATAATCTGGGAGCCGCTGCGGATGCGACCACGGCGCCGGTCATACCCTCCCTGCAAGGTGTGGCGGCAGCCAGTAATCTGGCCGGCAATTTTGCGCTGGGCAGCAACATCGATGCCACATCAACCAATACCTGGAATGCGGGTGCTGGCTTCAAGCCGATCGGCAACTCGACGACCGCTTACACGGGCGTTTTCGTAGGCCTTGGGCACACCATCAGCAATCTTTACATCAACCGGCCGGGTTCGAATTATGTGGGGTTGTTCGGCATTATCGGCCCTAACAGTAATGTATTTGACGTCGGTCTGATCAATAACACCATCAGCGGCGGAACGGCCGGGACCATCCTGCCCGGTTCCAGTATCGGCGGGCTGGTGGGTAACAATCAGGGCAGTGTCGACCAGAGTTATGCGACCGGAACCGTAACGGGTACCAATATTTATTCAGTCGGCGGACTGGTCGGGCACAATCAGGGCTACGTCAGCAACAGCTATGCTTCCGGCAGCGTGAACGGCAGTTTCAATGTCGGCGGGCTGGTCGGTAAGAATTCAAGCCAGATCAGTAATTCTTTTTATAATATCGATCAGGTGAGTATCAACGGAGTGCAGCATGTGCTTCGCGCCGCTGGCATTTACGACGCGCAGTATCTGGACTGGATCACGCATAACGAGACCCTGAATATTGCCAATTATGCCGCGACACTGCCCTATAACTCGCTTGGAAACTATTACGGTGTGGGCAGTATCCAGAGCATGAAAGACATGCTGGGGTTTTCTGAAACCGGCAACAACGTCTTTCACCAGTTCCAGCTATCCAACAGCATCGATCTGTCGAGCGCGCCTGGATTCTATATTCCGTATTTTTCGGGGGGGGTTAACGGCAACAACTATACGGTATCCAACCTCAACCTCAACCTTCCGACCACCGATTATGTCGGCCTGTTCGGCATGCTGCAGGGGTCGGTGAATAACCTGGGCGTAGTAAATGCGACCGTGATCGGCCAGAGCTCAGTCGGTGGCCTGGCAGGCGCCAGCTACAATTACATAGGCTACAGCTATAGCACCGGCAGTGTGACCGGTACCGTCAACGGCGCCCCTGGTCTCAAGCTGCCCGGATTTGAAGTGGGCGGACTGGTGGGGCAGAACGGTGGTATGAATAACTACACCGGCGGCGGTAACATCAATAACAGTTATTCCACGGCCAGCGTCACAGGCGGCTATTACGTCGGCGGTCTGGTTGGCGCAAACTATGCCACCCTCAACAATACCTATGCGACTGGTAGCGTTACGGGCAGCGCGGGTAGCACAGGGATAGGCGGGCTGGCGGGTGACAATGCGATCCCTGCCGCGATACTGCCTGCCGTCATTCCCGCATACAGTATCACCAACAGTTACGCGACGGGTGCTGTTACCAGTGGCACCAACAGCGTGGATGTAGGCGGACTGATCGGTTTGAGCAACAACCCCATCACCAACATTAATGCAACGGGCAATGTAACGAGCGGTGCCGGCAGCAGTTATGTGGGCGGACTGGTGGGTGGTGGTACGGCCAACATCAGCTTCGGTTATGCCACGGGCAATGTGTCGAGCGATGCCACCAGTCTGTATCTCGGCGGGTTGATCGGACGTCAGGATGGCGGCATGGAGAACAATGTTTATGCAACCGGAAATGTGAGCGGCGGGACCTATGTTGGCGGACTGGCGGGCTTGGGTAATTCGGCAAGTTTTGTGGGCGTTTACGCGACCGGCAATGTGAGCGGGGTCTCCGCCGTGGGCGGGTTGCTGGGGCATAACAACTATGGTGCGGTCGGCAGCGCCTATGCGACCGGTTCCGTGAGCGGTACCAGTGGAGTCGGCGGGCTGCTGGGCAATAACTATGGTCAGGTCAGCAACGCCTTTGCGACCGGCAGCGTGAGTGGCGCCACCGATGTGGGCGGGCTGGTCGGCTACAGCAATAACTTCGGCAATATCGGCACGACTTATGCAACAGGATCGGTGACGGGCACAACCCATGTCGGCGGACTGATCGGCTGGCAATATGCCGGGGGGCAACTTGCCAACAGCTACTGGAACATGCAAACCACGGGGCAGACTGTCGCCGTTGGGCTGGACAGCGGCACAACGACCGCAACGGCAGGGATTGCCACCACGTTGCTGATGCAAACCGCTTCGAGTTTCCCGGCATTTGTTTTCACCAGCACTCCGGGCGCTACGGGCAACAACTGGGTGATCGTCGATACAGACGGGACACTGAACAATGCAGGGGGGGCTGCCGGTTCGACTTATCCGATGCTGGCGGCAGAATATTCGACCACTCTCAACAATATGCATCAGTTGCAGCTGATGGCGATGGCGCCAGGCGCCACCTACACCCTGAATCAGAACCTTAACGCTGCCCCTATCGGCAACAGCACGGACGTCTGGGCCGGAGCCGGGTTTGCACCGGTCGGGAATGCAATCACCCCATTTACCGGCACTTTCAATGGCGCGGGACATACCATCAATAATCTGTACATTAATCAGCCCACAGATGTTTATGTGGGGCTGTTCGGTGGCGTAGGCGCCGGTGGGCAGGTGAATAACGTGGGGCTGTTAAACGACAGTGTCAGCGGCGGGGCTAACGGCGTATTGGCGTTGTCGACCGGTGTCGGAGCGCTGGCTGGCGCAAATCTTGGGACGATCAATAACAGTTATGCCTCGGGTACTGTTACGGGCGGCACCAGTGTGTATTCGGTAGGCGGTCTGGTCGGACATAACCAGGGCAGCATCAGCAACAGTTATGCGATGGGTAACGTCAATGGCAGTTATAACGTGGGCGGGCTGGTGGGCTACATCAATGATGGCACGCTCAGTAATTCGTTCTACAACATCGATCAGCTGCTCATCAATGGCGGTCACCTGCTTGCAGCCGGCGGTCTCTATGATGCGCAGTATCAGGACTGGAGCACGCACGGTGAAAGCCTCAATATTGCCAATTACGCTTCGCTCCCCTCGCTGGGCGCAGGTTATTACGGCGTCAGCAGCTTACAAAGCTTGCAGGACATGCTGGGCTTTGCTGAAAACCCCGGATACAGTTTCCGCCTGACAAACAACATCGATTTGAGCTCCGCCCCCGGTTTGTTTATTCCTTACTTTAATACGGTATTTGATGGGAACAATAACACCCTTGCCAACCTGCTGATCAATACGCCCCATATCAACGATGTCGGCATGTTCGGTTTGTTGCTGGGCACGGTGAATAACCTTGGTGTAGTCAACGCAAGCGTGACCGGGCAGAGCAATGTCGGCGGTCTGGCGGGCATCAACTACGGCAACATCAACAACAGCTATGTCACAGGCAGCGTCACGGGTGTGATTCAGGGCAGTCCCGGCTTCAAGATGCCCGGTTCCGCGGTGGGCGGGTTGGTGGGAGAAAACGGCAATCAGAATGGCTATATGGGCGGCAGCATTTACAACAGTTATTCCACAGCCAACGTTGCGGGCGGCCAGTTCGTTGGAGGCCTGGTCGGGGTCAATATCGCGCCCATCAATAATAGCTATGCTACAGGGGCTGTGACGGGCAATTTAGGCGCCACCGGAATCGGCGGTCTGGCAGGACAGACGTTTAACGCGCCTGGCAATCCCATCAGTGGCAATATCAGCAACAGTTATGCAACCGGCAATGTCACAAGCGGGGCGGGCAGCGTAGATGTGGGTGGATTGCTGGGGCTCAACAGTAGCACCATCAACAGCAGCTATTCAACAGGCAGTGTTTCAAGTGGCGCAGGCAGTTCAGCCGTCGGCGGGTTGGTGGGCGCCAGCAGTGGCGCAGTCAACAACAGTTTCTGGGATACTTTGACATCCGGACAGGCGACAAGTGCGGGCGGTACGGGCATGAGCACGGCTGATATGCAGGCCCAGGTCAATTTTACAATGCCTACGACAGCCAACGGCAACGTGAATCCTTTCTGGGATTTTAGCAACACTTGGGTGATGTATGACGGCCATACTGATCCGTTGTTGCGGGTGTTCATGACGCCGCTGACGGTGTTGGCAAACAACGCCGTCAAGACCTATGACGGGCAGGTCTATAACGGCAGCGCCGGTGTGACTTATTCCGTAACACCCAATGCGAATCTGCTGGGCGCGTTAAGCTACAGCAGCGGAGTCAATGCCGGCGGCTATACCATCACGCTGTCAGGGCTTTATTCCAACCAGCAGGGCTATATTGTCAACTATCTCAACGGATCGTTGCTGATTAACCAGCGGCCAGTCGATTTGAGCGGTAGCCGCATCTATGACGGTTCAACCTCGGTTGCAGCCAGCATTTTCACGATGGGCAATCTGGTGGCCGGTGAATCGCTGACCCTGGCAGGGGCTGGCAGTGTCGCGAGCAAGAATGTGTCTGCCGGCGCGCAGACGGTATCGACCTTGGGGTTGGTACTGGGCAGCACCGGCACCGGACTGTCAACAAACTATACTTTCTCGGGCGGGACACAGACGGCAAGCTTTACGCCGCTGGCACTGACCGGTTCGATCTCGCCAGGTTCCTCGACCTACGGTGCGACCCTGAACCCCGGCACGGCGACTTTGAATAATGTGGTTTCGGGCGATACAGTGACGCCCTTGATGTATGCGGTCAACACCTCGGGGAATCTGAGCGGCAGCTTGAATCTTAAGGCCGGTTCTTACACCGGCATCGAGAGCATCGCGACGGCCACCGGTAGTGATGCGGGCAACTACAACTTTGCCGGCATCGTGGGTGATTACACCGTCAACAAACTGGCGCTGACCGGCTCGATTTCAACCGGCACATCGGTTTATGGCGCGATGCTGAATTCCGGCACAGCCAGCTTTAACAACGCGATCTCAGGCGATGCGGTTTCGGCAGGCACGGTGACGGTGACGCCGGACGTGACCAGCAGCAGCGGCCATCTGACTGCCGGAACCCATGCGGGGGTTGAATCAGTGGGCGGCGGACTGACCGGCAGTGATGCGGGCAACTACACCTTTGCCGGTGTGGTCGGTGATTACACGGTTGCACCGCTGGCTCTGACGGGTTCAATCTCGGTAGGCTCCTCGACCTATGGCTCGCCCTTGTCTACTGGCTTGGCAACGCTGAACAATGTTGTTGGAATTGATACTGTCACGCCGCTCACCTATGTGGTCAACACCTCGGGTAACACCAGCAGCAGCGGCAATCTTAAAGCGGGTTCGTATACCGGTATCGAGAGCATCGCATCAGCTACCGGTAGTGATGCGGGCAACTACACCTTTGCCGGTATCGTCGGTGACTACACCGTCAACAAGCTGACATTGACGGGTTCGATCGGGCCGGGCAGCTCGACCTATGGCTCGCCCTTGTCTACCGGCACGGCGACTTTGAATAATGTGGTTTCGGGCGATACCGTGACGCCCTTGATGTATGCGGTCAACACCTCGGGCAATCTCAGTACCAGCAACAATCTTAAGGCCGGTTCTTACACCGGCATCGAAAGCATCGCGACGGCCACCGGTAGTGATGCGGGCAACTACAACTTTGCCGGCATCGTGGGTGATTACACCGTCAACAAACTGGCGCTGACCGGCTCGATTTCAACCGGCACATCGGTTTATGGCGCGATGCTGAATCCCGGCACAGCCAGCTTTAACAACGCGATCTCAGGCGATGCCGTGACGCCGCTCACGTACGCAGTCAATACAGCTGGCAATCTGAGCGGCAGCAGCAATCTTAAAGCAGGTTCGTATACCGGCATTGAGAGCATCGCGACGGCCACAGGTGGAGATGCGGGTAATTACACTTACGCCGGTATCGTCGGTGACTACACCGTCAACAAACTGGCATTGACTGGTTCAATTTCGGCAGGTAGTTCGACCTTCGGAACAACGCTCGCATCCGGCACGGCCACGCTGACCAATGTGGTTTCGGGTGATGTTGTCACGCCGCTCACCTATGCGGTTAATACCTCGGGGAATCTCAGCGGCAGCTTGAATCTTAAGGCCGGTTCCTACACCGGCGTTGAGAACATCGCGACCGCTACCGGTGCGGATGCCGGTAACTACACTTACACAGGTATCTTGGGTGGCTACACCGTATCACCACTGGCTCTGACGGTTGTTGCGACCGGTACCAACAAGATCTATGACGGTACGCTCATAGACGTGGCAACGTTGGGAAGTACAGGCGTGATTACCGGTGATCTGGTGAGCTTCACGAGTACTTCGGCAAATTTCGCAGACAAGAACGTGGGTGTTGCCAAGCCTGTTTCTGTTGCGGGTATCAGTGCGTCGGGTAGCGACGCTGCTAATTACACGGTTAATGTCACGGCATCCACCACAGCCAATATCACGGCGGCGACACTGAATTATCTTGCTACACCGGCAAGTTTTGTTGCCGGACAGACACCTTCGCCCTTGACGGGCGTGGTGAATGGTTTCGTCGCCGGTGATAATCTTGCAAGTTCCAAAACCGGTGCGCTTGCCTGGAATACCACTGCCGGAACCAGCAGCTCGCCCGGCTTATACCCTATTGATGGCAGCGGACTGCTCGCCACGAATTATATTTTCACACAGAATCCGGGTAATGCCGTTGCACTGACGCTAACTGCTGCGACGCCACCTGCACCGGGCGGGGAAAATGCACCAACAGGCACGCTCACCTCATTGCTGAGCGGTTCGCCAACCGGTCCAGGTTTGTCCTCCACTATTTTGTTCTTGCCGACATCCAGCACGGGGGCAGGCGGTGAAGGTGAAGAATCATCAGGTGAAAATGACACTATAAATATGGGCACAACGGGGTTAATATTGGATGTCGTGGATGGCGGCGTGAGACTGCCTGATAATAATTAAGCTAAGGAGCGCTGTTATGAACTGTAACTTTAAACTGAACTCCTTGCTGGCGGCGCTGTTTACGACGTTGCCACTGACCGTACTGGCTGCCCCGCCGGATGCAGGCGCTATCATCCAGCAGATTAAACCCGCCATTCCTCCGGCGCCTTCATCAACCGACACGGGGCTGACGATCGGTCACGAAAATGGTGCCAGCCAGCCGTTTACAGTGCCGTTTCTGGTTAAATCTGTGCAGATTACCGGTAATACGCTGATTGACACAGCAACGCTACACGCCCTGATTGCAGATGCAGAAGGAAAAGAACTCACGCTTGCGCAACTTCACGAACTGGCAAAGCGTATTACTGATTATTATCATGCGCATAATTATCCCCTGGCGCGCGCGATTGTTCCTGCGCAAACCGTGCACGACGGCATCGTGAATATCGAGATCATCGAAGCGCGTTATGGCAGAGTCAGCGTCAACAACAAAAGCCAGGTGAACGACGGATTGATACAGGATACGCTCTCTCCGCTGCATAACGGACAGGTTATTACGCAGGATGGATTGGATCACAGTCTGCTGCTGCTTTCGGATATGCAGGGTGTCGCAGTTAACGCAACCCTGTTGCCCGGTGCGGCTGTGGGGACATCGGATCTCCAGATCAATATCGCACCAGGTAAAACGGTTTCAGGGAACGTGGCGCTGGATAATTATGGTAACCGGTATACCGGCAGAACACGTGCCGGCGGTACGGTTAATCTCATCGACCCGCTGCATTATGGTGATGTGCTGAGTTTGAGCGGGCTCACATCGGGCTCCGGCATGAACTACGGGCGGATCGCTTACGACACGCTGATCAACGGTAGGGGCACGCATCTGGGTGGCTCGGTGTCGGCCCTGCACTACATTCTGGGTGACGTGTTTTCCAATCTTAACGGTCACGGCACGGCACAGATCGAAAGCCTTTGGGCAAAACATCCCTTCATGCGGACGCGCGACATCAATCTCTATGGGCAAGTGCAATATGATCACAAGCAGTTGCGGGATCATATTGATGCATCTGCGCCTCCCACCCGCAACGACCGGCATCTGGACAATGGCACTGTCAGTGTAGCCGGGGATGCCAGAACCGGGCGTGGTATCAGCACCTGGAATCTTGCTGTTACGTCAGGTCATGTCGGCTTTGACGACGGCGCGGCGCAATTGAACGATGCGGCGAGCGCGAAAACGCAGGGCAGTTTCTCAAAATGGAATCTGAACCTATCACGATTGCAGGGTGTCTTTCTGAAGAGTGCGCTGTATCTGTCCTTATCAGCGCAAGGGTCGAACCACAATCTTGATTCGGCAGAGAAAATGGTCGCTGGTGGCCCGTACACGGTAAGAGCCTACGATATGGGAAGTGTTTCGGGCGATTCGGGATATCTGGGTAGCATTGAGTTGCGTCAGAATCTGACCCCGCAATGGCAAGCCTTGGTATTTGTCGACAGTGAACATGTCACCGTCAATCACACTCCCTGGATTGCTGGCACCAACAGTGCAACTTTGAATGGCGCAGGCGTGGGAATCAACTGGGCGGGACAGAGTCAGTGGGGCGGCAAGGCGTATATTGCCAAACGTTTGGGCTCGGCGCCGGTACTGGTGGCCAATGCCTCATCCGTGCGCGCCTGGGTCGAGATCGACAAAGGATTCTAAAGGCAGGATTCAGGATTCAGGATTCAGTCAGGATGGCTTCGCATAACCAGCATTACGCCATAAATGGCAAGGTGCTGGTAAATTCCTGACCTACATGCTGAAAATTGCCCGTCTGTGTCTGGCGAAAATCCATTATACTTTCACGGTTTAATTCGCCGAAATTCGCCATGCCACACGCTCAAACATCCAGCCTGAATCCGGGCGGCTCCAGCAAGACTGCATGGTGGTGGATTGTGGTGTTCTTTTACGCACTCTCCGGATTTACCAGTCTGGCGTATGAAGTGCTCTGGTCGCGCATGTTGTCGATGCAATTTGGTGTCAGCATTTTTGGCGTGGTGCTCACCGTCGCCGCATTCATGATCGGTCTGGGACTGGGCAGTCTTGCCGGTGCAAAATGGGCAAGACGCTGTGCTAAACCGCTGGTTTTATTTGCCGCGCTTGAGCTGGCGATCGCGTTGTATGCCTTGTTACTGCCGGGCCTGCTGCACCGGATGACTGCATGGCTGGACAGTTTTTCCAGTCATTTGTCTTTGTATCAGTGGTATTTGTTGCAGGGGACGGAAGCGTTATGTCTGTTGCTGATACCCGCTTTTGCAATGGGCGTGGGATTTGCGCTGGTGCTGAAAGTGGTCGACCGCACGCCCTTGTCGCTGGGCAAACTGTACGGACTGAATACGACAGGGGGGGCGCTGGGCGCGCTGTTTCCGCTGTGGGGACTGCCGGTGCTGGGCTGGGTTAATTCGGTGTATGTGGTTGCCGCGCTGGGTCTGGTGGTCGGTATTGCCGCACTGTTTGCTTCAAAAATATCCCCGGTTGTCGAGACGGATGACGCTCAGGATTTGGATTTGTCCCGCCCTCCCGTTGCGATGCTGCTGATTTATGCGGGGATCGGCTTGGGCAGTATCATGCTGGAAATCGGCTGGATACGCCTGTACGGCATGATCATGCTGCGCACCGAATATGTGTTGGGCGTGATACTGGCCGTGTTTTTGCTGGGTATCGCACTGGGCAGTCTGTTGTTGCCGCGCGGCAAAAAATTCCTGGTGTATCTGATGCCGTTTGTGGCGGGAGGCTTCATCTTGCTGGGCTTGTGGCTGTTGCCAGCGGTTTCGGCATGGGTTGAAGCCAGCCAGTTCCAGTCCTTTTTTGGTGCGATCTGGTCGCAGGCGCTGGTAATCGGACTGTTGACATTGCCGGTGACGCTGGTGCTGGGCGCCTGGTTACCGATGCTGGCCGATCGTCATGGTGGCGCGAGTGGCGTTTGGCTGTATGGCGCGAACTGTCTGGGCGGCGGTGCGGGCGCCGTGCTGGCCTGTCTGGTGATCTTGCCCTGGTTTGGTAGCGCGGCTCTGGTGGCGATTGCCGGGCTGGTGATTGCGGCTTTTGGCCTGATCTGGACCGGCTCCCGCCGTGTCTGGCCGGGATTTGTCATTCTGTTGTTGCTGGCCTGGCCGCTGCGTCACATGCCGCAGGTAGCTGATTTGCTGCCTAAAGTTGAAGCGGGCAGTGAGGATCTGTATTTATTTGAGGATGCCATTTCACTGACGCATGTGGTGCAACACAGGGACGGGCAGCGCATTTTGCTCAGCGATTTACAGCGCATGGACGCCTCCACGGATCCTGCTGCGGTCGAGATACAGAAGGATCAGGCAAGGCTGGCGCTCTTGCTCCACCCCGCACCGCACAGCGTGCTGTTTCTGGGTCTGGGAACCGGGATTTCAATGGCGGGTTCGGCACCTTTCCCGGATTTACAACGCAGCGCGGTGGAGTTGTCAGAAGGGGCGATCTATGCCGCCTCTAACTGGTTTTCGGAAGTGAACGGGAATATTACGGATCGGGCGCAGCTGCACCGGGACGATGCCCGGCATTACCTGAACACCACCGGGAAAAGTTTTGATGTGATCATCGGCGATCTGTTTCATCCGGATCTGGCGGGCATGGGTTCCTTGTTGTCGGTGCAGCAGTTTCAGCGGGCGAAAAACCATTTGACTGCTGACGGGGTCTTCATTCAGTGGCTGGCGCTTAATCAGTTCGATATCCAGTCGCTGCAAGTCGTGCTGAGGAGTTTCAAGCAGGTGTTTCCGTATGCCCAGTTATTTATGGACGGCATGCACCTGGCGCTGGTGGGCCCGAGGCATGCTTTTTCTGCGTCGACCGTGATGCAGCAGAATCTGCGTCGGCTGACGGAGCCGAACCAGAGTCTGGCGACCGGCAGTGAAGGCGTCTGGACCTGGCTGGGGCGTTACTGGGGGCCAATACCCGACAGCCCTGGTCCGGTTCAGGATGAGTGGTTGCCCTACATCGAATATAATCTGCCGC
Organism: uncultured Gallionella sp.; assembly: GCA_947084955.1. Lineage (GTDB taxonomy): Bacteria > Pseudomonadota > Gammaproteobacteria > Burkholderiales > Gallionellaceae > Gallionella. The sequence continues at coordinate 165,593 of CAMTUO010000006.1, forward strand.
GTGCGCGTCTGGATGGCAGTGTCAATCTGGCTAATCTGCTGGCTTGGATGTTGCATCTGCATCCGGATGCCAGAGCCGCCATGAATATCATGGCGATCAGTGAACAGGATAAACGGGAATTTGGCCGCGCCTATGTTGCCACCGAACTGACGGTGCGCTCGTGGATTGCCGCGCTTGGCGGCGATGAGGCGGGATCGGTCAAATTGATCTGGTTGGCCTACCAGGCGAACCCCCATGATCGCTGGATTGCCAATGCACTTGCTGATAGTATGATGCAGTCGCGTTCAGAAGCCGGCGGGCAGGGGCTGACCGACCGTGAGGCATTGCAGCGCATTCTGAAAGTCAATCCCGAACATACCGGTGCCCTGCGTGCGCTGTGGCATCTTGAACGATTTGTGGGCAACAGGCAGGAGGCGGAACGTTATCGCAAGTTGCTGCTGGTGATTTCGCCGCTGGATCGCGAGGCAAAGCGCGCTTTATGAGTATTATTAACGTAATGAAATTCGCGCAAGCGTTCGTTTGTCCCCTCGCCCTCCGGGAGAGGGTTTGGGTGAGGGAGAGCGCAGCGAGGGTGCCCTGGCATGGCGAGTTTTATTATCAGGGGTGTTTGCTTCTCCATGCCCGTTAGAGCAAGGATTTTAGGACAATATGTCATCTGTGATTAATAAAACGCTGTCCAGCATTCCGGTCAAGGTCATCCATGCCGGGGGCAAAAAGAGTCATTTCAAATTCAGGCGCCGCGCCGTTCAGATCGCGATTCTGCTGTTGCTGGTGATCATCCCGGTCTCCGGCTTGTTTCGTATCGATCCGGAAAACGGCGCGCTGGTGGTGCTGGGCTGGCAGATATGGTTTGCTGATTTCTTTCTGATTTCCGGACTGTGGATCATGATAGGCTGCACGCTGGTGGCCTTGTATTCGCTGGCAGGGACGGTGGTTTGCGGCTGGGTTTGCCCGCAAAATACGCTTGCGGAGTGGGCTAACTTCATGACGCATAAACTCCTGGGTAAACGCGCGGAGGTCAGTCTGAACGGCGATGCGCCCAAGGTGGCGGCCGCCAAGAATACGGTGCTGAACTGGTCATTGCTGGGACTGTCATTTCTCGGTGCGGCCATGTTTTTTGCGTTGCTGCCGCTGCTGTATTTTTATCCGCCGGATGTGGTGTGGTCATTCATGACCTTCAGGACGGATACGCGGCTGGCGGGCTCGCTGTACTGGATTTATTTTGTATGGGTGCTGATGATCCTGCTGGATATTTCGGTGCTCAGGCATTTCTGGTGTCGTTTCGCCTGCGTGTACAAGGTCTGGCAACATTCCTTCAAGACGAAGGAAACACTGCATGTGCTGTACGATGTCGGCCGTTCAGATGAATGTGCAAAGTGCAATTATTGCGTGACGACCTGCTTTATCGATCTCGATCCGCGCAAAACGGACGTGTATGACAGCTGCATCAACTGCGGCGACTGCATCGATGCGTGCAATACCTTGCAGTCCAAGAAAGGTAAGCCGGGCTTGTTGCGGTTTGAATTCGGGCAGCGTGCAAAAACGCGTGCGAAGACTTTTCGCGATAACTCGATTCTGTTGTTGTCCAGAATGCGCTGGACGATGCCCTTCGCAGTGCTGGGCGTCGCGATGTTTTCATGGGGGGTCTGGTCGTATCAGCCCTATCATCTTTCTGTAGGCTATCTGAAAACGGCGCATAATCAGTCCGCGCGGGATTATCGCATCGAGGTTTCCAACAAACGCTATCGTCCGGCTGAGTTAAGCGTGTCGGTGGAGGGCTTGCCAACGGATAGGTACACCCTGAACCGCACAATGGTGGATATGGCGTCGGTCGGACGTTCATCGGTATTCCTGACGGTGTCGCCGAATTTGCAGCACGGGATCCATCCTTTTGTGGTGGTGGTACGCGCCAGTGATGGCTGGGTCGGTCGTTTCAATCTTCAGCATTTTGTCGAATAAGGGAGAACTGTGATGGAGCAGCAAGTAAAAGCGGTGGAGCTGGCAAAAGAACCCACAACCTGGGGTGAACTGCGTAAGGATAATTTCGGTTACGCATCCGATGAAGAGCGTCTGGAAAAGCGCGGCATGGAGGACTGGGAGCTGGTCGAACGTATTCCGGAGTCTCAGCTCAGTGTTCCCTACTGGTTCTGGGCGGTGGTGGTGATTGTGCTGCTGGTCGGCGTAGGGTTGAGTTTTCCATTCTGGGGATTGCGCCCCGGGGTCGTGGTGCATTGGCAGGACTGGGTGGAAGATCCGGGCTTCCTCGGCTCGCTGGTGTATATCACGGCGGCAGGAGCGTTTGTCTGGTACATGGTCAACATGTATGGTTCCTCCACCGGCGGCCGGCTGGATTCTGACAAGCAAGGGCGTGCGGACCAATAGCAATTGTCTGTTTAACGGCGCTCATGACTCACCTGACGAAAAGGTTTCTGGTTGTACAGGTGTTTTTTAAGTATTTGCTACAATTTCATTAGGCTATCCTTCCCGTCCGGGCGGGAAGGATGAAATTTGGGCTGATGAATTATCTGGAATAAATTATTTAATTAATTCAAGTGGTTGATTTTGATATGGCGCGATTGGCGTACCGCTTTGTGCGGCAGTCCGTTCCAGCTTCCGGGGCGATTTTCAGTGTGCATTGAAACGCGCCATGTGCCGGAAAATTACAATTGAGGTGTTTATTTTGAAGTTCCCTTTGCTTGTTGTTTACATGATTGTTGCGTTCAACATTACTGCCTTCACCGTGCTGCTGCAACTGGATGTGCTGGTTTTTAATTCACTTTGGGAAAAATTGATCGCTTGGGCACTGACGATCGGCGCCTGGGCGCTGGCGTACCTGAATCGCGATAAATACATCACCGTGTTTTGATGACAGATGCTGAACGGAAAGATGATGAAAAGGTTATTCATAGTATGGTTTGTTTTTCTGCTGGGCGGCTGTGGCGAGCAGGAAATGCCCTCGCCCTATCAGGCTATCGATGTCAGTTGGCAGCATACGCATGCCGATTTTCTGCTGAAGGATTTCAACGGAAAGTCAGTGAACTTGCTGGATTTCAGGGGGAAGGTCGTGGTGCTGTTCTTTGGCTATACCCATTGTCCTGATGTGTGCCCGACGACGCTCGCCGATCTGGCCCAAGTGACACGTCAGTTGGGTAAGGATGCCAGCCGGGTGCAGGTGTTGTTTGTTACACTGGACCCTGAAAGGGATACGCCTGAATTGCTTTCCAAATATGTGACTTCCTTTGATCCCGCCTTTCTGGGGCTGTATGGCGACGCCGCATCGACCGAGAAAGCAGCAAAATCATTTGGCGTGAACTATGCAAAACAGAATGACCAGCACGGCGGTTATACAGTGGATCATACCGATGGCATCTATATGCTGGGCACACGGGGTAAGCCGTTGCTGATGGCGCCCTACACCCAGCCGCCGGAGAAACTGGTTCAGGACATCAAATTGCTGCTTTCCCTCAACCAGTAATGAGCAGGTTTTTGTTCAACGACGAAGACCTGTGCTGTACAATCTTGTGGTTTGACTCGTATTGCCACGGCGGAATAATTTTAAAATGAATAATCTGTTTTCACGAATCCCTAAGGAATATTGGGCTTATCTCGCACTTGCCGTCTGGGGCGCGCTGGTATTTATCCTGCTGAACAAAACCATATACGGGCTGGATGAAGGCGCCGCGCATGCATTGTTGCTGGTGTGGTCGGTATCTGACGGGGTGGTCAGTTCGATCGTGACATTGGGGCTGCCCGATTTTCGCACGCTGTTCTTCATTCCGCCCGGCGTTTTATTTACGGGCAATGTGCTCGCCGCCAAGATGGCAACCATGCTGGTCATGGCGATTACCGCGTGGGCGCTGCACTCCTGGCGTCAGCAGAAGCATGATACGGAGTCCTCCCTGCTGGCAACGGGTTTGCTGCTGATTTCCCCATTGCTGCTGAGCCAGATCGACACCATGTCCGTCGCGCCTTTTTTGTTGTTGACCTTCGTGTTGGGTGCCTGGGCGGATCAGAATTACCGCGCGGCAAAACTGGCATTCGGCGGCATGTATTTTGCGCAGATTTTCCTGTGTCTGATCGGCATATCGCTGCATCCGGCGGGGTTTGCCTATCCGCTGGCGCTGCTCTGGACATGGTATAAAAATCCGCTGGACAAAGAACATCGCAAGTACATGTTCATCGGCACCGGGGCCGTGATCGTAATCGCGTTGGCTTTAACGTCGGGATGGCGGCATGTGGAGTTGTTTCTGAATCCGATCAGGGCCCTGTCGGACATGCTTTTTGGCCCGGACGGCGATATGGGGGTGAGCCGATGGATTGCCGGTATCGTCATGGCCTGTCTGTTGCTGTGGGTGCTGGCGAAGCAGGCCGTGCAGTTATGGGGTGACATGCTGGGACGGATTCTTGTGCTGGCGCTAGCGATCGGTCTGTTGAGCGGTGATCAGCTGTTTGGCGTGATTGCGCTGGTGATCTGTCTGTACTGGGGATTGCCCTTGTTGCTGAGCCGCCCGGTCAATCCGGAGAGCGGATTCTGGGGGCAGCGCGGTGCGGCGCTGGTTGTGGTTTTTCTGGTTTCAACCGTGTTCATGATCAATGACCGCGGGTATTACGAGACGCGGCTGATCGATCAGCTTTCAGCGCGTGACACGCTGATCAAGGCGCTGGCAGAGGATGGCGGTTACTTCATGAAAAACGAGCCGCAGCCGGCTAACGAGCATGGCAATGTTGCCACTCCTGATGATGAAACCCGCCATGCCCGTTCCCTCACCCCCGTTCCCCCTCTCCCACAGGGCGAGGAGTACGGATCGTCGCTACGCGAGTCTCAAGGTAACCAGGGCAAGGATGTCAGGAAACGCCTGCGTGTTGCGAGTCAGTGGCCGGGCCTGACCATGCTGGCGTGTAAGTGCGATGCACTGCCCCTGCCGCCCGAAGCGCACGACAGCGATGCGCTGTTGGCGATGCTCAAGGGGGTGGATTACCTGCTGTTCGATCCGAGAGATCCTGCGAACCGTTCGCTTTCGCATAACCTTTCCACGATGGATGCAGGGCGGGTGGAAACCGTGGATTTAAAACCGGGCGGTGTAATCGTCCTGATCAAAAATCGTGTTCAGGCTGGCAAATAGATGATCGTCGAAATTCTGATTTTTCTGATTGCAGCGATAGGCGCGTTGTTTATCGCGGGCTTTTCAGTACACATGATCATGGGTGGACTGGTCAGCGCCGAGCTTGAACATCAGATTATTTTTGCGGTCTGCGTGGTTCTGTTCTGCGTCATTGCCTATATGGCCTGGGACGTTGTGCAGCGGCGTACGGGGAAAAAATAGCGCACCTGGTCAGTTTTCCCCGGGAACGAACGCGCTTTGGATAACCGGAATCGATTTGAAGGTGGTTGCAGGTTTAGCGGGCGCGCCGGCCATGTCTGCCAGCGTATATTTATCCAATACGGCCAGAAAGCCTGCCTGTGCGCCAAACAAAACACCTTTCAGGCTGCATGAGCGGGAGACGACGCATTGATCCGTTGCGGGATTGAAGCATTCCAGCAAGTCGAAATCGGGTTCCGTTGAGCGCACGACTTGGCCGATCTGGATGTCTTTCGCGGCATGGGCGAGTCGGAGTCCGCCGTGTCGCCCGCGGGTAGTCAGAATATAGCCATTGAGCCCCAGATTGTGCACCACCTTGACCAGATGGTTGCGCGAAATTTTGTAAAAATCGGCCAGTTCGGTAATCGTCACGCTTTCACCCTCCTTGTTGGCAAGGTAGAGCAGGACGCGCAGTGAATAATCGGTGTATAGCGTTAAGCGCATGGTATGCCTCTTCAAGTTTGACAGATTATACAGCCAGCATGCTCAGGTTTGGTCGGTTGCATGTGGCCGCGTTTCTATTTCTGATCCAAATTTTATCTTGACAGGTAAGCGATCGGCAAATAAGATGCATCAGGGATATATTATAACGCTGTTTGCTGATATTGTTTAAGATATATCCCGGTTAGTGAAAAATTGCCATGTCGGCGGAAACCGAATTAAGGAGAGAGTTATGAGTTTGTTCAGTGAAATTGGTGGTGAACCCGCAGTAAATGCAGCAGTGGATATTTTCTATCGCAAGGTATTGAAAGATGATCGCATCAATCGTTTTTTTGCGGGTGTCGACATGGAAAAGCAGGCTGCCAAACAGAAGGCGTTCCTGACCATGGCGTTCGGCGGCCCACACAGTTACACCGGCGAAGATATGCGCAGGGGTCATGCGCATCTGGTCGCCCAGGGTCTGAATGACAGCCATTTTGACGCTGTGATGGAGCACATCGGCGCAACGCTCACCGAACTGAACGTGCCGGCTAATCTGATCGCGCAAGCAGCCGCGATTGCCGAAAGCACCCGTAACGACGTACTCGGAAAATAAGGTTTAAGCGTTAATGGCCAAAGTAATTTATGGCGGGCAGTCATATGAGTGCGGAGAAAACTCGGTTCTCGAATGTTTGACTGCCCAGGGTGTTCCTGTTCCTTCCTCCTGTCGTTCCGGTGTTTGCCAAACCTGTCTGATGCGCAGCATCGAGGGCGCGTTGCCTGAGAAGGCACAGGCAGGACTCAAACCGACGCTGGCGGCACAAAATTATTTCATGGCGTGTTCCTGTTATCCGGAAAATGACATCGAAGTTGTTCTGCCGGAAGCGGGTCTGGGCAAGTTATCCGCACGGGTGGTCAGTGTCGACTATCTGGCCGCGGATATTCTGGGCATCCAACTCAATCCCGCGCAGTTGCTGGACTACAAGGCGGGGCAATTCATCAGTCTGTTCAAGGATGAAACGACCGCGCGCTGTTATTCGCTGGCCAGTGTGCCGGCGCTGCATGAGCCGCTTTTCCTCAATGTACGCAAAGTGCCGGGCGGGCAGGTCAGCAACTGGCTTTTTGATACGCTGAGGGCGGGCGACAAGATGACCATATCGGAAGCCTCAGGCGACTGTTTCTATGTGCCGGGGAATCCTGAGCAGAACATTCTGCTGATCGCCACCGGTACCGGGCTTGCGCCTTTATACGGTATTGTCCGCGATGCCTTGCTAAACGGGCATACCGGCAAACTCAGTCTGTATCACGGCAGTTACGATGTGAGCGGTTTTTATCTGGTTGATGAATTGAAGAAACTGGCCGGAACGCATAAAAACTTCAGCTATGCTCCCTGTGTCTCCGATGGCGCAGCGCCGGAAGGCTGTGCGCAAGGCATGGTGCTGGATGTGGCGCTCGCGGAAAATCCCGATCTTTCCCGCTGGCGGGTGTTTTTATGCGGCAATCCGAACATGGTGAATGCGGCCAAGCAGCAGACTTTTTTCGCCGGCGCATCGATGCGCGACATTTTCGCCGATCCGTTCTAAGGAACCGCTGATTTATTCGGTTTTGTCATTCCCGCGTAGGCGGGAATCCAGTTACACAAGGCACTGGTTCCCCGCTTTTGCGGGGAAGACGAATAAATCAGCGGCTCCCTAACACGTAACTCGCGTAAGCGAGACCGTGTTCCTCTCCCCCGCTTGCGGGGGAGAGTTAAGAGAGAGGGGAAACGGGCATGGTGGTTTGCGAGTTATCGCCCACTGGGCGATATCCCTGCGAGTATCGTTTCATTATCAGGGGCGGCAACTTTGCCATGCCTGTTGGTGTGCCGAATCTTATAGTTGCTTCCATGAATGAGGATGTTTATACTTCAGTCTAAACATTTGGCTGGAGCATGATCATGACGGAAGTAATGCTGGATATCAAGCAATGGGGCAATAATCTGGGCGTTCGCCTGCCTGCCGCGATTGCACGCGAAGCCCATCTGCACGTCCATCAGCGGGTGCGCATCACGGTTGTCGATGGCCTGATCACCATTGCGCCCGTACAGGACGTGCCGCTGACGCTGGAACAGCGCCTGGCGGCTTTTGATCCGGCACGGCATGGCGTTGAAGTGATGCAAACCTCGCTGAGCGTGGGTGCTGAGAAATGGTAAAAGCTGCCTGGGTGCCTGATCGTCAGGAAGTCATCTGGATCGATTGCAACCCGCAGACAGGCTGTGAAATGCGCGACGTTCATCCCTTCCTGGTACTGTCCCCGCGTGCCTTTAACGACAAAACTTCGCTGGTCATCGGTCTGCCAATGACGACCGCCGAATACAACGCGGATAATCCGTTTGCGGTAGCGACCGGAAATGCAACAGGCCGCAAAGTCGGTAAAACCAGTTATGTGCTGTGCCACCAGCCGAAGTCGTTCGACTGGCGATTGCGCGGCGCGAACCCCCATCCGCTGGGCAAACTGGATGAGGTTTATTTCATGCAGGTGTGCGAGCGGCTCAACCAGATTATCCAGTTAGTCTGATTCATAGCGTGCCAAATCGAGTGCTACCCTGATGAGTTGCTAAAAAAGGGAAAGGCCATCCGCTGTCAATTAGCACAAAAATTCATCATTTTACCCATTTTACCGCCAATAACCTGACGCTGTTTTTACACCGGCAGTGCGGTCTTGTTGACTACACGGCGCAGCACAAAGCTGGAATGTACGCCGGTCACGCCCGTTATGCGCGTGATGCGGTTGAGCAGCAGTTCCTGATAGCCATCCATGTCTCTGACCACCACCTTGAGCTGATAATCGGCGTCCTGCCCGGTGATCAGCAGGCATTCCAGCACCTCGGGAATTTCTGCGATCTTCGCCTCGAAGTTGTCAAAGCGCTCAGGCGTGTGCTGGTCCATGGAAATGTGGATCAGCGCCATCAGCGATAACCCCAGTTTTTTCGCATCGATCAGTGCCCGGTAGCCGGTGATGAGGCCCGATTCTTCCAGTGTGTGCAGCCGCCTTAAACAGGGGGACGGGGACAGGCCGATGCGTTCGGCAAGCTCCTGATTGCTGATGCGCCCCTCCTGTTGCAGGATGCGCAGCATCTGCAAATCATAGTTGTCGAGCTTCATATAATTCCTGTAATTTATCGATAGTTGATTTTAACAGTTAAATATAATTAAAAAATAGCAATTATATTGCCAAAATGTTTATATATTGACTATAAAACGCAAGCACATGCCGGGTGATTCTGTTTACTATGGCACTCATTCACATAATGTGAAACTCGCGCAAGCGTTCGTTTACCTCCTCTCCCTTTGGGATAACCAGCGACTTGCCCGCTTGCGGGCTTAGTCGATTGGCTAGTTGTTTCACCAGAGGATTGAGGTGAGGGAGCGGGTATGGCGAGTTTAATGATTGGGATGGCTTATTCGCCAAGCCCGTTAGCCAGGAGTCCTCATCATGATGCACGCAAATAAATACCAGCCGTTCCGACCGGTTAATCTTCCCGACCGGCAATGGCCGAACAAGACGATCACCCGACATCCCATCTGGATGAGTTCGGATTTGCGCGATGGCAATCAGTCGCTGTTTGAGCCGATGAATATCGATCGCAAGATGCGCATGTTCAACATGCTGTGCGAGATCGGTTTCAAGGAGATCGAGATCGCGTTTCCTTCCGCCTCGCAGACTGAGTTCGACTTCGTGCGAGCCCTTGTCGAGGGTAATCGCATTCCGGATGACGTCACTATCGAGGTGCTGACGGCGGCACGTGAACCGCTGATCCGTCGCACCATGGAATCGTTGCAGGGGGTGCGCCGCGCCATTGTGCATGTGTATAACGCAACTTCGCAGCCGTTCCGCGAGATGGTTTTCGGCATGACGCGCGAGGAGGTGATCGAGATGGCGGTGAACTCGGTCAGGTTGATCAAGCAACTGGCGGCTGAGCAGCCACAAACCGAGTGGGTGCTCGAATACAGCCCGGAGACTTTTTCTGCCACTGAACTCGATTTCGCGTTGGAGATTTGCGATGCGGTGACCGCTGCCTGGGGCGCGACGCCGGACAATAAGGTCATCCTCAACCTGCCCGCGACGGTGGAAGCGGCGACGCCCAATGTTTATGCCGATCAGATCGAATGGATGCACCGCCATCTTGCGCGGCGCGACAGTGTGATCTTAAGCCTGCATACGCACAACGACAGAGGCACGGCGGTGGCCGCAGTTGAGCTAGGGTTGATGGCGGGGGCGGAGCGCGTCGAAGGCTGTCTGTTCGGCAATGGCGAGCGTACCGGCAATGTCGATCTGGTGACGCTGGCCTTGAATTTGTATACGCAGGGGGTGGCGCCTGGGCTGGACTTTTCCGACATCGACAAGGTTGCGCGCACGGTGACGTATTGCAACCAGTTGCCGATACACCCGCGCCATCCTTATGCCGGCGATCTGGTGTTCACCGCCTTTTCGGGCTCACATCAGGATGCGATCAAGAAGGGCTTTGCGGCACAACAGCCGGATGCGCGGTGGAATGTACCGTATTTGCCGATCGATCCTCGGGACGCCGGTCGCAGCTATGATACGGTGATCCGGGTCAACAGTCAGTCCGGCAAGGGCGGCATCGCCTATCTGATGGAGACTGAGCATGGCGTGGTGATGCCGCGCCGTTTGCAGATTGAGTTTTCGAAGGTGGTGCAGGCGCACGCAGATCGTCACGGCGGGGAAATCAGCGCGGAGGAGATTTGGCAGATTTTTTCGGCAACCTACCTTGATCCTGCTGCGCCGGTTGCTTATCTTGAACACCATCTGTTTGAGGTGGGCAATTTGCAGGGCATCCGGCTCCGCGTTGCCATCGATGGCGTTGAACGGGTGCTGACAGGGGAGGGGAACGGCCCGATTGACGCGGCGGTTAACGCGTTTCAAGGCGCTGGCTTCGGCTTTCAGGTGCGTGGCTATGATGAATCCGCCATGCGCGCCGGTGTCGACGCTGCCGCTGCGCGTGCCTGTGCGTTCATCGAAATCGCGTCTGACAGCGGGGTGAATTACGGGGTCGGTATCGATCAGAATATCGTGACTGCTGCGCTCAAGGCGCTGGTCAGCGGGATTAACCGGATAAAAAAATGATATGAAAAACAGCCAGGTCAATCGGGACGCGCTCACGGGCGTGGTGTTTGCGCTGCTCGCGGCGGTGGGGTTTTCCGGCAAGGCGATTCTGGTCAAGCTGGCCTATTTGGGCGGCGTGGATGCGATCACTTTGCTTGCGCTGCGTATGGCGTTCTCGGTGCCGTTCTTTGTCGTCGTGGCAATCTGGATGGCGCGCCGGCATGCGGTACCGCTGAATCTGCATGACAAACTGCTGGTGCTGCTGCTTGGGCTGATCGGCTATTATTTGTCCAGCCTGCTGGATTTTCTCGGCCTGCAATACATTTCGGCAGGCCTGGAACGCCTGATCCTGTTTCTTTATCCGACGATGACGGTGATCCTCTCGGCGCTGATCTACCGGCGCGCCATCGGCAAAAAAGTCATTGCAGCGATGGCCCTGAGCTATGCCGGCATCGCGCTGGTATTCCTGCATGATTTTGGTGCAAGGCAGGGCGGCAGCATCGTGCTGGGCTCAGTTCTGGTGTTTTTGAGCACGCTTTCCTATTCGTCCTATCTGGTCGGGGTGGGGCATGCGGTGCAACGCATCGGCACGACACGCTTCACGGCTTACGCGATGATCGTGGCCAGCGTTGCCAGCCTGCTGCAGTTCGTCATACTGCGACCGATGAGTGCGCTCGATTTGCTGCCGATCGTGTACGGTGATGCGCTTGCCATGGCGATTTTTTCGACGGTACTGCCGGTTTTTATGCTGTCCTATGCGATACGGCGTATCGGTTCCGGCAGTGCATCGCTGATCGGATCAATCGGACCAGTCAGCACGATCTATATGGCCTATCTGTTTTTAGGGGAACGTGTCTCCCTGCTGCAAATCGCAGGGTCGCTGCTGGTGCTGGCGGGCGTGCTGATCGTCAGTCTCACCAGTAAGCGGGCCTGATTTTTTCGCAACGGGTATCGTTCATGTGTAAACTTATCTGGTCGTGACAGGAATGATCAGGAAAAATGCAGAAAAAAACAGCAGATGTGAGCGGATTTTGCGCAAAAGTTCTGGTGGCCGGTTTTGCCGTTGCCAGTTTGCCTGTGCAGGCGGTTGAAGTCGATGGCGTCGAGCTCATCGGCTATATGCGAGGCGGAGCGTATGCCAGCCAGACAGGCACGCCACGCGGCGCGTATACGCTGGGCGGCGATGCGCAGAAGCTGCGGCTGGGCAATGAGGGCGACAACTATATCGAGGTGGGCGTCAGTAAAACGCTCGATGTGGGCAATAATCTGAAATTGAGCGCGCTGTATATGCCCTCGGCGTTGAACGGGCAGTACAGTACGGCGCAGGCTTATGTCGCCGTGTCCGGTTTTAACTTCGCGCCGGACGCCCGTTTATGGGCCGGGCAGCGTTATCTGCGCATACAGGACGTGCATATTGTGGACCGCTATTTTATGGATTACGGGGACAATATCGGCGCGGGTATGACCGACTATACGGTGGGGTCTGCCCGGCTGGCGGTGGGCGTGTTCACCGGGGGAACCTTTAATAATAACGAGACCATGGTCAATCATGCCCTGCGTATCAATGCCGACCTGTCGGACATTCAGGTGAATACCGGGGGCACGCTGCGTCTGTTGGCGACCTGGGTGCGCGGCAATTTTCAGATGGGATCGCAAGGCGCAGGGCTTTCGCTGTCACATAATCAGTTGGATTTTCTGGTTCACGACTTGACCAATACGGTCTTTCTGCGAAGCGCAACGGGACATGCGGGTGTCGGCGGGCAGTTTCAGGGACTGGGCGGTGTGTCAGGTGAACAGCCGGGCTTAAACAGTCTGCGTGCAACGGAAGCCGTCAACTGGCAAAGCGGCCCGTTCGGCGGGCAGGCGCTGATCTCATATCAGCGCGCGACCATCGACGGGGGTGCCAGCGACGGGCGGGCGACTGGTGATTTTACACTGGGCGTGCGAACTTCCTATGCGCTCAGCAAGCATTTTAAATGGCTGGCGGAAGTCGGTACGACATCGCGCAGCATAGACGGGCAGGCGCGTCAGCACCTGAACAAGTTCACGATTGCGCCGACGCTGGCAATGCAGCCGGAATTCTGGTCGCGCCCGGAACTGCGTTTTTATTTGACTTATGTCAGTTGGAATGGCGCGGCCGCCGCTGCGAATCCGCTTTTTGGTGCCGGCGGGCGCAGCACCCTGGCCGGAATTCAGATGGAATCTTGGTGGTAAGGTGTGCTGCAACTTGCAGCATTTTTGCTTTTTTAGCGGAGGATATGAAAATATTAAAACAGTATGTGGCATTATCTGTATTGCTGCCGTGTTAGAGTCTCCGCTGTGCGATTGCCCGTAAAAATCGGGCTGAAGCCATCTTCACAGATTTAGTTAAGGTTACGAGTTGGCAGCATGCATAGCAACTTCATTTTCGGACGTTTATTTTTACTGATTGTGCTGCTGTGCTCGACGCAGGTGCAGGCAGAGGAAGTGCTGCGCGTACTGGCGTGGCCGGGTTATGCGGATGCGGACCTGGTGCATGCGTTCGAGCAGCGTTACCGGGTCAGGGTGGACGTGACCACCATCAATCTGGATGATGAGATGTGGGAACGACTGTCAGTTGGCAAGGGGCAGGATTTTGACGTATTTGCAGTCAATACGGCCGAGTTGCAACGCTACATCGACAGTGGCATCAGCATCCCGATCAATCTGGTAAATATTCCCAATACCGCCAGCCAGTTGCCGCGTTTTCGGGATCTTGCCGCGATTGCTGGCATCATGCGTCAGAACAAGGTGTATGCCATCCCCTATACCTATTCCGAGATGGGTCTGATCTATGACCGCAAGGCTTTCGCTGTGCCGCCCGACTCTTTTACCATTATGTGGGACAAACGTTATAAGGGGCGCGTACTGGCCTATCAGTCCAGCGAACATAATTTTTCGCTGGCGGCGATGGCGCTGGGCCTGAAAAATCCTTTCCAGATTCCGGAGAGCGAGTTCAGGCGTGTCAGTCACTCTCTGGTCGAACTCAGGCGCAATGTGCTGACTTTTTACAGTTCGCCCGAGGAGGCGACAGCGCTTTTCATGCGCAATCATATTGCCTTGCTGTTCGGCAACTACGGTACGCAACAGGTCAATCTGCTGAAAAAATCCGGTGCGGATATTGCTTATGTCATCCCCAAAGAGGGTGCGCTGGCATGGCTGGATTGCTGGTCGGTCACGCGCGGGGCGAAAAATCCGGGTCTGGCCGAAGCCTGGATCAATTACACGCTGGAAGCCGCTGTCAGTCATGCGCTGACCGTGCGTCAGGGACTGTCGAATACGCTGGAGGAGACGCCTGGCCTGCGCAAAACCGATAAAATCATCTGGTTGCAGCGCGTGGAAAATACGGACAGGCGCGCCGCACTGTGGGACAGAATCATTGCAGGCGATCTGCCGGAGAAATTTTAGCGGATGACAAATTTAATCCGGATACAACCTGAGCGCGTGAAATTCGGTATCGTCGTTAAGCTCGGCATTTTATTGGCTGTGTTTGGTGTGCTGGCCGCCGGTCTGACCGGTTACTACACTTATCAAGCCACGCGTGAAATTCTGGTCAAAAAAGCCGGTGAAGAACTGGTGCAATCAACCCGGATCATGGGGCGGCGTTTCTCGAACTCAGCAGATGCAGTTGCCAGAGACGCCCTGATGTTTGCGGGAACACCCGATGCACGCGATGTGTTCGGTGGCGGGCAGACGGCAGAGGTTGCCAGGCTGCGAATGGCCGCACAGTTCAGAAGTCTGCTTGCACAGCATTCCGAATATTATCAGGTGCGTCTGATCAGCGCGCAGAATAACGGCATCGAACGGGTCAGAGTGGATCGCGACGGCAGTAGCTTAAAAACCGTGAGTGGCGCTGATTTACAGGAAAAAATGCAGTATCCGTATGTCTATGAAACGCTCAGACTGGCTGAGGGCGACGTGCATTATTCCAGGATATTCATCAATCGCGAAGCAGGGGCGCATTCAGGCCAAAAGAAACCCACGCTGCAAGTGGCCACGCCGGTTGCCGGTCCGGATGGTAAGGTCGCCGGCGTGATGGTGATCAATGTGAATCTGAACAAGATATTTGCGCGCCTCAACGCTGATTTGCGCAGCGAATATCAACTTTACCTGACCAATCAGGCCGGAGACTTTCTGGTTGCCCCGGATAGTGCCAAAACCTTCGGCTTTGATTATGGCCGGCGTTATCTGGTGCAGGATACCTTCAAGCCGGTGTCGGCCATCATCGACAAGAGAGCTGAGACGATCGCGGTGCGCACGGTTTCCGACCATCAGGCAGTAGAAGTTGTCGGGGGATTTGCACGCATTCCGTTTGGACATATGTCAGGCTCTGATTTTGTCATTATCGGTATGACGGTGCCACTGGATTTCGTGCTGGCGGAAACCGCCGCACTGACCCGCAACAGCCGTCACATTGTGATCGGCTTCAGTCTTGCGGCGATCCTCATGTCGATACTGGTCGCGTTTCTCTTTGTGCGTCCGTTAAAACGGCTGGTGGTCGCTGTGCAACGTTTTTCCGAGACACGGGCACTGACACCGATCGACGTGGACAGCCGTGACGAACTCGGTCTGCTGGCGAAGAGCGTCAGTCAGATGCAGGAACATATTCTGGGACATCTTGCTGACCTGAATAAGCAGAACAAAAAGTTGCAGCAGGAAATTGCCGAGCGCGAACGGATGGAGCGCTATGAGCAGTTTCGCAACGATACGCTGGAGCTGCTCGCTGCGAATAATACGATTTCCGTTATTCTTGAGTCCATCGTGCGCGGTGTGGAGCGGCTCCATCCTGAAATGCTATGCAGTATCCTGCTGCTGGATAAAGAGGGTAAACATCTGCTCAAAGGGGCGGCGCCCGGCCTGCCTGATTTTTATAATGCGGCGATCGACGGCGCGGCCATCGGTATGGGTGAAGGCTCTTGCGGGACGGCGGCCTTTACCGGCGAACGCGTGATTGTCGAAGACATACAGACGCATCCCTACTGGGTCAACTATAAGGCGCTCGCAGTGCAGGCTGGATTGGGCGCGTGCTGGTCACAGCCGATTTTATCTTCGGCAGGGAAGGTACTGGGCACGTTTGCCATTTATCATCATGAAGCGCACCGGCCGGAAGAATCGGATATTGCACTCATCGAGCAAGCCGCACGTCTGGTTGGTATTGCCATAGAGCATAAACAGGCGGAAGACGCATTGCTTTATAGCGAACAACGTTTCCGTGACGTGAGCGATGCGGCGGGCGAGTACCTGTGGGAAGTCGACGAGAACAGTGTTTACACGTATGTGTCCAGACGCGTTGTCGATGTCAAAGGATATACACCCGAGGAATTGCTCGGGCAGACGCCGATGGCCTTCATGCCTGGTGAAGATATTCCACTGGTTCAAGAGAGTATCCATCAGGCTATCGCCAACAAGGCGCCTTTCCGGCTGCAACACCGTGATATCACCCGATCCGGCGCGATACACTGGGAAGAGGTGAACGGCGTGCCTTTTTATGATGAGAACGGCAAGCTGCTTGGATTGCGCGGAACCGGGATGAATATCACCGAGCGCAAACAGACGGAAGAAGCGATCAACAGTCTGGCATTTTATGATGCGCTTACCGGACTGCCCAACCGCCGCCTGCTTATGGATCGTTTGCTGCGCGCACTGACGTCCAGCGCCAGAAGTAAGCGGGAAGGTGCGCTGCTGTTTATCGATCTGGATAATTTCAAGACGCTCAATGATACGCTGGGTCACGATGTTGGTGATTTGCTGTTGCAGCAGGTAGCGCTTCGTCTGCAGTCCTGTGTGCGCGAGGGGGATACCGTGGCGCGTCTGGGCGGGGATGAATTTGTGGTTATTCTCGAGGATCTCAGCGAGCAGGTGATGGATGCGGCCACGCAGACAGAGATGCTGGGCGAAGCGATACTCCACGCGCTCAGCCAGCCTTATCTGCTCGGCAGTCAGCCATATCGCAATACGCCCAGTATAGGGGCGACCCTGTTTTACAGCCATGATCAGGGGCCGGAAGAGTTGATGAAGCAGGCTGATATTGCGATGTATCAGGCCAAAAAAGCCGGTCGCAACACGTTGCGTTTTTTCGATCCCAGGATGCAGGACAACATCAATGCACGTGCGCAGCTTGAGGCGGCCTTGCGCAATGGTCTTGCGGCCGGTGAGTTTCAGTTGTACTACCAGATACAGGTGGACGATGCGCAACAGCCCTTGGGCGCGGAAGCATTGATACGCTGGATACACCCTGAACGGGGCATGGTGTTGCCTGCTGAATTTATTTTTCTGGCAGAAGAAACCGGCCTGATTCTGCCCATCGGCACCTGGGTGCTGGAAACGGCCTGTGCACAACTCAAGGCCTGGCAGCAAAGCGAGCTGGCTCGCGAGCTGGTTCTGGCGGTGAACGTGAGCGCCAAGCAATTCCGGCAGCCTGATTTTGTGGTGCAGTTGCGTGAACTCGTGGAACGACACGCCATCAGTCCTGCCTTGCTCAAGCTGGAACTGACCGAGAGCCTGCTGCTTGACGATACTGAAGAGACTATCGCCACCATGAATGACTTGAGCGAGATCGGAATTCAGTTTTCATTGGACGACTTTGGCGCAGGCTACTCGTCCCTGCAATACATTAAACGGTTGCCGATTGATCAGCTCAAGATTGATCAGTCGTTTGTGCGTGACATTGTTGTGGATGGAAGCGATAAGGCAATCGTGCGCACCATCATAGCGATGGCGCACAGTCTGGATTTAAATGTCATTGCCGAAGGCGTAGAAACGGAAGCGCAGCGGCTAAGTCTTCTGAGTAAGGGATGTACCCATTACCAGGGTTATCTGTTCAGTAAACCGGTGCCGATTACGCAATTTGATGCGGCGTTGCAACATGACGCATTAAAAAATAAAAAAATCAAATAGTTGTGTTTTTTTCGGGTGTGAGCTGCGCGTGTCTGGACCGGCAAAATAGGGCCGCACAACGATGCGGTTATGTTCATGCTGATATGTCTGATAAGGCAGGGCATGACTGATGTCTCAAATGCAAAATTAGAGGCCGTCTATCAGCGTTATGCCAAGAGATGGCTAAACAATTATCTACACCCTTTTTCCGGCACGGCGCTTTTTCTTCTGGTGTAAAATTCTCGGGAAATTTAATAAGGAACCATTATGCCGTTGTCCAACGCTTCCGCAGAAATCAAGGCGCTGGTGCTTTCAGAAGCCCTGCCTTATATCCAGCGTTTTTTTGATAAAACCATCGTGATCAAATACGGCGGCAATGCAATGACCGACCCTGCCTTGCAGGAGGGTTTTGCGCGCGATGTGGTGCTGTTAAAACTGGTGGGCATGAATCCGGTGGTGGTGCATGGTGGTGGGCCGCAGATCAACGAATTGCTCAAACGGGTCGGCAAACAGGGGCAGTTCATACAGGGTATGCGAGTCACCGATGAAGAGACCATGGATGTGGTTGAGATGGTGCTGGGCAAGGTCAACAAGGACATCGTTAATCTGATCAATCGCCACGGCGGCAAGGCGGTCGGGCTGACCGGGCAGGACGGCGCCTTTATCCGCGCCAAAAAATTGCTGCTGGAGAGCGACAGTGTGCCGGGCGAAATGCTTGACATCGGGTTGGTTGGCGATATCAACAAGATCGATCCGTCCATCATTGCTTTCCTCGATTCCGGCGATTTCATTCCGGTGATTGCGCCGATCGGTGTCGGACCTGACGGGGAAACCTTGAATATCAACGCGGACGTGGTATCCGGCAAACTGGCTGAAGTGCTCAATGCCGAAAAGCTGGTGCTGCTCACCAATACGCCGGGCGTGCTGGACAAGGAGGGGCGTTTGTTGACCGGGCTGACGCCTGCGCAAATCGACGCGCTGGTGGCCGATGGCACGCTGTCCGGCGGCATGTTGCCCAAGATCAGTTCGGCGCTGGATGCGGCGCGCGGCGGGGTGCGTTCGGTGCATATCATCGACGGTCGAGTGCAGCATGCGCTGCTGCTGGAAATTCTGACCGATGAAGGTATCGGCACGCTGATAAAAAGCAAATAATTTCATCATGTTGTGGATTTTTGATCTGGACAATACGCTGCACAACGCGAGTCCGCACATTTTTCCGCATATCAATCAAAGCATGACCGCTTATTTGCAGGAGCATCTGCAATTGACGGAAGCGGATGCGAGTGCGCTGCGCCAGCATTACTGGCGGCGTTATGGTGCGACCCTGAGCGGCCTGATGCGCCATCACGGCACGGATCCTGCGCATTTTCTGCATCATACGCACCAGTTTCCGGAGCTGGAAAAAATGGTGCTGTACGCCCCGCGCCTGCGCCATGTGTTGCGTGCGCTGCCGGGCAAAAAAGTCGTCTTTTCAAACGCGCCGCAACGCTACGCGCATGCCGTGTTAAAGTTGCTGAAAGTTGCGGATTTATTCGAGGATGTGGTCGCGGTGGAACAGACGGGCTATCGGCCCAAGCCGGATTATTATGGTTTCAGGCGTGTGATGCGACGCCATCGCGTGCAGGCCGCGCGATGCGTGATGGTCGAGGACAGTCTTGAAAATCTACGGGCTGCGAAACAGCTGGGGATGCATACGGTCTGGGTGAATGCGGGCTATAAAAGCTCACCCTGTGTGGATGTGAAAATACGCGATGTGATGCAATTGCCTCGGGTACTCAATAATTTTAAGGTGGCGATATGATTTTAATACTAAGCAGCAACGTTTCCGAAAAACCGCAGGAATACCAGCAGTTGCTGGCGCATCTTGCCGCGATGCCGGGGATACAGACGCGTGTGCACGTAGAGCGTGGCGTTGAGCAGACGGTTACCGAAATCTATCTGATCGGCAACACCAAGCTGCTGGATATTGCGGATATGCAGGGTTTGCCGTGCGTCGAACGCGTGGTACGCGTGTCTGAAGAATACCGCATCCTCGGGCGGCATAAGGACGATCAGCGTCCTACCCATTTTGAATATAACGGTGTGCGTTTTGGACAGGATAGCTTGAACGTGTTTGCCGGTCTGTGCGCGGTGGATAATCGCGAGCACGTCGAGATCATGCTGCGGGCGCTCAAAGACAACGGTCAGGTGTGCACCCGCATGGGCGCCTACAAGCCGCGCACCAGTCCTTATGCGTTTCAGGGGCACGGCAAGAACTGTCTGCCGTATGTGTTCGAACTGGCGGGGAAGTACGGCATCAAGGTGATGGCGATGGAAATCACCCACGAGTCGCATCTGGATGAAATCAACGAGGCGCTGCACCAGACCGGGGAGGCGACTGGCGTGATGCTGCAAATCGGCACGCGCAATACGCAAAACTTCGAACTGCTGAAAATCGTCGGACGGCAGACCAAGATGCCGGTGCTGCTCAAGCGCGGTTTCGGCATTACGCTGGATGAATCGCTGAATGCCGCAGAATATCTGGCCTCCGAAGGCAACCGCAACGTGGTGTTCTGTCTGCGCGGCATGAAGACCAACATGGCCGATCCGCACCGCAACTTTGTCGATTTCGCGCATGTGCCGGTGGTCAAACGTCTGACGCGCATGCCGGTGTGCGTGGACCCGTCGCATTCGGTGGGTTCGCGCGCCGCCTCGCCTGACGGCATCATGGACATGATGCATGTGACGGCGCAAGGCATACTTTCCGGCGCCAACATGGTGCTGGTGGACTTTCATCCTGTGCCGCCCAAGGCGCTGGTGGACGGGCCTCAGGCCATGTTATTGAAAGAATTGCCTTATTTCCTGGAAGATGTGCAGATTGCCCGCGAAGCGTATCTCAAGCGGGTCGCCCTGTATCAAAAATTCGCGTAGCGTTACGTTGGGCCCCTCGCCCTCTGGGACGAATACGGGATTTCGGAAAACATGTTTTCCGCCGGAAGAGTCGGCTGGCTGTGCAAAGCCAGCCGTGGGACGCAAAGCGGGGTTCGGGTGAGGGAAATGGGTCTACATTGTCCTTTTGGACAATGTAGACCCATCAGACAGCGACAGGAATAAAGCCGGGCAGGTGATAGTTTAAACCGTATATCTCGTATATTCGGCTAACGTTCGCTCAATTGTGTTGAATTTGACATATTTTACGGTGTTTTGTTGACGGCAGCTGGCTTGCGCAATATGATGTGGTCGTTACAGGTTTGTTTTGTCTATTCATCCGGGAGAGTGTGATCATGGTAGAAGAAGCGAAAACCGTCAAAAAAACGGTTGCAAGCAAGGCAACAGCAGCAAAACCGGCGGCGTCAGCAGTGTGGCCCTTCCCGGAAGTCGAAAAAGCACCCGTTAAAAAGGCGGCTGTAGCGGCAAAGAAACCTGCTGCTGAAAAGAAAGTTGCCGCAGCCAAGCCAGCCGCTAAAGCCGTTGCTGAGAAGAAGCCGCCAGTAGTGAAGCCGGCAGCAGCAAAACCGGCAGCAGCAAAACCGGCAGCAGCAAAACCGGCAGCAGCAAAACCGGCAGCAGCAAAACCGGCAGCAGCAAAACCGGCAGCCAAGGCAGTTGCGGAAAAGAAACCTGCAGCAGCTAAAGCCGTAGCCAAACCGGCCGTCAAGACAACGGCGCAGCCGTCAGCACAGGAACGTTATCGCATGGTGGAAACAGCCGCTTACTATATCGCTGAGCGTTCCGGTTTTCAGGGTTGCACCACAGAGCATTGGGCAGCCGCCGAAATCGAGATCGCTGCCAAGCTGGCCAGTTAACCTGCAGGAAACAAAAAACCCGCCTTAGCGGGTTTTTTTATGCGTTCAGGGTTCCGGGGTCAGGGTCATGACCTCCGAACCCTTGTCGTATTTCTGCAGGAAACTGCTGATCGTCTCAAAGGTTGCCGTCACCGGTGCGCCGGGCTGATCCGAGGTGGAAATCTCAGAACTGAACATTGCACCTAAGGCCAGTTTGAATGGATTGACGTTGACCGGCTGCGCTTTGAAATAGGCGATTTCGTTCGCCTTGATGCGTTTGATATCGCTGGTCTGATAGATGGCGGCGCCGATCACGTCCAGCGTATGTTCGGTGCAATTTTGCCGTCCCTGCGTATAAGGGTTAGCGATCAGCGAATAGTGCGGATCGTGCAGCGCGGCGTAGGTCGGCGAATTGATGACATCCAGCAGGCGCTGTTGCAGTTTGGGCGAAGGAATAATGATCCCGGCCTCAAGCACCGCGACCCCTGCGAAAAAATCCACCGGAAAGTCCTGTACCAGATCGCTGACGTCCGGGTGTTTGTCTTCCTGATACAGGTTGTACATTGCATAACCGGGAATCTGTCTGCCGTCCGCGGTGGTGATCTGCGAATATACGGCAAAAGCCACATGCGTGTAGTGCATCCCTTCAGGCAAATCTTTGAGGGGTTGGCCCATGCGTGCGACGATCGCGACATGCGCGCCTTTTGCCGCCAGTGTTTTTTCCACCTGCTTGGCGAACTTGACGATCTGTTCTGGCTTGAAGTGAATCTCTTCGGCTGCCGCACTGCTGCCGCTGCCCATGCCCGCATACACGGATGTGGTGGCTGTCAGGCAGGCGGCAAGCAGGATCGTACTGAGTAGGCTTTTTTTCATGAGATTTCCTTTTTAAATGCCCTTGTCCGTTTTTTTCGGAGCCGCTTTGTCATTCTTCAGCGCTTCGTCGGGCGGCATCACGGTGATGGTCTCATCGGTGATATCCAGCGGGGTGCCGATGGGGGCGGTTGCCGCTTTTGCCGAGCCATGCGCGGCCTGCGCGGAGAGTGCGCCTGCCGTGCCGCTCACGAGCCCGCCGATGGCAAGCGGGATCGCCGAGACGCCCGAGGTCACCTGACCTGAGGCGGCGATCGAATGGCCTGCGCTGGCGCTGGCATGGGAGCCGGACTGTACGGCATTGTTGATAGCCTGCCCTGAATGTGTCTGATCTTCGGCAAAGGCGGTTGTGGCGCAGCCTGCCATCAGCATGAGGGATACGAGTAGCTTCGTTTTCATGATGTCTCCTTGTTAATGTGAAACTCGCATAGCGATTCGTTTGCCTCCTCTCCCTCCGGGAGAGGATTGAGGTGAGGGAAACGGGCATGGCGAGTGTTATTTTCAGGGGTGGCTACTTGCCATACCCGTTATTGAGAAAGCGGCTCGGGCGTGATGATATACATTTCCGAGCCTTTGTCATACTGTTGCAGATATTTGCCGATGGTCTCGAAGGTGGCGGTCACAGGCGTGCCTGGCTGGTCGGACAACGAGATTTCCGATGAAAAGAGCGAGCCCAGCAGCAGCTTGAATCCGCTGACATTGACGGGTTGCGCAACAAAATATTTTTTCTCGGCCGCCTTGATGCGCTTGATGTCATCGGTCTGGTAAATGGCGGCATTGATCACATCCAGCGTATGTTCGGTGCAATTCTGGCGACCCGTCGTATAGGGATTGGCGATAGCGGAATAGCGCGGGTCATGCAGTTTCTGGTAGGTGGGCGAGGCGATGGTTTGCAGCAGGCGCTTTTGCAGTTCGGGGGACGGGATGATTACGCCCGCTTCAAGGACTGCTGCGCCAGCAAAAAAATCGACTGGAAAATCCTGTACCAGCGAGCTGGTGTCGGGCTTTTCATTGCTCTGATACTCGTTGTAGATCGCATAACCGGGGATGATACGGCCATCCTGGGTGGTGATTTGCGAATACACCGCGAACGAGACATGGGTGAAATGCATGCCCTCGGGCATCTCGGCCGGCGGTCTGCCGACGCGTGCGAGTATCGCGACCCGCGCGCCACGGGCGGCAAGTGTTTTTTCCACCTGTTTGGAAAAATGAATGATCTGTTCGGCGGGAAAATACGCTACACCGCCTGCCTGGCTTCCGGCATGGGCAGGCAGCAAACAGAACAGCAAAAACATTCCGAACACGTAGTTCATGGCGTTCTTTCCAATACCCTGATCACAGCGGGTTTATACCACTGCCGGCAGGCGGCGGCAAGCAGAGTGACTTGACATGTGCTATCTTTGACTATTTCCACACTGTCGTTTATTGCTGATCTCATGAGTCTGTCTGCCCTGATCGCCGCGCTGCTGCTGGAACAGCTCAAACCGCTCTGGTCGCATAAGTTTCTGCGAGACTGGCCGTCCGCTTATGTCGATTTTTTCCAGCACCATTTTAATTCGGGAGACTACCGTCACGGCAGGACGGCCTGGTGGCTGGCCGTATTGCCGGTGGTGGCAGGTGGTGTGCTGATATTCTGGGGGTTGCATTATCTGCATCCGATACTTGCCTGGGTATTCAATGTGCTGGTGTTGTATCTGTGCATGGGTTTTCGCCGTTTCAGCCAGTTGTTTGCCGATATTCAGCAGGCCTTGCGTGGCAAGCGTCTGGATGGAGCGCGCGAGCTTTTAACTACCCTGCGCGGCAAGACGTCCGCTCATCTGAATGGTGAGGAAGTTGCCAGGGCCACGATTGAAATATCCCTGTTTGCCGCGCTGCATCATCTGTTCGGCGTGATCGTGTGGTTTGTGGTGTTCGCGACGCTGGGGCTGGGCGGCGCGGCGGGGGTGTTGCTCTATGTTTTTTCGCGCGCGATGGCGACCTATTGGCTGGATGAATCCGGCAACGAAGCCGAGACGGACAGTTTTTCACGAAAAATGTGCGCACGTCTGGAATGGCTGCCGATCCGCCTGACTGCGGCCACGTTTGCCATCGTCGGTAATTTTGAGGATACCGTCTATTGCTGGCGATCACAGGCCTCCCTCTGGCCGGACAGCGAGGACGGGATTTTGCTGGCGAGTGCGGCCGGTGCCACGGGCGTTCGTCTGGGATTGCCCATCGATGGCATCGACAGGCCGGAGCTGGGCGTCGGCGACAAGACGGATGATATGGCGTTGTACTGCGCGCACCGGCTGGTGTCGCGCTCCTCGGTATTCATGCTGGTCACGCTGTTCATGCTGACACTGGCGGGGCTGTTGCGGTAGCAAAATTTTAGCGGGGGCGGCCCCGCAGCCGGTTACTTTCTTTGTGCGGACAAAGAAAGTAACTAAAGAAATGCCGCCCCGGTTTGCCGCGCCTCCGGCGTTCCCTCGATAGTCACAGACAATCGGGGCTGCGCAACTCGACCTCGCTGTCGCTCGGGACTCAAACAGTGCTCGCCTAAAAGCACCGTTTGTTTGTGACTATCTTCGGCGGCGCACAGGGGAAGTTGGTGCCGAGTAACAAATCGAGTCTGACTATATTCGATTTTCGAGTTTTCAAATTGTAGCAGGCATCGTGGAAACAGGCTGTTCGGCTTGTCCGCTCTATTGACGGGTTAAAACTCGTCGAACTCATCGTGCTTGCCTCCATGCTGTATTTGGCCGAACCACTCGAACTGTCCGATTGTTTCTAGCGCAATTTCAAGAAGCTCATTTGCGATGGGGCCGTATTGCTCTACTTCGTCGGCAAGCTCGAAGTTGCAACAGCAAGAATTGCTGTCGTAGAAGAGTGAGTGAACATACGGCGTCAAAGATCGCTGATGCGCAGCCTCAACGAAATTGACCATCTGCTTCATTTCGCCATCATGGTCGTGTCTGCTCGTGATGTTGATCCCATAGAACGGATCGTGCTGATTACTAGCAACTGGCGGTAAAACAGACTGAAGTTGTGACTTAGGCCACTCGTGTTCGGGTTTGCACAAATTAGTAATTGATTGGATCGCGACTTCTAATTCGATGCGAAAAAACTCTCGGTTCCCTCTATGACGATAGGCAGAGAGATGGTGATGAATTTCGGGTTCGAGTTTGTCAGCATTCTCGACAAGGCAGTAATAAGCGAGTTCGAAAGGTTCTGGAACACCGGTAGTAAATAGCTCCTCGACACGCTCCGTAGGAACTTTCACGGAATAGCCAATCTTTAGCAGGCCGGGCATGGCCTCATTGCGAAGGATGTAGACGAAACCTTTTGCCATAGTGTCAATGCTCTCAATTCGGTGGATGGGACAAAGAGTTCTAATGTATATTCGATTGTAAAAACGCCGTAGAAACGGGTGAGATTTGCCGAATAATCTGTGAAATTTTATTCATCACATTGATTTTTAATGGAATTAAAAATACAAGCATGGCATTATGCCATGAAAAACAGCATCCCGTTTTTCACGCGTTCAGGCGGCATGGGGCATCCGTATGTTGATACGCAATGTAACAGAAATCCTCTGTGGACACTAAAGGCTGAAATGTGCAGGCCTCCCGTACTGGGCTTGCCATACTAATGTGGCCTTCAGCGCTGCTTCAGTTTACGCACTCCCGAGACTGTGCTGGAAGCGCTGGAAAGTATCGACCTTTACGGCAGTCAATAACCGTCTGGTCAGCGTAACAGGGACTGATTTTCTGTCAGCCAGGCGATGACGTTACGAGCATTATGGTCCGGCGGAAAGACCGGATAAAAAACCTTGCGGATCAGTCCACCCCGGACGATGAGGGTCAGGCGCTTGATCAGGCGCATGCCCCGGTACTCGAAAGTAGGCAGGTTCAACGCATAAGCTAAAGTAAGCGACGAATCATTGAGCAGCGCAAAGGGCAAGTGCAGTCTGGTATGGGCTTCCTGCTGGTCGGGCAGGGGTTGCGCGCTGACGCCCACCACCTCCGCGCCCAGCTGTTGCAGTTCGGCGTAGGTATCGCGAAAGGCACAGCTTTGCGGGGTGCATCCTCGGGCGCCGGGTATGTCATTCCAGCCGGTCATGGGCGGGCCGTCGGGGCGACCCAGCATGGGGTAGAAATAGATGACCAACGTGCCCGTGTGTGTCCCAAGATCAACGGCATGGCCGCGAGTGTCGGTCAATGGGGTGGACGGCAGGGCAAGTCCCGGTAAATGATCGCATGCCCCGTCATCGGTGGGCACCGGTAAATCAGCGGGTAAGGTGTGCAGGTCTTTGAGCATGATTATTTTCCGGGTTGTTGACAGGGGCAGGCCGGTCAGCGTGTGTGTCCCAACCGGAAAAGCAGGGCTTATTATAAAACGAAAGTGGCAGGCGTCCGGCATGCCGTACAATGCCGCCCATGCACACTCAACACCCTTACAGTTTACTCACCCCCGACACCGTGCTGGATGCGCTGGACAGTATCGGCCTCGCAGGCGACGGCAGGTTGCTTGCGCTCAACAGCTACGAGAATCGCGTGTATCAGGCGGGCATGGAAGACGGTCAACCTATGATCGTCAAGTTTTATCGACCCTGTCGCTGGACGGATGCAGCGATAGGTGAAGAACACGCGTTCGTGGCAACGCTGTATGAGCGCGAGATTCCGGTGGTGCCCGCGCTGACTATCAACGATCAAACCTTGCATTTTTTCAATGGGTTCCGATTTTCGGTTTTCCCCAGGCACGGCGGACGGGCGCCGGAACTGGATCGGCCTGACACGCTGGAATGGATGGGGCGCTTCATCGGGCGCATTCATGCAGTCGGTGCGCTGGCGTCTTATCAACATCGTCCCACGCTGGATATCCAGAGTTTCGGCACGGAACCTGTGGGTTTTTTGCTCTCGCACGATTTTATCCCGCATGAGTTGCTTGACGTGTATCGCGGCGTGGCGGAGCTCGCACTGGACGGCGTTAAGCGCTGTTTTGATCGTGCGGGGGAGGTGAAAAGTCTGCGCCTGCACGGCGATTGTCATGTCGGCAATGTGCTGTGGACCGATGCCGGGCCGCATTTTGTGGATTTTGACGACAGCCGCATGGGGCCTGCGATACAGGACTTGTGGATGCTGCTGTCGGGCGAACGCGCGGAACAGACGAGACAGCTCGGCGACTTGCTGGCGGGCTATGAGGATTTTCATGATTTCGATCCGCGCGAACTGCATCTGATCGAGGCGCTGCGCACCTTACGTCTGATTCACTATGCGGCCTGGATCGCGCGGCGCTGGGACGATGCGGCGTTCCCGGCGGCCTTTCCGTGGTTTAATACCCAGCGTTACTGGCAGGATCGGATACTGGAGTTGCGCGAGCAGATCGCGCTGATGAATGAACCGCCGCTGCATTGCTGAATGGCTCATCACCGCTTGTTCCTTTGATCGTGCGCAACAACTGACGAGGGATAGTTACATTTACTGGATTCTCGCTTTGCGAGCAGCCGCTTCACGGCTTGCCTGCTTAACCCTCTGCGCGGGAATGACGACTTAAGGAAAGAACACATGAACAACGAAACCATCATCGCTAATACACAGGACTGGCTGGAGAAAGCCGTCATCGGCCTGAACCTGTGCCCGTTCGCCAAGGCCGTGCATGTCAAGAAGCAGATACGCTATGTGGTAAGTTCAGCTACCACCGAGGAAGCCTTGCTGGCTGACTTACTGAGCGAGTTGCGCCATTTGCAGGACACCGACCCTGAGCTGCTCGACACGACTTTGCTGATTCATCCGCTGGTGCTCAACGATTTTCTGGATTTCAACGATTTTCTGGATACGGTGGATGTGGCGACCGCACAACCCGAGTTTGACGATGCGTTTCAGGTGGCCAGTCTGCATCCGCAGTATCAGTTTGCCGGTACCCAGCCGGATGACATCGAGAATTACACCAACCGCGCGCCTTATCCGACGCTGCACCTGTTGCGCGAGGACAGCGTAGATCGCGCCGTGGATGCATTTCCCGATGCGGACAAAATTGCCGACGTGAATGTCGAGACGCTGAATAAGTTAGGCCATGAAGGCTGGGCGAAGCTGGGGTTGACCCGATAGCGCTGCTTGTAACGCTGAGCAATGAGGTTTGATCGTTGCCGTGCGCGCGTGTTGAGGAAAAATTCGCTATACTCTTATAGATGCTGCTGAATATTTTTTGACATTCTTTAACTTTTACGAAAAATGACAGATACCAACCTCTACACCCGGTTTGAAGCAGCAGAACTGATATTAAGGGATGAGCTCGCTATAGACCGCACCTTGCTTGCGAATGAACGAACGATGCTGTCCTATCTGCGCTCGGCGGTGGCACTGATTATTGCGGGTGTTTCAATCATCCATTTTTCGCAGCATTTGTGGTTTACGATCGTGGGAGTGTTGTGTCTTCCGGGCGGCTTTTTTACGGCAGTCGTCGGCATCCGGAAATATCGCAGCATGGATAAATCCATTTCTGCTGTCCGGTCTAAATTGGCCAAACGTCCGGAGACGGATAATCCGTCTTTGTAAGCACGGGCGGTTTCAGTACCGTAAGTGATACCAGACGATGCCCAACCATTCGTAGAGCGCATAGTTAGCGCGGCGCAGTCCCTCGGCGTCGGGCAGTAAATCCATCAGCGTCAGTTTGCCCTGAGCCAGAAACATCGTCGGCGCGGTAATGACGTCTAGCCCCTGTTTTTCGAATGCGATGCGTGCCCGGTACATGTGCATCGCGTCGGTCACCAGAACGATGCGCTGTATCCCGGATTGTTTGAGGATTTGTGCGGAATATTCCGCATTTTCCGCCGTGTTGTAAGACTTGTCTTCTGTCCATTTTACCGGCGTGGCAAAGTCCTCCTGCAAGGCGCGGCGCATGCCGTAGGCAAGTGGTTCCACGTCGGCTTGGCTGCTGGCGGCGCCACCGGATGCCAGCACCGGCAGGCCGGTTTCGCGGTGCAGTTTTGCCGTATAGCGCAAGCGGGCCAGCGCGATGTAATCGGGAATGTCGCGGCCGCCATATTCGGGCGCGTTGCGCAAGCGTCCCGCGCCCAGCACGACGATCGCCTGCGCGTTGCCTGCGGATTTGAACGGGACTGCCAGATTTTCGAGCGGACGCATTAACAGCCAGGCGCCCGCCTGGGTGCACAGCAGAAACAGCAGGGCGATTGAACCCCCGCGCAGCAGGCGTCCATAGCTGCGTTTGCCGAGCAGCAGGCCGATGCCGTAGAACAGGAACAGGCTGAATGGCGGGAGCAGCAGCGTGCGCAAAAACGTGATGGCAAGATCGCCCGGATGCATATGCTATTTCAGGCGTTGTTGCGCAAAAAGGCTTCGAACATCAGCAGCGTCCAGATCGGCGTGCTGTAGTCCTTCAGCCCGCGCTGATGCTGATCCAGCATCTCGCCGATGAAATCCATGTTGAACAGACCGCAATCGCGCATTTTTTCGCCGGTGAGCGCGCATCTCGCCTGTTCGCGCAGCGGGCCGCGCAACCAGTTTGCCAGCGGCACCGAAAACCCCATCTTGGGGCGGTACAGCACCTCCTCGGGCAAACGGGATTCCATCGCCTTCTTGAACACATACTTGCCCTCATTGCCGTGCAGCTTGAGTTCCGGCGGCAGCGTGGCCGCCCATTCGACCAAATGGTGATCCATCAGCGGTTCCCTGACTTCCAGCGAGTGGGCCATGCTGGCGCGGTCCACCTTGGTGTTGATGTCGCCGACCAGATACGTCTTGTAATCCAGATGCTGGATCGCCGACAAGGGATGTTCCGGCGCATTTTTCGCGTGACGGCGTAAGACCTCGACGGCCTGATAACCTTGCAGTTCACGTCTGAAGCTGTCGCTGAATAATTGGTGACGCAACGCATCCGAGACGAAGGACACGCTGTGGAAATAGGCTTCCAGGCTGCTGCGCGCGAGGGCCTGTAACGTCGATTTGGCGCGCAAGGGTTTGGGCGCCCAGTCAGCTTTCGGATAGAAACGGCCCAGTGCGCCGAACAATGGGCGGCGCATCGACAGCGGCAACAGATTCCTTACGCGTTCCTCATGCATGTGCCAGCGGTAGCGGCGGTAACCGGCAAAAGTCTCATCACCCCCGTCGCCTGATAATGCAACGGTCACGCGCTTTTTGGCCAGCTGACACACTCGGTAGGTGGGAATCGCGGAGCTGTCGGCATACGGCTCATCGTACAAGCGGGCAAGGGTGTCGATCAGCCCGTAATCGTCGGTATCAACCACTTCCAGCGTATGGCGGGTGTGGTAGCGCTGGGCGACCAGGGCGGCGAATTCCGACTCGTTATAAGCTGGCACGTTAAAGCCGATCGAACAGGTGTTGACCGGTTCGTTCGATAATTCCGCCATCATCGCGACCACCGCGCTGGAATCCACGCCGCCGGACAAAAACGCCCCCAGCGGCACCTCCGACATCAGGCGTATTTTCACCGCCTCACTCAGTCGCGCCTGAAATTCCTGCTGCGCGTCGGGAAGACTGATCGCGCTGGGGTTGAATGTCACATCCCAGTATGCACGCGGTTCGGGAAGCGGCGTGCCGCGGCGGATCGTCAGGGTGTGCGCGGGCGGGAGTTTTTTGGCCTGGCGATAGATGGTGCGGGGTTCCGGCACATAGCCGTAGGCGAAATACTCTTCGATTGCGCAGGGGTCCATCTCGCGTTTAAGAGCGGGGTGCGCGGTCAGCACCTTGAGCTCGGAGCCGAAGATCAGCGATCCATCGTCCAGCAGCGCATAAAACAGTGGTTTGACGCCCATGCGGTCGCGGGCGAGAAACAGCGTCTGGCAGTTGCGATCCCACAGGCCAAAGGCGAACATGCCGCGAAACCG
Source organism: uncultured Gallionella sp. (assembly GCA_947084955.1). GTDB lineage: Bacteria > Pseudomonadota > Gammaproteobacteria > Burkholderiales > Gallionellaceae > Gallionella. The sequence continues at coordinate 196,849 of CAMTUO010000006.1, forward strand.
CGAAACGCAGGCGTCCCCCCATTGCTCCCACGCATGCACGATCACTTCGGTATCGCAGTGGGTGCGGAATACATGGCCCAGACTTTTCAGTTCCGTCATCAGTTCGGGAAAGTTGTAAATCTCGCCGTTGAACACCACCGCCACGCTGCCATCCTCATTGAACAGCGGCTGCTGGCCGGAGGATAAATCGATGATGGAAAGCCGCTTATGCGCCAGCCCCACACCGGGCTCGGCGTACAGTCCGGTTTCATCCGGGCCGCGGTGGTGCTGGGTTTGATTCATGGCGGAGAGCAGCGCCTGGTCGATGTCGCGCAGCGTCAGCGTGTCAAAGATTCCGGCTATGCCGCACATGGTGATCCTTTAACGAGAATTTCGCGTAGCGATTCGTTTGCCTCCTCGCCCGCCTGCGGGAGAGGATTGAGGAGAGGGACGGGCATGGCGTCAGTGGGAGGTATGTTTGACGTGCCCGTGAGAACCTGATCATAGACCGACAAATAGCCGCGCACCATCGCATCCAGGCTGTATTGACGCTCGACGAGGCGGCGTGCCGCATCACCATGCTGCTGCCTCAGTTCGGGGTGCTGTACGTAGCGCAGCAGCATTTGTGCCATGGCTTCAGGGTCGGCGGCTGGCACCAGTTGCCCGGTGAGGTTCTCGTCAACCAGTTCAGGATTGCCGCCCACCCGGGTGGCGACCACCGGCAGGCCGCATGCCATGGCTTCCAGGATGGTGTTGGAAATGCCTTCACCCAGTGAGGGCAGCACAAAAATGTCCAGCGCGGCCATCCGTTCGGGAATGTCATGGCGCTCGCCGGGCAACCAGGCGAGCTGATGACAGGGCTCCAGCAGTTTCAGGCAGGCGGCGCGCGACTCTCCTTCGCCGATGATCACCAGACGCAGCGGCAGTCCGGGGGCGAGTTCCAGTAGCCTCAAAAATGCGTGCACCAGTGTCGGATAATCCTTGACGGCGGCCATGCGCCCGACGCTGCCGATGACGATGCTGTCGGGTTGGCAAAACCCTTCAGGCCCGAGCGGGTCGCGCTTAGCGGGATGAAAGCGGTTCGTGTCCACGCCGTTACAGATTTGCGTGATGCGTAGAGGTGCAACTTTGATCGTTGCGATCAGCCATTGCTGCAAATCCCGGCTGACGGTGATGTAGTGGCCGACAAAAGGGCGGATCAGCCTTCTCAGCAGATTGTATTTCCGGTTGCTGCCGTAGAGATCGTAGGTGTCGCGGCCATGCTCGCCATGCACGCGGGCGCGCACCCCGGCAAGTGCAGCGATGACCTGGGTTTCCAGTGCAGACAGGTTGCGCGTGTGCACGATGGCCGGGCGCAGTTGCCGCAATAGCCTGAACAGTCGCAGATAGGCGCCCAAATCGTGTCCGTCCCGCTTGGCGATGTCGTAAATCGCAACGTCCGCGCGGCGGATGCGTTTGGCAAAATCATCTTGTCCCTGCAGGCAGACGATGGCGTGCCGATAGCGGTTTTCAGGCATATTATTGATTAAATTGACCAATCCGTTTTCCAGCCCGCCGACACCCAGACGGTGTATGACATGGACGATCAGCGGCGTCATGGCGCATTCTCACGATTGAGTTGCAGTGCGGGCGCGGCCAGTTGCAGGAAGTTGCCCATCATCGCACGGGCCTGTTCAGTATGGGTATCGAAGGTGGTATAGATGACGATATCCATGACGTCGTCGCCCTGGCCGGTCAGGCGCCGTTTTGCCTGCAAAAATTTGGCCAGATACGGGTTGGCGGTCTGCGTCTGCCCGATCTTGTACCATTGCCAGGCCAGCAACTGGCGATCCCCCCGCAGCAGACGGCTTTCCAGCACCCGCTCGGGCGGGCTGTATATGGCGCGCATAGACTCATCCGCCAGACTCCATTCATGCAGCGCTTCGTCGGCCAGCATGTTTTGTGAACTGATGGCTTTGGCATTGCGGTTCTGATTGCGGAAAAAGGCCAGATAAATTCCGACGACCCGGTCGCCGTTGCGGTATTCCTGCATCAGCGTGGCTGCCGCTCCCGGGAAGACGGGTTTGAAATCCATGCCGGGCGGCTGTGCGCGCCAGTCGCCCAAACTTTGCGGCAGGTTCAGCGTGACCGATGCCGGGTTGTATTGTTCCAGACGCTGCAAGCCAAGCGGCGCGGCCCAGGCAATGGCCAGTGCGGCAAGGGTAAAGCCTGCTGCCTTGAGTGGTTTGACGGCCGCTACGGGGGGCGGGCGTTTGGCGGTGACGATCTGTTCGTCTTCGCGCCAACGGCCGCCGATCCAGAACAAGAGCAGCATCACGAAGCCGAAGAACAGCCAGCCGTAAATCAGGTGATCCACCCCGACGGCGATCTTCATGCTGCTTAAATGTCCAAGTAAAACAATAAGATAGGCGCGTATCCCGTTGGCGATAACCGGCACGACGATGGACAGCAAAACAAAAATGATCTGGCGGCGGCGCGAGCGGTAACTCAGATAGGCATACAGACAGCCCAGCGTAAACGAGGCGATCAGATAGCGCAGACCGCTGCACGCTTCCACGACCGACCAGTTGCCAGAAGGCAGCGCAAAGTGACTGCCTTCGCGAAATACCGGTATGCCGGTCATTTGCAATGCGGTGACGGTGAAATCTGCGGTGAAATCGATCATCGGCCGGATGAAGACTTCGCCGAACGGCACGGCCAGCAGGGTGAAGGCCAGCGGAAAAGCGATGGCACGGGCGATTTGCGTGCCGAACAGGGTGGCGGTGAGCGCCGGGATCATCGCGACAAACAGGTATTGCGCGATGACTTGTACGTCTGCCGACTGGGCGATGGTCCAGCCTGTGGCGAGCACGGCGAGCATTGCCAGCGCCAGTGCACTCGGGCGGGGGGTGAGGGTGGCGAGGTAGGTGCGTTCGCGCCAGACGAGATACAGGCTGATCGGGAAGATGATGAAGCCGTGCGTATACGTCTCGGAGCTTTGCCAGAGCGACACCAGAGAGGCGGCGGTTTCCCGGAAGATCCACACCAGCCCCGTCAGTGCGAGCAGCATCAGGAGAAGATAGGTGCGCCAGTGTTTGTCTGTTGATTCAGTCATGGTCTTTGTACGGGTTGTGCAGTGGCGTTTTGCAGCAGTTCATCGATGCGTCGCAGGCTATGCTCCCAGCTGTAGAACTGTTCCACACAGCGTCTGGCGGCAGCCCCCAGCGCGGCATCCGGCTGCAACAGATGGTGTGCGATTTGCGAAATGAAGGCGGCTGCATCTTCCGCGAGGATGAGTTCGCTGCCGATTTTAGCCTCGATGCCTTCGAGCGCCTGGGGCGAGACGATCACGGTTTTGCTCATGGCCATCGCTTCGAGCACCTTGTTCTGGATGCCACGGGCAATGCGCAATGGCGCGATACTCAGATTGGCATGGGCGATATAGGGTCGCACGTCCGGGACACTGCCGGTCACGAAGATGTCATTGCCTGCCAGTGCCTGTACTTCGGCGGTGGGGCGCGAGCCGACGATATAAAAGACAAGATCGGCAAATTGTGCGCGCAGTTTTGGATAAACTTCCCTGACGAACCAGCTGACCGCGTCCACATTGGCCCAGTAGTCCATCGCGCCGGTGAATACCAGTACACGCACTCCGTGAGGATAGGGATTTTCATCGTGATGCGCAGCCGAAAAATAGTCCAGATCGACGCCATTGTTGTAGTAGGTGATCCGGCTTGCCGATGCGGGTGCGAGTTGACGGAACAGTTCCGCCTCGGCGTGCGAGACGAAGGTTGAAGCGTTAAACGTGGCGGCGATGCGGCGTTCATAATCCAGCAGCGTGCGCGCTTCGCGGCGATAGACGAGGTTCATCGGCCAGGATTTTTTTTCCGCGTACTGCCGCCATTTATCCGAATCGATGTCCACGAAATCGACAATACGGCGCAGTTGCGGGTAGGGTTCCAGGTATTGCGCCATTGCCGAGGAAAATGCCACCGCCTGACTGAGCGCGCCACCGGCAATCAGCTGATCGACCCAGTCTTGCAGTTCGGCATTCTGGTAATAGGGCAGGGAGAGCGGCTGACCGTTCAATAATCCCGTCAGGCTGCGCAGCTTTGCCCAAGCAGGATGTAACGGCAGTAATTTGACGCTACCGGATACCATGCCGGTCAGCAATCCGGCATATTGCCAGTCGTCCGGGTCATCGACAAAGGCGCCCAGATGCACCGTATAGCGCTGTGACAGATGTTTGAGCAGATGGTAGGAGCGTATCTTGTCACCCTTGTTGGGGGGATAGGGAATACGGTGGACCAGCAACAACAACGCTTTCATGCCAAATAGCGACGGATCGTGTTTCTTGGCTTAAACAAGTCCGAGTCCATTTTTTTGTGAGGAGTAGCTGCGATTCCCTTTATTTGGGATGCGGCGCAATCTGGCGTATGAGCAAATTCGAATTGTGATGTTTTGTGCATGGTCAGATGCTATCACAAGCGGCGGAAACGTTAAGCGTTGGTGCGCGCTAGAAAATAAAGTGCGCGAGTAAATCGTCACGAATGCTGCATGCCTTGTGTTGCAATTGCAAACTTTTTGTGATCTTTTTTGCGAGCCAGTATGAGTTAAATCCTCGTGGATTTAATTTTGAAAAATGTTCCCCATGTTGACCTTGAGTATAAATACAATATATTGATTATAATGAGCTATATGCTACAATCGGGCTTGGGTTTTTAAAGTATGGTCCGAAAGTGATCAATGCCATTCTGGATAGGTGTTTTCAACTTTTGGTAGCGACATAGAGTGATGGGATACCTATTTGCAAGCAAAGCGCCCTTTATTTAAAAAAGGCTATGTCACAGTTACTTGTTGGTGTTACCTAACATTATGAATTTATGTGTTATTTGTAGAGTGGAAAAAGCGTAGCATTTCCACCGAAAAGCAATGGTGCGTGGTGGATACACGCTTGCGCTTTATCCACCCTACCCGATGTTCAACAATTAACTGTGACATAGCCTTAAGAAATTTAGTAGAAGGCATCGTCTGTCGATAATTGTGCTGTTTTTCGTTTCAATAAATAGTATTTTTAATTTTTAAGATTTTTTTTAGTTAGGATGATGAAAATAAAGTTTCCTGTTGCGCTCTCTCTTCGGGCAAAAATGTTGTTGCTCATTATTTTTATGTACAGCCTGTTTGCTTCGTTTGTCACGATCAAGGCGATTCTTGGTTTCGATGAAATTGAAATGCAGAAGCGTCAAGAGTTTCAAGCGAATGTCTGATGGATTGCGAGTGAGGAGCAACGACACATCGCTCAAGCTCTTCAAGTTGCGTTAATGGCAATGGTGAAAAAGCAGAATGGAATGTTTGAGGATATCTGCAAGCAGGGTTTAATTGGCACAGCGGGTCTCGATCCTGAATTCGGACAATTTGCCATCGCAGATACTGACGGTCAGCTATCCTGTAATTCGATTTTTTGGCTGAATGAAACCAATGTGAGCAACTGGAACTGTTTCCAACGCGCGCTTGCCATGCCAGATAGCGCTTTCATCGATAAAGCCAGTCAGCATGGAGGTCAACAGTATAAGGGCATCATGGCGCATGCTATGCGTGACAGCACTGGTCACGTGCAGAATGTGATTTTATCGGCAATGGACTTTTCTTGGGTGAATGAAGAGATCAATGCGGTGAATTTGCCGGAAAACGGACATTTGATGTTGGTTGACGATAAAGGCACCATTATTGCCGGTTCCCAAAATGTGATCGGGCAACCTGGCAGAAATATTGCAGGCATACCTTTTTATAAGCGGGCTCTGGATGCCGAAAATGCCAGTTACAGTGGGATAGGTTTTTCAGGCAGGCAAAGCATTATTTCGACATACCGGATTGCTACCGATGCGGGCGATATGCGCGTGATAATTGATACGCCGCGCCATGATATTTTCTTGCCTGCCTATCGATCATTATTTATCACGTTATTGACGGGCTTTGCGGGACTTGCACTGATACTGGCACTCGTTTATTACTGGAGCGAAAAGCATTTTGTACGTAAAATTCTGGTGATCGAACGGGAATCCAAAAAACTCGCTGATGGAGATCATACGGCCAATGTTGTTCTGGACGGGAATGATGAGTTAGGTCAGCTGGCTGGCTCCTTTAACAAAATGCGTGATGAAATCGTCAACCGTGAAGAAAAAATACGTCGATTGGCTTATGTTGATCCTCTGACGGGCCTTGCCAATCGAACCCGTTTTATTGAAGTGTTTGATAATATGCCTGTCGGATATACAGGCACGATCGTGGTGTTGGATATTGATCGTTTTTCTCTGATCAATCATGCACTGGGTTATTCAGTCGGGGATCTTATTCTGAGAGAAATTGGCGTGCGCCTATCCGGCGTGCAGCCTTTGCCAAAACTTCTGGCCAGACTTTGGGGAGACAAGTTTGCGTTCTTGCTGAATGGCGATGATAAAAACATTGCCATTGCGTTTGCTCAGTCCGTCCAGAACGCATTGCTCGAACCGCTCATCTTGGATGCGCAAAAACTGGATATCGGCGGCGCACTCAGTATCGCCTTCTACCCTGAAAACGGGCAAGATCCTGCTACGCTGCTTAGACGCACAGAAATAGCGCTACATTCCGTAAAAAACCGTCATGTATCTTTTGCCTTTGTTACTGAAGTCGATGGAGAGCCTGCATACGAGAATCTTTCTCTTATTGGCGAAATGCGAACTGCTTTGGATCAAGAGCAATTTCAGGTTTATTACCAACCTAAGATGAATATGAAGCATGGAGGCATCAGCGGTGTCGAAGCGCTGATCCGATGGCGGCATCCGGTGCGTGGTCTCGTCGCCCCCATGAATTTCATTCCATTTGCCGAACAAACCGGATTTATTCATGAGATCACTTTGTGGATACTGGATCGAACAATTGCGAACGCGGCTGAATGGCAGCGCATGGGCCTTGCGATGACTCCTTCTGTTAATCTTTCAACATTTGACCTGCTGGATTGTGAACTGGTCGGATATATCGACGGACTGCTGAAGAAACATCAGCTGACGCCGGATCGGCTGTGTTTGGAAATTACCGAGAGTGCTTTGATGGATGAACCGGCGCTCGCCCTGAAGCACTTGAATGAGCTTTCCGGTTTGGGTATAAAACTCTCTATTGACGATTTCGGAACCGGACAGGCATCACTCGCGTATCTACAAACACTGCCTGTTAATGAGTTGAAAATAGACCGCACTTTCGTCACATCGGTTTCAGTGTCGCCTAAAAGTGCGGCGATCGTTCGTTCCACCATTTTGCTTTGTCACGAATTGGGGCTAGTTGTGGTAGCTGAAGGTGCTGAGACGCTGGAAGAACTGAATTGGCTTAAGGAATGCCATTGCGATCTTGTGCAGGGTTATGTCATTGCGAAACCTATGCCGAATGAGCATTTCCTTGAATGGTTAGCCGATTTTAATAAAAAGGAGCTAGAGATCGGCAGCAATATTTAAACCTAAAAAAAGCAGTTAACCGCCCTCCATCATGAAGATCCGAGCGTAAATCGGTGGTGGCCGGTGCGTTATTTTTGAGACGATGTGATTCAGCAGAACATGCCACGGGTCTGCCTTTGGCAACTGCTCCGCAATCG
>CAMTUO010000007.1:0-85119 GCA_947084955.1 uncultured Gallionella sp.
AACGCCGCATCCAGACTCAGGATGCTCAGAATCCCGTTGCCCACGCCGGCAGCTCCCGCCAGACCATAACTGGACGGCGTGACGCTGACGATGTTGCCGGCGGCATCTGTGGCCGTAGTCGAAGTCAGCGCATTGACCAGATTCAGGCCGGATGCCACCACCGGCAGCGCCTGTCCGGTCTGAATGGCCTTGATAAAGGCCAGCGCATCGATCACCGTGGGCAGGGCCTGAATGACGGTTTGAATGCCAGTGGGATGTGTGGCATCGAAAGTGGATACAACACCGCTGATTTTCTGTTGCAAAGCGCTATCTGTACCATTTGTCAGCATGTCCTGCGTGACACCAAGCTTTGCCAATTCCTGCGCCGCAGCAACGGGATCAGTGGGTGCTACACCGTTGATACTGTTAACACTGGAAATGTAAGGCTGATTATTGTTATCGAAACTATATGAGACGTTTAATTCGCTGCCATTAAAGACAGTTTCAATATTTTGGCTAAGTGACTTTCCACTAGGAACATCCTGTATATCAACTGTTGTCCAGTTTCCATTAGGTACAGTGGTTTGTATCCGAACTTGATTATCCGGTAATTTCTGATAATCCTGAATAAGAGTTGCATTTTGGTTTGTGTCATAAGTCGTATTGCGGATTGACCCATCTGCCTGAGGTACAAGACGGGCGCTTGATTCCAACACTTGCTTTCCTGACGTTGGGTCTTTTTTATAACTATCGATTATCAATGAGCCATCAGACTGTGGCGGTGATACGAATTTTTGCGAGGTTAAATTACCTCCCAAGTCGTAAGATAACAGTTGTTTTTCTCCAGTCGTTAAATTCTGTATGATTTCATCATGACCACTTGGGGTGGAATAACTTACCATATACTCGTTAGGGGTATTGATGATCACAGAGCTATTTAGCAGATTGCCGGTAGCTGGCGTAGGATCAAATCCAGAACCAAAAAGACCTGATGAAGAACGACCTATTGAATCTAACGCTATCAGAAACTCAGGGTATCTTACGCCAAGATTATATTTCTCCATAAGACCAATTGGTGTTATAGCCCCCACTGCATCCATTGCGAATAGCCTGTCGGTAAGAGACGCCACCCAGGTCTTATCGGTTGCAGGGCTATAGGTGGGATCAGCTGCTGCAGCATTTGCATAGGCCCCCAGCGTATTGCTGAGCAGTCCAATGCCATGCCCTAAACTATTAAACGGGGTTGCTGGTCCCGTCAGGATATCCTGCACTGTGCCGGGTTGATCAATAAATGGTCCATTTTGTGAAATAATGTCGAATCCGGCACTGCTTCTGATATTGTTAATGTCTGATGAATTAAACTGACTTTGCCCACCCAGCGCTGCGAACAGGTTGTTCACGTTCGGATTGCTATTCACAAACCCTACGCCATTAAATCCTGTCACAATGGCGCCAGTATCTGGAAATAGACGACTAAATGACGCCGCCAACTCAAAGCCAAGACTATGACCTGCCACATTTATTCCGCTTAAAGAAAATCCTTGCAAACTACCACTTGCCAATTGCAAGCTGGGATCGGTAAGTTGCGTCGAAGGTACAAAAGCAACAGTTTGCACCGTGTTGTCTGCGCCGATGAGATAACCCGCCCCTTGCAAACCGGATTTGTAGCTTTGGTAAGTTGCCTGATCCGCCGCAAAATGAGATGCGCCCAGTTGCTGTAGTGCCTGCGTGGCCGCAACATCGGTTTGCAATTGCGCTGCTTGATAAGGCTGTCCGGCGGTAGCTTGCAAGCTGAGCTTGTAGTTATACATGTCCACGATCTGGCTGTAAGCCAGCCCGGCACCGAGTATCTGTGTCAAGTCAGCCTGGGTGATATCTACCCCAATGAAGCTTTGAACGCCCAGTTCTGAACCGCGCGGAGCCAATGCAATTTTTCCACTCCCCGTACCATCCGCATTCAATTGTTCGAACGCCACGGCGGAAAATCCGCTTGTTGTATTTGAAAGTTGATTTACGACGCGGTATTGTGCGAGAAATGTTGCTGCTTGGGTTGCGGTCATACCAGCTGCCCCAAGTGCGTCTATAGGTCTGCCGGGATATGCTGAAAAATTAGCATAGGCAGCTTGAGCTAATAATGATTGCTGGTATTGCTCTTGAATTGTGCTCATTTGTTAGTCTCCGTAAATTGAGTAATGAATTGCCCAAGCTTAATTCCGTTATTTTTACCCTCGACACATTCGTCACGTCGAAGCCAAAATTTCGGCGAAATATTTCCTCCAGCTTGATCTCCCGTTGAGAAGTCAACTGATCGTGCCAACACCTCTTTTGTCTTGCTATCCACGATTTCCTGCTCATTTTTTCGTATACTTAAGAAAAATAACTTATTTCCTCTGCCCACAGAATCTAAACGCTGGTTAATAAAACCGGTAGATATATAATTATCAAAGTCACCAATATGAGTATATTTAGACGGCCAGACACGTTGCGGTAATAACGCCTCCAATACGCTAGGGTTCTCCGCCTTCCATTGTTCAAAAGTTTTATAGACCCAGAAGCCGGCTTCCTTTTTGCAATAATACTCATGAGTCCATTTGGTCGGGTAGTAATCCCAAAATGCCAAAATTGGAATAGCCAATGTAGCCGCCACCCCCCAACTCCACGCACGGCGTTTTTCATGTTTTATCGCCCAACGCCAAACAAACAAGCCCAGCACAGCCGGAATAACCAGCAAGAAGACTCCGTAAACCAAGATAAGCATTAGCCCTAACATGAGCTTTCCCCTAAAACGCCGCTGATACGCTTTCACGCTCAATCGGCTTTTGCACATCCCCATTGCGCAAGTCGAACGGCAGTTTCTTATTGTCAGGATCAGACTTCCATTTTTCAAAATGCTGGTCTCGAAGCGCGACAACATCGGGCTTGATTTTCTCAAACTCATCCAGAGCTATTTTGTCGGGGACATTTACGTAAACAGGTAGCGCTAAAGCAGTACAGTAATTGCGAAACGCATTTGCTGAGGCAATGTGATTGTCGGTCACATATTTGCCAGCTGATGAATTGAACGATGCCCAATTTCGGAGATACTCTGAAGCGGTTCTTTCAGTCTGTTTTTGCAACCCAGTGCAAAAGTTGTAATCCTGCTTTTCCATCACAATTTCACCCAGATAGGCATAGCTCATGTAACCGTATTGTGAAATAGCCACATGAGTTGTTTCTCCGGGCTTGATATTGACAACAAGGAAATCGGGGGCATACGTCCCGGTGCGATCCATCATCAATACTCTTTCGCCTGCCGGAATCGAATACTCAAGCCAAGCAGCGGCATTTGTAGCACTACCTATAAATTGCGGTTCATTGTTCGTTACGTCGTAAACCTTGCTTTTGAATGGCACTTGCACTGTTTTTGCTCCGCCTAGCAGGGCCATAAAATGGAACACATTGACACCAAATTCATTTTTTGGAATTTGAAACGTGCTAATAATAAGTCGCCCGTTGTTGCCTTGCGGCTGTAAGGAAAAATCAGGCCGACTATCAATCGTCCTGACTGATGCGGTTCCGCATCCACTCAAAAAAATAACGAACAGCAGTGAAATCAATATTTTCATTTCGACAACCTTTCTTCATTAAGAACTTTTATTACGATTCGAGAAAATGGAGCTCATTAAGAATGAGCCAAATTTATTCAACTCCCTTTATTCAGTTGACATGGCTGCCATTCCGGCAGTCGCTTCAAGAACAATAGAATAGTTGCCGCCAACGAGACGAGCGCCCATATTCTTGAGCATGCGGTCGGTGAGATTGATGTTCTCACCACTGGTGACGCCAATCATCATTTCCCTGGCATGGCGGTTTTCTGCCCACTGGCGGAAGGCCATCATGAGCCTGATGCTGTCGGGACTATTGCGATGATCAGGGTGTACCCAATAGAAAATCAGCTTGGCGACGGGGTCACTGGAGAAGTAATAACAGTCGATCTGACCGACCAGAACGCCAGACGCGGCACCGTCTTCACCTTCACTTACGAAAAAACAGTAAGCCCCCGAAGTGTCCTGAATGAGTTGTCTCATGACACCGGTGAATTTGGCTTCATCGAGAGCAAGATGTCTGAACACACTTCCCGTGTGGAAGGCACGGAAGTGATCCAACAGTGTTTCGATATCATCCAGTTTGGCGTTGCGTATGCTCATAATGTTCTCGTGGGTAAATTCAGCGAGTCGCACGCTGAACGATGTTCTAGTTGCGCATATTCAATAATCACTACGCATCCCACTCGCGCAGCGTGAGTCGATTGCCCTGCAATGGATCCGACAGCAGGGCTGTCATTTTTTTTCCTGCGAATTGAGTCGTGTGCAACTCGGCTATCATTTCTTCGAGTTGTCCGAAGGGCGAAACGGCGTCGATCAGCCAGAGGTGCTCGCCGCTTTGCCATTCGTGCGGGGCGATGCGCGCAACGCCCGAACGCAGACGCTGGTCGATTTCGTCGCTCACCCGCGCCCAGGTAAAGAAGGCGAACGGGATGCCCTCCTTGTTGTAAAGACGGCATTGGTCGAGAATCACCGGCGGCAACAGCGCCCAGTCCAGGTCGGCAATGAAGGTAAATTTCTTCAACGGGTCGCGCGCATAAAGCCACAGCGCGGGCCCTAAAATCGGCAATTTGGACAGCGAGGCGCGCGCGGACTCGATTTCCGCCTGTTTGTCCGATCCTGCATGTTCTGCTGTTTGCTTGTCGTCGCTCATCTGTCTTCCTTTGTTAAAATTTGCATTATATTGACACACATCGTTTTCCAGCATTCACCGGGTGTCAAACGGTCCACCAGGAGGTTTTTAGGTAGCGCGTGGGTGATAAACAGCATCGTGACCTTTCAGCTGGTTGATCTTCATGACGCAGCCCTCCATGTGCGGCTTGCTTCACGGCTCGCCGCAGGCCGTCGATGATCCACTTGCGATATACATATATCGTATGTATCATGGGCGCATGGAATTTGAATTTGATCCCAAGAAAGCGGCTGCCAATTTCCAGAAGCACGGGATTTCTTTTGCCGAAGTTGAGCCGGTGTTTTATGACGCATTTGCGCTGACCCGCGAAGACCGCGATGCGTCAGGCGAGTTGCGGTTTGTAACAGTCGGTGCGGATGCGCTTGGGCGGCTTGTGACAGCGTGTTGGACTCAGCGGGGAAATTGCATCCGTTTAATTTCAGCACGATTTGCCACTTCGACAGAAAGGAAAAATTATGAAAGCTAATTACGATATGACTCATGCCAAACGCGGTGCGGTGGTTACGCAGCAAGGCAAGACACGGATTACAATTTATCTGGATGACCAGGTGATTTCGGGCTTCAAGCAACGCGGCGACGCGTTGGGCAAGGGTTATCAAACCTTGATCAACGAAGCATTGAGCGCTGCGTTGCTGGCGGGTGACGCGCCCGTGACGGTCAACACGCTGCGCCAAGTGTTGCGCGAGGAGTTGCACGCGGCCTGACAAAGCGCCGGATTCGAGGTTGCCGGTATTGATGAGAAAAAAATAACTGCAATGTTTTATATGCCAATGCCTGTTTCCATGCAGGTGCAAAGCGTGCCTTATTCCCAGTATTAAGGGTTGAAGGGCTAATGAACTGCGGGCGGATCGCCCACCACCGGGAGCGGATCCTTGATGGTAAATGCGAATTCACGCTTACCCGATTTGACGATGAGCTTCATGGGCACATTCAAATTGGTGCTGTGATACACCAGATCGCCGATTTCAATCCCCTGAGCCGAAATCCTGAATCTATCCTTGAGCCAGTAGGAATTGGCCCAGTCGACTCTTTCCTGCGCCGGACTCTGGGCGCTGGCAGCGGTATCCTTGATCAGCGTATTGGTGACCGCCGCTTTCCCCTTGACCTGCGCCGCATACTTCAGAAAACTGGTTTTGGTATATGCGCTGACAGGATGCCCCTTGTCGTTCAACAGTACCACCCGGGGTCTGACCAGCTGGAATTTATCCTCCATATTCCTGAACACCAGCGAAAGTTGCACCAGATAACCGCCCTCACTGCGTACCGCTTTCAGGTTGTAACTGACTTGCAGGTGATCTTTTTCAATACTCTGATGCGGCGCAATCACCTGTTTGTCCTTGAAAACCGTGTCAGGGACCGGACTATTCCTGGCATCGACCGGTGCTGCGGCGACTGTTTTGGCGGGCTGCACCGCTGTACCGGTTGTCGGTGCGGGCGCTTTGAGCATACAGCCACACAACAATAAAACCGACACATTCACAACAACCCGCTTGATCTGGTTTTTCAAATTATGCTTTCTCATAGTAGCCCTGACAACCGATAGGTGTACGCATTGTAGAGTGATTTCTTGCCGCTGGTCATTCAATTTTCATTCACAACCGCCCTGCGTTGAGCGACGTCAGCCATTTACGTTCAACCTCCTTGAGCGGGGCTTCGATCACACGCTCCGGCACCTCCCAGACGATCACCTTGGGGGGATTGCTGCGAAAGGTACTGCCTGCAAAAAAATCTATTGCCGCGCCCGCAAAATCGCCGCCGTCGCGGGCGACATTCGCCACCGGCTCACCCAGATGATGTTCCAGCAAAGGGGCAAAATTGCTGTTTCTGGAGTAGGACGTGCCCATCAGCGCGATCGTGGGGAGCCCCGCATCACCGAACAGATCATCGCTGGCAACCTGTACCGGCGTCACACGGGTGACCTGTGCCATCTCGACTTTAGGACGCAAATAACCCGGCAATCCGTCCAGCCCGGCCAGATGCACCAGGTCACCGGAACGCGGACTTAACACAGGATTCAACGTCACTTGACTGCCCGGCGTCATGCCGGCCCATCCAAGTTCCGCCAGCCGTTTTGCCACCGCCTGCGCGGCCGCATTGGCGCCCGCCTCATTCCAGTGGGTGTCGGTGTGGTAGTAGCGCTCGCCCGGCGTAGCGACGAGTGTTGCGGTAAGATCCAGCGTTGCAACAGATTTCAGTGTCGCCAGCCAGTTCACGATGCGGTTGTCAAAGCCTCCTGCGCGCTGAAGTCCGCAAAGATGCGCATTTTCAATGCGCGTCTTGTCCGGCACCACCACCAGCAACAGCTTGATCCCGCGTTGCTGCAAACGTTGCTCAAGCAGTCCGGCCAGTTGCGCCCTGAACAGCGCGGATTTTGCAGCGTCTGGATAGACGTCCAGTTCATCCGTCAGAAACAGCCAGTCGCCACAGCCCCCGCGCACACTGGCGCCCAGATCCCCGGTCAGATTCCACTGTATGCCGTGTTCAACCTGATTGAATGTCTTGCCCAGCACAAAGTACTTATTCAGCAGCTTGGTAAATTGTCGTGTTGACTCTCCGCTGAGGATTTTTGCAGGGTCGCGGATCTCTTCCCATTCCTCGCTGGTAACCTGCTTGAGCGACAGCACGGAAGCTGCAAGACCCGCCAGCAGCAGACCGACAAAGGCCATCAGCGGCACGTAGATCAGATATTTTCGATAGTTCAGCATGGCAATATCCTGTCAGAACTGGAAATACAGGAACGGCGGCGACACTTGTCCGGTCAGCACGATTAGCGCATAGGCGAAAGCCAGTGCCGGCCAGATAGCGCGCCAGGCATAGCTGCCGAAAATACCCCAGCCCGTTTTGGCGATCTTCAGGGTCGGATAAACGACACAGGCGATACCGACGACAAAAGAGACATAAATGGTCGGTCGCAACGCCAGCGCCACGGCATCGCCCATCGGCACACCATGCAGTCCGAATTGTCCGCCCCACATGGTCAAGGCAGCTGAAAAACCATGTGCGCGGAACACAGTCCAGGCCAGCATCACCACCAGCAGCGTCAGGATGCGCGAGAAAAAGTCCGGCATGCTATAGCCGCGCGCATTATAGGCGCGCGCAATACTGAGCGCTGCGCCGTGGATGATGCCCCAGATAAGAAAATTCCAGCTCTCCCCGCCATGCCACAGGCCGCCAATCGCCATGGTCAGCATCAGATTGATATAAGTGCGCGTCAACCCGCTGCGATTCCCCCCCAGCAGTGAAATATACAGATAATCGCGCAGCCAGGATGACAGCGTCATATGCCAGCGACGCCAGAAATCCTGAATTGAAACAGACTGATACGGATTATTGAAGTTAGGCTCGAATTTAAAACCCAGCATCAGCCCCAGGCCGATCGCCATCAGGCTGTAACCTGCAAAATCGAAATACAGTTGTATCGTGTAAGCGCCGCAGCCTATCCAGGCATCGACCAGACTGGGACTGGTTTCATTGAAAACCAGCGCGACCAGCGGCGACAAAGGATCGGCGATCAGCACCTTCATCACAAAGCCGATCATGAAGCGGCGCACGCCGGTGGCAAATTCCTCGGCCGAAAAAAAACGCTCGCGCAACTCCTTCTCGATCACCTTATAGCGCACGATGGGACCCGCGATCAGGTGCGGGAACATCGCAATATAGGCACTGAAAAAAATGAAACGATATTGCGCCTGCACGATGCCGCGGCGCACATCGACCAGATAGGAGGTCGCATGCAGTACGGTAAACGACAATGCAATCGGCAGAAATACCGTCTGCCAGACAATCAGCGGATGGCCGCTGCTGCCAAACAGATCGTTGAGCGATTGCACCACCACGTTGGCATATTTATACCAGGCAAGGCTGGCCAGATTGATCAGGATGCCCGCCGCCATGACGCGCGTCTTAAAGGTTTCCGATGCGGATTTATCGATCAGTATGGCCGCCAGCCAGGTGACGATGGTAAGAAATATGATCAGAATCAGGAATTTAGGCGTCCACCAGGCGTAAAAAAGCCAGCTGCCGATCAGCATCGTGTGATTACGAAACCGCGCTGGCGTCAGAAAATAGAACGCGAAGAAAACCGGCAAAAAGAGCGTCAGGAACTCCAGGGACGCAAAGACCATAAGTACTCCGTAGCGGGTTTAATTAAAAAACCATAAGCGGGGGTCTGCCACCCATGCTAATTGGCATCGCGCACAAACCACGCCTGCCGTGTTTTTTTCAGATTCATCAGAAAAACGCTATAGCGACCACCGGCTTCCAGCTGTCCTAAATCCACCTCCGCCGGTGGCTCACCGCAACGGGCGGACGCGCTCAGTTTTACCGGGTTGATCAATCGACGCTGCACCGTGTAGGGTTTGACTCCCTCCAGAATAGTCGCGCTTTTGGCGCCCCCCTGTAAGGTGGCCGCAGCACAACTTGCATCCAGATTAAACAGTGATACGGAGGCGCGCATGGCGTTGAAATCATCCGGCGTTTCTCTGACCAGCTGGGTTTTCAGCTTTGCCGCGTCCCCCGGCAAAATCGCAACGGTAATGTATTCCCAGGGCTTGCCCGACACTTCGACCGTCGTCTTGCGCCCGTTACTCAGTACGTTCGCTGTCAGCTTGACACCTGATTTGACCGTGAAAAAACGTGATGCACGTCCGTCTGCGGCGGCGCTCAGCGCAATCTTTGCCCCTTTGGCGGCGGTAATCTCAAGCGCTGCATCGGTCGCATTCACAAAACGCACATAGGACGATACTTCCGACGGGCCGGTTTCATACAATTGCGGCTCGGCCAGCACAGCAGCCGAACTCCCCAAAAGTACCGTGAACAATCCTGCCAGGTAAACAATTTTCATATCAGTCTCAATGTTTGATTTTTTGCAGAACATCGGAAGAAACAATCTGCTTGGCGATCGCATCGCCCCAGGACTGATAACCTGAATAGGTGTAATGCTGTCCGTCGCCCGGAATGGTCGCCCATTCGCCTGGCTTTTCCATGTTCAGCGAGCTGATATAAACGCAGGGAGAAACGATATCGGCCAGATAGTCGGACAACTCTTTGGTTCTGGCAAAGGTCTTGCC
Organism: uncultured Gallionella sp.; assembly: GCA_947084955.1. GTDB lineage: Bacteria > Pseudomonadota > Gammaproteobacteria > Burkholderiales > Gallionellaceae > Gallionella. Next base: position 9,825 of record CAMTUO010000007.1, read on the forward strand.
GTATTTACCGCCTTCGCTGCCCCAGGCTGGCCCCACCCATACACAGCTTGCCCCGGTGGCGGCGATCCCCTTGGTCAGCGTACTCACTTCCCCCCATATCCAGCTTTTCGGCATGGTGGGATTCTTGTATCCTGCCATGGTATCGCCATTGATCACAACGATCAGATTCGGATGCACTTCGTTGACCAGATCGGGCAGCGAGCGGGTCACGGCCGCCTCCCCTTGACGCTCCCTGACCGGACCGTCATTCAGCCTGAACGCGGCGCCACAGGCCGTTTTCCCGGCCTTCATCCAGGCACCGGAAGGCGTGCCGCAAGAACCGTATGAATACACTTTGGCGCCCTGCTGCATCAGATCGTCGTGCAGCGTTGAGATCAGATACCCCTTGGTTGCCATATGACTGTCGCCAATCATCAATACCGTAAGTCCCGCCAACAATAAGCTCATATACTATCCTTCAGTGCAAGTTAAATAACAGACTCAAGTTTAAGGGCAGGTCTGGTAACCTGTCCAGAAATAATCACGTCATCCGCCAGTCTTACCGAAACGGGACGAAATCAATGTTTGGCTTTGCGCCGTGCAGGCATAGCGCTGTTCCAGAGCGGCGGCGGTTCAGGCTGTATCGCCTGATTGTCATGTGCCGCCAGTTCAGCCGCAACGCGCCGCAACAACACTTCCGCTTCCTGGTTTTTACCCTGCCTCACCAGCGCATCGGCACGGTCGATCTGCACATGCGCCCAGGCGGTTTTTTGCAGCCTGCCCATTTCCTCGGTGCGTGAAACAGGCGATATTTTTTCCAGCACCGCCAGGGTTTCACGCCATAATCGTTGCTGCGCATACAGTTGCGCACTGGCAAAAATCGCCTCCGGCAAATCCGGACTGTCCGCCAGTACGCTGTCAATCAGCATGCGCGCTTTGGCGTTCTCGCCGGCTACCCGGTCAATTTGCGCAAGATCCAGCCGGGTTTTCAGACTGCCGGGATTTTTCAGCAAACTGTCTTCCAGCGCGCTGCGCTCAGCCGCGACATTCGCATCCTGAGCGGGCGACATATACCGCACCGGTTTATTTCCCGCCTGTTCGCTCTGACTCAGTTGCTGCCTCAACTGGGCTGCCAGATCGCTGCGACCGTGTGCCTCCCAGTATTGCGCTTTGTCATCCCGGCTTTGTTTGGACTGCTGTGCGCCCAGTTGGGCATCAACAGGCACATCCGGTACTGAGACTCGCGACGGAGCGGCTATACGCCCCGCCTGCACAACCGGTTTACCTTGGTTACGCAGCTGATCTGCCAGGTCGCTACGCCCATGCGCATCCCAGTAGCGCGCCATCGTCTCAGTATCCGGCTTGAGCGCCGTTGCCGGCTGAGCCTCGGTGGCGGGGTATGAAGATTGCACCACGCTCGGTACAGCGAACGGCACCACGGCCTTGGGTTTCGGCGCGCCCTGACTCCGTACTTCTCCTGCCAGATCACTGCGTCCGCGCGCTTCCCAGTAGCGCGCCATTTCTTCCGTATCCGGTTTGTCAGGCAGTTTGCTGTCCTGAACAACAGGCGGCTTGACCACAACTTGCGTATCACGATACACCTGCACAGGCGGCACGCTGGTGGGCGCTTCTATGTTTCCCGCCACAGGCTTTAACACCGCTGCGGCAATGACAGGGTTGGCTGCTGGTGCAGGTAAGGGCGTATCCTGTACCACCGGACTGACAATCGCAGGCGTCGATTGACGACGAATCTTGTCGGCCAGATCACGGCGACCGTGACTGTCCCAGTAGGCGGCTCGCGCAGCCAGTTCAGCCGGGCTATCATCCACTGTGAGCGCGCCACCTGGCAACGGCGTGTCACGCGCAAGCTCGGCTGGCGGCGCCGTATTCATCTGGCGTTGCATAAAAACGCTCACATTCTCGTCCCTGACGCCCGCGACCCGCTCAGGCACGGCGACGGGCGCCGCATGTATTTCCCTGTTGTCGGCAGGCGGCGTCGTCAGGCCATCGTTTGACGGGGCAGGAGCGACAGGGGGTGCGATCGGCTTTGGCGCGTCCGCCTGTACGGGAGGCTGTTCAGGCACGCTATTTTCGATGATCCCGCTCCGATACAGGTCGGGCCAGTCTTCCACTTTTTTGACGGGCGGCTGAACATTGTTGTTTGCTGTCTGTGTGGGTATCGCGGGTGTGATGGCAGGGGCATCCATCGGCGCCTGTGACTCAACGGCGTTCGAGGTGATGGCCGGTTCTGCCGCAGGCTTAATCGTCGTTTCAAGAGGGGGCGCAACAGGCGAAACGGGCGTGCTGACCGACTGTTCCGGGGTTACACTTTTAGATAACGCCGCCAGCGCCTCGGCATTCGCAGGCGCTATCTGCAACAACGCCTGCCATGACGCCAGGGCCATTTCGGGACGTCCAAGCTTCTCCCAGTAATGCGCCCGTTCCGCCAGTACCGCAGGCGAGGCATCCTCCGCCCAGACTGAATTGGACAGGGGCAGTATCAAACTGAGCACCAGAATGGCTATTTTGCAGCAGTGCATGCCGTTTTCCACTTTACAACAAGCCGACCTTGCGGCGCAAAAGCGAAGCGATGCGCCATCCAGCCTTCGCCGAACAGCGTCAATACCTGATCGTAATAACGCGGCGCCTGGCCGATCAAGACGCCGGTTGCCGCATCCCGTGTGCCGATCAGTCTATCCAGCTGTAAACGTGCGCCAGTCTTATTCCCCATCGTTGTAAAATAGGGCAGCAGCGCAGAGGAAAAACTCGGCGGGCTTACACCCGATATCGCTCCGGTTTGCGCATCGACGGTCAGCGGAGGCGTCACCTCGCGCGCGGGTATCAACTGGTTCATGCCGGAGAGCGCCTTTTTCATGGGAGCCGACATTCTATCCTGAGGTGACAACATTCCCCACCACAAATACACGCGGATGGCATCATAACTGCCGGACGCGCCCTGTTTAACATCAATCTGAAAGCCTTTGCCCGGAACGTAAGCGGCCCAGTCAGGCACAAATCCCCGCGCACTGACGGCCTTGAGCAGCTTGAGATTGTTATCAATGACGGCATTCCACGAACCGTCAGGATCTGTTTTTGCAAAAACACGCAGCAATTGTACGGGGAAGTAACTCGGATTCAGCCGGCTGCCGCCCTGCTCCAGATCAAAGCCGGTATGGGCCGGCAGCAGCATCACCCCCAGACCCGGCAGATCGCGAAGCAGATGCACGCGTATGCTGGCCAGCAGTAAATTGCCTTGCGCCGTAAAGTTGGGCTCATGCCAGAGGCGGCCCGCTTCAAGCAGGGTATACGCCAGCCAGCTGTCTGCATCCGCGGCAGAATTTTCATCCACCACGGCCCAGTTTCCGTCCGCACGCCTCCCCCATTGCCAGGCTGGCAGTCGCGCGCCCAGATCGCCGCCCGCCAGATTGGCACGCGTCCACAGCAGGATGCGATCAAACGTCTCACGGTCATTGGCCACCAGCGAGAAGAACAGCGCATAGGCCTGCCCCTCCGAGGTGCTGTAGCGCTGTGCACTCTCGTCGGCCAGCACCCGACCGTCACCCTGAACAAAGCGGGTGTTGAAGGCACGCCAGAGCGGCCAGTCCTCACAGGCCTGTGCAAATAACGGCCAGACCATCAACAGTAACAGCGCACCGCGGATGATCGTAAGACGCTTCCAGCCGGACATGAATCAGTCAGCCAGTCGTTTTGCCACTCGTCTGCGCAAATATCTGAATGCGATCGCCGCCACCATCAGCGCTGCCAGACCGATAAAGATGACCAGCAACAGCGGCTGTCTGGACAAATACCAGCGCAACGCGGTGAGCCAGGGCAAGTGCCCGACATAATACGTCGGCCCCATCTGGAAGCCCTCGATACGCTTGCCGCTTTGCAGTACCAGATCGCCCTTGAAATGCGGCGCTATCTTCGGGTCGGCCATGGAGATCGCCAGCGCATCGATCTGTTCGTCGTTATCGCCGGTGAAGGCAACCACACTGCGACCGTTTTTGAGCGGCGATTCAAATCCGACCAGCGCACCCAACCCGCCATCCCCTTTGGAGATCAAATCACCCGCCCGGCGCATGGCGTCTTCCAGATCGACGTCCTCCCAGCGGAATTTCAGGCGTTCAAACACACCCGGCAGTTTCAGCGTATGCGAACCTTTTTCCAGCAAAGGATGCATCTTGTCCGCCCAGCGCGTAAGCAACGGCTGCGTGCCGGCCGTGCCGATCAGGATCAGATCCTTGTCGGCATTGGCGTCAACGCTGGCTGCCGTGATGAGAGTATGACGGATCGCCGGGTAACCTGTCGCACGCCCCATACGCCCCATCACGGCAAGATAAGTTTCAACGGCCGAAGTGCTTGCATTATCCGGCATCACAACGGCGGTCTCGGACAAGTCGGCCATGCGGGAATAGGGATAGCCATCGTTCACAAAGAATCCCAGATTGGGCATCGCCGTGTAATGCGGGAAGGATGAAAAGTCTATCGTCGATTTCTCGTCGATCACACCCCGTTCATTATTGAGGAACACATCCTTACAGAACCCCTGCTTGGTATAATCAAAATAATAGTCCAGCTGCAACTGGTTCTGACCATAGATATCCTGATGCGGAATCTGGATCAGCTCCTGGCTGATGGCTTTGCCATCCTCGATCAGCAAGGGCATTTTAATTTTTTTCTCAAGCTTGCTGGGCACACTGGCCAGCGGCAACGCCTGAACGAACAAATTGTTCATGTTGATGTTCAGCGTAGACCTGTCCGGCACCGGCCGCGGGGTATAGCGGTAATGCAAATCTACCGGAACGCCTTTGCTACGCCACGGGAAAATATCCGGCGGCATGCTGAAATTGAGTTTGATCGGCCCAGGATTAAGTCCTTCCACTTGCAACGCTTCCGCCTTGGCCAATTCGCCGAAGTGCACCGGACGGTCGGTCGGAATCCAGCGCGGTGCATCATACGGTTTACGCTCCGGAATATCCTTCATCTGCACGACATTGGCGTACGCGCCGGTCAGCGTAGCCGTACCGAGCGTGAGCGCCTGCGCCGCCATATCCAGCTCCTTGGCATCCCGCCCCATCACCACCAGCAATTTTGCATAACTGTTGAGCGGATTATCCACCATCGCAACGCTTGCGCCGCTGACCGCAGGCAGGCCCAGCCCTGCAGGCGGACTGCTGCCCAGCACCATCACGACCCCATTCCCTTTGGGCAGGGTATTGATCAATACGGGGAATTTAGCCCCCCGGTAACTGGATAAAGCGCCAAACCAGGAAGTGACCACACCGGCGGCATGCAGCACTTCATTATTGGGTTGTGACGGGAAAACAACAGGCAATACCAGCTTACTATTGTCCAGTTTGTCAAAGAACGGTGTCGGCAACAAGGCCAGATCATTCGGCAGTTTCAAATGCCGGACAGTCACATCCAGATGACTCAGATTGCTGACATTGGCCCACAGCGTCGAGTGCATGGGATCTTCACAGTCACGCGTGTAGTGCGCGATCATGTTCAATGTCAATTTGTTGAAATCAACAAACATACTCGGGTCCAGCGTGACATCGCTCACGCGTCCGTTGCTGCTCTCCCTGGGCATCGGCAGCGAGGTCATCTGCTCATCGTTCAGCAACACGCGCAAGTGCGACAGCTCAGGAATCAGAGCGGGCGACCAGGCGTAGTTCAACCGCAGTTTTGCAGACGTAATCACCTCATCGTTGCGCATCGAAAAGGGCATACTGCGTCGACCATCCACGCTTTTCAACTCGATCGGTTTGAGCTCCCCCAATTCTTCCAGCGTATAGGAATAATGGCTGACTTCATCCGGATTTTCATTGACAACGGCGACCGGCGCAGCATCGGCCGGCGCGTCAATCTTGTGCTTCCTGGCATATACCACACCAGGGGCGCTAAAACATGAGACGACAGCCAAAGCCAACACCACCTTGCGCATACGACTATTATTTATTTTTTCATTAATATTCATAATGTTGTATAACTTTGTCATATTTAACTCACATTTAAATCCATCATCATTGCAGGGCCTGACGTCAGCCTCTGAAACCGATCCATCCCGCGCGCTTTCACGACGGTCTGCGCCCCCTTAACGTCCCGCTCTCACCAGCAAGCTGCGCCCCAACTCCGTAAAACGGCTCAGCTTATGTTTGATCCTGCCCTTGGCACTGTGATCGGCCAGATTATCGGCAATTCCACGATAAAACACGTCCGCCTTTTTCGCTTCCGGATGGCTGTGAAAATGTTCCAGCAACCGTTTTTGCATATAATAACCCAAGTGCTGGTAGCCTTTCAGACTGTGGTACATGATCTCCTTCAAGCCTTTCAAGGGATGATCCACTTCGCGGCTCACGCTCCAGTCCAGCCAGGCATCCGCACGTGCGAGCGTACACTGCACCAGATTCATCTGTTGCTGCAAGTCCAACCCTTCAAATTCGACCCCGACAAAATAATCCCGGGCGGAAATCACCCGCGCCGGAAACACATATTCACGATCGCCCATAAACAGTGACACCCTGACCTCGCTTTGCAACGCAGCCATGTTCGGCGCCGGCATTTCCAGCCCCAGCCCGCCTTCCGAGTAATCATTGGCACGGCAAACCACACTGCGCCCCCCGGCCAGTTTCAGATTGGCTTTCTGGTTGCAGTTGACGCGATGATTCACCCGCACCTGCCGTGTTTCGGTCGCCACTGCAATGGTCGCGCCCAGAATGAGCAGGTTATATAGCGTCCACAACAGGTTGAGCGCGACCGTATCCGCTTCGAAGGTATTCCACCAGAACAGGCGCACGATGCCGATCAGCAAGCCCGCCACATTCAGCACCAGCATGATCAGATAAGGTGCGCCGATTTCCCAGTCGAGAAAGTTTTTTTCCACCAGACCGCCCTTGGCGGTCACATTGAACTTGCCGAACTTGGGGTTGAACAGCGCCACCAGTGTGGGCCGGAAGATATACCAGGCCAGCGTTGCCTCATACAGTTCCGCCCAGAACGAATGGCGGTGCGCGCCCTGAATGCGCGAGTTGGTCACGTTGGCATGCGCCAGATGCGGCAGCGCATACGCGGCAATCGCAAAGGCCGATGCATGAATAATACGCGCCTCAAAAAACAGATAGGACAGGGGAGCGAGCAGAAACACCATGCGCGGCAAGCCATAAAAGAAGTGCAGCATGGCATTGGAATAGCACAGCCGCTGCATCACGCTCAACCCTTTGCCAAACAAGGGATTGTCCAGACGGAAAATCTGCGCCATACCGCGCGCCCAGCGTATGCGTTGTCCGACATGGCTGGACAGGCTTTCGGTCGCCAGTCCAGCCGCCTGCGGGACGGAAATATAGGCCGTGTTATAGCCCAGTCTGTGCATTTTCAGGGCGGTATGCGCATCCTCGGTCACCGTTTCTATCGCCACCCCGCCGACTTCCATCAGAATCGAACGGCGCGAGACGGCGCAAGAACCGCAGAAGAACGTGGCATTCCACAGATCGTTACCATCCTGAATCAGCCCGTAAAACAGCTCACCTTCGTTGGGCACCCGGCGGAAGGTACCCAGATTGCGCTCAAACGGATCAGGCGACAAAAAATGGTGCGGTGTTTGCAACATACCCAATTTTGCATCTTTCAGAAACCAGCCCACCGTCATTTGCAGAAAAGAACGCGCCGGAATGTGATCGCAGTCGAAAATAGCAACCAGTTCACCACTGGTAACGGCCAGCGCCGCATTAATATTGCCGGCCTTGGCATGATTATTATTATCGCGCGTGATATAGGTCACCCCCACGCTTTGGGCAAACTCGCGAAATTCATCGCGCCGACCGTCATCCAGAATGCAGATATTGAGCTTCTCCCGCGGCCAGTCTATGGCCATGGCAGCCAGCACCGTCGGGCGCACCACTTTCAGATCTTCGTTATACGTCGGGATAAACAGATCCACCGTCGGCCACCGCGCAAGCTCCGCCGGCATCAGTTCTGGCTTGCGTTTCAACGGCCAGATGGTCTGCACATAGCCTAACAGCAACACCATCCAGGCATAAGTTTCCGCGATCAGAAGGATCACGCCAAACACCCCGTCCGTCCAGCTGTTCAAATCCAGCGTCTCGGTAAAGCGCCAGTACAAATAGCGACTTGATTGATTGACCGAAAATACGATCATCATGATGGTAAACAGCGTGCCGGTAAAACGTCGAATATACATTGACATACCGAACACGATCGCACCATAAACAATCTGCCAATGCAAATTGAGTGGGAGCATCATACTAAACCAGAATAACGCCCCCGCCGCGATCAGCGCCACGAAACGTAAATAAATATCTTCCCAGCCGGGCCACTCCAGCAACGCCGCGGACAACTGGTTAATGCGGCCGAACTTGTAGCGATCCGCGCCGCGCACATGCGTGCGCCGCTCCGCGTCGGCATCACTCTCGAAAACCGCCTGCCGGCTATTCACCGTCCACCCGCTGCAGCAACCATTCAGACACCTGCCGCAGATCATCCATCGCCTGGCTGTGGGGCGCATACTCGCGGACCGGCTGCTGATAAGCCAGCGCCTCACTCAACGACTCATCCCGGTGTATCGCACAGGGCGCGAGTCGATCCCCCAGCGCACTACGCATGACTGCCTGAATATCCCGGTTGAGTGGATGCTCACCGTCAAACTGGTTCAGTACGTAATATGAACCGTGGAAATCACTGCGATTGTTACAATAGTAATCAATCAGCCCTTCGATGGATTCCAGCGTCGCGTAAGACCCGGCATCCGGGATCATCACGACCAGCACCAGATTGGCGATGGATAACACCTGTTGCACGTACACGGAAGGCCCGGGCGGCGTATCGATGAAGATCAACCCGTCGCCCTCAAGGGCTGCCAGATTATCCCGCAGCCAGTTCGGCGTGTGCGCAAGATGCGCTTCGAAGGTAATGCGTTCGACTTCCGATGCTTTGCCATAGGGAATAAAACTGACCCCGTAGGCGCTGTCGTATTCCGCGTAGTACCAGCTGGCCTGTTGCAGCGTCTGATGTATCAGGCCATTGGCATCACCCGGATCCGCCCCCAGATGCAGGCGCATCGCATTTTGCGGATCCAGATCCAGCAACCTGACCGCGCGACCTTGTTCAGCCAAGGCACAGGCCAGATTAACCGAGACCGTTGTCTTCCCCACGCCCCCTTTAGGTGAAATAACGGCAATAACTGTCATTATTTACTCAAAAAGCCGAACAGACCGCGTAAATTCTTTTCCGGCGCACTTGCAACCTCCTGGGGAGCCTGTAAACGTGAAAACACCGTGTTCAGCGTATCCTTTTCAGACCGGACCACTTGCACGGGGATCGCCTGATCGGGGGCCGCATGAACAGCCTTATTCAAACCGCCGAATAAGGCACTGAGCGGCGCGGGTGCAGCCGGAAGCGGCTCAGCTCTGGCCGCCAGCGAACCAAACAGCGAAGACGCATGCGGGGCAGGATTTGGCATAGGCTGACTGGCGACTACTCTGGACTGAATGGGCTGCGAAGGTGCAGGCTGCGGAGTACGACTTGACGGAGCGGAAGCCCGGAGTCTGGGCGCGGCAGCTTGTGCTTTTTCAATTGCGTTGACGATAGGCCAGTTTTGCTGCGCCTTCTCCGTCACGTAGTCCTGTTGTATTTCCTTATAGCTACCCGTATCTCCGCCAAACTTTTGGAAAAGATTCTTGATGTCCGCATTAACCGTTTTTTTCATTTCCGCCCCCCGGTATGTTTATACCCCGTTCATGCCGCTCTGCCAAAACGAAACACAATCAGCATGGCATCGGGCTGCGCCGGTTCAACTTGTGTGAGCTGCAATGCCGATCCCGCACCCATCACTGCAAACCAATGCGCATAAATACCTTCCAGAATCGCCGGAGACCAGGCCAGCGCCTCCTCGCCAAAAGCACCCAGCAAGGGCGCTGCATGGTGCTCGATAAACAGGCCGGTTTCTTTCTCCTGCATGTCCGCCCAGCCCCAGTTCATATTGAACCAGATATCATTGATCGATGCTTCGAGTTCTGCAATGGTATTGCCGGTTGGCGCCGGCATGCTTTGCGCCATGGATTTCCCAAGCCTGGCCATCAGAACACGCAACTCACCGACCGGAATCTGCTCACCAAACTCACTGGCAAAGGCAGCCAGAAAAGCGCCCCACTGCGTTGAACACTGCTGCCTGGCGAAGTAATCCAGGTTACCTTCCAATTTATCCATTGCATTCTCCTCAAGCCTGGTTGTTAACGTGCTGTATTCCCGCAACAGGAACTGGTGATATTTGCGCCGGATTGTACCTGAAGATTTTTTGTTTGTACTACTAAAACTGACACGCTGTCAGCAATTTTCCGACATTCATCTGTCTGCTAGTTTTTTTAGCCTCAAAAATAAAATGTCAAGCACAATAAAACCTGAATAATTCAACACAGACACCACCTCGCGCAACAAAAACACACAAGCCCTCTTGAAAAGAACAAAACCGGCCCAACTTGTAGGCAGCACTAAATTTTGGAGACAGCTATGGAACAAAACCCGACCGACACGCACGACAGCACGCTCAACGCGGATACCACACAAACCGTTGACAGCACCGAAACCATCCCCAGCACGGAGGAAATGCTGCAGGCGGCCGAACGCCGCGCACAGGAACACTACGACGCCTGGATGTATGCCAAAGCCGAAAGCGAAAATATCCGCCGCCGCGCAAGCGAGGATGTCTCCAAGGCACAGAAGTTTGCCGTCGAACGTTTCTCCAACGAGGTGCTGGCGGTAAAAGACAGTCTTGAAGCCGGTCTGGCCGTTGAAACTGCGACCGTTGAAAGCTTCAAGAGCGGCATGGAACTGACGCTCAAACAACTTTCCAGCGTATTTGAAAAATTCAACATCATCGAAATCAACCCGGTCGGTGAAAAACTGGATCCGCACAAACATCAGGCGATCAGCATGGTGCCCAGCGATCAGCCTGCCAATACGGTGGTCAGCGTGATGCAGAAGGGCTATACGCTCAACGAGCGCGTACTGCGCCCGGCGCTGGTACTGGTATCACAAGGGAAGTAATAACTTAAATTCAGTCGTTAGACGTAAGTCGCAAGTCATTAGTTAAAACCGGCGCAGCCGACAACATCAACTCGATACTAACGACTACAAACTATCAACTGCATCACAAACACTTGAAATACGGATTACCCGCCCCATGTAGGGCGACATCGAAATCAATAACTTTTATAAGGAATCAGCATTATGGGAAAAATTATCGGTATTGATCTGGGCACAACCAACTCCTGTGTCGCAGTCATGGAAAACGGCAAGACCAAGGTGATCGAAAACGCCGAAGGTACGCGCACCACCCCCTCCATCATCGCCTATATGGAAGATGGCGAAGTACTGGTAGGCGCTGCCGCCAAGCGTCAGGCGGTCACCAACCCCAAGAACACCCTGTACGGGGTAAAGCGCCTGATCGGCCGCCGCTTTGATGAAAAAATGGTGCAGAAAGACATCGACATGGTGCCGTTTACCATCGTCAAGGCCAAGAATGGCGACGCCTGGATCAAGGTACGTGACAAGGAGTTCTCGGCCCCTGAGATTTCCGCTCAAGTGCTGATGAAGATGAAAAAGACCGCCGAGGACTATCTGGGCGAATCCGTATCTGAAGCGGTCATCACGGTGCCTGCCTATTTTAACGACGCACAACGTCAGGCAACCAAGGATGCGGGCCGTATCGCGGGTCTGGATGTCAAGCGCATCATCAATGAACCAACGGCTGCAGCCCTTGCGTTCGGTATGGACAAACAGGAAGGCGACCGCAAGATCGCCGTATATGACCTGGGTGGCGGTACCTTCGATATCTCCATCATCGACATCGCCGAAATCGACGGCGAGCATCAGTTTGAAGTCATGTCGACCAACGGCGACACCTTCCTGGGCGGTGAAGATTTCGACATGCGCGTGATCGAGTTTCTGGTTGAAGAGTTCAAAAAGGAATCCGGCATTGACCTCAAAAAAGACATGCTGGCGCTGCAACGACTGAAAGACGCGGCCGAAAAAGCCAAGATCGAGTTGTCTTCCGCACAGCAGACCGAAGTCAACCTGCCCTACATCACGGCAGATGCGACCGGCCCCAAGCATCTGGCCGTAAAAATCACCCGCGCCAAGCTCGAAAGCATCGTTGAAGACCTGGTTGCGCGTACCATCGAGCCCTGCAAGATCGCCATGAAGGACGCCGGCATTTCGATTTCTGACATCGCTGACGTGATTCTGGTCGGCGGTCAAACCCGCATGCCGATGGTTCAGAAAAAAGTGGAAGAATTTTTCGGTCGCGAGCCACGTAAGGACGTGAACCCGGACGAAGCGGTTGCCGTCGGTGCCTGCATTCAGGGCGGCGTATTGCAGGGCGAAGTGAAAGACGTGCTGCTGCTGGACGTGACCCCCTTGTCTCTGGGCATCGAGACCATGGGCGGCGTGATGACCAAGCTGATCAAGAAAAACACCACGATTCCGACCAAGGCGTCTCAGGTGTTCTCGACGGCTGACGACAATCAGTCCACCGTAACCATCCATGTATTGCAGGGCGAGCGCGAAATCTCATCCGGCAATAAGAGCCTGGGTCAGTTCAACCTGTCCGATATTCCGCCCGCACCCCGCGGCATGCCGCAGATCGAAGTGACCTTCAATATCGACGCTAACGGCATCCTGCACGTCGCTGCGAAGGACAAGGCCACCAATAAGGAAGCGAACATCACCATCAAGGCCAGTTCCGGCTTGTCGGAAGCTGAAATCGAGAGCATGGTTCGCGATGCTGAAGCCCATGCAGAAGATGACAAGAAGGCCGTGGAACTGGTGTCTGCGCGCAACCAGCTGGATGCGTTGATTCACTCTACAACCAAGTCACTGAAGGAATACGGCGAACAGCTGACAGCCGATGAGAAATCCGCTATCGAAGCAGCCTTGAAAGAAGCAGAAGAAGTGGTAAAGAGTGACGACAAGGACGCCATCGAAGCCAAGTCCGAAGCATTAGCGACTGCCGCGCAAAAACTGGGCGAAAAGATGTACGCGGCTGAACAGGCCAAGTCTCAAGGCGCGGATGCGGGTGCCGGTGCAGCGCACGAAGCCCATAAGGATGAGGGCGACGTGGTGGATGCTGAGTTCACTGAAGTCAAGGACAAGAAGTAAGGAGGCCAGGATTGAGGATCAAGGATTGAGGATTGAGTAAAGTCACCCTCTACCCTTAATCCCCTGCACTTGTACAACAATCAGTTAGGAGTAAAGATAGGGGAGCATGGAAAGAGGACGCCTAAGCCACTCAATCCTCGCTCCTCAATCCTTTTATAGCTATGGCAAAAAAAGACTATTACGAAGTCCTGGGCGTCAATCGCGATGCTTCGGACGATGAAATCAAGAAGGCTTATCGCAAACTGGCGATGAAGCATCATCCTGACCGCAATCCGGACAACCCGAAGGCGGAAGAACATTTCAAGGAAGCCAAGGAAGCCTACGAGACCTTGTCCGACGGCCAGAAGCGTGCCGCCTACGACCAGTATGGTCACGCCGCTTTTGAAGCAGGTGGCATGGGTGGCGGCAATCCGTTCGGCGCAGGCGGCGCAGGCGCACAGGGCTTTGATTTTTCAGATATTTTTGGCGATATTTTCGGCGGCGGTCGCGGCAACGGTGGCGGGCGCAGCAATGTGCAGCGCGGCGCCGATCTGCGCTACAACCTGGAAATCACGCTGGAACAGGCAGCACGCGGCACCGAGACGCAAATCCGCGTGCCGACCATGGAGGAATGCGACACCTGTCATGGCTCGGGCGCCAAACCCGGCACCAGCCCGACCACCTGCTCAACCTGCGGCGGACACGGCCAGGTGCGCATGCAACAGGGCTTCTTCTCGATCCAGCAGACCTGCCCGCGCTGTCACGGCAACGGCAAGATGATCTCATCCCCGTGCAAACCCTGTAACGGCAGCGGACGCATCAAGCAGCACAAGACACTGGCGGTCAAAATTCCGCCGGGTGTGGATAACGATGATCGCATACGCCTCTCAGGTGAAGGTGAGCATGGCGTCAACGGCGGACCGTCCGGCGATCTGTATGTGGTAATCCACGTCAAGGCGCATGCGGTCTTCCAGCGCGACCATAACGACCTGCATTGCGAAATGCCGATCAGTTTCAGCACCGCAGCCCTGGGGGGTGAAATCGAGATCCCGACACTGGATGGTAAGGCGCATATCAAGATTCCGGCTGAAACGCAGAGCGGCAAGATTTTCCGTCTGCGCGGCAAGGGCATCAAGGGCGTGCGCAGTACAACCTATGGCGATCTGCACTGCCATGTCATCGTGGAAACACCGGTCAATCTCACCGATCGCCAAAGAGAGTTGCTGCGCGAGTTTGAAAGCATCAACGATCTGAACAGCGAGCACCACAATCCAAGGGCCAAATCCTGGATGAACAAGGTCAAGGACTTTTTTGGGTCGTAAAACATCAACACTAAATAAAAATCCCGGCTTTAAACCGGGATTTTTATTTTAAAATTAAAGAATTATCCCCTGCCGTCAGAACCCCATACTTCCCAGCAGCGCATCTACTTCATCCTGACTGGTCACCACATCCTGTCCCGGCTTGATCACAGGGCCGCCCAGCAAACCCGTCTCTACCTCAGACCTTGCCTCTACCGGCACATTCTCCAGCAGCAAAGCCAGTAACTGTTTTTCCATATTCTGCGTCAGATCGATGATTTTCTTGATCACCTGACCGGTCAGATCCTGGAAGTCCTGCGCCATCATGATCTCCATGACATAGCCGTTCGCCTTTTTGGCCTGGATCGGCAGTTGCTGAATAAATGTCTTGTTTTTCAGCATCAGCGCTTTAAACTCCTCCGTGCTTAACTCGCCATCAAACAGTTTCTGCAACTGCGCCTCCAGATGCAGCGCATCCTTCTCGATATTCTGCACCAGGGGCTGCACCGCTTCCGTGGCGTTGAGCACACGTTCGGCAGCCTGCTGGGTCAGCGTCGCCACATAGTTCAGGCGATCGCGCGCATCCGGGATAGATGACGTCACCTTTTCAATCTGCTTATTCAGACCCAATTCACGCAACGTGTCATGCAGGTTACGCGTGATCTGGCCCAGCTGATTAATCACGCTCGACTGGGCCGAGCCTTCAAGCGATTTTGCAGGAACGCTGTCTTCAGCCCGTTTGGCCGTCGTGTTCTGCTCGCGAATACTGTCAAACAGCGATTCCAGATCCTGATCATCATTGCTCATATCAGCGCTCACTTAGCCATACTTTGAAATATTTTCTTCAACTTCTCGTCCAGGGTCGCCGCCGTAAAGGGCTTGACCACATAGCCGGAAGCGCCCGCCTGCGCGGCCTCAATGATATTCTCGCGCTTGGCCTCTGCGGTCACCATCAGCACCGGCAAGGTTTTGAGCTTTTCATCCTTGCGTATTTCGCGCAGCAATTCGATCCCCGTCATGTTCGGCATATTCCAGTCCGACACCACGAAGTCAAACGTGTCCGCCCTGAGCTTTTTCAATGCCTCGACACCGTCCTCGGCCTCCTGCACATTGACAAAACCCAGCTCCTTCAACAAATTCCTCACGATACGGCGCATCGTTGAAAAATCGTCCACCACCAGAAAACGCGTACTTTCTATTCCCATGAAACTCTCCAAAGCACAGATTGAAGAAAAAACCTCATCTGCGCAATCCTCATCTGTTAATGATTCTTCCTAATGTCAGCAGGCGTACGTATCGCCACTGCTTGAGTATGCCGTAAATCGGTATTTTGAACCACTCAGAATTGCATGATATGCCATAAAAAGGGTTTACAAAAATGAAAGAGAGGAACCCATGCCCCCCTCTGACACCTATTCCTGCTGTTCAACGTATCAAATAGGAGGCGAAGCATACAACTTACACCGTGGCAGGATGCTCCGATTCACCTGAAAGTTTCATACCGGCGCCCTTCAACACCGCCAGTCCTCAAGCACCGACGGCCTAAATTAGTCATAAAAAAGTCATTTTTTGAGGCAACCCTCCGCCCCTTTTTTGTTCGGTAAACCGCCGGGATTGTCCGCTGTTTTCAGCATCAGCGGCGGAACAGCGCAGATCAGTACGCCCTTGGCCAATCGTTTCGTACCATGACGACCGATATAGCGGGCACCTTCGCCGCCGCCCATGGAAAAGCCGATCAGCACGACCTCCTTCAGGGCAAGCGTTTCGATGAGTTCCAAAAGATCGTCAGCATAAGTATCCATCTCACTACCACTCCAGGGCTGGCTCGACCGACCATGACCGCGCCGGTCGTGAGCGATGCAGCGATAGCCGTTGCCGGACAGGAACATCATCTGCGCTTCCCAGCTATCCGCACAGAGAGGCCAGCCGTGGCTGAACACCACAGGCTGACTTTCCCCCAGTCTTTGTAATATATCTGCGTACCGTCTTGTGTCGTGTGCGCCAACCGCTTGTCCACTTTTTTATCACCGACCTCTCATGCTCGCCGTCAAGCCAGGGTAAGCTACAGCGCTCGCATGAATGCCACCAGATCCTTCTTCTCCTGTTCCTTCAGCTTCAACTCCAGAACGAGGTTGAAAAATTCCACTGTGTCATCCAGCGTCAGCAAACGATCATCGTGCAGATACGGCGGCGAGTCTTTGATGCCGCGCAACGGGAAGGTCTTGATCGGGCCATCGGCCGATGCGCGGCGACCGTTGATCGTGACCTCCTTGAAAAAGCGCTCCACCTTCAGGTTGTGCATGGAGTTGTCGGTGTAGTATGGCGGGGTGTGGCAGCTCGCACACTGGCCCTTGCCGAAGAAGATTTCCTGACCGCGCATCTCGCTCTTGCTGGCTTTGGCGGGAATGAGCTTGCCGAAGACGTTGAGCTTAGGCGCGGGCGGGAAATCGAGCAGCTCCTGAAATTCCGCCATGAACTGCACCTGACTGCCGCGTTCGAGAACATTGGTGCCCTTACGCGCCGCATCGGCCGGGATGCCGTCAAAATAGGCGCCGCGCTGCTCGAACTCGGTGAAGTCTTCCACTGTTTTCAGTGCCCGTTGCGAACCGAACAGGCGCTGAATATTCACGCCACGCAGCGAGGGCGTGTCAATCCGATGACGATACTCGTTGGGGCGAATGTCACCGACCGTGTGGGTGGAGGCGGTCGTATGGCCGTTGGCGTGACAGTCAAAGCAGGCCACGCCCTGAGAGGCCTTCAAGCTGCGGCGGTCATCGGTGGCGTTGAACTGCTGCTGGGGAAACGGCGTGACCAGCAAGCGCAATCCTTCGATTTGCTTGGGATTGAGGATGTCTTTGAACAATTCATTGAAGTTGCTGAGCGTCACCAGCTTCCCTTGCGAGACGTCGCCCAGATCCGACCGCGTTGTCAGGTAGATTGGTGCGGGGAACTCGGGCAGAAAATGATCCGGCAAGTCGAAGTCGAGATCGAAGCGAGTCAGATCACGATCGGTCTGCTTTTTCGTTTCCTCGATGAGGAATTTGGGGAAGATCATGCCGCCGGCTTCGTGGTGAGGATGCGGCAACGGAAGAAAGCCGGCCGGCCAGAGTTGCTTTTCCTTGATCTCCTCCGGCGAGAAGGCAGCGAGTTTCTCCCAGGTCATGCCTGCGGGCAACTTGACGCGCACGCCGTCTTGTACCGGCTTGCCGCGCGACATGACCGTGGAGGCTGGCCGGTCAGCCAGGTCGTAGCGCTCCGCGAGCAATGCCTGTTGACGTTGCGCAAACTTCGGCTTCTCCGCTTGAAGACGTTTTACCAGTGCGGAGAAGTCTTCGACAGCGGGAGTTTGCGCAACACTCATGAGGGGTAAAACCATGGCGAGAATAGCGGAAACAAGTGCTTTTTTATTCATGTTCTATACTCCTATTGGTTAAGCGAGTGTTAGATAGTCAGGCTGCAGGCCCTCAAGTACCGACTGCCTAACGTAGCTGTAAAAAAGTCATTTTTTGAGGAAACCCTCAGCCACTTGTTTGTAGTGCATTTTGAAATGCAGGAGAACCCTCAGGACCTGATAAATTCAAGCAGGTCGGCGTTAAGCTGGTCTTTGTGCGTATCCACAAGGCCGTGGGGTGCGCCCGGGTAAATCTTCAACGTCGCGTTCCTGACCAGCTTCGCTGCATGGAGAGCGGCAGCGCCGATCGGCACGATCTGGTCGTCGTCGCCGTGAACGATCAGCGTCGGTACGTCGAACTTTTTGAGGTCTTCGGTGAAATCCGTCTCGGAGAATGCCTTGATGCAGTCGAAGGCATTCTTGTGACCTGCCATTATTCCCTGATGCCAGAATGTGTCGATCATGCCTTGCGAAACTTTGGCGCCAGGCCTGTTGGCCCCGAAGAACGGGCCGCCGGCGAGATCCTTGTAGAACTGCGAACGGTCGGCGAGGCAAGCGGCGCGAATTGCATCGAACTTCTCCATCGGCAAACCGCCGGGATTGGCGACCGTTTTCAGCATTAGCGGCGGAACAGCGGAGATCAGTGCGGCCTTGGCCAATCGTTGCGTGCCATGACGACCGATATAGCGGGCAACTTCGCCGCCGCCCATGGAAAAGCCGATCAGGACGACCTCCTTCAGGGCAAGCGTTTTGATGAGTTCCGAAAGGTCGTCGGCAAAGGTATCCATCTCGTTGCCATTCCAGGGCTGGCTCGACCGCCCATGACCGCGCCGGTCGTGAGCAATGCAGCGATAGCCGTTGCTGGCCAGAAACAGCATCTGCGCTTCCCAGCTATCCGCATTGAGAGGCCAGCCGTGGCTGAACACCACAGGCTGACCTGTGCCCCAGTCCTTGTAATAGATCTGCGTACCGTCTTGCGTCGTAATCGTGCTCATTTGTTTGCTTCCTTTTTTATCGGCGAGGTTCGTCAATTGCTGCAATCGTGGTTTGGTCTCTTTGAAGTTTTCTTGAACATTTTTATTTAAATTACAGCAACGATCACATTGATTCTGTACGTTAACGCACAGTGCCGCCGGGCATTCAAGTGTGATACTGGTCACTCATTCTCACGGGAAGAAGATAATGAAACACGTTTACGATTATATGATTGTGGGCGGCGGGCTGGCGGGCGCATCAGCAGTGGAAGGCATTCGTGAGCTTGATGCGGCGGGCAGTATTCTTCTGATCAGTGAAGAAAGTCACTTGCCCTATGATCGTCCGCCGCTGTCCAAGAAGCTGTGGTTCGGTAAACAGCAAGTGGAGGACATTTTTCTCCATGACCAAAAGTTCTACGATACCCATGCCGTTACCCTGGCGCTGGGGACAACAGCGGCTCATCTCGATTCCGGCAAAAAAACCATAACCACCGCCAATGACGAGACTTACGGCTATGGAAAACTGCTGCTGGCAACAGGCTGCAAGGCGCGGACGCTGGACATCCCCGGTAGCGATCTCGAAGGCATCTGTTACTTCCGCAACCTGGACGATTATCTGCGCACACGGGGCGTCGCCGCCGAGGGGAAATCCGCCGTGGTTATCGGCGGCGGGTTCATCGGCTCAGAGCTAGCCGCGGCGCTCAATATCAACAAACTGCATGTCACCATGATTTTTCCCGGCGCACTCCTCTGCGACCGCGTCTTGCCGGATTACCTGGGCCAGGCCGTGCAGCAACATTACCAGGAGAAGGGCGTCAGGATCCTGGCAGCAGACAAGCCCGTTTCTTTCAGCAGGAACAGCACTCAATTCATCACCCGCACCGGGAAGGGTGAGACGATAGCGTCGGATATTGTAATCGTCGGCGTAGGCGTTATTCCGGATATGAAGTTGGCCAAGAGCGGTGGCTTAGCGGTAGGCGATGGAATTGTGGTGAACGAATACCTTGAGACTTCCCGTCCGGATATTTACGCCGCAGGCGACAACGCCTTCTTTCCTTACCGGGCGCTGGGTAAAGCGATGCGTATCGAACACTGGGACAACGCCCTCAACCAGGGGAAATGGGCGGGGCGAAATATGGCGGGTGCGCATAAACCCTTTACCTATCAGCCGTATTTTTTCTCGGATCTGTTCGAGTTCGGCTACGAAGCGACCGGCGAGATTGATTCGCGGCTGGAAACTTTTGCCGACTGGCAGAAGGAAAATGATACCGGGGTCATCTACTACCTGCGCGACAGAAAGGTTAGAGGGGTGATGATGTGCAACGTGTGGGACAAGATTGAGACGGCGCGAGCACTCATCAAACAAGGGGAAAAGATGACACCGGAGAAATTACGCGGACTGATTGTATGATACCGCGGCGCCTGCCTAATGATTTTCAGGTGGCGTTGACGCCATTTCGTCAACTCATAGGCCGGGAACTGGCACAACCCGATACTGGAGAAGGATAAAAATGAAAACCACCCAACAATTGCACGATCTGGGTCAGAGTCTCTGGCTGGACAACATCACGCGCGAACTGCTGACAAGTGGCACACTGGCCCGTTATATCAGCGAGCTGTCCGTAACCGGACTCACCTCCAACCCCACCATCTTCGATCACGCCATCCAGGATGGTGATTTCTACGATGATGCGATCCGCCAAAAAACACTGGATGGCAAGGCAGGCGAGGCGTTGTTCTTCGAACTTGCGCTGGAAGACCTGATACAGGCGGCCGATCTTCTGCGTCCGGTCCACGATGCCACCAAGGGCGTCGACGGCTGGGTGTCACTGGAGGTATCGCCCTTGCTTGTAGACGATACCGCCGGCACGATAGAAGCTGCCAGGCAGCTGCATGCACGTGCGCAACGCCCTAATCTCTTCATCAAGATTCCGGGCACGGGCGCTGGAATTCCGGCGATTGAAGAAGCGATTTTCGCCGGTGTGCCGGTGAATGTCACTTTGCTATTTTCCCGCGAGCACTACATCGCTGCAGCAGAGGCGTATATGCGAGGCATTGAGCGGCGCATTGCTGCAGGTCTGGATACCAAGGTCGCTTCCGTGGCTTCCCTTTTTATCAGTCGCTGGGACGTTGCCGTGAAAAATAACGTTCAAGGCGAGTTTCGCAACAACCGTCTTGGCATCGCCATCGCCATGCGCACCTACAAAGCCTACCGTGATTTGCTGGCGTCCCCGCGTTGGCAGAAATTGGCCGCCGCAGGCGTCCTTCCGCAACGCCTGTTGTGGGCCAGCACCGGCACCAAGGATCCTTCTGCCTCAGAAACGCTTTACGTTGAAGCGCTCGCTGCGCCAGATACGATCAACACCATCCCGGAAAAGACACTGCTCGCTTTTGCCGAGCACGGCAAAATCAACAATGTATTGCCGTCAGATGAGCGGCATGCAGAAATGGTGGAAGCGACAATCGCGGAATTTACGCGCGAGGGCATTAATGATGAGACGCTTGCCGCTGAGCTCCAGCGCGCGGGTACTGAGTCTTTTGCAAAATCCTGGCACGATCTGATGGCCTGCATTGCCTCTAAAAGCATGTCGCTGACCCGGAACACAAATCCGAACAAAAACCAGCCATGACAGTTGCAACGCAACTCGACCCATTGTGCATCAATACGTTACGCATACATGAATGGAGAAAAAATGACTGCTTTTTTTGGAATTGACGAACTCAAGGCGCAAGATTTAATCGATAAGAACGTTGTGTGTTTCCCTCATTCGCCTGATGGAAAATTAGACGTGCATGGGATCGTTTCGCCCATCAAAAATGAAGACATCGTTTTCATCAAACACTGTACGCAGCAATTCAGTCTGCATATCAAGGCAGTCGGCGTTGTGCAGTCCGATTATTCAACAGAGAGCGATTTAGGCGTATGCCTGCCGGTTAAATGGGTGTGGCAGGGCGAAAAAGTGCTGGAAAATATAGATGAAACACTACTGTTATGCCGCGAAGAACTGTATGAAGAGCACAATATTTTAGTGCAAAAGGAAATCATCGATTTGCTGCCGGAAAAATACCGATTGCCACAAGCGTGGTAAAGCCGGCATGCCAGGATAAATAGTCGATCTTGAATAGAGTGTATACAGTATTTATGTAATCAGTGATAGATGTGTAAGTGTGGACATGATGGAACGACTAATGAAGCGTAATACATTTTGATGAGTGCCAAACCTGTCATTCCACCGGCGCAAGCTTCTGATCTGCGTGACACGCCAGTTGAATCGGAACGTGACCAGATCAGCCAAAATATCGAGGCCGTTCTGGAATTTTATGCGCGTGAAGAACAAAAGATCAGTCGCTCGCAACGTATCCTGGAACGCATCAGTCATTTTATCGGTCAGCCTGCTTTTCTCGGCATCATTCTGCTCTTTGTCGCGCTCTGGATGCTTGCCAACGCCGTATTTCCCCGGTTTGGCATGACCAAATTCGATCCGGCACCGTTTTTCTGGTTACAAGGAATTGTCGGCCTGGGCGCGCTGCTGACCGCGAGCGTGGTTCTGATCAAGCAGAATCGCCTCGCCAAGCTCGCGGAACAACGTGATCATCTGGATCTGAAAGTGACGTTATTGACCGAACAGAAGGTCGCCAAGCTTATCGATCTGCTGGAAGAGTTGCGGCGTGATTTACCTAATGTCAAAGACCGCCAAGATCTCGAAGCTACCGCACTGCAACAGTCAATGACTCCGGAGCTTGTGCTTGCTGCACTGGATGAGCGCAGCGATTCGGACGAACCGCCCGCAGCAGAAGTCCCGGAAGAGACAGGCAGCAAAGAATAAAACCGCAATCGCAACGCAGTATCACAGACCACCTGACGCTACTCATGCTTCGGATAGTGGCTAAAAAGTAATGGATCCGCTTTACCGCTCCAGCGTGCGCCCTCGGTCAAGAGTCGCGGGAAGCGCGTAAGCCATCCCGTCACAATATGGGATGTTAACGGGCGCATGAATAAATGCGCGAATATTGCGGCCAATCTGAATCGCCGTGAAAAATTTTTGCGCCAGGCAATTTCATAGTGATGCCGCATGCTGTCAAAAACCTGATTTGACAAGGCCGGATCACTGCTGGCGCGCCACGCGTTTAATTGTTCGCTCAATAAAAAGGCGGACTGAATGGCCATGCTGATGCCTTCAGCCACTATGGGATGCGCTTCGGCTGCCGCATTGCCGACGGTGAAGATGCCCTCGCGACCAAACGAACGAATGCCGGTGCGTAGCGGCCCTGACGACAACCATGCGCCGTCCAGACGGGCTGAAGACAGCGCTTCAGATACACCCTTGCACGAAGACTTGATGTGCGAGAGAACGGCCGTCCCGGCATTCACGTTCGGATAGTGTTGCCGGCATTTCTCAAGTTGATCGCGCCGTATGCAGCACGACAGGCTGACCCGGCCGCCATCGCTGTGTACCATACCACCATATCCGCCTGGAAATGCGAGCAGGGGCATGAGATCGGCGGGAAGGCTACTATTGAGAAAATGCGCCTTGAATCCAAACAAATCCGAGATGCGCGGCGGACGCCGAAAGTTCTGCGTTGGCATTGCACCTGACTCCCATGAACCATGCGCTGCGATAATCAGCCTGGAACTTAATGCACGTTCCTCGCGCGAGCACTTGTCGATGAGGTTGCACACGTAGCCATCACCGTTCTCGACAAATGACGCGAGTGTAAATGGCTGCCATACCTCGGCCCCAGCTTCAGCCGCACGCTTGAGCAGTAGCGAGTCCAGATGTTCGCGACCGATTGCTCTGCCGCCATCCCGGGCCTGATCAGTTGGTGCAGCAAGTTGAGCGGTTACCATCGCATCGCCCGCGTAAACGCCCACGCGACGCACGACGGGCCCTGCGATTTCCATCAATGGATCGGCAATGCCCAACTGCCGCAGCAAGGGCCATGTCGTTTCCGAAATGAATTCACCGCAAACCTTGCGACGTGGAAATTTCGCTTTCTCGACGATGGCGACCCGCCATCCCGCCTGTGCCAGGAGCACGCCAGCGGTAGCGCCGGAGGGGCCGCCGCCCAATATGATTACATCATAGTCGATGTTCATTTACGACATCTTTGCGGATGGCGAGAAAACAATGGCTGAACAAGCCCGCTGAATACTCATGCAACACCCAGTGTTGCGGATTCGGCCACAGTGCCGACAACTCTTGCGCCCGAAATCCTGCATGCACGCTCGATACCGCATCGTGCCGCGTCACAGGGCCCGCACCCAGTAAACCGACGCAGCGGGCGCCCGCCAGAGACAGGGCGGAGCGCTTAGGTTCGCAGCAAAGAAAAACCCGACTGCGCGCCGCGATGCCCGCCAGAAGGCGCGCAAGCTCGCTGGACGAAAAATGATGCATGAATAGATTGGCGATAATGACATCTGTGAGCGAGTCGTTGGGGCCTTCCAGCCAGTTGAATATATCTTCCGTCACGACGCGGGGTGTCCAACCGAGCTTGCGAATTGCGTCGAGCGTCTGTGGCTCTGCCAGGTTCAACCTGTCAAGTAAGGTGACGTCGATTGCGGGCCAGCAAGCGGCTTGTTCCTGTGCCAGGCGCAACATCAGTGAGCTGTCGCCAGCGCCAAGTTCAAGCAGCGTGCGCGGGATGAATCCTGCTGTGCCTCGATTCAATGCGCGTTGTACGATCGATAATGTGGCCATCGCGTGGTGAATGCGCCGCAAGTCCTTGCGTGACCTGAGCGCTTGCGGATCTTCAGCACCAAGAACATCGAGCAGTTCCGGCTCTACGCGTCGCTGCAGATTAAAGTCCACGATCGGCTCTTTCTTGTGACAAGGCTAGGCCACCTTAAGCAAGGCACCGTGACAACTGAATCCGGCGCCGAACGATGACATCCACCACCATCCGGGCTTTGCGTTGTCATTGAGTGCGGCCTGCAATACAAAGTAGACAAAGGCGCTACTCATGTTGCCATAAAGGCGCAGCATGTCTGCGCTGTAACGTAAATCCTCAGCGGAAATTTTCAAACGCTTCTGCAACGCAATCAGTACATCGCGCCCGCCCGCGTGCATAATCCAGGTGCTGACGTCTTCAGGCAGCAGGCCGGCCCCACTCAATGCTTTTTGCAACACCTGCTCGGCATGATCGGCAGCCAATCCAGGAACGCCCTTTGTCAGGACGTTACGAAGCATTCCATTACGCGTTTCAAACAGCAGCGCGTTACGCTCAGCTGGATTGACGAGTGAGGCATACTCCCGCCACTCGATGCTGCGTCGCAGCGGATTCGACTGTCTGGAAAGCACGGCGGCTCCGGCTCCGTCGCCAAACAGGCAGGCGCTGATTAACACACCGGGATCATTATCAAGATACATCGCGGCGCTGCTGACTTCCACGCAAATTGACAACACGTTCTGGCACGTATCGGTCGACAGTAATGCTTCGGCTAAGCGCAAATTGGGCAGCGCGGCGGCGCAACCCTGTCCGACCAGATCAAAAGCTTGCACATCAGCGCGCAGGCCCAGTCGTTCCACGATATAACTGGTTAAGCCCGGACAAAGATAACCCGTGCAGGTACTGACTACCAATCCATCAATTGCATCGGCATCGATGCCGGCATCTTTAAGTGCCGCCTGACCTGCTTCTGCTCCCAGCGCCGGCGCGTTGTCCAGAAAGCGCCTGTGCAGGGTATCGGGATCAATATTGAACACTTCATCCAGGGATGTAACAGCAAGATATCTGAATTCGATCCCGTTTTCTTTATTAAGAACAGCGTCCGCAATCATGTGTGATCGCAGATCAAGTTTTCTAAACCATTCGGAGGACTTGAACGCTTCCCAGCATTGGGTTTTGTTATATCTGTACGATGGATTTGCCGTGCCCAAACCATTGATGAACATTCAGACTCCCGTTGTAATTAAGGTTCTGTAGTGCTGTACCGGCCAGCATGCTGAGCTTTAAACTGCTACGACTGAATCATCTTAGCGACTCAACAGGCTGTTATCTGTGCGTTAGCGTACAAGGAGGTGGGTTTTATATATTGAAGGGTTTCGCAGCGAGTACACTTCTATCGACAAGTGAAAAAATAGCCCCTAACTCAGATAATAGCTTTCGTCATAGACGAATAACAATGACTCAGTTATGCATTTTTTGTTGGGGGTGTCAAACAGCTTTCAATGTTTCCCACCCATCAGCGTGCATATTTTCCACAGGTATGTAAAAAATAACACAACTACAATGGCTTGTGATTTGTTGCCACAGTTTCTGAATTTCAAAAATATGAAAATCAGACATGCTGCTTAACAGTGTGACAAAGTGGTGAGATAAAGCAGATCTAAAGCATTTAAATCATGGTTATTACTTTTTACGAATGATCGCAACAATCGCGGCAATGACCAAGACCACGATCAGCACCATCCATAATCCGCCCCATCCGCTCATGTGGTCTGTTCCCCAGCCCCCCATCCAGTTGCCTTGCATCATAATCGTTGCCTATTTGTTATTGGGATTGCCGCGTATCTTTACGGCATGTCAGGACGATTATCACCCTCCTCGCAGATAGCTCCGTGCGCTGACGTACATAAAGCAGAAAAAGGTCGATTGTGCGCAGTGCAATTGACGAGAATCTGGGCTTGTCGTAGAGATATCTAAATGCTGTCGTTCGGTGGATTTCTGGCCTATGTCCGGTAACGAATCCATAGCGAAAATAGTTGGCTCAAATCTCCAGCGGCTGCTTCGATAACCTGACGTACATGAAGCATCTGACAAAAGAAAAACGACGACCAGGCTTATATGCCCTGGTCGCCGCTATCAATTAGGCATCTCGCCAAAAACCTAAATGTTCAAGACAGAGCTGTTTTAAAACTCACAAAACAGCTGTCTGGTTACGGATATTAGCGATGTCGAAAAAATTACGAATATATTCGACAGGTTACGGATATATTCTCGTAAAAAAAACAATCAAATGCTTCAGGCGAAGTTTTTCGCAACAAAATCCCAGTTGACCAGATTATTCAGATACGTTTCAACAAACTTGGGGCGCATATTGCGATAGTCGATGTAATAGGCATGCTCCCACACGTCCACACACAGCAAGGCTTTGTTGTCGGTGGTCAATGGGGTGCCGGCAGCGCCCATATTGACGATGTCCAGCGACCCGTCAGCCTTCTTCACCAGCCACGTCCAGCCTGAACCGAAGTTACCGACTGCTGACGTCTGGAACGCCTTCTTGAACTCATCCAGGCTGCCCCACTTGGCATTGATTGCATCAGCCAATGCACCGGTTGGTGCGCCACCGCCGGCAGGCTTCATGCAATTCCAGAAAAAGGTATGATTCCAAACTTGCGCGGCGTTGTTGTAGACGCCACCGGCAGGGGCCTTCTTGATGATGGCTTCCAGATCCATAGACTCGAATTCGTTGCCCTTGATCAGGTTGTTCAGATTAGTCACATAAGCCTGATGATGCTTGGCATAGTGGTACTCGAAGGTCTCTTTGGACATGTGCGGTTGCAGTGCATCCATTGCGTAGGGCAGGGCTGGCAGGGTGTGTTCCATGTTTTTTCCTTTCATTAAATAAAAATTCACTTTTTCTGGCGAATCGCGGTGTCGCGTGCTCACTCAATCCTCGCCTATCTTGTCGATATGTCTCGTCATTCCTTGCGCGGCTCCTTGCGCTTCATCCAGGAAAAGCGAATTCATATTGATCAATCTAAACAGTAACGAAATAATACCACAGCTTTTTACTCAGGTTTCTATCAATTTACCACCCGGATATATTAACGCACATCGCACCGGTTTGTGCGGGTGGATCGCCTGCATCGCGCTGCGATATTCCTCGAGCTGTTCCGCAAAGCTGCCCGAATCTGCACCGGTCTTGTAATCCAGCACCCAGACTTCTTCTTCGAATTCGACCAGACGGTCTATGCGTCGCAACAATCCGCTGGCATCAACATAAGCGATTTCATTGGCTGCCGCCAGATAAAGCCGCGCATCAAAAAAGCGGACAAGTCCGGGCGTATTCAAAATATCCTGTGCCTGCTGCCAGAGCACCGGCATTTCCACGGCCGGAATATTCAACTTGTGCTGCAGCGCATCCATGACACTCTCCTGCCTCCTCTCGCCAGAGGGTGCCAGATATTCCAACAGCCCATGCAGCCAGATACCATAGCGCTGCGCGTCGCTCATCACGGGGCGGCGCTGACCCACCGGCAGCGGACGGGTCAGGCGCTCATCGACAAAACAGGATGCGGGATTCAGGATACGGGATTCAGTACTGTCTAGCACCGCCACCTCAGAAACAAGCGGATTGTCGCCTGCATCAACCACATCGGCGATGCGCTGATACCACATGTCGTCCAATATGGCGCCATTGCCGCTGACCAGCAGCGCCTGTTTGGCACGGGTCATCGCCACATACAGCAGATTCAAATCTTCGCGCTCGGCGAGCGCCGCTTCCTGCGCAAAATAATGTTCACGTACCGCACCGCGGCTGGACTTGTCGCCATACAGAGAAAAATGCACCGGCGCTTTAGCCTCCGTCGGCCAATCCACCAGTACGTCATAGCCTTTGTCGGCAGGCGGTTTGGCGTTGCTATCCAGCAGCCAGACGATGGGCGCCTCCAGCCCTTTGGACTCATGCACCGTGTAGATGCGGATCGCATTGCCTGTCTGGTTGACCTTGCCTTCATCAGGCGATTCATTGTCAGCGGCGCGGCGCAATTCGGCCAGTTCGCGCAAAAACCCCGGCAGACTGGGATAACGTCCGGCGTCCACATTCAGCGCAATTTCCAGAAATGCCTGCAGATTAGCCAGCACCGTGTCACGCATCAGAACGGGCACCGCCGCCGCATAACGATGCTTTGCATCGCCTTCAAAATAGATGCGGTCCAGCAAATCGTGTACCGGCAACTTGTCGGCCAGCAACAGCCAGCTTTGCAACAGCCGATGCGCGCGCTGCAAGGCAGGCGATGCTTCGTCGTTTTCGACCAACTGTTTCAGGCGCTGCCACCAGCTTTTAGGATTGAGGATCGTGGATTGAGGATTGAGTGGAGTGTCGCACGACTCATCAGTCCCCGCTCCCAACTCCCCGCTCCTCAATCCTCGTTCCTGAATTTTCATCAGGTCGTCGTCGCTGCATGAAAATATCGGCGTGCGCAGTGCGTGCGCCAGCGCCAGATCATCAAACGGCGTGATCAGAAAATTGAGCAAGGCCTGTATATCGGAGGCTTCCAGCGTATCGAGCAGACCGCCGCGGCGCGAGGTCAGGAACGGGATGGATAAGCTGCGCAGCGCATGCTCATATACCTTGAGATGGGTTCTGCGCCGTACCAACACCATGATGTCGGAAAACTCCGCCGGGCGCGTCCGCCCCTCATCGCGTATACACCAGTTACCGACGATCTGCGCGATCTTTTCGGCAAATTGCGCGGCCTCCCGTTCGCGCGCGCCCTCCTCACTGTCCGGATGCGCCTCCAGCAAGGGATTGCGCAAACCTGTTGCGCCGGAAGACGGCGTATCCGCAAGCGCTGCCAGCGGCAACACCTCGACGTAGCCCGGCAAGGCGTGCTGATGCGCGACATGTTTCTGATACCCTGCAAATTCCGCCAGATTCTCGAACACCCCGTTCACCGCCTCCAGCACGGCCGGCGCGTTGCGGCGCGTTTCGTTCTTCATCAGATGCACCGCGCCGTAATCCTGCACCAGATAGTTGCGTACCACATCGAACAGTCTGGCATCGGCGCGGCGGAAACGGTAAATCGATTGCTTGGGGTCGCCCACCACGAATACCACCGGCGTGCTGTCCACCGCCTTCGAGGCGGCAAACCAGGATTGCAATATCTGCCATTGCAGCGGATTGGTGTCCTGAAACTCATCCAGCAAGACGTGGCGGTAGCGGCTGTCGAGCTTGTATTGCATGTATTCCGCGTGATCGCTCTCACCTAGCAACTGGCACACGCGCCATTCCAGGTCACCGAAATCCAGCATCTGCTGACGCTGTTTCAATGCCTGGTAAGCATCCAGCAAGGCCACCCCGCAGCGCAACGCGTGCTCATTAACGCGATATATCGTTTGCGTCTGAAGCTGCTCAAGCACAGCTTGCATCTCAGTGTGTACAATATCGCGCGCCAGAACATAGGCCGGTTCATCCTGTTTTTTAGTAGGATTAAAAGTTTTGCGCGGCTGACCTTCCCTGGTACACAAAAACGCCTGTATGGCCGCGAAACGGACCTTGCAATCCGACAGTTCGCACACTTCAAGCAACTTCACAGCTTGCTTTTGCTGAGGCTCCGTCCCATTGCTGGCGAGTTGCTGTGCAAACGCCTGCAAGGTGCGATGATTATTCGGGTCTGCACAATACTCAATAATCAAATCGGCATTCAGGTCAACTTGCCATTCTTCGCGCAAGTTCTGCAACGCGAATTCCAGCGCACCCTCCCCCTCTCCCCCTGCCCCTCTCCCGCTTGCGGGCGAGGGGAGATTATTGGTGTACGCCCACCATTCGCTGCGTTTGTCGGCGAACTTGCGCAGCAGGGTTTGCGTGTTGGCAAGCCCAAGCTCACGGAACAAATACATCATCGAACGCGCGACCTCGCTGTCCTGCTTGCCGTGCAATCCGTCCAGAAATGTCTGCCAGGCCTCCTGCCAGAGCTCAGCGGTCTGCTCGACCAGCTGCACCCCGCCCGCACTGCCTGAATTGAGCGGTGCGCGTTGCAGTATCTGCATGAACCAGCCGTGAAAGGTGCTGATGGTGATGGACGGTTTGGCAAGCAAAAACTGCTGATACAGACGGCGCGATTGATGCAGCATGCGCTCCAGATCGGCCTCATCCACTTCGCGCTGGCGCAGAAATTCGCGCACATGGTCATCGTCCATTGAGGCCAGTTCATACAGCCAGTCGCGCAGACGCGCCTGCATTTCCTGCGCAGCCTTGCGGGTAAAGGTGATGGCAAGTATTTCGCCGGGCGGCACACCCTCCAGCAACAGTCTCAGCACGCGCGATACCAGCAGCCAGGTCTTGCCGCTGCCCGCACAGGCTTCCACCACCACGCTCTGCGATGGATCAAGCGCCAGCCGGTTATCCATTTGCGCCTCGATCCTCAATCCCCAATCCTCGATCCTGATCTACCTCCCATTCCCCGCGACGGCACAGCCCACGCATCTCGCAATACCCGCATACGTTTTCGGCACCGTGAGCGGGCATGCCGGCACCTTCGCGCAACTGCGCAAATATCGTTTGCAGCCGCTCGACATTGCGTTGAGCCAATTCGGTGATCTCATCGGGGGAGGCCACCGCCTGCACGGCCTCATTTTCCAGACTCACGAATTCCGCCGCTACCGCTTCAACGGCCTGCGTATAACAGGCCAGCTGCACATCTTCTCCCGGCGCTTTAAGCTTGTTTTTTAATACCGTCACCGACTGGGTTTTGTAATCCAGAACCCGGCGTTCGCCCGTCTGGTTGACATCCACGCGATCCAGACGACCGCGCAGCGTCAGGTTTCCCGTCACGTCGATACTGAACGGCACCTCACTGCCCTGATAGCGCCAGCCGGCGGCTTCGTTTTGCAGCTGCCAGTCCAGATAGGCCGGTATCTGTGACTGCCAGCGTAACAGCCAGGCCTGCGCCAGATAGTCGTGCGCCGTGCCTTCTGCAAACACCTCGCTACTGATGCGCTGCAAGACAGCTTCCGCCTCTACCCTGTCCTGTGCCTGCAACAGCGGCACCTCGGCGTGAAAGCGTTGCAGCACCGCATGCACCCAGGTGCCGTAATCGCGCTTGTCGAGCGCCTCGCGCACCTCATCCAGCTCATTCAGACGCAACACGTGACGTGCAAAGTATTGATAGGGACAGGCCATCAGCGCGTTATAGCCGGAAGGGGAAATATGGGTCGGTATCAGCGGCGCTGGTATCACTGGCCTGGGCATTGCTCCTGCATCCTGTATCCCGCATCCTTCACGCAACGACTTGGGACATAGTCCCTTAGTCGTGCGGGGAAGACCCTTGCGGTCTGAATCCTGAATTTGCACCTGCGCAATCTCCAGCATTTCGCCCAATTCCTTGTCCATCAGATCATCGCCGAACGCCAGCAGATGTTGCGCGCGCAGCATTTCAAGATACGGGCTGAGCAGGTTCACCTCGCCATTGCAGCTTGCCTGCCAGGTTGCCAGCACGTTATCGTTGATCGCAAGCAGGCACAGCAAATCGTCACGTACTTTGCGCTGTTGCGCATGAGACAGGGGCAAACCCAGCGTTGCGCGCACCGCATCGTTGAACCACTGCCCCGCATTCACGGGTGCGGGCAGGTGAACTGCATCGCACCCCAGCAGCAACACCGCATCGAAACCGCCCCAGCGTGTCGCCGCAAGATGGGTGAACAGCACGGGACTGTCCATTCCGACATCGCGATAGGTGTTCAAATCAAGCTGCTGCGACAGCCAGCGCCGCCACTCCGAAAAACTGCATGAGGTCGTATCGGATTGCAGCTCTGATTGCCACAAGGATAATAATTGCAGCAGTTGCTGCCCGGCTGCATCCTGCCGCCAGCCTCCGGTCACGCCCAGTATCTCCAGACTTTCATTGAGCGCCTGCAACCAACCGGACAACGTTGCCGCTTTGCCGGACAAAGCCCGCGCCGCCTGCCTCAATCGCGCCAATGGCTGTATCAGGTCGATCGCCTCTCTTTCGGCAAGCTCAATGTAGTCCTGCAAATGCGCAACCACACCGTGACGGCGCACCAGTTGCTCGAACTGATAAGCGGCCTGTTTGCGTTGCGCGTGATTTTCCGAAAACAGATAGGGGGATTTGAGCAGGTCCAGCACATCCAGATAATAAAAATCGCCCTGCAGCGCTTCCAGCCAGCGCATCAACACCGTGCTGACCGACAGTGTGGCAAAGGTCCAGCCGGTTTCGTCCTGAACCTGTACCTGGGCACGTTCCAGCAACGCACGCAGACGGCGCGCCACCAGCCTGTCCTGCACCACCACCGCGATATGTTGCCGCCCTTCCAGCAACCAGCGGCGCACCGCCACATCGGCAGCCTGCGCTTCCTGCTCCAAACCGTGCGCGCCGAACAATTTGATGCGTTCACGCAAACTGCCCGTGTTGAACGCGCAGGCCAGACTGCGCAAATCCTGACTTCCCATATCCTGTTGCAGCGCGGAAGCCAGCAGCGCACAGGCAGGATCCTCGTTCACCATGTCGCGCAGATCGAAAATCGTCACCTCGACATGCTCACGACAGGCCGCGATAAAACGCGCCTCTGGCACGGGCATATCGCAGGTTAACAACACATACAAAGGCTTTTTAACCTGCTGCGCCAACAGACCCAGTTTCTGCTGATAGAGCGCCTGCGCATCAAGCTCGCCGGACGCCGCCATCGCATACCACAACTCATGCACGACACGCGCCTCGAATTGCATCGCCTGCCCTGCGCGGGCCTGATAAGCCTCGCTCAATTGCCGCGCAAATTCTTCAGCCGAATCAGGAATATCCACATGATGGCAGGTCAGCTCATCCATCAGCGCCAGCAGTTCACGCGACAGACTCCACAGGTTCGCATCGGGAAACCAGTCGCGCTCGCGCAAAGCCTGATAGAGCGTAGCAAGACGCTGCGTGTCGGATTGAACGGGGGCGGCGAGCTGAACCGTCTCTGCCCAGTCGGACAGGGTCGTCATCAACGGCAACAACGCGGGCATGCCCGCTACATGGCTTAGCGCCTGCGCCAGTGGCGCTGCCGCATGGAAATTCGGCAGCAGCACAACCGCCGCGCGCAGATCAGGTGGGGCATGACGGGAGAGGATGTGCCGCGCGACTTCGCGATAACACCCTTCCCCTGAGATCATCATTAAAGCGGTTTTACGACAGACTCAACGTTCGAGCAGATGCAGCTTTTCTTTCACGTCCTGCCATTCCTCGGCATCAGCCGGCGGATCTTTCTTTTCAACGATCACACCCCACAGTTTGGAGAGCTCAGCGTTCAATGCAGTGAAATGACGCTGGTTTTCCGGCAAATCGTCTTCTGCATAAATCGCTTCAACCGGACATTCGGCCACACACAAGGTGCAATCGATACATTCCTCGGGGTCAATCACCAGAAAATTCGGACCTTCATGAAAGCAATCCACCGGACACACGTCCACACAATCGGTGAATTTACATTTGATACAGCTTTCCGAAACCACATACGTCATGTTAATACTCCAAAATTTGCAAAGGTTTTGACATTTTAGCAGAGCTGACACATAAAAAATCAGGCAATTTGCAAACTCGACCAACATCCTGAAGCAATAAAAAATATCAGATAATGCGCCCCAATTCCCTGACCGTACAGTTACAGCCAATGCCGATGAGGACTCGCATCCGTCAGCCACATGTGCCCCACGCCACGCCGAGCGACGGCACATAACGGAAGCATGTCAATACAACTGACATGGCATTGCGCTTCACAGCACGCCGTTTTTTAGATAGGATGCGCACTCATGGTAATATCACCCATCAGAACTGCCTTAAAATTCGATCCACCCCTCAATTCATAGCGAGATTCAATCATGAGCGAACATATTCATTACGTTACCGATGCCACTTTTGACGCCGATGTCACCCAGTCAGCCCTGCCTGTACTGGTCGACTACTGGGCGGAGTGGTGCGGCCCCTGCCGCATGATCGCCCCCATTCTGGACGAAGTGGCCAAGGAATACGCAGGACGCCTGACGGTCGCCAAACTGAACGTCGATGAAAACCAGCAAACCCCGCAGAAATTCGGCGTGCGCGGCATTCCGACCCTGATGCTGTTCAAAAATGGCAACATCGAAGCGACCAAAGTAGGCGCATTGTCGAAGTCCCAACTGACCGCTTTTATTGACAGCCACATCTAAAGCGTTTATTCTCGCACCCGCTAGGCCAATATCCGAGGCGTGCTTCACGCCAGACCGGCCAGGCGGGTGATCAGCTTCTCATCTGTTTCCATCCTACCCCATCATTATTCAATCACGCCTCACGCATACTCATGCACTTATCTGACATAAAAACCAAACACATCACTGAACTCGTTGAAATGGCCGCAGCCAACCAGATCGAGAACGCCAACCGAATGCGCAAACAGGACCTGATGTTCGCCCTGCTGAAAAGCCACGCGAAAAAAGGCGAAAGCATCTACGGAGACGGCACGCTGGAAATTTTGCCCGACGGCTTCGGCTTCTTGCGCTCACCGGACACCTCGTACCTGGCAGGCCCTGATGACATTTACGTCAGCCCCAGCCAGATACGCCGCTTCAATCTGCATACCGGCGATTCGATTGAAGGCGAGATCCGCACGCCCAAGGACGGCGAACGTTATGTCGCACTGGTCAAAGTCGACAAGGTCAACGACGAACCGCCCGAGAACGCGAAGAACAAGATCCTGTTTGAAAACCTGACCCCGCTGTTTCCGACCCAGGCGCTGATCCTGGAGCGCGACATCCGCGCCGAGGAAAATATCACCGGCCGCATCATCGATATCGTGGCGCCCATCGGCAAGGGACAACGCGGCCTGCTGGTCGCGTCGCCTAAATCCGGCAAGACCGTGATGTTGCAGCATATTGCGCACTCCATCTCGGCCAACAATCCCGATGCCACGCTGATCGTGCTCTTGATCGACGAGCGCCCCGAGGAAGTCACCGAAATGACGCGCACGGTGCGCGGCGAAGTGGTTGCCTCGACCTTCGATGAACCGGCCAGCCGCCATGTGCAGGTTGCCGAAATGGTGCTGGAAAAAGCCAAGCGCCTGGTCGAACACAAAAAAGACGTGGTCATTCTGCTCGACTCCATCACCCGTCTGGCGCGCGCCTATAACACCGTAATCCCGTCTTCCGGCAAGGTACTGACCGGTGGTGTGGATGCGAACGCGCTGCACCGCCCCAAGCGTTTCTTCGGTGCGGCACGCAACATCGAGGAAGGCGGGTCACTGACCATCATCGCGACTGCGCTGGTTGATACCGGCTCGCGCATGGATGACGTGATCTATGAGGAATTCAAGGGCACCGGCAATATGGAAATCCATCTGGATCGCCGCATGGCCGAGAAACGTATCTACCCTGCGATCAACATCAACCGTTCCGGCACCCGCAAGGAAGAGTTGCTGATCAAGCCTGACGTTCTGCAAAGAATCTGGCTGCTCAGAAAATTGCTCTACCCGATGGATGAACTGGAATCGATGGAGTTTTTGCTGGACAAAATCAAGGCGACCAAGAACAACGCCGAGTTTTTTGATTCCATGCGCCGCTAAATCCGTCCACAATTTATTTTTTATAACAAAAGGTTTTTGACGCAGCCGGATTTTTCTGTATAATCCTCGCTTTCGCAAAATCCGCATTCGAGGTTGTTATGTACGCAGTCATTAAAACCGGTGGTAAACAGTATCGCGTCATTACCGGCGAAACTTTAAAAGTTGAACTCATTTCCGGCGACATCGGATCAGCCATCGTGCTGGACAAGGTGTTGATGGTATCCGACGGCGACAAGCTGTCTGTCGGCAAGCCCATGCTGCTCGGTGCAACCGTAGCGGCCACCATTGTTTCCCACGGTCGCGGCGACAAGGTTCGCATCTTCAAGATGCGCCGTCGTAAGCACTACCAGAAGAATCAGGGACATCGTCAAAACTACACCGAAATCCGCATTGACGGCATTTCCGCATAAGGAGCAGACACCATGGCATCAAAAAAAGGCGGCGGCAGTACCAGTAACGGACGCGACTCACACTCAAAACGACTGGGCGTTAAAAGCTACGGCGGCGAGTTGATCTCAGCGGGCAGCATCATCATCCGCCAGCGCGGCACTGAATTTCATCGCGGCGAAAACGTCGGCATGGGCAAGGATCACACCCTGTTCGCCAAAGTGACCGGTCGCGTGGTGTTCGCCATCAAGGGCGCGCAACAGCGCAGGACAGTTTCCATCGTTGCAGCTTAAGCTGCCTCGCTCTGGTAACAAATCAGCCCTATCGCAAGGTAGGGCTTTTTTCATTTTTACCCTTCGACATGTCCGCTAAGCGGACTGCTGATGGGACAACTAACCAAGCACTAAGCCAGCCAAAAACGCTGGCAAAGTCATTGGTTATCAGATGCAAACGGGCTTAAACAAAAATGAAGTTCATAGACGAATCCAAAATCGAAGTCATCGCAGGTAATGGCGGCAATGGCATTGCCAGCTTCCGCCGCGAAAAATACATCGAAAAGGGTGGGCCGGATGGCGGCGATGGCGGACGTGGCGGCAGCGTATTTGCCCAGGCGGATCGTAACATCAACACACTGGTGGATTTTCGGTTTGCCCGCACCCATAAGGCGCGCAACGGCGAATCAGGTCGCGGCTCGGACTGCTATGGCAAGGGCGCGGACGACGTGATCCTGCACATGCCGGTCGGCACCGTCATCACCGACCTCAACAGCGGCGAAGTAATCGCCGATCTGACCCACGATGGCGAACGCGCTTTGCTGGCCGAAGGCGGGAAAGGCGGCCTTGGAAATATTCACTTCAAATCAAGTACTAATCGCGCTCCCCGGCAATGCACACCGGGCACTGAAGGTGAGATGCGCGAACTGCAACTCGAACTGAAAGTACTGGCCGATGTCGGCCTGCTTGGCATGCCGAATGCAGGCAAATCCACCTTTATCCGCTCCGTCTCCGCCGCGCGCCCCAAAGTCGCCGATTATCCGTTCACGACCCTGCATCCTAACTTAGGCGTGGTCCGTGTATCGCATGAAAAAAGCTTTGTTATCGCAGACATTCCAGGCCTGATCGAAGGCGCAGCGGAAGGCGCAGGACTCGGCCACCAGTTCCTGCGACATCTGGCACGCACCAGTTTGCTGCTGCATCTGGTGGATATCGCGCCGATGTATGAGGGCACCAGCCCGGTCGCCGAGGCGGTCGCCATACTCAACGAGCTGAAAAAATACGATCAGGCCCTGTATGAAAAGCCGCGCTGGCTGTTGCTCAACAAGGTTGATTTGCTTGAAGATAAAAGTGCCGCCGTTGCCGCTTTCCTGAAGGAATTTTCAGACTATGACCGCTATTTCGTGATTTCGGCGATCAGCGGCGAAGGTTGCAAAGAACTTACCTTCGCGATCATGGAACATCTGCTGGAATTCAAGGCGCAGGAACAGCAGCTAGCTGCCGACAGTGCGCAGGAAACGGATGCGAGTAGCCTGTAAAATCAGGATTCAGGATTCAGAATGAAGGATTGAGGATGTTGGAATCAACGATGAAAACAGTATTAACGAACTGTCGCCGCATCGTCGTCAAAGTGGGCAGCAGCCTGGTAACCAATCAGGGCGCGGGGCTGGATCTTACTGCGCTCGGCAACTGGGCGAGGCAGATCGCCGCACTCAACGCCAGCGGTTATGAAGTTGTTCTGGTATCAAGCGGCGCCATTGCCGAGGGCATGCAACGCCTGAACTGGCGCGCCCGCCCGACCTTGCTGCATGATCTTCAGGCCGCCGCTGCCGTGGGCCAGATGGGCCTGATCCAGGCCTATGAA
Source organism: uncultured Gallionella sp. (assembly GCA_947084955.1). Classification (GTDB taxonomy): domain Bacteria; phylum Pseudomonadota; class Gammaproteobacteria; order Burkholderiales; family Gallionellaceae; genus Gallionella. Next base: position 48,122 of record CAMTUO010000007.1, read on the forward strand.
AGCTGCTTTCGCCAGCACAGCCTGCACGCAGCACAAGTGTTGCTGACGCACGCCGATCTGGCGGACCGTGAACGCTATCTGAACGCCCGTGCCACGCTGACGACCTTGCTATCCCTGCGCGTCATCCCCATCATCAACGAGAACGACACGGTGGTCACCGACGAAATCAAATTCGGCGACAACGACACGCTGGGCGCGCTGGTCACCAACCTGATCGATGCCGATGCGCTGGTGATCCTCACCGATCAGCCGGGCTTGTATACCGCCGATCCGCGCAAAGATCCTACCGCCACACTGGTAGCAACCGGTACAGCAGGCGATGCGCAACTGGAGGCCATGGCCGGGGGCGCCGGAAGTGCAATCGGGCGCGGCGGCATGCTCACCAAGATACTCGCCGCCAAACGTGCGGCGCATAGCGGCGCGCATACCGTGATCGCCTCCGGTCACGAGCCGGATGTGTTGCTGCGCCTGTTTCAGGGTGTCTCCATCGGCACGCTGCTCACCGCGCCCGCCCTGCCCCTGGCTTCCCGCAAACAATGGCTGGCTGGTCACTTGCAGGTTGCAGGCAAACTGGTGCTGGATGAAGGCGCAATCAATGCGTTGCGTCAGCAGGGAAAGAGCTTGTTGCCCATCGGCATCAAACAGGTCATCGGGGAATTTCAGCGCGGCGCGGTGGTTGCCTGTGTCAGCGAACAGGGTCTTGATCTTGCGCGCGGCCTCTGCAACTATAACAGCCTTGAAGCGGCGCGCATCGCGGGCCATACCAGCACTGACATCACCGCGTTGCTGGGCTATGGCGGCGACACCGAAATCATCCATAGAGACAATTTGGTACTGCTATAAGCAGCACCAAATTACGGTGCCAGATGGTGCAGCGCAACAGCTGGCATCACAACCCAGCTATAAGCAGTACCCAGTTGCGGTGAGAACTTCTGCGCATCAGAAGTTCGAGGCAAGCAATACAAGCTTACGATTTCGACGCCGCGTAGCAGACGTTGAAATCACAATCTTGCTCATACCAAACGAGTGACGATGTCAGCCGTGGCTATGCCGCGACTGACATCACAACAACCTGCCAAGACCTGCGGAGTATCTCAGTAACGCGCATCCGCCGGCTTTTTATCCTTGGGCCAGTCCTTCACCTTGTTCAGGAAATCCGGGCGCGGCTGATGCGTAAAGTACGCCGAGACATCGACGGCTTCCTGATCCGACAGTCCGCCCTGCCCCAGCGGGAATTTTTCATGAAAACCGATCGGCATATTGCGCTTAACAAAGGCCGCCGCATTATAGGTACGCGCCATGCCTGCACCGATGTTAAATGACTGATCTCCCCAAAGTGGCGGATAGATAAGCTGTCCGTCAGCCTGCTTCAGACCTTCGCCATCCTTGCCGTGACACACTGCGCACTGCGTCGAGTACACCTGTTTGCCATTTTCCGGATTGGGTTTGATCGACTGATCTATCTTGCCGACGCCGCGTCCGGCCACCTTGTCCTGCGGACGGGTTTCCTTTTTCATCCAGTCAAAATAGGCCACCATGGCTTTCATATCCGCCGAGTCACCCGGCAGCGGTTTACCGTTCATGGAACGCAAAAAGCAGCCGTTGATGCGGTCTTCCAGCGTAATGACCCTGCCGGCGCGCGCGGCATAACTGGGAAAGAAGGCGGATACGCCGACGAAAGGCGAACCATCCGCCACTGTGCCCGCATTAAGATGACAACTGGTGCAATTCAATTCGTTGCCTACGTTTTTCGGCAACAGCGTCCGGGTTTCAAGATGCAGGCGCATGCCGCGGACCAGCTGTTCAGGGTTTGGACTGGCCAGCATGTCAGCCAGGCGAGGCGTCACGAATTTTGAGGAATCCGTGATCCTGGCATCCAGTTGTGCACGCATCTTTTTGACCTGTGACGCTGCCACCGGCGCGCCCTGATTACCCCAACTGGTGCGTACAAAACTCAGTATTTCAGCGAGCTCCTGATCAGACAAACGGGTAAAGGCCGGCATGGTGTAGATGCGCGGATGTGCGGCAGTTTGCGCTGTTTTCCAGCCCGTCAGCGTAATGTGCAACAACGTGGCGGGGTCTGCGGCTGTCACAGCAGGATTCTGCTTCAGCGGCGGGAAAATTCCCTTTACCCCTGCACCATCCTGACGATGGCATTCCACACAGAATTGTACGTAACCCAGACCGCCGCGTGTTGTGAACTGATCAGCGGGAATCGTCGCCGACACGGTGTTCACCGGGACTGTCGGCATCGGCAACTCGTTTTTGCCCGGCGGCAACGATTTCAGATAGGTGGCAATAGCGGTCAAATCAGCATCTGAAAAGTGCTGGGTGCTGTTGTGAATTACCTCGGCCATGTTGCCGGAAACCGTGGCAAAACGATTTTGTCCCGTCTTCAGCAACTGAGCCGTATCCGCCACCGTCCATAAATTTCGCAGACTGAGTGCGCGCCATGACTCGACTGTTTCGCCCGCCAGATAGTATTTTCCACTGGCGCCTGCGTCCCCCATCGCCTTCTCCTGAAAAGCAATGCCACGCGGCGTGTGACAGGCGCCGCAATGACCCAAGCCCTGCACCAGATAGGCACCCCGGTTCCACACGGCATCCTTTGCTGCATCCGGCCTGAAGGCTGCATCATCCACAAACGCCCACTTCCAGAACGACAGGGTCCAGCGCATGCTGAACGGCCAGCGCATCCCAGAGGGCTTGTTTTTCTGGTTGACGCCTGCCACGCCTTGCATCAGATAGGCATATAAGGCGTGCATGTCATCATCGCTCATCTTGGCATAGGAAGGATACGGCATGGCGGGATACAGGTTGTGCCCGTCCGCCGTCACACCCTGGCGCATGGCGCGATCGAACTGTTCAAACGAATATTTGCCGATACCGCTCTGAACGTCCGGCGTGATGTTGGTCGAATAAAGCATACCGAAGGGCGTTGCAAATTGACGACCACCCGCCATCTCCGCGCCCTTCTCTGCGGTGTGGCAGGCAATACAATCGCCCAGTTGCGCCACATATTTTCCGCGTTCAATCAGCGCTGCCGACGACCCGGAGGAAACCGATACACTATTATTTTTTTTGAGGGATTCAGAAGCCTGAGCGAACGGACCGAGAAACAGGGACGCCCCAAGCACAAGAGGAAACAACCTGACAAGATTCATTGCGAAACTCCTGAGAAAATTTATACATTTTTCGTGATAAAGCGGGCCGTTTTGTGTACAGAGTTTTCAGCCGACCTGGAGTATCTTTGAGATTACCGTCAGTCATCGGCCGTCACTTCCCAGGCACGACTACTCTAGCACGAATTGAATAAATTAGCAGTTTCTTATATTGCTGGCACTACGGTCAGATTTGCCCGTAGTTCAGGAAAGTGACGGTGTTACGCCCCTGATTTTTGGAAAGGTATAGCGCGTTATCGGCGGATTTGACCAGCATTTCGAGGTTGAGCTCAGGCGTGGGAATCACGCTGGACACGCCGCAACTCACGGTCACATGACTATGCGAGGAATCCTCGTGCAGCAGATTCAGCGTGGACACCTGCTGACGGATGCGGTTGGCCACCCAGTTTGCGCCATCTTCGTCGGTATCGGACAGGATCATCACAAATTCCTCGCCGCCATAGCGCGCCACCAGATCGCCGGGGCGCGGCGCCGAACGCATCACGGACTGCGCCACCGCCTTCAGGCAGTCGTCACCCTCCTGATGCCCGTAGCGGTCGTTGTATTTCTTGAAATAATCCACATCCAGCATCACCACCGACAGCGGTTTGTTGAGCCGCATACAGCGGCGCCATTCCCGCGCCAGCGACACATCGAACATGCGGCGATTGGCAATCCCGGTCAGCCCGTCCATCATCGACAGGCGTTGTAATTCCTGATTCGCATCGTTCAACTGAGCGGCCAGCTTTACCAGTGCACGCTGCATCTGCACCAGACGGTACATCGCGCGCACCTTGGCCTGCACCACCACTGCGCCTACCGGCTTCATGATGTAGTCATCACCGCCCACCTCGATACCGCGCACCAGATCTTCGTCCTTGGACATCACGGACAGGAAAATGATTGCCGTCCATTCATCCTTGCCCTGCAACCCGCGAATTTCCTTGGCGACTTCATAACCGTCGGTGTCAGGCAAAATGATGTCGAGCAGCACGATGTCCGGCCGTTCACGGTTGTATATCTCAATCGCATCGTGACCATTTTCGGCCAGCAACGGCTGAACGCCTAATTCTTCGATATAGCCGGAAATCGCCTTGAGGGCGACCTTACTGTCTTCAACCACCAACACCTTCAGCTTGCTTAATCTCTTCGCCATAAAAACCGTTCCCGTCTATTTCCCTATTGCGTGCCGTATTGTCACACGCAACGCGTGCACTGCGCCAGACTCATCAACATCGTTTCTTACGGAAAAAAACACTCCCCCGCAAACAACAAGGGGCGGTATTGAACCACCCCCTCGTAAAATCTTAGCCGCGTCGCACCAGACGTCCCTGCGAATTGGCGCTCTCTATCCATTTCTTGACGCGATTCGCATCGCCGACACGGGTGCTCTTACCAACGGAATCAAGCAGAACGATGATCACCGGACGCTGACGAATGAGCACCTGCATGACCAGACAACGTCCCGCCTCATTGATAAAGCCCGTTTTGGACAGACCGATGTCCCATGACGCATTTTTGACCAGCGGGTTGGTATTGTTAAAGCGCAATTCCTGACCGCGCTGACCTTCCACCGAGTGGGTCGCCGTCGTCGTAAACTGATGTATCAGCTTGTAGTTGCGCGCGGCGGCAACCATCTTGACCAGATCTCGTGCTGTCGACACATTCTCGCTGTTGAGACCCGTCGGATCACGGAAGGTCGTGTGCAGCATACCCAACTGACGCGCTTTGGCGTTCATCGCCGCAACCTCTGCTTCCTTGCCGCCCGGATAACTGCGCGCCAGCGCCGAGGCGGCGCGATTCTCGGAAGACATCAGTGCAAGCTTGAGCATCTCGCTGCGGCTAAAGGTCGTACCCACCGTCAGACGGGAATGCGTACCCTTCAGGATATCCAGATCGGCCTCGGAAACACTGACTTCCTCGTCCATGTCCGGATTGGAATCGAGCACCACCATGGCCGTCATCAGCTTGGTGATGGAGGCGATGGGGGTAATCGCATCGGGATTTTTGGTATACAACGGGCTTTGCGTTTCCTCATCATAAACCAGCGCGATGGACGACATCAGCTTGGGGGTGGACGCGGGATGCAAAGACGCCAGCTCAGTGTCATATTTCATCGCCACACCGGCTTCCTCAGGCGTGACGAAACTTCTGACCGGATGCGAGGCCACAGCATGATGGCGGTAATGCGGCCTGTCGTAGCGCACACTGACACGCTTGACAGAATGTTTGGCATGATGCGCGGCGCTATGCTTGGCGTGATGTTTCACGATGCGGCTTCCATCGTTTTCACCCGCCTGCGCTACGACGGCACTGCCGGCCAGCACACAAATCAACAGTAACTTTTTCATTTTATGTTCACTCAAAATGCAACGGGTAAAAGAATACCCCAAAAAAAAAATAAATCAATACAAATCAAAAGGCAGGCGATTCATGCTCCACCCTTTTCTGAAGATTCCACATCTGCGCATACAAGCCCTGCCGCGCCAGCAACGCGTCATGCGTGCCGCGCTCGGCAATACGCCCTTTATCCATCACCAGTATCTGGTCGGCATCCACCACCGTGGAGAGCCGGTGCGCGATGATCAAGGTGGTGCGATTTTGCGCGATGCTGTGCAATTCAGCCTGAATCGCCTTCTCGGAACGGGAGTCCAGCGCCGAGGTCGCTTCATCAAAAATCAGTATCGCCGGATTCTTCAGGATGGCGCGCGCAATCGCGACACGCTGCTTCTCGCCGCCGGACAATTTCAGGCCGCGTTCGCCCACCTGACTCTCATAGCCCTGCGGCAGCGACGCGATAAACTGATGGATATGCGCCGCCTGCGCCGCCGCAATTACCGCTTCCCGCGTGGCATGTGGATTACCATACGCAATATTGTAATAAATCGTATCGTTAAACAGCACGGTATCCTGTGGCACGATGCCGATCGCCGCCCGCAGGCTCTGCTGCGTCACGCCCCGGATATCCTGCCCGTTAATACGCAACACGCCGCCCTCTACATCGTAAAAACGGAACAGCAGGCGCGACAGGGTGGATTTCCCTGAGCCGCTGGCCCCCACCACGGCAAACGTTTTGCCTGCCGGCACCGTAAAATTCACATCGAAGAGGATTTGCCGATCCAAGTTATAGCCAAAGCTGACGTGATCAAACTCCACGCAGGCGTTGCCCGACAACAGTTTCTGCGCGCCCGGCGCATCCGCCACCTCCCGGTCTTCCTTGAGCAGGCAAAACATTTTTTCCATATCCGCCAGTGCGTGGCGTATCTCGCGATACACAAAGCCCAGAAAATGCAGCGGCATATATAACTGCAACATGAACACGTTAACCAGCACCAGATCGCCCACGCTCATCGTGCCTTTGGCTACTTCGTCTGCCGCCAGCCACATCAGCGCGGTGATACCGATGGCGATGATGAAACTCTGTCCCGCGTTCAAAAAGGCCATCGACGTCTGGTTGCGCACCGCCGCCACCTCCCAGCCTTCCAGACTATGGTCATAGCGCTGCGCTTCATACTGCTCATTACCGAAATATTTCACCGTCTCGTAATTGATCAGACTGTCGATGGCGCGGCTGTTCGCCTTTGAATCCAGATCATTCATGGTGCGCCGCATCACCATCCGCCATTCGGTGATAAACAGCGTAAAAGCGATATAAAAAACCAGCGTGACAAAGGTGATCCCGGCAAACCACGGGTTATATTTTTTCAGCAATATCCCGGCCACCAGAGCAATTTCCAGCAAGGTCGGCAGGATATTGAACAACATGAAATTGAGCAGAAATCCGATGCCGCGCGTACCGCGGTCGATATCGCGCGACACGCCGCCGGTTTGCCGGTCCAGATGAAAACGCATGCTCAGACTGTGCAGATGTTCGAACACCTGCAAGGCCACACGACGAATCGCGCGTTGCGTCACCTTGGCAAACACCGCGTCGCGCAGCTCGCCAAACAGCGTACTCATCAGGCGCAACAAACCATAGGCGAGAATCAAGGACGCCGGCACCATCAGCGCCGCATGCGCAGGGCCCAGCGCATCGATAATTTTCTTGAAAATCAATGGCACCGAGACATTGGCAAGCTTGGCCATGATCAGCAGACTCATCGCCAGTATCACCCGCGCCTTGAATTCCATCAGGTAGGGGATCAGCGAACGCAGCGTCTGCCAGCCGCCGCGCGTGTCGTGTTCAGGAAAAGTGGAAGGGCGCATAATCTGCCGGAAAAACAATAAGCGCTGATTATAGCCCCGGCTCCGCTTATCCACAGGCTTGCTGTCACAAAAACTTCATTCAAGTTCACATAGAACAGGCCGATAGCCAACCCAGGGTCGCGGCACTTTTACCAGGTGACATGGCGCCCGCAACAGCCCGGCTTAAACTGAAAAACTTTGTCGTATCGCGCCTATGACGGCCCGTTTTTATAAGGCATAATGCCGCGTCAACAGGAATCGCCCTAAGGAAAAACCGAATGAAAGTTCTTTGCGTTAGCGCCGCTCCATCGCCGGAAAGCCCCGATACCAACAGGCAAACCAGCCGTTTACGAGATTTTTTATACGGTCTTAACCATCATGAATGATGCGACGATCAGGCTGAAATATCTGGGGATCCCGGGCGTACCACCGTCCATCAACATCCTGTTAAAAGACTCGATTTATGCGGCCATCGTGGACAGTGTGCCGGCGCACCTGAGTATCATCATACAATCGCTCAAAGCCAACCTGATGTCAGGCAACATCTGCGTGCTGGTCACCAAAATGACGCCCGGCGTATTCCTGTCCCGAGCGGCCAGCGCCGGCATCGACTTCAACGATGACATCACGCAAAGCCGCCTTTACCTGTTTACCCAGGAGGGCGACTACACGACCAACATCTTCCGCCATGGCATCAAGCGTTTTTTGCAGGAATTCGATTTCTTCCGCGTACCCAAAGAGAGCTTTTTTCTGTTTGATGAAGCGGCCGAACTGTTCACCATGAGTGATCAGCACATGGCGCAAACGCAGGCCATGGATTACCGCGACTGGATGAAATCGACCGGCAACACGGCTTTATTCATTTTCCCCTTCAAGGGCGAAAAGCGCTCTCAGTCCATCTTGAGCTGTTTCAATGGCGTTTCACGCATCAACCAAAGCAAGGTGGGTCTCGAATTACTGATTGATTTCTGGTATTCACAGGATGGCGCCGTCGCCGCCAAAGCTTTTCCGGTATCACTCGACACCAGCGGCCTGATTCGCATAGATCCCTCCTTGCCGGAAGCCAGCCTCGAAGCCTATCAGGCCGAGAGCAACACCGATGATCACAATGCCGTTTTCTATTTCGGCCCGGATTTTGAAACCTTTTCGTCGGCCATCCATCACACCGGCGTATGGCAGCAGGCCCCGAATTTTATCGATCTGGTGCATTTGAGCCGGGATGCGGCCCGCGCGACCGTGGTCATCTCGCTGGACAGCAATACCGAGCTGAAGCAGATCGCCAAAATTGTCCACTACCTGCGCCTGAACCGCGGCAACCGGCTGCGTATCGTGATCCGCGAATCCGGCTTTTCGCTGCGCTATCTGAATGAATTGCTGCTGCTGCGCTTCGGCGCCAATCTGATCATCCACCAGCAGACGCCCAGGCAGCAATTACCGCTGTTGTGGGAGATGCTGTCCGGACAGACTTACGCGCGCAAGATCAATCAGGACTTCGAACTTGCCTATTCCAGCACACTCTCCAGCGACCACAAAGGCTATGTCGATCTGGTGACTTTTTGCAGCGAATCGCTGGACATGTTCGAACGAGGCGACGTGCTGGATATCCCCCTCGCCCTCATCGTGGCAAACTATCCCGAACAGGTATCCCCGCCTGACGTACTGAGTCAGATCCATATCGTACGCAACGGCGATCTGGTGTCATCCGACGCGAACTATTGCTATATTTTCATGCACGCCTGCGCCCAGGAAAATGTCGCCACCGCCTTTGCCCGCATTACCCAGGGCAAGCCGCTGTTCTCCAACGTTCGCACCCTCACCGACAAAGGACACATCAAGGATGAACTGCAACAACTGGTGCAGTCCGGCCATATCGCCCTGACGCCTGATTACAGCGACGCCATCGCCGCGGCCATCAATGCTGCCCCGACCTTGTATGACGCAACATCCAGCACGCCACAGGACGTTACGATCGTGGCTGAATCCATAGCCCATTTCACCGATACCGAAACGCCCGCAGAAACTCAGGCCGCGCCGCAAATCAAAGCGATGCCTAAACTCAAAGCCAGTCAGCAAACCAAGTCCACACCGGAAATCAGGAAAAACCCAACTGCCAGAGAAATGCCGGAAACCCGGGCCGCAACCAGCGAGATCGCGCAACTGATGAGCCGGCTTGCCGCAAGTCCACAGATAAAGGCGTGACATGACGTACAAGACCCTGATCGCAACCGTCCTCATCCTCAGCACAAACTGTGTGCAAGCGGCCGAAACCCCTCCATCGTCCGCAGCCGCAGCGCTCGGGCAGGCATACGAGGCGGGCGACTACTGGAAGGTCGGCAACGAGGGACAGGAATACCTGAAACAGGCGCCCGGCAATCTGGAACTGCGCATGCAGGTAGCGGACAGCCTGTCGTGGACGGGGCGCTACCCGGACGCAATTTATCAATATCAGATACTGGCGGGCACCTCGCTGTCGGAGCGGGCAGCCATTGGTCTGGCCAATGCCTACCGCTGGAGCGGCAGGCCGGACCTTGCCGCCCCGCTGTATCAGCAGGTGCTCAAAACCCAGCCTGCCAATCCGGACGCCCTCGACGGGATCCGCCGGGTCAGCCGTGAACTGCGCCCGGCAACCCGTTATACCCTGGGCAAAACCAGCGACTCAAATTCCGTGGTGCAACACAGCAACGAACTCAGCCAGCGCTGGCGCGGCGATAATCTCGCCCTCAAATATGAACTCACCTTGAGCACCGGTCGCGATACGCTCACGCCGTTGAATACCCGCCAGAAACAAATCGCGCTCAGCATCGAACATGCCGACATGATCATGGCGCCCAGACTGGAACTGTCCGCACAGCAAAGCCCGACAGCGAAAGCTTTCGCCTCGCTGCGGCTTAAACTGGCTGACGCACCCGACCTTCATGTGACACTCGCGCACGTCAACTGGGGCAATATGGCGTTCCAGCCGCAGGCGCTGCTGAACGGACTCACCGCCACTCAACTGGGCGCTGACGCCAGTCTGCTCACCCGCCCGGGCACGATCAGCGCGGTCTACAACGCCTATCAGATTTCCGACGGCAACCAGATTCAGGACGCCAACCTCCATTTTTCACCGTCATGGCGTCCGCTGGGCCCCGATTTCAGATATTTTATCGGGCTCTCCGGCCATTTTGCACTCAGAAACGTGCCCACCTACTGGTCGCCGCAAACCGGCTACCTGAGTACCGATATCGGCTTCACGCAAGAGTGGTCATTGCCCGGCGGCGAGTATTCGATCTACGGGCAACGCGGCTTCGGCGTCGGCGGTGAAGCGCTGAACTCATACAATGCGGGGTTCGCCGCCAAACGCTATCTAGGGCAGGACTGGGCCGCGATGCTGGCCGCCGGTCTGCAAAGAAGTCAGCGTGTCGACGCCTACCACTCCAAATACCTGACGCTGGGTGCTGAAAGGCTCTGGTGATCAAAAATTACCGCATCCTGCTGGCGTCTTTGTTTGCGGCATCCTTTGCCATTTACCTGCTCACCCGGTTATTGCAAAGCTGGAATTCCCATACCGCCGACATTCTGAAAGGCAACGCCTTTATCACGTATTTCACGTATTACCTGACTGCGTTTTTAGCGGTTCTGGTGATACGCTACTTCATCCTGATGATTTTTTCCTATCTGGAACACCTGGATAACATCAGAGCGCATGAGCTCGAACAGGGTGAACAACGGACGGCAGAATCCGAAAATCGTCTGCCCTTCATTACCATCGTGGTGCCCGCCTACAACGAAGGGCTGATCATCAAGGCCGCGATCGGCTCGCTGCTGGAACTCGATTATCCGCATTACGAAGTGCTGGTGGTGGACGACGGCTCGACCGACGACACCTATGAACGCGCGCAGGAAATGATCAACACGAGCGATAAATGCATCGTCACCGTGATCACCAAAAAAAATGGCGGCAAGGCCAATGCACTCAATACCGGCATGGCGCATGCAAAAGGCGATTTCATCCTCAATATGGACGGCGACTCCAAGTTATCGCCGAATACGTTGCGCGACTGCATCCGGCATTTCGACGACCCCAAAATCGGCGCCGTCGCCGGCAACGTCAAGGTCATCAACCGTGACAATATGATCACTCAGGTGCAGGCGCTTGAATATGTAGAGGGACTGGCGCTGGCGAGAAAAGCGCAAAGCTATATACGGGCGGTCAACATCATCCCGGGGCCGCTGGGCATGTTCCGCAAAAATGCGCTCTGGCAAATCGGCGGCTACGCCGACGACACGTTTGCGGAGGATTGCGACCTGACCCTCATGTTGTTGTTCGAGGGCTGGCATATCGTTTACGAACCCCGCGCCATCGCCTGGGTCGAATCGCCCAGCCGCATGATCGATCTGCTCAAGCAACGCTACCGCTGGACGCGCGGCATCCTGCAGGCGATCAAAAAACATGCCTCCAGTCTGTGGCGCCCGCACAAGGCCGGCGTGAACGGATTCATACTCTGGTATATGCTGTTCGAGGGGGTACTGTGGCCCCTCTCCAACGTGGCAGGCAACGTGTTTTTCGCCTGGCTGGGCATACAATACGGCGCCAGTGCACTGATCGCCTTCTGGTGGCTACAGCTCTCCATCCTGGATCTGATCGCCGCCGCCTATTGTGTGATTATCGAAAAAGAAGACACCATCCTGATCGCCTACGCACTGGTGTTTCGTGTATTCTATCTGCTGGTTGTTGACGTAGCGAAAATTTTCGCCAGCGTTGAAGAACTGGCGGGGACTAAAATGAGCTGGGGCAAGCTCGAAAGGGAAGGGAAACTCTGATGGATCTGGTCTCAATTTTTTCGACGATCGTCCTGGTGACGACCATCGCCACGCTGATTCTGGCGCTCGCCGCCTATTTCGCCTACAAACTGAGGGAGTGGCGCAAACCCAAAGCCTCCGCCGACGATAAAAACAGGACGGGGGACGCATTCGAACCGATTTTTCTCAAACGTCACATGTTAGGCGACCCTCCCCCCACCACAGATGAACACGCTGTCCATTCATGAGAACCGCGGGATATTCTCCCGGATCAGAAACTCGCCGTTATTTTCCTGCCGCTCATTCTGATCGCAGGTTATGCGCTGGCCTCGCTGACTTACGTTTATATCATGCAGCATGAGGGTGGCGCCAGGACCGCGGTCGCGCAGCAAGCAGCGCCGCTGATCACGGAACAGCCAGTGACGGCATCCGCCGAGTGGAAACCGGACAACCCGCATCAGGCCTATGCTGCGGTCAGCCTGCCCGCTTCCCGCTTGTATCTGCTCAACTCCAAAAAAACACGCGACTATTTCGCGTCCAGCGGCGGTGACTACACGCTGATTCTGGACCAGTGGCACTATTACTTTCAGGCGCGCGGCATCAAATATTCTGACATACAGGAAACCGATTTAACCGCCGGGCTGAAATCCGGCATCCTGATTCTGCCCTCTGCGGTGGTGCTTGACGCTGCTGAGCGCGCCGCGATTGCCGCGTTTGAAAAATCCGGCGGGAGTGTGCTGGCCAGCTGGGCCACTGGCGCACGAAACGCAAGCGGCGCCTGGCTGGGTTACGACTTCCTGCACGATCAGTTTGACATCCGGGTCAGCGGGGAAATTGCCGCGCAGGACAAGGAAAAGTTCCTCGTGGTTGCGGGCGAAACCCCCGTCACACATACCCTGCCGGCGGGCACCCGCATCTGGCTGGGACTCGACAAGGTGCAGGAGCGCCCCTTGCGCGTTTCGGGCGGCGCGCATTTTGCCGGACGCTTCATGGATGTGGTGCGCACCCCCGATGTCGCCGACGCCAACGAAGCCATCGTGTTTAACGAAGCCGCCGACACCTCCAGGCGGGTTTATCTGGGATTCTCTGAAAGTTCTTGGCGTTTTGAACAAGCCAACATCTACACCCTGCTCGATGACCTGTTCGACTGGCTGGCCCGCCGGCCCGGCGCTTATCTGGCCAACTGGCCCTACCCTTACCGCGCCGCACAAATCCTTGAAATGGACACCGAACAGGGCTACCCGAATGCGCTCAATTTCGCAGGCTTACTCGACGCCAACGGCTATACGGGCACCTTCTACAGCCTGACGTCTGTCGCTGTCCAATTTCCGGATATTGTCAAACAGCTGGAACGCAAACACGAGATCGCCTATCACGCCGACGTACACGACGGTTTCAAAGGGCAATCCCGCGAGCTGCAATCCAAACGGCTGGATGCGATGCGGGAACAATTGACGCCGCTGGTCACTGATCCCGCCAGACTGCGCGGTTTCCGCCCGCCCTATGAACTTGCCGACCAGACGACCGAGTCGCTGCTGTTTGAAAAAAATTTCGGGCATATCCTGGCCAACTCGGACAACACGGCGGCCATGCTGCCCTATCTCTCTCCCGTCTCACCCCACGATTTCGTCAAGGGCCTGATCGTGCTGCCCAGAACGCAGCGGGATGACATGAACTACAACAAACAGGCCCTCGGCAGCGCGGAGATGGCGCGCGCCATGAACGAGGATTTTGATCAGGCGCGCGAATTCGGCGCGCTGGGCGTATTAAGCGTGCACAGCCAGACCTTTGCGGCGGGCAGCGACGTCAACAAGGCGACGGCGCAGTTTCTCGCCCACATCAAAACCTCGGGCGACATGACCTGGGTTGCCCCCGGCGGCGCAATTGAGTCCTGGTGGCGGGATCGCGCCCGCGTGAAATTCAACCTCACCGGCGACGAAAAGAACATGCTGCTGGAAGTCACCCTCGACGCGCCGGCGTTGCACGACAAAAGCGCGATCGTGATCATTCACCCCGCACGCAAAACCGTGCTCATGATCAAGGCGGGAAAGGGCGGCGTGGCGGCACCTGCACTCGTGCCACTCGATGAATTCCGCACGGCAATAGTCTTCGACGCCTTAAAGCCTGGGCACTACAGCTACAGGCTGAGTTACTGACGAAAACTGAGTCGCAACGGGTCCTGAAAATAGCCGCCGTCGTAACCCAGCGAAAACACCGCGACACCGGCCAGATGTTCCGCCTTGACGAAGGCGAACTTGGCTGACAAGCTCGTCTCGTCCTCAAACCAGCCCTGCTGCCATCCCGTCTCATCCCTGTAAGCGTAATACGGCGAGCCGCTTTGCGGGTCGCGTCTGAGCCCGTATTGCTTGATGCGCGCCTGTGCTGACGCCACCACCTCGGGCACCAGTCCGGTGGGCAGCGGCGCATAACTGATCTCCCTGCCCGCCCCCCGCGTCAGCGCGCCCGGCGCATCGCTGAGCGTCGGCCATTCATAACCGAAATACGGCACTGACATGATGATTTTGTTGCGCGGCACACCCAGTGACAGATAACGCTTGAGCGAGGATATCCAGCTGTCCGGCGATGCGCCCTGTAACAGAGCCACAGGACCGCTCTGCCGGCTGCCCTTCCAGTGCGCGTCATAACCCTGAATAACAACATAGTCTGCCGCCTTGAGGGTCTCGCTGTCATACAACCCCGCGCTGTCTTCCGTCAGCACAAACAGACTCAGCGATTTTCCCTGGCGGCCCGGTGCCTGGCTGATCGCTTTGACGAACGATCGGTATCCCTGAACGGCCTTCTCCGAAACGCTGCCAAAAATTTCCACATCCAGCTGCATCCCGTCCGCCCGATCTGACAGCGCGAGCATATCGACCCAGAGTCGCGCGCGCCGCGCCGGATCCGCGAATATCCGCTCAAACTCGGCCGCATCAAACAGCGTAAAGGCGGGTTGCAAATGCGTAACTTTTGCCGCAGCGATCAGTTTTTGCCAGTCTTGCGGCCAGCCGCCCGTCTGCATCGTCGGCTCTCCGATCGGCACATCAAAGAAGAATACCCGGTCATACAGCCCCAGATCGACTTTACGCCATTCATCCTTCATCCAGTACGGGTAATATCCCCATACCTGGTAGTGTACGGGCTGACGGAGATACCCCATACCGGCATACAGGCTCAGAAAAACCAGCACAAGCGCACTCAGGATGCGCATTTTCCCCCTGATCATCACCAGAAAATTCATTTAAAATCAATCATCATGGCAATCCAAAGCAGCCCCTAATCCACGCTTTTGCCGTAACCCAGCACGCCGATCAGCATACGCACCGCCGCATAACTCAAGCGCGCCACCAGATGCCCGCCCCAGCTGGCCTGATTCCAGTGCAACGGGTTGATACGCACGGCATCCTGCAAAATCGCTTCAAACAGTCTGTCGTGCAACTCGGCGGCAAATCCCCTGTTGAGTATGACCAGATTGGCCTCGCGCGCCAGCAGCAGACTGAACGGATCGATATTGGAGGAACCTACCGTCACCCACAATCCATCCACCACCGCCACCTTGGCATGTAAAAAACTGGCTTGATATTCATATATCTCGACCCCCGCCGCCAAGAGTTCCGCATACAAGGCATGCGTTGCATAGTGCAACAAGCGGTACTCTACCCGCCCCTGCAACAACAAAACTACGCGCACCCCGCGCGCGGCCGCGTCCATCACGGTACGGCGAAAGCTCAGTCCCGGCAGAAAATAGGCATTGGCGATCACCACCTCGTGCTTGGCGGCCACGATCGCCTTCAGATAGACGCGCTCAATATCACGTCGATGGCGCAGGTTGTCGCGCAAATGAACCGTAATATTGGGCAGCACAGCACGCCGCCCGTTGCCTAGCATGAAGCGCTCGATTCTTTTTCCTCTGTCATTGGCCCATGACACCGCGGACCAGAGACGGCGCATCACGGCATAAATCTCGCCGGCAATGCTGCCCTCGACGCGCACCGCAAAATCGAAGCGCGGCACATCCAGGCCGCCGTTACGGGTGGTATCGTCGATGATGTTGATGCCTCCGACAAACGCCACTTCGCCGTCCAGCACCACCAGCTTGCGATGCAGACGGCGCAAGCGGTGGCGACGCATCTTGAAACGGTACAGCTCGCGCCTGAACCATTGCACCTGCACGCCGGCATCAAGCAGTTCAGCCAGCCACGTTTTGGGAAAGTCAGCCGATCCGAAGCCATCCATCAGCACGCGCACCACCACCTCGCGCCCGGCCGCGCGCAGCAAGGCATCGCATACCCTACGTGCGGTCTTGTCCTCGGCAAAGATATAGGTTTCCAGATAAACAAAGCTCCGGCAGGCGTCGATATCCGCGCATAACTGCGAAAAATACGCCGCGCCATTTTGCAGCAGCGTGAGCCGGTTGCCATCTACCAGATGCACATTACGCATGAAAACTCAGACTGGCCGAGAGCGCCGCATGATCGGACAAGCGCTGCCATGCACCGCCCACATGTACCGCGCTGTGCCGCACCGTAAAACCGCGCACATAGATGCGATCCAGACGAAACATCGGCATTCTTGCAGGAAAACTGCGCGCCACGTCTCCGCTATGCAGATTGAAGACATCATGCATGCCCAATTCCGCTGCGATGGCTGCGCTCATCTGGTTGCGCCAGTCGTTGAGATCCCCCGCGATGATCACCGGTGCATCAGCCGGAATTTCATTGCGCACATAATCGATCAACGCCGCTGTCTGGCTGCGACGCCCCTTTGCAAACAGGCCGAAATGCGCGCACAAACAATGCACCCGCAGCCCGCCCTCAAGCTGTACCTCGCCGTGCAGCAGCCCGCGACTCTCAAAGCGGTGTGCGGAAATATCGGTGTTCAGCGTCTGTATGATCGGAAAACGGCTGATAATGGCATTGCCATGATGACCTGCCGCGTAGATGGAATTTTTGCCGTAGGCGGAGTGCGGCCAGCGTCTGTCTGCAATGAATTCATGCTGCCCGCCTTCTGGGTAGTCAGCATGTTGCTGCGAATGAAAATTGTGCTCTCCCTGCACCTCCTGCAGGAACAGCACATCGGCATCCAGTTCGCGCAGCCGCTCCCTCAATGCGTGCAGTACCACCCGCTGATTGAAGGTGGAAAAGCCCTTGTGAATATTATAAGTGGCAACGGTGAGCGTAGGCATGATGTGTATTCTACACCCGCATAGACGCGCGCAATGTGCGCTACGCGACAGAGGCCTAGCTGCCGGCCACCGTCATGCCGTCAACCAGAATCGAGCCGCACTGGCGTGAACCTTGCACCAGCACGTCATTGCCCACCGCCGCGATGTTGCGGTACATGTCTTTCAGATTGCCCGCGATGGTGATTTCGTTTACCGGATACTGTATCTCGCCGTTCTCCACCCAGAATCCCGCCGCCCCGCGCGAATAATCGCCGGTAATCGAATTCACGCCCTGTCCCAGCAACTCGGTCACCAGCAGCCCCTTGTTCATGGTTTTGAGCAGTCCCGCCAGTGAAAGATCACCGCCGCCGGAAGGCTGTAAAATCAGGTTGTGATTGCCGCCCGAATTGCCGGTTGAGCGCAACCCCAGCTTGCGCGCCGAGTAGGTGCCCAGAAAATAACCGCGCAGCACCCCGTTTTCGACGATGTTGCGGTGCTGTGTCTTCACCCCTTCGTCATCAAAGCTGCCGGACGCCAGCCCTCTGGCAATATCCGGCACATCGGAAATATGGATGTGCGAAGCAAAAACCGGCTTATCCAGCTGATCCAGCAAAAAGGACGCTTTGCGGTACAGACTGCCGCCGCTCACCGCACCCACGAAATGTCCCAGCAGACTGGCAGCGACCGATGAATCGAACAACACCGGCGTCTGCATCGTCGCAAGCTGCCTTGCACCCAGACGGCGCACCGTGCGTTCGGCGGCGATGCGCCCCACCTGCTGTGCGCTCAATAAATCGCCCGGATGACGCGCCACGCTGTACCAGTAGTCACGCTCCATCGCCTCATCCTGTTCGCCAATCACCGAACAACTGATGCTGTGACGCGAAGTCGGATAACCGCCGACGAATCCCAGACTGTTGGCAAACACAAATTGCGCCTCATGCACGTTGACCGTCGCCCCTTCCGAATTCTCGATGCGATCATCGAAGTCCAGCGCCGTGCGTTCACATTCCGCCGCCATCGCAATGGCCTCTTCCACTTGCAGATTCCAGGGGTGATACAAATCCAGATCGGGAAACGCTGTCGCCAGACCGTCTTTTTCGGGCAGACCCGAACAATCATCGATGGCGGTATAGCGTGCGATGGACAGCGCCGCATCCACTGTGTCGCGCACCGCCTGCGGGGAAAAATCAGAGGTACTGGCATTTCCGCGTTTCTGACCGATATAAACCGTAATGCCTAATCCCTTGTCGCGGTTGTACTCGATGGTTTCCACCTCGCCCTGGCGCACGGTGACGGCCTGGCCGAATCCTTCCGAGACCTCGGCGGAGGCTGCCGTCGCACCCTTGCGGCTTGCGTAGCTCAACATATCCTGCGCAATACTGCGCAGACTCTCGGCCGAATTGGAAAAACGCGCCTGAACAGGCTTTTGTGACGCGGACGACATGGCTTTATTCATAACTTCGAGCGGTAAAATGGCGAAAGGCGCTATCATAGCAGTATCTTACAAACATATTACATACCATGAAGCCGCACGAAGAACACGAAGACCCCAAAAACCAGCAGGATGACGAGACGTTCGACGCTAACGGGCATGGCGAAGATGCCATCCCTGATGATAAAACTCACCATGCCCGTTTCCCTCACCCAAACCCTCTCCCGGAGGGAGAGGGAACAAACGTGTCGCTGCGCAAACTTTACGTTAACGAACAGGACGCAGGCGAATTCATTGACGAAACCGAATCAGACGATTTTGATGAAGACGACGAATCGGACGACTTTGACGAAGACGAGTCGGAGGAGGATGAAGATGAACAGACTGCTGACGCGCCCGCAACGCCCAGGCCGCAGGGCCGAGGCTTACGCAGCCTGCCCGTTGCCCTTGAGGAGGAGCTTCCCCCCAGCAAGACCAAGATCAAGAAGCAGATGCACGAGCTGCGCGATCTGGGAGAAGAGCTGACCGAACTGGGAAAAGATCAGATCGCACAACTGGATATTCCTGAGAACCTGCGCGACGCCTTACGCGAAATGCATCGCACCAAGACCTTCGGTGCAAAACGCCGCCAGCTGCAATACATCGGCAAACTGATGCGCGATGTGGACACCGCCCCGATCATCGCCAAGCTCAACACCTGGAAAGGCACCTCGCAACAGCACATCGGCTATATGCACCAGCTCGAACGCTGGCGCGAACGCCTGCTGGAGAGTGATGCGGCGCTCACCGAATTGCTGGCAAAATATCCCGAAACCGATGTGCAGCGCCTGCGCACGCTGATACGCAACACCCACAAGGAGCGGGAAGCCGGCAAACCCGCCAAGAACTACCGTGAAATTTTCCAGGTACTGCGCGAAACCATTGCAGAACCGACCTGACGGGCATGGCAACGGCCACCCCACATTATGAAAAAGATTCACGCAGGGATATTGTCCAGTGGACAATAACTCGCAAACTCACCATGTTCGTTTTCCCTCACCCCAACCCTCTCCCGGAGGGAGAGGGAACAAACGAACGCTTGCGCGAGTTTCACATTAAGCCCGTCAAATCTGCGAGTAAAACATGAGTACCACGCTTCCCCATATCATGCTTGAAACAGCAAAAAATCCGCAATACAGCATCATCTGGCTGCACGGTCTGGGCGCGGACGGGGAAGATTTTGTGCCCATGGCGGACGAGCTGAAGCTGCCCGCCGCGGTACGCTATATCTTCCCGCATGCGCCGCGCCGCCCCGTCACCATCAACGGCGGATTTGTGATGCGCGCCTGGTATGACATCGTCGGCGACCGCATTGAAGCAAAACAGGATGCGGCCGGCATACGCGCATCCCAGGCGGATATCGAGGCACTGATCGAACAGGAAATTTCGCGCGGCATAGCGGCCGGCCATATTTTTCTGACCGGATTCTCGCAAGGCGGCGCGATCGCCCTGCATACCGCCTTGCGCCGCAACGCCCCGCTGGCAGGCGTACTGGCGCTGTCGACTTACCTGCCGCTGGCAGACACTGCCCAGACGGACGCCACGACTGGCTCACGCCAGACGCCGATCTTCATGGCACACGGCAACCGCGATCCGATTGTCCCGCTCGCGCTGGGTGTTGCCTCAAAGCAAAGCCTGCAGGCACTGGGTTATACGGTGGAATGGCATGAATATGCGATGCAGCACTCGGTGATCGAACAGGAACTGCGCGACATCGAGGCGTGGCTGACAACGAAAATGGAGCATCTTGCCGTACAGACAGGATGAAAATAAAGGGCGCATAAACCCGCCGTTTTTGGCCTAGGGAACCACTGATTTATTCGGTTTTGTCGTTCCCGCGCAGGCGGGAACCCAGTTACACAAGGCACTGGATCCCCGCTTTGCGAGCAGCCACTTCGCGGCTTGCCTGCTTACCCCTCTGCGCGGGGATGACGAATAAATCAGTGGTTCCCTGACTCCCTGACAGAACGGCTAAAACGGCGGGCAGGTTAAACCCCCGCCCACCGCACATGGCTACATATTGTGCATATCATGCATATGCCCGTTCATGGGTTCCACCTCAGTCAGCGGCTTCACCTCGGCAGCCACTTCAAGTTTGACATCTTTACCGGCCACGTTGACAGTCAGAATCAACGGCACACGCTCTCCGGCTTTCAACGGCGAAACCAGATCAACCAGCATCAGATGATAGCCCTGCTCCCCCAACGCGACACGCTTACCGGCGGGCAATTCGACCGCCTGCACTTCGCGCATTTTCATCATGCCGTTGTCGTGAGTCATGCTGTGTATCTGTGCGCTTTTGCTGACCGTGCTTGCGAAACCGACCAGTTTGGCGTCCTTAACGCTGGTAATGACCAGATCGACCATCGCCGTGCTTTGACCTGGCGCGGTGGCGCGCGCCCATGCCCCTTCGACCTTGATATCGCCCGCATACACGCTGACACTGAACAACATTGCGCCGAATAACGCGCCCAGCCTGACCAGGATTTTCATGATTTATTTCCGTCCGATTTAAATGTGCAAATTATACCTGCTGCGAACAGACGGGTGTCTGCGTCAAGATGCCGCACCACGGCGCCCCTCACTCCGATTACAATCACGTCATGAATCTATTTTCCGCATTACCCGGTCACACTCAATTGCGCCGCCTGGTCAATTTGCGCAGTCTGGCGGTCGCCGCACAGGCGATCACCTTGCTGGCCGTCTGGAAAATTCTTCAACTCGACCTGCCCTGGCTGCCGATGATCGCGGGCATCGCAATGCTCGCTACAATCAATCTGCTCACCTTTCTTCGCCTCAAGAACAGCCGCCCGGTCAACCACCTTGAGCTGTTCGCACAGCTCTGCATTGATATTGCCGTACTCAGCTACCTGCTGTACTACGCGGGCGGCTCGACCAATCCGTTCATATCGCTGTATCTGCTGCCGCTGGTGATCGCCGCCACCATCCTGCCCGCCCGTTACACCTGGGGCATCGCAGCGCTCACCACCGCCTGCTACAGCGTACTGATGATCTATCACATCCCGCTGCCCCGCCATCATCAGGAAATGGACATGGAAATGGGCATGGACATGAACAACGCCTTCGACACTCATGTGCTCGGCATGTGGCTGGGTTTTGTCATCAGCGCAGGGGTCGTCGCGTATTTTGTGGTCAAAATGGCCCGCGAAGTGCGCAGCCGCGATGCACTGCTGGTACAGGTGCGCGAAGAAATCCTGCGCAACGAACGTATCGTCGCACTCGGCACCCAGGCGGCGGGCGCGGCCCATGAACTCGGCACGCCGCTGTCCACCATGGCGGTGGTGATCGGCGAACTGCTCAATGACACAAGCGATGAAGAACTACAGGGGAGTCTGGTTCTGCTCGACGAACAGGTGCGCGCATGCCGGCGCATCCTCGACAAGATCATGCTGAACGCGCAGCACAGCGGCACAAGCGGCTTGCAGGCTGCAGATAAACTGCTCGATGAGGTGCTGGATGAATGGCAACTGCTGCGCCCCGCCGCGCACTATCGCTATAACGGGAACCAGCCCATGCCTGTCATCAACGCGGACGTCACCTTGCGCGCGGCGCTGATGAATCTGCTCAACAACGCCGCCGACGCCAGCCCGCAGGGGATCGAGATCAGCACCCGATGCAACGATACCCACTTTACCGTCGAAATACGCGACTACGGCAGCGGCCTGAGCGAAGACGCCGCGCGCCAGGCGGGTTCCGCCTTCTTTACCACCAAGAAAGAGGGTCACGGCGTAGGCCTGTTCCTCGCCAATGCAACGGTAGAGCGCATGGGCGGCACGGTGCGTCTGTACAACCGCGAGGAGGGCGGCACCACCACCGAACTCACCTTACCGCTCGCCACATCCGATGAAGGGGCTGCCGCATGAACCGCGAAGAATCCGCTACTTTGCTGCTGGTGGATGATGACGCCACTTTCTGCCGGGTGCTGGGCAATGCACTGACCCGCCGCGGCTTCTGCGTCAGCATCGCGCACAGCGTAGAGGAAGCGCTGCCGCTGGCCCGTGAGAATCCGCCGGAATATGCCGTGGTGGATATGAAAATGAAAGGTGCGCCCGGACTGGTGCTGGTCAAGGCGCTGCACGAACTCGACCCCAACACCCGCATCGTTGTGCTGACCGGTTACGCCAGTATCAGCACCGCGGTAGAAGCCATCAAGCTGGGTGCAACCCAGTATCTGGCTAAACCCGCCAATGCAGATGAAATCGTCGCAGCCTTCAGCCATCAGGCGGACGGCAATGTGCCGCTTGCCACGCAGCCTAGCAATATCGAAAATCTGGAGTGGGAACATATTCAACGCGTGATGCGCGAAAATGACCACAACATTTCGGCCACCGCGCGCGCGCTCAACATGCACCGCCGCACCCTGCAACGCAAATTGAACAAACCGCCACCGGGAAAGTGAATACAACGTTTTAGCGAATCTCGTATACTACGCACCTGAGGGAATTTGCCGGCGTCCCTTTACGTACGCCGCATCCTAAAAGACATGCCATGAGCCGAGAACAAATCCGCCTCAAACTCACGCAAGCCCTTGCCAATCTGGACTCCCTGCCGGCCATGCCGGCGATCGCGCTGAAACTGATGGCGCTGAAGCTGGATACGGATGAAGGCGAAGCCCAGTTGCTGACGCTGATCGAACAGGATCCGCAAATTCGCAAATTTCCGCCAAGCTGATCAGTCTGGCCAACTCGCCGGTGATGGGCGGCTCGCGCAAAATCAGCAATGTGCATGATGCCGCGCTCCTGTTAGGGCTGACACGCGTCAAGGCAGTCTCACTTGGCATTGCCGCCATGTCCAATTTCGCCAAAATGCCCTCCTCTCTGCATTTCACACCGCAGGATCTGTGGCTGCACAGCCTGTCCATCGGTCTTGCCATGAATGCCCTGGCGCTCGCCATGCCAAGAGCAATCAGACCGCAACAGGACTCCCTCTATCTGGCCGGATTGCTGCATGACAGGGGCTATATGGCGATACACCATATCGACAGCGCAGCCAGCAACGAACTGCACCAACAACTCCGGATGCAGCCCCCGCGCCCGGTTCTGGAAGTCGAACAGCAGATACTCGGTGTGTCACACTGCCATATCGGCGCGCAACTGGCCAGCCAGTGGAACCTGCCGGAAGAAATCGTTGCCGTATTGCGAGGCCACCATGCACCCTGCGAAGGCGAGGCCTCCCCCGCAAATTCGTTGATACGCCTGGTTAACCTTGCCGAAAAATTGCTGCCTGATTTTGGCATTTCCGAATATTGCCCGCCCGAAATCAGCGAGCAGGAATGGCAGGCATTAGGCATAGATCCCGAAAAAAGCGACGAACTGCGCGAGACCGTCAATGAACTGGCGGTGCAAGCCGCGCAAATCGCCGATATTTTTTAACCGCCCGTCCTGAATCCTGAATCCTGAATCCTGAATCCTGAATCCTGAATCCTGATTTCTGATTTCTGATTTCTGATTTCTGATTTCTGATTTCTGATTTCTGATTTCTGATTTCTGATTTCTGATTTCTGATTTCTGATTTCTGACGCCAGACGTTCGCCAACAAGACTATAATTAGCCACCGTTACCACTCGTCAAATCATGAAATACATCCTGTTATGTATCAGTCTGCTGCTCTCGGCGCCGGGCTTTTCAGCACCGTTACTGCCGCCGGAAGCACCCGTACTGGACGCGAAAGCCTACCTGCTGTATGACGTTCCCAGCAATCAAATTCTGCTGGAACAGAACAGCAACAAGCGCATGGAACCCGCATCGCTGACCAAATTGATGACCGCCTATCTGACCTTTTCTGCAATCAAACAGGGTAACCTCAAACTGGAACAGAGCCTCACGGTTGCACCGGATGCGACCCGCAATGTCGCCGGCGAATCACGCATGCTGCTCAAACCCGGGCAAAGCGTCACGGTTGATGAATTGCTGCACGGGCTGATTGTGCAATCCGGCAACGATGCAGCGATCACGCTGGCAACGCAAATCGGCGGGACAGAAGCTGGATTTGTGGCCCTGATGAACAAGGAAGCGCAACGCCTGGGCCTTAAAAACACCCACTACACCAATCCGGTCGGCTCATCCGATGCCCAGCATTACACCAGCGCCTATGATCTGGCGATGCTGGCTGCCGCGCTGGTGCGCGACTTTCCTGAACACTACCCGTTGTTCGGGCTGCACGATTACACCTTCAACAATGTCACACAAGCCAACCGCAACCGTCTGTTATGGCTGGACCCTTACGCCGACGGCCTGAAAACCGCCCATACCGAAACGGCCGGATTCTGCCTGGTGGGTTCCGCCAAACGCGACAAACGCCGTTTGATCTCGGTGGTACTGGGCGCTGACTCCGACAGCGGACGCGCATCCGACAGCCAGAAACTGCTCAACTACGGCTTCCAGTCTTTCGATGCCGTGCGCCTGTATCAGAACAGTCAGGCGGTCACAAAAGTGCGCATCTGGAAAGGCACCCAAAGCCACCTCGATCTGGGCTTCAGACGGGATTTATTTATCTCCATCCCCAAAGGGCAGTTTGCCCAGCTCAAGGCCAGCGTCGAGACCCGCCAGCCCATCATCGCGCCGATCACGTCCGGCCAGCAACTGGGGGTACTCAAACTCACGCTGTCAGGAAAACCCTACGCGGAATTCCCGCTCGTCGCGTTCGACAGCGTAACGCTTGCCAACGTATTTTCACGCGGCTGGGACAGCATCCGCCTGCTGGTGCAAAAATACAGCCCACTGTGAGGAGGCTCCCATGACCATTTATCTCAACGGACAATACCTGCCGATCGCGGAGGCTAAAATCTCCGTGCTGGATCGCGGTTTTATCTTCGGTGACGGCGTATACGAAGTCATTCCGGTGTATTCGCGCCGCGCCTTTCGTCTCGGCGAACATCTGACGCGGCTGCAACACAGTCTGGACGGCATCCGGCTTGCCAACCCGCATACCGCTGCCGAATGGACAGAAATACTCAATGAACTGATTGCGCGCAACGAGGGCGAGGACCAGTACCTCTATCTGCATATCACACGCGGCGTGGCAAAACGCGATCACGCCTTCCCCAACCCGCCCGTGCCGCCCACCGTATTCGTGATGAGCAATCCCCTGTCCACGCCGTCTGCCGCACTGCTTGAGAGCGGCGTCGGGGCCGTCACGGCAGAGGACAACCGCTGGCTGCGCTGCGACATCAAGACCATCTCCCTGTTGCCTAACGTGCTGCTGCGCCAGTTGGCGGTGGAAGCCGGCTGCGCGGAAACCCTCCTGATCCGCAATCACGATTTTCTGACCGAAGGGGCGGCGAGCAACATTTTTGTGGTCAAAAACGGTACCTTGCTGGCGCCGCCGAAAAATCACCTGATGCTGCCCGGCATCACCTATGACGTGATACTGGAAATTGCCGCCGCCAGCCACATCCCGTATGAAGTGCGTAAAATTACGCTCGCTGAAGTACGCAGCGCCGACGAGCTGCTGCTCACCTCAAGCACGCGTGAAGTGATGGCCATCACCCAGCTCGACGGCCAACCGGTAGGATCAGCCCGCCCCGGCCCGATGTTCCATCAAATACATTCGCTGTATCAACAATTTAAACGAGAAGTAATGCGCGCATCATGAAGACACCGACAGAATTCCCTGAAATCCCGCATGGCCAGAGTCTGGTCGAATATCCCAGCGATTTTCCGCTCAAAATATTCGGTCAGCAGCACCCCGAATTCGCCCAGTCCGTACTGGCTGTGGTGCTCAAACACGCGCCTGATTTTGCGCCTGCTGAAATGGAAATGCGCGCCAGTAAAACCGCGAAATATATCAGCCTGACCTGCACCATACGCGCCACCTCGCGCGCGCAACTCGATGCAGTTTATCAGGAACTGTGCAATCATCCCCTTGTGAAGATGGTCTTGTGAGGAGCGAGGATTGAGGATCGAGGATAGCGCGGAGCAGCACGATGCGTCCATGAGCGCTGAACAATCACGTCCTCAGTCCTCAGTCCTCAGTCCTGCCTTTCAACTCCTGCATCCTGTTGTTCACTCTCTGGGGCTGGTTGAATACCAGCCGATCTGGGAGGCGATGAAGCGCTTCACGAGCGAACGCACCCCTGATACGCGCGATGAAATCTGGCTGGTGCAGCACCCGCCCACCTATACGCAGGGACTGGCAGGCCTGCCCGAACACCTGCTGATACCTTCCAACATCCCGGTCGTGAAGATCGATCGCGGCGGTCAGATCACCTATCACGGCCCGGGGCAGATTGTCGCCTATCTGCTGCTGGATCTGCGCCGCTGGAAACTCAGCGTGCGCGACCTGGTGAGTCTGATGGAACAGGCGGTCATCGACCTGCTGGGCGAATACGGTGTGTCCGCCAAAGCCCGTACCGACGCCCCCGGCGTGTATGTGAATGACGCGAAGATTGCCTCATTGGGCCTGAAAATCAAACGCGGCTGCTGCTATCATGGCCTCGCGCTCAACGTCGATATGAACCTTGCCCCGTTTAATCTCATCAACCCCTGCGGCTATGCGGGCCTGCGCGTCACGCAATGCGTGGAACTGGGCATCACCGCTGATTTTAATGAATTGCAGGCGGAACTGACACAAAACCTGATCCACGGTTTACAGCAACACTACCAGACACATACATGAAGAAACTTGAGCAAGTGCCCCGCATCGTCATCATCGCCGGACCAAACGGTGCAGGCAAGACGACTTTTGCGCGCGAATTTCTGCCCAACGAAGCGAACTGCCTCAACTTCGTCAACGCCGATTTGATTGCAGCCGGACTGTCGCCCTTCGCACCGGAACTCGCCGCTTTCAAGGCGGGCAGAATCATGCTGGAAACGATAGCAGGCCATGTAACACGCAGTGAGAGTTTTGCCTTTGAAACGACACTTTCCGGTCTGACGTATGCGCAAATGATCCCGTCATGGCAAGCAACCGGTTACGCAGTAAAACTGATTTTCCTGTCTTTGCCGAATGCGGAAATGGCCGTACAACGTGTCGCAGCACGCGTCGTGCAGGGTGGACACAACATCCCGGAAGCCACCATACGCCGTCGATTTTCCGGCGGCATCAAAAATATTGACCGCTACAAACTGCTGGTGAACAGCTGGCAACTGTATGATAATTCCGGCATGCCACCTGTGTTACTGGCGGAAGGAGAAAAAACTTGACATCACCTGTTTCCCATTTGAAAGATCCCGACTTGCAGAAAACGCTGGCCGCATTGCTTCGCGCGTCTGAAAATGCGCGTTTGCTGGCAGAACAAACCGGTACACCCTTTATCGTGCGTCCATCCGAACCCGCTCCGGTCGCCACCGGCAAGCACAAATAATCATCCACACCCATTGTCCCTGCATCCAAACGTAATTTTCTTGCAGCGCGCGTTTGTGCAAATATAGAAACCAGACACCATGAACAACAGCAAACAAACTGGCGCGGCCAAAACGGCGCGCAATCCAATCAAGATCGTGCCCTTGCAGCAACGCCTGCGCAAGCCGGAATGGATACGCGTCAAGACGGGTAGCGGCACCGGCTATCACGATGTCAAACGCCTGCTGCGCGAGCACAATCTGGTCACCGTCTGCGAAGAAGCGTCCTGCCCCAACATCGGCGAGTGTTTCAGCAAAGGTACGGCCACCTTCATGATCCTGGGCGATGTGTGTACGCGGCGCTGCCCGTTCTGCGACGTCGCACACGGCAAACCGCAGCCGCCAGACAAAGATGAACCCGCCAACCTGGCGCGCTCGATTGGTCTTCTGAATCTTAAATACGTAGTCATCACCAGTGTGGACCGTGATGACTTACGCGACGGCGGCGCGCAGCATTTCACCGATTGCCTGACTGAAATTCGGACAAGCTCCCCCGCCACCCGTCTTGAAATCCTGATTCCGGATTTTCGGGGACGTCTGAATGAGGCGCTGGACGCGCTGGCCGGTAGCCTGCCCGACGTACTCAATCACAATCTGGAAACCGTGCCGCGCCTGTACAAACTGGCGCGCCCGGGAGCCGATTATGCACATTCGCTCAAACTATTGCAGGAGTTCAAGGGTCGTTTTCCGGGCATCCCCACCAAGTCCGGCCTGATGCTGGGTCTGGGCGAAACCGACGAGGAAGTGCTGGAAGTGATGAAAGACCTGCGCGCACACGGCGTGGAGATGCTGACCCTGGGCCAGTATCTGCAACCGTCTGACGGGCATCTGCCGGTACTGCGTTATGTGCCGCTGGAAACCTTCGCGATGTTCGAGATTGAGGCCAAAACCATGGGGTTTTCCCATGCCGCCTGCGGGCCGATGGTGCGTTCGAGCTATTATGCCGATGAGCAGGCCCACATGGCAGGAGTTGTGTTGTGAACCCTCATAAGTAAATGAGAATCTACATAAGATAATGAGAATCCTCACAAGTGAGAAAATTATCTAAAATCCTCATATCCCTTGATATTACTTTGGTTAAGGTAATTTCATCATGAAAATCTGGGCGAGCCATCCTAAACCAAAAGAAGGTGAAATACTCTCTTCTTGGATAATCCGGATTGCCGCAGGATGTGGAATGACAGCTACTGAGTTCTGCAAAACAACCCTCAACATTCCAAAGCCAAACCTAAGGGAAATTGATCGATACCCAGATGAATTACTCCTAAAAGCACTATCTGATGGAACTGGCGTCCCAATCGAAACGATCTTTCAGACTTCAATGGCGACTGAAGAAGGATATGTTTTTAGTCTGACAGGCGATGGTGAAACATACTGGACAATTACGCCGCTGACTTCCCATTCAAAGATTACAGAATTCACGCAAGGAATGGCCTATTGCCCTGCTTGCTTTGGTAGCGACGAAGTTCCTTACTATCGCAAGGATTGGCAATATGCATTTAATCCAATCTGTTCTATTCACCACACTCCACTCAGGAGTTCATGCCCCCATTGCAACCTTCCGTTCACTTTCTTGCAACCGGTAGCAAACAAACGAATCAAAAGCATGCCTCTTCAAGTAAGCACTTGCTGGTCATGCGGCGGCAATGTCGGCACATTCAAACAAGAGTCACATCAAAATGATGATGTATTCGACCACGCCTTATCCATCCAGAAGTTCATATTGAATGGAATTGCTAATGGCGGCTTCGAAGTTCCCGGATATGGCTTTGTGCATACAAGAGCCTATTTAGACGTCATGCATTGCGTCATAGACAGCCTGGCAATTGCTAGATACTCTACTGACCGGTCAAATCATGTAAGCCGCAAGTCAGGCTTGAACTTCGAAAAATTTGGCATAAGTAATAATTGGTATGACAGAACGGATTTCGAACATTTGAGAGCTGAAAGCCGTGCTAAATCGTTATGTTTGGCCAATTGGTTGATGGGCGAATGGCCGAGAAGATTGGTCGAATATGCAAAACATTTCAACCTGACCTATTCGAAGTTGTTTAAATCGATCGATGTGCCTCATTGGCTACTCACAACAGCAAGACCACAGCTTTTGCCTGAACAAAATGATGCATGCTCAGATGAAGAGAAAGAATTTGCCACCAAGTTGTTAAGATCAAAAATGAAACGCCCAGTTACTCCCAGTGAAGCAAAAGAGTTCATGGAAATTGGAAGTCTTGGCGACCACTCAGCAAAAAGAATGGCGCATAAGGAGAAATCTGATGCAATGCATAAAATATTTTCATTAAAGTGGGAATTTGAAAAGGAGTCCGCGAAAAGAAGGCGACAAGCAAAAGCTATTGAAAGAAAAAAATATAAGCCAGAAAAGAAGAAAATTACTGACATTCAGCAACCATCTGATGAAACGAGCAATCAGCAAAATGACAAACCTGACCCAACAAAGTAAAAGTAGCTTAGGCCAAAGCTCAGTCCTCGGCCTTATGGAGCGCGGCACATAATGCAGAGGGTTTTTAGTCTGGCGGGCGCGGCGCGCCAAGTTGTGATGAGTGTGCGGTGCTGTCACCGCGCTCGGTAGACTAAAAAGCTGTTGTACTAAACCGACGCTCAGGCCGTGGCGCTATGGGGATTGAATTCGCGCCGTGTCGAAGCGCGATCCAGGCAGAGGAGGCAAGAGGCGTGCAAGCGAAGCATGGGCATTGATTTTCTGATTGAGTGTACGGATTCCGGCGGGAAGTGACGTGGGAATTGGTGGCGAAATCGCCGTGGCAAGAGCGTATTACGTTGTGCATTGCCGGTCTTGACCAAAGGAAGGCTGCAGTTGCGCGCGGCAATTGCGGAAACGGTCAGCAGCGATTTTGTGCGTGCGTTCATGACCGATCTCCCGGAGGCCCGCGCGGCAAGGAACCCGGTGGGAACGTTTCGATGCATATCATCTCGCCGCAGCCGCACTTCGGACAATCGCGCAGCGATTTGCCGGTGAGTTGCTCGTAACGGTCGCGGTAATCAAGCGGCGCATCGGGAAGTTTTGCGATGGGTGCGTGTTGGGCAAGCAACTCCCGGCAACGAGCCAGCTTGACTTCGCGGTAGCGATTGGCCAGGAAACCGTAATGCCTGATCCGTTGAAACCCGGTTGGCAGGACATGCAACAGGAAGCGGCGAATGAACTCCTGTGCATCCAGACACATCACTTTCTTGCGCGATTCGTGGCGATAATCCTTCCAGTGAAAGCTGACCTCACCATCGGTGAAGCCGATCAGTCGATTATTGGAAATGGCCACCCGATGGGTATAGCGACCGAGATACTCGAGGACCTGCTGAGGGCCGCCAAACGGTGGCTTGGCGTAAACATTCCACTCGACACCCCGTACCGGGGCAAGATATTTGGCAAAGGCACCGGGAGCGCTAAGCGCTTCGAGCGCGTTAAAAAAGTGCAAGTGCCCGGCGTCAAAAGCGTCTTGCAACTGCGCCAGAAATAGCCGCCGAAACAATCGCGAAAGCACGCGCACCGGCAGGAAGAAGCCAGGGCGGCATGCTATCCAGCGTTCGCCATCTGCGCTCAGGCCGCCGCCCGGAACCACGCAATGCAGATGCGGGTGATGTTGCAGTTGCTGCCCCCAGGTATGCAAAATGGCGATGAAGCCGACCTCAGCACCCAGATGTCTGGGGGTGGCCGCGATCGTGCGCAAAGTCTCGGCGGTGGCGTGAAACAGGACGTCGTAGACGACGCCCTTGTTCTGGTAAGCGATCGCGGCGATCTCCTCGGGCAGCGTAAAGACAACATGGAAATATTCGACGGGAATCAGGTCGGCCCGACGATCTTCCAGCCATTGCGCGCGCACCAGGGACTGACACTTTGGGCAGTGCCGGTTGCGGCAACTGTTGTAGGTGATGCGCTGATGGCCGCAGCGGTCGCACTGCTCGACATGTCCGCCGAGCGCGGCCGTGCGGCAACGCTCGATCGCGCTCATGACGCGGCGCTGCCCACGGCTGAGAGAATCAGCGTGTTGCTGTCGAAAGTCAGGCCCGGCCTGGCGAAAGATGTCCGCCATCTCGAGCCCGGAGGCTCGCATCATCCACCTCAGAAATGGGCGGGCGGCACAGGAGGCGGAGTGGGCCGTTCAACCTGGGGCAACCAGTCGAAGGGACTGGCTGTGGCGCACACGGTGTTGGTGGCGACCTTTAGGTAACGCGCGGTAGTGGCCAAACTGCGATGTCCCAGCAGGAGCTGAATGGTGCGCAAATCGGTGCCGGATTCGAGCAGGTGCGTGGCGAACGCGTGACGCAGCGAGTGCGGGGTGATGGGCTTTTGAATGCCCGAAGCATGATGCGCTTTCTGGCAGGCCGACTCCACGGCACCCCGGGTGATCGGCTGTCCGTCCACATCGCCCGGAAACAGCCACAACGTCGGATGCGCGGATTTCCAGTAGGCGCGCAACTCGTCGAGCAGCCTCTGAGAGAGCATGACGTAGCGATCCTTGTGCCCTTTACCCTGGTCGACGCGGAGCGTCATCCGTCCGCTGTCGATGTCGGTCACCTTGAGACGGGTCGCTTCGGTAACGCGCAAGCCCGCCGCATAGGCTGTCGTGAGTATCGTCCGGTGCTTGAGGTTATCGACCGAGGCCAGGAAGTGCATGACTTCCTCGCGGCTGAGTATCACCGGCAGGATGAAGGGCCTCTTGGGCATCGGGATATCTTCGGTGGCCCAGTCGCGTTTGAGCGTGACTTTGTACAGGAAACGCAACGCGCCGGTCGCAACACTGACACTGCTGGCTGATAGCATCCGGGTCTGGGTCAAATACAGCTGATAGGCACGGATCGCTTCCGGTCCGAGTTCTTCCGGGGAACGGTGAAAGTGTTCTGCGTAGGAGGTGATTTGTTGCAGGTAGGCCGATTGGGTATTCTCGGCGAGATTGCGGATAATCATGTCTTCGGTCATCCGATGGCGTAAAGAGGTCATGATAAATCTCCTTGTCGGTAGGTTGAATGAAGTGCTGCAAGCTGCAAGCAGCAACTCCATCATTCTCCGATTGGAGGTTTGTGTGAACCAGACCTATTGACCCCGGCGATAATCCCGCCAGCACTCTTGGAACTGCTATTACCGCGTTAGCGGTTTAGTACAAGGCCGATTATGTAGACCGCTAGATTATGTGGATTTGATTCTCTACGCCCACCCTAAGTCCTTTGCTTGTGCGGAAGTCGTTAATGCAAAAATCTACATAATCCGCAACCCACAAAGGGTGTGGAGTTGTTGACGAAGTGACACAGATATGATCAACATCGCGGCACTATCAGCCCCTGTGCGGTCTCACGGGAAATCTACGACCAATTTTGCTTTTACAGGCAGTTGCCTAGCTTCAGAAGTTATGTCGACTTCGCACAATCAATTTCTTCAGAGAAGTCGCTTGGTGCTTGGCTTCCGCAATAATTTACCGTTGTAATTCCACATAATCGAGCGGTCTACATAATCGGCCTAGGATAGGGGTAGGGAACGGTGATCACCGTCCCCTCCCTCCGAACCCGGTGTGCGGTTTTCCCGCGACGGGCTCTCCAGTCAGTTGTTTCCTCATCGGGATTGGCGCGCCAATTGATGGGCTTCGTGCATCATGAACAGCCCAAGATCAGCGAAGAAGGCATTTGGCCATTGTTTGTGATCGCGTAGACATCGACCTTGACCCGGTCGATGCTTCTGCCGTCGCAGCATTGCCCGCAATCGACGACGAACAAAGCCGTCGATTGACGAGAAGGTGAACCGATGGGCATGTTTGAAGTAGCCGTACCAGCCTTTCAGGGTCGGGTTGAGAGCTGCAATTACGCAATCAATAGAGTTTCCCTCGTTACGCTTCGTCTTGATGCGGATTTTATCCCGCAAGGACATCAGACTTTTCTTGCGCACCCAACGCTGTCCTGCTTCAAACCGGTAACCCAGAAACTCAAACCCTTGACCCTCTACCCGGTAATCCCCAACATGGGTCTTGTCCGGATGAAGCGTCAACCCGTTCGCACTCACCCAAGCACGCATGCGAGCCAGCGCAGATTCCGCTTCTTCCCGACTGCGACATAACACCACGGAGTCATCAGCATACCGCACCATCACCAACCCGGCTTCACGCATTTCTACGTCAAGTTTGTGCAGGTAAATATTGGCGAGCAGAGGGCTAATTACCGCCCCTTGCGGACTACCCGACATCGGCGTCCATCGCTTCTTGTCCTCCATGATGTCTTGCTTGAGAAACCGCTGAACGAGCTCCAACACCCCGCCATCTGCAATCCGATTTCCCACTTTCGCGAGAAGAGATGCGTGTGGAATCGTGTCAAAGTAGCTTTGCAAGTCTGCGTCCACCACCCAGCAGTGGCCTGCTTTCAAATACTGATCCACTTCGCGCAGCGCATCTTTGCAGCCCAGACCCTGCCTGAAGCCGTAACCCACCGTATCAATAGAATAGTCATTGAAGCTTTCAAGCTCATCTTTGAAACTACGTTTAACCGCGCGCATGAAAGTAATCGACGAAAAACGTTCAAGGATGGAATTGCCGCTTTAGTGTCCACTTAAATTAGATGGACACAATCCTCTTATCTTTCGCTTACCGAATCAATGTGGTCCGGCTGGACGCTTACATTGGAATTATGTCTAGACCTAACAATACCACGCAATACTTTCTGATTTATTTGGATGCGTGTGGTTTTTTGTGCACCGGATAACTTGCTTTTGCGCCATGTATCCATGTAGAACGTTCTCTCCCAATTATTAATCCAGCCAATTGAGCCTCTTGCAAAAGGCCAAGTTCAAGTTGAATTTATGCGCTAGAAAGCGCTAGAAGTGGGCTGCCATTGCTGGCAAGATTGAGGTTCTGAAGACTCAATCGAAGCCCGAGATGAATAGTACGCAACGTAACGGAATCATGCAACGGTGGCGAGTAGTACAACACGAATTACTGCCGGAATTGAAGAGTGAGTTTGGCGCAATGACGCCGAAGTTAGAGAAGGTGGTCCACACGCTGGAGTGGGTCAGAATAGATGAGTTTATTGGCACGACCTGGTGTGGAACGGGTCGCCCACCGCATGATCGTGCAGCCATGGCGAGCGCGTATGTTGCCAAGGCGGTGCTTGGGTTGACGACCACCAGTGGCCTGATTGAACGTTTAACGATTGATCGCGCACTGAAACGAATCTGTGGTTTTGCGATGTGGAAGAAATTGCCTGATGAAGCGACCTTCTCGCGTGCTTTTGCGGAATTTGCGACAGCGGGTTTGGCTGAACGAGCGCATGAAGCACTGGTAAAAGATGCGCTGGGCAAGGTTTTGGTCGGACATATCAGTCGTGATGGCACGGCAATTGAGAGTCGCGAGAAGCCCGTGCGCCGGGAACAAACGGTAACAACACTGCCGCAGAAGAAGCGTGGTCGTCCAAAGCAAGGCGAGGTGCGCGAAGCGAAGCTGAGCAAGATTGAGCAGCAAGAAGGCAGGCCCCTGACGCAACTGATTGAGGAATTGCCGATTGCTTGTGACAGAGGGACCAAGAGTAATGCACAGGGCTACAAGAACAGTTGGAACGGTTATAAGTTGCATCTGGATACGGCAGATTGCGGCATCCCGGTCAGCGCGATACTGACGAGTGCTTCGATGCACGACAGCTTGGCAGCGATACCGCTGTCATTGATGAGTGCGCAGCGAGTGACTAACTGTTACGACCTGATGGATGCTGCCTATTGCAGCGAGGTATTGAGAGCACACAGTCGTAGCTTGGGGCACGTACCGCTGATTGATCATAATCCGCGCAAAGGCGAGAAGATCGAGTTCTCACCGAGTGAGGCGCAGCGGTACAAGGAACGCAGTCAAGCAGAACGGACGAATGCGCGGTTGAAGGATGATTATGGTGGTCGGCATATCCGAGTGAGGGGTCATGCCAAAGTGATGGCGCATCTGATGTTCGGGATATTGGCACTAACGGTGGATCAGTTGCTGCGCTTGTTAACGTAACCGAGACGGGATGCGGAAATAGAAGGAAGGAAATCACACCAAAAAGCGGTGTGATGGGCGAGTTCAACCCATAAGTGATAAATGGTGGCTCAAAGCAATGCGAGCCAATGAAAACAACAAAAAAATGACCCGTCCAGCGTCAATGCATCACGTTGACTCTATTACACGGGGAGTTTTGCAAGAGGCTCAATTGTTATGAATATCGAAACGTCGTTGCGCCAATCGCAATATATATGGGCCAGATTTTGTTGGTGGTGATAATAGGCCAATAACTGGCGCCAAGCGAATCCCATTGTCACTCGGCGTATTAGGTTTCTTTCTTAGGCGTTCAACTAAACATTCATCATGTGATGTATCAGTTAATGTAGTGGAAACATTCAAGAACAAAGTATCCAACTTCGAATTAAATTGTTCATGTGAACGGAAGCAAAGATTATCCAACAAATAGGCACTCAAAAGCTCTGCATCAAGGTTTTTAAGACAGCCTAACCAGTTATCTAACCGTTACTCTTTTATGCCATGCCATGCATACTTGGTTTTGCACAAGCTTACGTGCCCGATCATGAACTTGATCGATGTAATCTAACTAATCCTCATAATTAACCATGTGTTAGGCAATTTTCTTTAACTCAATGAAAAGAAAGTGTACCAGCTTATAGTCCTTGCTCTATGAATGAGGGTTCATAATTTAAATTTTTGTTAGCTGCGTATTTTGATTTGGTAATATCGCCATATGTCACTTACCTATATCACATGTTGCCGGTCGTGTAAATCCGCGCAATTTTGGCGCGCCCTGAGTGTTTTGACGGCAGGCAGCACAAAGGGCACGTAAGTGCCCTTTGTCTTGTCTTGTCTTGTCTTGTCTTGTCTTGTCTTGTCTTGTCT
>CAMTUO010000008.1:0-35196 GCA_947084955.1 uncultured Gallionella sp.
CCTGCCATTCTGATCACTCGGCGCATTTCATTACAACACAAGACAAGACAATACAAGACAAGACAAGACAAGACAAGACAAGACAAGACAAGACAAAGGGCACTTACGTGCCCTTTGTGCTGCCTGCCGTCAAAACACTCAGGGCGCGCCAAAATTGCGCGGATTTACACGACCGGCAACATCACGCGCATGTTCACGTCGATCTTATCATTGGCCTGCCCGGCGAAGACATGAATAGCTTTGCGCAGGGCTTCGATCGTCTGGTTGGGCTCCGCCAGCAGGAAATTCAGGTCGGCGTGCTCAAGCGCCTGCGCGGCACCAATATCATCCGCCATACCGAAAAGTATGACATGCGCTACACCCCCTACGCGCCCTACACCATTCTCTCCACCGACCGCATCGACTTCACCACTATGCAACGCCTGGTGCGATTTGCACGCTACTGGGATCTGGTCGCTAACTCCGGCCGCTTCCCGCAGGCCTTGCCCCTGTTGCTGGGCGAGCGCCCGTTTG
Organism: uncultured Gallionella sp.; assembly: GCA_947084955.1. Lineage (GTDB taxonomy): Bacteria > Pseudomonadota > Gammaproteobacteria > Burkholderiales > Gallionellaceae > Gallionella. The sequence goes on from CAMTUO010000008.1 coordinate 514, forward strand.
CGCATTTTATGGCGTTCTCCGATTGGCTTTATGCCACCATCCGCAAGACGCATCAGATTTCGCTGGACCGCTTGTTTGATATGGTTTACCGGGGAATGACCGAATGCCTGTCGATGCCACAGACTAAGGTTTTTGCAGCGGTAGAGCGCGACTATATTTTGTCGGGCAGCAAGGAGATTCCGGCGTTTCTAAGGGCCGAAAAACCGGACAAGGATGGAACGCGACAAGCCCGCCAGGTTAACCCGACGAGTCGCCAAGCCCGCCACCTAGTCAAGGAAGCATAGGCTCATGCACAATCAAACCAAATGCGGCAATAACGACGTTATTTCTGCATCGTTCCTGGGGCCTGGCGCCCACCAAGATGCAAGCAATTCAAGATATGGCTTCCAATGCCGACGTTGCGCACCTTTCAGCAAATGCAGATATGTATACTCATTGCGCAATTCTTTCCAGTGTGCTCCAGCAAAGCTGGAAAGGAGAAAATCAATCGCCAGCACTGCATCCATGGGTGGAAATGGCAATCTTGGCGTCGGCAGTAGTAACACTTTCCCCAGTGTATCCGCTATCCCCTTCATCGCGTGCCCACCATGCTGAAAATGGTATAGCGGATGCGCCTCTTCCGACTCTTCCGCATCATCCTCAGTGATATGGCGATCAAAATGCCAAGAGCAAATACTCTCGTGATTTTCAGTTTGGACGCAAATATTTAGAACCAACTTCGTAAAGCAATCCCCTGGCGCATCATTAAGGACACCACTAACATCTAGATCGATATCGACCAACAGCCAGCCCCCACTTTGTGCTGGCAAAACATTTTGCGGTGTTTTCACCCTAAATTGCAGGCCAGCCACCTCATAGTTCCATTCTGAATTACTCGTCTGGCGCGAACACTGATTAGCAGAAGATTTTAAAACATCCGCATTTAGTACTACCGCCGATGAGTGTTTTTGCAGAACCTGCGATAGTGACAACAAATCATTGGTTATCCGCCTCCTTATTGAGGCAGGCTTTTCGTTTTTTGCCATAGCGCCCTCTTATGATTTCTTTAGTTGATCTAGTCGATCATGATCTAGAGGGTCAATCTGCCATCCTTCTTTTGCGATTCTATTCAAGGCTGCATATGTTGAAATAAACAACACGTCATGCCACACCTTCATAGATGGCATGACAATTCGAAGTCCGTCAGCTGGGTCCAAAGGTTTGCCAATAGCAAAGCAGACAGTAAAAAATTTATCGCTATAACCAATTGCGATTGGCGTTGCAGGCTTTAGAGATAGACCAAAGCATTTGTTTAGTAAATCTACTCGTTCATTTGCTCCAATTCGTCTAAGATTGACAATTCGGGGCTGTAACCCACTCCACCAATCTTCGATTCGAAACCACCACCAGCGTGGCCATCCATCCCCGAACGGGCCTTCATATTTAGTCATCTTAAGTATTTCTAGCAACTTGGGCCAATCCGAACCAGAACTTGATTGATCAACTCCTAATCTGGCTGCGACAATATTTTCTTCAACCAGAAGCCCTGAAGGATTGACAAGATCGCCAAGAAGATGCAACGACACTTCATGTGTGGCACTCTTTTCAACTGTATTCATAAACTGACCGAGGAAGGCAGAATTAACACCTCCTAAATCATCTTCAGTTAGCCCAAGGATTGAGTAGTTCAGGTTTCCATACTGTTTTGCAGATGTAATTTGACGATACCCTTCCGCAAGGGAAATCAATTGCCTGCATACTATTTTTGGATCGTTAACTACTTCTGCATCTTTGCCATACACAGCATCAAATAGGTCATGAGATGTATCGTCGCCATAATATGATTTCAAAAACTTGTCATTGATAGACCAAAGGACGATAGGAAAAGAACGAACTTCCCCTTCTGCCATTCGCGTCCTAAGTTCTTGCGCCAATGTCGGCCCCCTATATTGGACCTTGGCACCGTTGGCATCAGCTTCTTGGTCAAGACGCAAATCAACCAACAGGCCAAATCTGTCATTGGTTTTACTTGCATCTGATATTTGCCGAATCTGCTCACCAATATCTAATGGTGTCTTCCTATCGAAAGACAACATTGGTTCCGTTTTCGATAGTAGTTCTAATAAATTATCGATTGACTGATCTTGCTGATCATCTATACATAAAAAGCTAGTATTTGGCATTCCCAATTTCCTCCTCAGTCGCGCATGGAATTTCGATACGGAAACATGTTTTGTAGCTGTCAGGAGCCGTAATAAGATCAATTTCGCCATTCGCAGCATCAAGAATGTCACGGACAATTTTCAATCCAAGGCCAGTACCAACAAGCTTGTCAGAATCTGATGAAAGAGCTCCTGGTGGGGCGCTCGTAGTAAAGAATGCATCAAATATCTTCGAAAAGTTTTCTTGTGGTATGCCGTCGCCATTGTCAGAAAATTCAAGATACAACCTATCATCAACAGAGCCGGCAACGATACTTATACGTCCTTTACTACCAGCGCGATGAATTGCTTTTAAGGAGTTCGTAAATAAATTCAGTAGTATCGATGCCCATTCTGATTTATGCATCGGTTTTGTGAACAAATCGTAGCCACGAAACTCGGTGACGACCTCGATGTTCTGTCGCCGCAGCGATGGTTCGATAACTTCAGCGAATTCTCTAACCAAGTCTCTTAACTCATGAACCTCTAACTTACGATGTGAATTTTGTATGACCGCACTATCGAAATACCTAACATAGCTCTGTAGAAGTTCAATGTTGCTACGCAACGAGTCATGGAGCGATGCTGATTTATCTGTCTTATCAATGCTCTTACCAAACAAGCTTGCAGTCGCATTTAGTCCTGCAAGCGCGTGACGTACTTCATGTGTGAACTCGCCTATCGTCAATCCAAGACTAGCCAGAACACGGAGCATTCCATTCTCTTCTAGTAGCTGTTGAGTTCTCTCGCCAAACTCCTCAATCGCCTTAGCGAGACTTTCCGTGTCTGGTTCGTTCTGATTCGCCTTGCTCTCACTGCCACTCGAATCACTTCTGCCAGAGCTTGCTCGCCCCATATTCCGGACGATCTCTGCAAGGGTTGTTGCTGTATCGCGAGGATTCTCAATCGGATCCGGTTTCACTGACGGCGCTACGGGGTCATCGGACGAAAAAATTTTCTTGTTCCTTAAACGCCCAAGCTCTATAACACCAGCCATAAGTGCCCTATGGACATAATCCTGTAGCTGGAGAAACGCATCATTTTCCAGCAACCCTTCTCTACTTGCCGTTTCCTCAAATCGCTCACCGCCAACATCGATAATTTCGACAAACCCAAGGAAATTGGTGTTGTGATGCGGGGGCAAAAGCGCTCTTAATGCACTTGAACGCTGCAAACCTAGCCAGTCGTCGAATGCCTCTCCATAAGGCAATACACGAAATCCATTCCTGTAAATTCTGATGCCACCATGGCGTGTCAAAAGATCTCTTACAAATCCCTTCGTCCCCGTTGGCAACTCATCAGTAATAAAATAATGGGCAGAAAATCTAATCCCGGCAAGCAATGGATAGTCACTTAAAACCAAACCAGTTTGTGGCTTCAAACGTGACTCGAATTCAAGTTTTTTACGATCCTGGCTAAAGTGATATTTAGGTGAATAAACACTCACATATGGCGTGCCGATTTCGTCAACTTGGCCTGAAATTTTTGCAAGCGCATGCGCCAAGATAAGCTGATCTTCACTTGCGACTACAGCAAGTTCGTCTCCGTCCTCCCTGAAAATAGTAACCTTAAAACCGGGATCATCCTGTCGAACTTTATTAGCATCCTCATCAAGCGGAAATGGCTGCAGGAGCTCGGAGACATAACGAAATGTTCTTTGAATTTGCGACTCTGACCAAGCGTCACGCAGCTTCAGTATCTTCAATGTTGTGCCGTGCTTGGATAGCGCTGGCGCTTCAATTATTTGATTGGAAATAAGATGTAGTTCTTTCCCACCTTCAAACTCATTCCAATCAATTTCAAGTTGCAGCGAATGGGCTTGTCCTTCTAATTGCGTTTCAATACACAGTTTTTCCCCAAGCCTTTGTGTTGAAAATCGACCTATACCTTTTCGACCAGCACGTTGTCTTTTGTATATATGAGAAGCTGGGTTGTGTACCTTTTCTTGCGTGGAAATTCTCATGAACCCATTTACTAATTGCTCACGAGACATACCTTGCCCGACGTCTCTAATCTCTAAAGTGCCGCCCTTCGTTTCCGAGCCACGGAAGATCAGATCTACCGTTGGTGCATCTGCGTCATAGGCATTCTTTATTAGTTCTGCAACAGCCGTTTCTTGCTTCGAAACCAACTCGAGACCAAGTCGCGAAACGTGGCTTGCATCAACAGAAAACCGAACACTTTCTTTATCGAGCTTCCCGATTTCATTAGCAAGCTGAAGTATCTGACCGTAGTTGATATCCTCTTCAGCGAGTGCATCAGTAAGATTCTTTTTGAGTGCCTCAATTGACGTCATAGTTAGCCCCTCGTATTTTGCATGTTGCTATAGAGTGCCTCTAAAGGCGGATTGCTGTTTTCGACCGACATTTTGCTACGCAACCTGTGTGCTCTAACACGCTTCAACCCAGCGCAGATATTTTCATGATTGGCTTTTGAAATTTTATTACCAAATATAAATTTATCTGCAGCATGTCTAGCCTCATCAAATTTTTCGCATCTAATCAGCTCATCCATTTCAACAAATTCCGCAGAAATTTCAGCCTCTGTTTTTGTGCTATTCATCGATACCAAAATATTGGCAACACCTTTTGGCTCCAGCTTTAACCCCCCCGACCCCAACTGACGACCATTTATTTCAGCTGATAATTGACTAAAGCTCGTAAGCATTGAAATAGCAAGCATTTTCTGTTTCGCATTATTCAATTCAGATGTGAAATTAAACCTATAAAGTGAATTTGTCGCTTGCAGCTTTTGTGAATTCAAAACCATTCTTGGCCCTAAATTATTGAGGCAAGCTACGAATGCATCTGCGATTCGGCCATCATCTGGCTGATGCCAAATTTCTCTCCGCAAAAATGTGCTGTTATCACCCTTGTTGTTTTCTTCGTTAGTGGATAAGTAACTGAGCACCTGATAATCTAGACTCTTGCCGCGAGTATTCAGCAGAAAACTCTCTTGATCATTTTTTTTCCAACGGTTGATGTCATCTGGTTGTGTGCACAACCCGCTGAGATGTTTGAATTTTGAAACAACTGGCACAAAGTACGATTCAGATATCGCTGTCTTCTTCCAGTCACCCATCCTGCGTATGAAGAATTTTTTGTCGCCTATCACAATGCCTATATAGACAGATCCAAACTCACCGATTTTTCGTGCCTTAAATATCTTGGCAATGTCTACAAATGCCTGCGACTGATCTTTTGTGAGCAGAGGAAAACTATTGCTCTCTACCTGTCCACTATTTTCATTTGAATTACTGTCGGCAATTATTTTCCGCAGCTCAAGTGAGCTAGAGCAATACTTAATCTGGACTGCTTTCTCTTCACCATGTTGGTATCCATCGCACAGCAAGACCACAGTTCTTTCTTCGGTACCTTGAGACAAAAATAGACGTTCCGCGACCGATATTGCCATGACCTGCTTAAATCGCTTTGAGAGTTCGACTCTTAATGATAAAGAGTAATCAGCCGAAAGAAAATTCCCAGGCAAGACCCACGCCATACGCCCACCGATCCTTAAAAAAGACATTGCATGCATAACAAAATATGCCCATAAATTAGCACGCCCTTTTACGCATTCATGAATATTTTTTGGCAGCTGTTTGATGCTGTCTTTTTGAAAGCTGTTAATTCGGTCATTTTTTATATATGGAGGATTACCAATCACAGCATCGAAACCATCTTGACCAAAATTGCTTGAAGAAGTTGTTAAAAAGTCTGCGTGAAGAAAATTTCCAGACCGAGTCATTGAATTCATACGGCTAGATAAGTGACCAAAAGCATCCGGATCAACATCACAGCCAAATATATGCGCAGCAAGCTGAGTCTGCCCACACTCAATAAAACGGTTTTGCATTGCTTCCAAGAAATCGCAACCACCAAAACAAGGCTCCAGAACCCGTTCCTCAGCATTTCTAATTGCCCAGTCTGCCAGTATCGATGCTATCCGTAACGGGGTGTAATACGCACCGTATGCTTGGCGTGTCGCAATATCCTTAGCGTGCACAGATTGAGCACCCACCTGAGCATCAGTTCCAATTCTGTCAAACATTGGCTACAACTTCCCTATTTTGCATTAGTATTTTTTACGCATTGATAACCTAAAGAACCAATCAGAGACAAAACATGTTTTGTTTTCCCGATCTTCTGACAACAAGTAGGACGGGCCACGTATTGTTTTCCTTGCGGTGCCTAGTTTACCAGTTGATCGGCTTGAACCGTATCTGCTTCAGTTTTGATAGCAATCTCATCAAGCCACAATTGGTTCAAAGCGATGTATCTGCGCCAGGATGCCTGACAATTCATGTGCAGCTTCTTCGGTATCGTAATCCGGCTGCAAGCCCAGCCAGAAACCGCTGGTCGTGCCGAAGAATGCAGCCAGGCGCAATGCGGTATCCGCCGTTACCGCCCGTTTTCCGTTGCAGATCGCCGAGATGCGCGCTTCGGTCACGCCGATTTCTTTCGCCAGCCGGTATTGCGAGATGCCCAACGGCATCAAAAACTCTTCGCGCAGCACCTCGCCGGGGTGGATGTTCGGCAGTTTGGTTGATTTGCTCATGCCCTTCGAGGAATCAACGGGCTTCTCACAGCTTTCTGCATGTGCAATCATACTTCCTGCACTCCTTCCTCATACTTTGCTACCAGTTTATCCGCTGTCCATGGATAAAGGGGCCGCTACCCTTTTTGCAACATAGTCTCACCATAATCTGGGACAGACCACGGTTTCGTGGCTCATTTTTCCGCTTCCCAATCTTCCAGCTTCAAACCGGCGATGCGCGAAAATTCACCCGTGTTATGCGTTACCAGAATGCAGTCGTTAGCTAACGCGATGGCAGCTATCTGCAAATCATAGGGGCCGATGGGTTTGCCCTGGCGAGCGAGATTGGCGCGGAGTTCGCCGCAAAGTCGAGTTGCTTCGCCGGAGAAAGTTAAGCTGTGTAACCATGCCAACAAGTTTAATAAATGCCTGCGGTTTTCTTCCACACGGCTGCTTTTACACACGCCAAACCAAAGTTCAGACTCTACTGGCGAGCAAATGATAATTTCTGAACGCCCCACCTGACGGATGCGATCCACGACACGGGGATGATTTTTCATCAATGCGATTACTGCATTGGTATCCAGCAAATATGCCATCAGTCCAACTCGGCGCGCGGAGTGTCCTTACCGAGATCGTCGTCCGTAATGTCATTGGGAAAATCATCCCCCAATGTTCCGGCGACAGCAGCAAGGAAAGACTCGGTGTCTTTGGAACGAGAGGGCAACGTAGATTTATCGGCATACCGCAGCTCTAAAAACTGGATAAAGTCCAATGCCTCACGGGCAGCTTGTTCAGGTAGTCTGCGACTATGCTGATAAATATTTTCGGCTAATGACATAACTCTCTCCTTTTTGGCTGTTGCAGTCAGGCATTCTACCGACTAATCAGCTTAAGACACAACAACTTGAACTTCACTTACTCTCCAGTAGGCAGCGCAAGTGCGGAGAGGCAGGTTATTTAGTTTTGCCACTATCGGGCGATGGGCGCACAACAAACCTGGTGCCGGTTTGCTCGGCGAGTTGCCGCGCTTTCTCGGCAGCACGCAATAATGCCTGAGGCACTTTTTGCAGGTCAGGGTCTTTTGAATGAGAAACAGGTGCTTTCATGATGATCAACTTTCATCTAGTAAAACGGCAGGCGATTCGGAATTATCATACAGTTGCCAGTTATCTACCAGCAACTTGTACTTTATCCGAAACATCACTTTCATCATCTCGCCTCCCGTTGCTCAATAAGTACCACCCCCACCCCCATCCCCTGTGCGCCGCCGAAGATGGGCGTAAACAAACGGTGCTTTTAGGCGCGCACTGTTCATTCAGGAATAGGCGATTTATCGCCTTATATTCCGTGGGAATGCCCTTGCGGCATTTGAGTTCCGCAGCAGGGTGCGTTGTGTGCGCCCTGCCAGGGCGAGTTGCACAGCCCCGTTTTTTTACGTCTATCGAGGGAACCATTACCAGTCTGTTTACAGACGAGTAATGGCGGCAAACCGGGGTCGCCTTCTTTTTGGTTACTTATTCTTGGCGACACAAGAAAAAGTAACCAGCCGCCGGTCTGCCACCGGCGAATCACTGGATTCCGGCTTTCGCCGGAATGACGACCTATCGGCTGATCGGCTTATAGCGGATACGCTTCGGTTTCGCGCCTTCTTCGCCCAGACGTTTACGCTTATCCGCTTCGTATTCCTGATAGTTTCCGTCGAAGAAGGTCCACTTGGAATCGCCTTCACAGGCCAGAATGTGCGTCGCGATACGGTCGAGGAACCAGCGATCATGGGAGATCACCGCCACGCAACCGGCGAATTCCAGCAACGCATCTTCCAGCGCGCGCAGCGTTTCCACGTCCAGATCGTTGGACGGTTCGTCCAGCAGCAACACGTTGCCGCCGGAAATCAACGTTTGCGCCAGATGCAAGCGACCGCGCTCACCGCCGGAAAGCTGCCCGACCAGTTTGGTCTGATCGCCGCCCTTGAAGTTGAAGCGGCCGATATAGGCGCGCGCCGACGTTTCGTATTTGCCGACCGTTAAAACCTCGTTTCCCCCTGAAATCGCATCGAACACCGTCTTGTCGTTTTCCAGCGTATCGCGCGCCTGATCGACATGCGCGATCTTGACGGTGGAGCCGATCTTGACCTCGCCGGAATCAGGCTGTTCGCGGCCTGTGATCATGCGGAACAGGGTCGATTTACCCGCGCCGTTCGGGCCGATGATACCGACGATGGCGCCAGGCGGCACCTTGAAGCTGAGGTTGTCGATCAAGAGACGGTCGCCGTAGGCCTTGGATACCCCGTCGAACTCGATGACTTCATTGCCCAGACGCTCGCCCACCGGAATAAAGATTTCCTGCGTCTCGTTGCGCTTCTGGTGTTCCTGCGAATTAAGCTCTTCAAATCTCGCAATACGCGCCTTGGATTTCGCCTGACGTCCCTTGGGATTCTGCCGCACCCATTCCAGCTCCTGCTTCATCGCCTTCGCGTGCGCATCCATCTGCTTGTTCTCGGTCTCCAGACGCGCGCCCTTCTGCTCAAGCCACGAGGAATAATTACCCTTCCACGGAATGCCGTGGCCGCGATCCAGTTCCAGTATCCACTCGGCCGCGTTATCCAGGAAGTAGCGGTCATGGGTGACCGCGACCACCGTACCGGGGAAGCGCACCAGGAACTGCTCCAGCCACTCCACCGATTCCGCATCCAGATGGTTGGTCGGTTCATCCAGCAGCAGCATGTCCGGCTTATCCAGCAGCAACTTGCAAAGGGCGACACGGCGCTTCTCACCGCCTGACAGATTTTTGATCACCGCATCCCATTCCGGCAGGCGCAGTGCATCGGCGGCGATTTCCATCAACTGGTCTGAACCGGAACCCGCTGCCGCAATGATGTTTTCAAGGCGCGCCTGCTCGGCGGCAAGCGCATCAAAATCCGCATCCTCCTCGGCATAGGCGGCATACACTTCATCCAGTTTCTGCTGCGCCTGCATCACTTCGCCCAATGCTTCTTCCACTTCCTGACGCACGGTATTCTCGGGGTTGAGTTGCGGCTCCTGCGCCAGATAGCCGATGCGGATGTTGGGCAGATGCTGCACCTCGCCATCGTATTCCTTGTCCACGCCCGCCATGATGCGCAGCACGGTGGATTTACCCGACCCGTTCAGACCCAACAGGCCGATCTTGGCGCCGGGAAAGAAGCTCAAGGAAATATCCTTGATGATCTGACGTTTAGGAGGTACGATTTTGCTCACGCGGAGCATAGACATTACATATTGAGCCATGACTGTTCTTTTATGCGTTTTGGAAAGCGCATAGCTTACCGCAAACTGCGCCGCGGAAAAACTAAATGACTTACTTTCAGCGTTGTTGCCCTACTTGCAACACCGTTCAACTTTAAAAAGGAGATGCGCATGGGATTGTTCGATTCAATAGCTGGAGCCCTCGAAGGCCAGACAGAAGCACCGGGACAAGGCGGAATGCTGGGTTCCGTGATGGGTTTGCTGAACAGTCCGGAAGTCGGCGGGCTATCCGGCCTGATGCAAAAATTTTCTCAGGGCGGGATGGGTGAACAGGTCGCCTCCTGGATAGGCAACGGCCAGAACTTGCCGATATCCGGCGAACAACTCCAGTCGGCACTGGGTTCTCCGCTGGTACAGGAAATCGCCGCAAAAATGGGACTTGACCCTTCCACTGCGGCAAGCAGTCTGGCAACCCTGCTGCCCGGTGTGGTTGACAGCATGACGCCAAATGGCCAGCTGCCGGAAAGCGGCTCGGAAATTTCACAGCTATTGTCCGGACTGTCCGGCCTGTTTGGCGCAAAGTCCGCATAAGCGCCCTGACCTGAACGGTTATCCGTTCAGGTCCTTATTTCAACAACGCAGCGAACATCGGCCTCACTATTGAAAACCGCTCCTGCATGCCTGCCCCATCAGCTCAATTGCAATGCAACTCACAGATCGAGCGTCAAATCCTGAATTCTGCGGTTCGCACCCTGCAGCTTTTTAAACAGTGCCAGCAGCAGCGCCTTATTCATATAGGCCATCAGCTTTTCGTCCGCCAGCAGCGAGGCAATATTCTCTTTATTGATTTCCGCCACAACCACTTCCCCGTCCGCTTCAACCGTTGCCGTACGCAAAATATTCGTCTTGGCAAAGAACACCCCTTCGCCTATACATTCTCCGCCCACAATCGTACCCACCACCTTGTCATGAATGTACACCGTCGTAGAACCGGAGAGCATGACATAAAACGAACTCAGACTATCCCCGTCTTCGGTGACACTTTCGCCGGCCGCAAATGTCTTGAGGTTAACCCGCTCCGCAATCGGCAGCAGCCATTCATCGGGTAAACGCTCAAAAAAAGAAGACCTGCGCAACTCGGCAAAACATGCAGGTATTTGCAACGGCCTGTTTGCCGAATCGGGCAACGCGCCCCCTGATTTTGTTTGATTCATTTATTTCTTTCTGTGTCGTAAAAATGGCAACCTTGTGCAAATTACCACAAGCCATATCGCTTGGGCAATTCAAACAAACCAAGGTGCAGCAGGGCTGCCGACTCAAACTTGAGCGCTGAAAAAAATGGCACTCAACGCAGTTACAGGGTGTTTCATGTTCTGACGGGAGCGTTCCGCGCTTTGCCATATGTTTTTACTTTCATAAATGAAATGAAAAAATTGCGATACACTGCCACCCGACGAGTCAGTAAATATTGCTCACAGAAGCAGACTGGCAGGCGATCAATGGCTTTAATTATCGCCACTTAGTCTTTCAAATTTACAAATTCTGAAATCATTAACAGGGAGGAAATCATGTCAGCATTAATTGCAAGTAAGATACAGAACAACCCGAAATACCTTCAACTGGTCAAAAAGCGCGATACGCTTTCCTGGACACTTTCGGCAATTGTGTGCGTGATGTATTTTGGTTTCACGCTGATGATCGCATTCACCCCTGACATCCTCACCCAGCCCATCTCAGCCGACAGCGTCATCCCGTTTGGCATGCTCATGGGGGTCGGCGTCATCCTGGCGTCCTGCATACTGACGGGCGTTTATGTCTACATCGCGAACCAGTCTTTCGATCCTATCGTCAACGAAATCGTTCGCGAGGCGTCCAAATGAAAACCCTTAAATCTGCGCTGCTGACCCTGTCAGCCTTTGCCTCACTGTTTGCCGCCAATCTGTCCCGCGCCGCCGATGCGGTCGCGGCAGCCGCACCTGCTGCCAACCCGCCGCTCAACTGGCACGCCATCGTGATGTTCGTTATCTTTGTCGCGATCACGCTGGTCATCACTTACTGGGCCGCGACCCGCACCAAGACCGCCAGCGACTTCTATGCCGCAGGACGCGGTATCACCGGTTTTCAGAACGGCATGGCCATCGCGGGCGACTACATGTCGGCAGCCTCGTTCCTCGGTATCGCCGCACTGGTTTATATGAACGGTTTCTACGGCCTGATCTTTTCAGTGGGTTGGCTGGTCGGCTGGCCGATCATTCTGTTCCTGATCGCGGAACGTCTGCGCAACCTCGGCAAATACACCTATGCCGACGTCGTCTCGTTCCGCCTCAAACAGGGCCCGGTACGCACCATGGCAGCCATCAGCTCGCTGATCGTCGTGATCTGGTATCTGATCGGCCAGGCAGTCGGCGCAGGCCAGTTGCTGCATACACTGGTGCCACAGGTATCCTATAAGGAATCTATCGTCGTCGTCGGCGCGCTGATCATCATCTATGTCACCTTCGGCGGCATGAAGGCGACGACCTGGGTGCAGATCATCAAGGCAGGCCTGCTGTTAGGCGGCGCGACCCTGATGGCATTCGGCGTGATGGCACATGAAGGGTTCAGTTTCACCAAACTGTTTTCCGACGCCGTTGCAGCCCACCCCAAGCACATGGAAATCATGAAATCCGTGGTTAAAATCGGCGCACAAGCCAACCCGCTGGAGTCCATCTCGCTGGGTCTGACGCTGATGTTCGGCACCGCCGGATTGCCGCATATCCTGATGCGCTTCTTCACCGTCACCGACTCCAAAGCGGCCCGCAAGTCCGTGCTGTACGGCACCTGCTTCATCGGTTTCTTCTACATCCTGACTTTCATCATCGGTTTCGGCGCCATCGTTCTGGTCGCCAACAACCCCGAGTATGTAGCCAACATCAGCAAAAGCGTACTTGATCTGAAGGGTGGCGCAAACATGCCGGCGGTTTATCTGTCGCACGCCATTGGCGGGGATCTTTTCCTGGGCTTCATCGCGGCGGTAGCCTTTGCCACCATCCTGGCCGTGGTATCCGGCCTGACGCTGGCGGGCGCATCTGCCTTGTCGCATGACATCTATGCAAACGTCATCATGAAGGGTAAGGCGTCTGAGAAGCAGGAAGTGTGGGTATCGAAAATGAGTGTGATCGGCCTTGGCATACTCGCCGTGCTGCTCGGTATCGCCTTCGAGAAACAGAACGTTGCCTACATCGTGGCGTTGACCTTCTCGATTGCCGCCTGCACCAACTTCCCCGTCCTGGTGCTGTCCATTTTCTGGCGCGGACTGACCACGCGTGGCGCTGTAATGGGCGGCTATACCGGCATCATCGGCTCCATCGGCCTCTTGATCATCGGACCTACCGTATGGACCAAGGTGCTTTCCATGGGCCCTGCCATCTTCCCGTATGACTTCCCGACCTTCGTCGTACTGCCTGCCGTACTGATCGTGGCATATATTGCCTCGGTCACCGACAAGAGCGAAAGCGCGAATAAGGAACGCGCCGCATACGACGCGCAGATGATCCGCGCCGAAACCGGCCTGGGTGCAGAAGCGGGTGCGGTCGCTCACTAAGCTCTCGCGTCAGCTCCACCTGAAAAACCGCCGCTTAAAACCGGCGGTTTTTTTTATCCTGCGAGCAAAACTTTATCTGTTTTCCAGTACAACATTTAATTCTGCATTGTTTTATCTGACCCCCTTGCCTTGCCCCGAGGTTTGACGCGCGCTAACAATGCGCGTAGATTATGCGCATTGCTCGAGAGGATATCGTCATGAATACCGTCGCTTTTAACAGTACTGCTGCCAAAAAACCGGCCAACCTCAGCATCAACGCTGATCTGTTGCAGCAGGCCAAACAGCTCAATATCAATCTTTCGCAGACACTGGAATTGCAATTGATCGCGCTTGTCCGTCAGGCGAAGCAAAGCCAGTGGCTGGCAGAAAACCGGGAGGCGCTGGATGAATACAACCGCCGAATCGAATCAAATGGTCCGTTCAGCGACGGATTGCGAAGATTCTGATGGCGCAGTTCGATGTGTATCTCAATCCGAATAGCGCGACCAGGCAAGCTATTCCTTATCTGCTGGATGTACAGGCGGACTTGCTGGATACCTTGGCAACCCGCGTTGTTGTGCCGTTAGTACGGGCAGAAATAATGGGGTTATCGGCCAGCAAGCTCAATCCGAAGTTCACCATCGATGATAACGTGGTTGTGATGTCCAGCGCCGAACTGGCGGGTGTTACTCATCGCTCGCTCGGCGAAAAAGTCATTTCGCTGACAGCACAACGCGACGAGATCATCGCCGCGCTGGATTTGCTTTTTACGGGTATTTAACGCTATCTGTGTCAGCATGTAGCCCGAAAGCAGCGCAGCGGAATCCGGGATTTCGGTCCAACGCATATCCCGGATTTCATTGCATCCGGGCTACGCCGGATTTACTAACAATTTGAATATTTTTGTTTTTTCGATAATCCGCTGTGCAGATTGCCGGCCTAACCCTTTTCGTGGCTTTCGTGGACAACTACGGTTTTTAGGTTTTTTCAAAAACTTTGCAACGCAGAACGATACCTGCGCGCAAGGCTGCGCAGGCCATCGTAGCTGTTTATTTCCTTAGCCGTTCGCGCCCCGGCCATCGCCACCAGCAGCAACTCTGCGGTCGCCAGTGCATCCGCCACGGCATTGTGCCTGTTCTCATTGTGGATGGCGAAACGCACAGACCAGTCATCCAGCGAGCGAAGATTGCGCTCCTGCCAGAGTGCCGGCAACACATACGCCAGATCCAGCCACGGATGCCTGAAGTTATGCCCCAGATACGAGCGCATTGCGCGCCTGATCATGGTTTCATCAAAAGCCACATGAAAAGCCACCAGCGGCGATTTCCCAAGATACTCCAGAAACGCCAGTAGCGCGTCGGCGGGTAGCACCCCTTCGCGCTGCTCTGCACCGGAAATACCGTGTATCAGTATATTTTCTCGCGGGCTGACTTCGCGCTGCTGCAACACCACTGAAAAACTATCCCCCAGCGCAATACGACCGTTCACCACGGCGACCGCGCCGATGGAGATAAGCGTATCGCGCGTCAAATCCAGCCCCGTGGTTTCGACATCCACCACCACCAGGCGTGTCTGTTCGAATGGCGACGCGCCCTCGATTTCAGGCAACGCATGCCAGCACGCCAGACGCGCTGTTTGTTGTGCGCTAAGCGGCGGCTTCGGCGCCAACCAGCGTTGCAGTAAACGTCTCATCCCAACTCATCCATCAGAGCTGTCATTCCCGCGCAGGCGGGAATCCAGTGAGAAAAACACTCCGCGAAGCGGACAATATTGCTAAACTGAGCCGCTTCGTGGGCCCTTAATTTGATTGCCTGGATTCCCGCCTGCGCGGGAATGACGCGGTTTTGCACAAAAAAACGATCTTGGTTCATAGCTGATAAATCTGCGCCAGTTTCGCCTGCACCTTGCGCGCCTGACGAAACGCCTCCTTGAGAATGCGCCGGTCCAGATCGTTCAGTGATTCAGGATCAATCAGGTTGTCCAGTTCCTGGAAACCCGCCTGCTCAGTCTCATGGTGATGCCGCAGTCGCAGCATCTGTATGTATAAAAAAGCATTAATCCAGCCCTCCACCTCTATCACGGGAACCTTCAGGGCTTCTGCACTCTGTCGCAGGCGCACTATGGTGCTGGTATGGGTCACGCCTGTTGCCAGACCGAAGATGCGCGCCGCATCCACAAAAGGCGTAATACCGTTAAGTTTTAGATTGAGTGTGCGTTCTTTTCCCACCACAAAATCGCGCATCACACCCAGCGGCGGCCGGTTACGCAGCGCATTTTCCGCCAACTCGTGCAAAAAACGCGGCTGATCGCCAGCCACCCGGGTCAACCACTGACGCAATTCTTCGCTAAGTGCATACTCACCGTGCAGCGGCCTGAAATCGAAAAAGATAGACGCGTGCAGCAATGCGACCGGCGTGCCATTGGTGATCCAGTTCAGAAAAACACCCCGCCACTCTTCCAGTGACAAACACCATTGCGGATTGGAGGCCATCACATTGCCGCTGCACAGCGGATATCCGCACAAGGCCAACGCATCGTTGATGCGCCGCGCCACCGGCAGCATTTGCGCTCGCACCTCATCCGCCGTCATGCCCGCCGGCACGGTGAAAATAAGTGCATTGTCCTGATCGGTGCTGAGCGTCTGTTCGATACGTCCCTCCGACCCCAGCGCAATCCAGCACAGTGTGGCGTCGTTGATCCCGCTGGCGGCATATTCCAGTTCAATCACGCGCGCAGTGAGTTGATCATTAAACGTGGAAATAAACTGCGTCAGCTGTTCTGCCGCCACCCCTTGCGCCATCATGTTGTGCGCCATGCGGCGAATGTCGGCCGCTGATTGTTGCAGCTCTTCAATTGTCACGGCATGGCGTATTGCCGAACCGGTCTGGCGCAACCCCACTCGTTGCAAAGCGAACAAATCTTTTTCGGAAACGATGCCGGTCAGCTTTTCGCCTTCGACCACCAGTGCATGACGAATTCCCTGCCTTGCCATCGTCAGCGCCGCCTCATGCGCCAAGGCCTGCGGCGACAGAATGGTCAGCTCACGGGTCATGATGCCGATCACCGGCTGTTCAAGATCAATCTGCGGCAGCGCTACGCGTTCAAGTACATCCGGCAGCGTCAATATCCCCTGCGGCCGCCCTTCATCATCCACCGCAATCATCGATCCGATGCGCGCCTCATGCATCAGGCGCAATGCGGCGCGCACACTGGTATCCGGCGTGCAGGTAACAGGCGCGCTGCGTATCAGCGCGGACAGCGGACTGTTCAGCGATTGCAGCGCCACGGAAGATTGCGTGTACTGCGCCTGGATGACCTGTTTGGAGTGTTCGAGCAAATTGGCAATGCGGCGCGTGCAAAAGTCCCGGAACGGCACGCTCATTTCGAGCAGCAGATGAAAATCTGCGACGGGCAGCTCATAGCAAAAGGTATCCTTGCTCGCCCGGTAGACGCTCGCCACTGGACGTAGAGCTAGCAAGGCGCCTAACGGAAAACATTCACCTATCGTCAATTCCAGCCAGGCGTCCCCGGCATCGGCAATATTCTGTTCGCCCTGCACCAGTCCCTGTTTGATGACCAGAAAGCGCGCGGCTTTTCCCTGTTCAGGCGCAAGCATCACTTCGCCTTGTCCGTAGTAGGCCAGCGTCATGCGTTCGATCATCCACGCAAGGTGTGCCGGTTCCATTCTATTGAACGGCGCATGAACAGTAAAAAACGACAACTGTGAGAAATAAATCGCGCTCATGGCTTCCTCTCGTCCGGTTACTTCAGCTTGTACTCGCCGCTGTCAGATCGGTTCGCCGCTTTCATCGAGATAGAACTCATTGAGGGCGCGCTCCACTTCCGCCATGTGGGTGAGTACCGGCCCGCCACCCATCATGATGCCGATCGAACAGACATCCATGATTTCTTCCAGTGTCACACCCGCATGCTTGCAGGAACGAACGTGCAGCGCGATGCAATAATGGCATTGCTGAGTCAGCGCCATGCCGAGCGCAATGAGTTCCTTCTGCTTCTTGTCCAGCACGCCCGGATGCATGGCTTCGGCCATAAACGCCTGCACCTTGCCCATCAGCTTGGGGCGATATTCCGCCATCAGTTGCAGACCGCGGTGTGCGTGTTCAAGTATCTTGCGTTCGCTGTCCGAACCTTTGGCTTTTTTTGAATCACTCATAATCTGCACCTCTTAGTTTTTGCCCTCATTGGCAATGGATCAATGCACTGCGGCCTGTTTTTCGGGAATTTTCACCAGCGGACTGAACGCATAATAAGCCGAAAGCGCCCAGTTCTCGGCCATGTGTTGCCCCGTCTCTCCCAGCGTATTGAAATGTATACCGTCGCCGCCCGAGGCCGGATACGTCGTATAGCTACGGCTATCGAAGAGCAGACAATAGGGCACGACCGCAGCGCGCAACGCATCAAAAACTCGCCCGAGTTCAGGTTCCGGCTGGATGCGTGCATTGGGCGGGCCTATCCAGATACACTTGCTCCCCGAATTGACAATCGCCATGGCCATCTCATGGGACGTTTTCTCCACCCAGTCGAGCGGTTTGCCGTACATATTCGCACCCAGTTCGACCACCGTAAAACTTGGCTGATGGACAGCAAGCAGATTCGCCAGCAACGGCGTAGTCTTCTCCCAGCCGCGCTGTTCCTTGCCTTCGGTATCATTGAGATAATAACCGCATGAAGTCTGCGCGCCTACAAACCAGGATTCCGGGGAACTCCCGCAGATGGCATAGGTTGCCACTTGAAACCCCTTGATTCGGCGCAGCAAGGCATCTTCCTGAATACCGAAACTGCCCACCGAATGCGAGTCACCAATAAAAAGGATCAGCGGAGGCGCCGTCTTGATCTCACCGGCGAAGACAGTCTGCATCCAAAACATGCCCACAAACAGCCCCAACACGGACAGCCCCAAACCCGCGCGGCGACGCTCACTCAACGGCAAGCGGGTGCGACGAGCGGCAACGGAAAAAGCGAGAGAGATCACTTGCATTTTCTTACACCTTCCACAGAATCAGCAGTTTACGACGCCCGTTAGTGTCAGAGAGCACGACATGGTTCCCGGCTTACACAAATGAACGGCTTACCACTCAAGCACTCGCGCTTCACCACTTCAGTATTTTTTTCCCCAGCCACATCCCGACAATGCCAATGACGAGCATCGGCAGATAATGTCGCTCGATGACATGCACGATGGAGTCCGTCTCTTCATACAGGCGCAACCACAAGGCGCCGACACTGAACGCCGACAGCAACGCGACACTGCCTGCCGCCCCGCTGTGCGTGCTGGCATATCGGCGCATCGCATACAACGTCCAGCCGGCCGGCAGCAGCGCCATCAGCATGATGCTCAGCGTGCACTCGATACTGTGTACCGGCAAGGGCGAAGGCGGACTATCCGCGCGCCAGGCGAAAAACATCACCAGCACAAATAGTGCGAACGCGGCCAGCGGCGCATAAACCAGCCTGTCCCTCTGGTGCATGTCGGGAAACGACAGCAAGGCTGCACTGAAGGTCGTGGTGATAAAGACGATCAGCAGGGTCGCCATCTCGGCGATGAACCACGGGCTGTGCAGCTTCGCCGCCCAATCCGGGCGCAGGCCTGAAACAGCCAGCGACACCGCCAGATAGAGCGCGGCCATCCCCATCCACTTGAGGCTCAGCATGAACGGATGCGGCGCGGGTTTTACAACCCGGGTATCGGCCGACAGCGTGTTGATCAGCTCCTGAATATTTTCCATTATCTTTCCAGCTTCTTTCTCAATAGCTTGTAGGCGCGATGCGCCGCCACCTTGACGGCCGACTCGTTCATACCCATTTTTTCTGCCACTTCACGCGAGGTATAGCCATCCTGATGCATCAATTGCAGGATGGACGCCTGTTTATCGGGCAACTTTTGCACTTCTCTCTCTATGGATTCGTAACTCATCGCCGGTTCGGTTACATATTCCGGTAATGTTTCTTCCAGCTCGTCAAAATCAACAGCATGGCGCAGCTGATCCGCGTAGTGCGCGCGCAGGAAATCCTGCAAACGAAAACGGGCAATGGCGTACGCCCAGGGCTTGTAGGGTCTCAATCCGTCATAGGTATGACGCGCCTTGTGGATGGACAGCAGAATCTCCTGCAACAAATCATCCACTTCGGAAGCTGCACTAAGCCGCCTGGACAAAAAAGGTCGCAACAGGCGGGAAGTTTCCTGCAACAAAGCCGCATAGGCGCGCTGATCCCCCTTCAGGGATTGCATCATCAATGCTTCAAGATGGCCTGTATTTTCCGTCACGCAAATCCCGTCAATTTTTTTGTAACTTTTTTTACGCTCAGGCCGAATCTATCCGTACAGAGGCGATGTTCAGGTTATTTTACGTGAGCGGACCGTCTGAGATACACTAATTTTTAATTTATCAAACTTTTCGGGAGCTCATCATGAATGTTTCATCTGCAACCCACCACTACGCCAGCCAGCCAAATGCCGTGCGCCAGCAACCAAGCCAGTCCGGCGACACCAACAATCAGGCTGCCAGCAACAACAATGTTAACAGCCCTGCCTCGCCGAGCGTCAATACCCAGGGCCAAACCGTGGGCAGCCTCATCAACGTAACGGCCTGAGCAACGCGGTTCGTCCGTTACAGGACGAACCTGCCCGAACCGGCATAAAGGACAGAAAGAAAAATGATGCAACGCAGAGAGTTTTTATTCGCTTTTTCAGGATTGCTGCTGGCAACCCGCAGCTTTGCCACCGGCAACAAAGTGGTCGTCGTGCAATTCTCCGATGACGGGCTGCCGCACGGCCCGGTGACGCTGGACAAGGTGCAGAAGGATGCCGAATGGAAAAAGCGTTTATCGCCGCTGGCCTATCAGGTCACGCGCCAGCAGGGAACCGAGCGGGCCTTCTCGCAACCGGGTTACGACAGGCACGAAGCCGGCCTGTATCGCTGTGTGTGCTGTGACAATGCGTTGTTTGATTCCACGACCAAATTTGACTCAGGCACCGGCTGGCCGAGTTTCTGGCAACCGGTCGCAGCCCAGAATGTGCATGAAATTACCGATCATCTGTATGGCATGACGCGCACCGAAGTGCAATGCTCGCTGTGTGATGCGCACCTGGGACATGTCTTCAACGACGGGCCGCGGCCGACCGGTTTGCGTTATTGCATGAACACGGTCGCCCTGCGCTTCGTCGCAAGCCGGCATGCCAGTATTGATGCCGGCAAATGGCATGCCAACTTCCCTCACCCGAACCCTCTCCCGGGGGGCGAGGGGCCAAACGCACCGCTGCGCGATTCTCTCATTAGAGGGGTTTAACGATGCTGATTTTCTTCCTGTCCTATCTGGGTGGCATACTCACCATTTTCAGCCCCTGCGTATTGCCGGTGCTGCCCTTCGTTTTCGCAAGATCAGATCAGTCTTTTCGCCGTTCTGGCTTGCCGATTTTAACCGGCATGGCGGCGACCTTCACGCTGCTGGCAAGTTTCGCAGCGGTGGGCGGCGCATGGCTCATCGCGGTTAACCAGTATGGTCGCTATGCGGCCATGTTGCTGTTGCTGCTGATGGGCGTCGCGCTGATTTCACCCGCGCTGTCTGAACGCCTGATGCGCCCGTTTGTAAACCTGGGTGGGCGATTGCAACAGCGCGCCGACCAGCAGAGCAGTTTAAAAGGCTCGCTATTGCTGGGGGTTGCCATCGGATTTTTGTGGGCGCCCTGTGCCGGCCCGATATTGGGTCTGGTGCTGGCAGGCGCCGCGCTCAACGGCGCAAATCTCTACAGCGCCCTGCTGTTGCTGGTGTTTGCCGCGGGAGCTGCCACTTCCCTTGCCGTCGCATTGCTTTCAGGCAACCGTGTGTTCAGTCTGATGAAACGCGGTCTGGGTGCCGAGGAATGGCTAAGACGCGGGCTAGGGTTGGCGGTGGTGACCGGCGTGGTGGTGATCGCGATGGGCTGGGATACCCGATTTTTATCGCAATTCAGTTTCTTGAATACGGCCAGCGCAGAACAAAAGCTGCTCGCCAAACTTGAAAAACCCGCCCTCCCCGTACAGCCTGTGGCCATGCAAACCGAGACCATGCCGCCTCTGACGGGTGCGACGCTCTGGCTCAACTCGCCGGAATTGAGCGCTGACAAGCTGCGCGGCAAGGTGGTACTGGTGGATTTCTGGACCTATTCGTGCATCAACTGCCTGCGCACGCTGCCCTATATCAAGGCCTGGAATGAAAAATACCGCGATCAGGGATTGGTCATCATCGGCGTACACGCCCCGGAATTCGCCTTCGAGAAGGATCAGCACAATGTCGAAAAGGCGGTGCACGATCTGGGCATCACCTATCCCGTGGCGCTCGACAACAGGTACGCCATCTGGAACGCCTACAAGAACCAGTACTGGCCCGCGCATTATCTGATCGATGCGAAGGGCGTGATACGCGATCATCATTTTGGCGAAGGCGGATATGATGAAACCGAAAAAATGATACAAACCCTGCTGAAAGAAGCGGGGCATCAGGTAGCCGCAAATGATCTGGTGAAAGTGTCAGGCACAGGCGCGACCGTGGCGGCAGCCGATACGCCGCGCTCACCCGAGACTTATCTGGGCTATGCCAGGCAGGAAAATCTGGCCTCGCCCGAGCCCGTCCGGCAAAACAAATCAGCGCGTTACAGCACCCCGCACAACCTGCGTGATGACCAATGGGCCTTGAGCGGAAAGTGGCTTATTTCCGCCGAATCCGCAACCTTGCAAAAGCCCGGCGGCGCGATCAGCTATCACTTTCAGGGCCGCGACCTGCACCTGGTACTGGGTTCTGAAAAACCCGTGCGTATCAAAGTCACACTGGATGGCGCAGCACCCGGAGACAATCACGGCTCGGATATCGCGCCTGACGGCACCGGTATAGTTCAGGGCCAGCGCCTGTACCAGCTCATCCGGCAAAACGGCAAAATATCGGATCACACCTTCCGCATCGAATTCCCGGATGCGGGTGCGCAGGCGTTTGCCTTCACTTTCGGTTAATGACAAGGAGTTCATTATGTTAAAAAGCTTATTCACCCTGTTTATTGTCTTGCTCGCGCCGGCCTCTGCCAGTGCGACTGAACAGACCGCCGTTTTTGCAGGCGGCTGTTTCTGGGGCGTGGATGCGGTATTCAAACATGTCAAAGGCGTCATTGACGTCACTTCCGGGTATGCCGGCGGTAACGCGGCAACGGCGCATTACGAACGGGTAAGCATGGGAGACACGGGGCACGCCGAATCGGTACGCGTGCATTTCAATACGGAAAAGGTCAGCTACGAGAAGCTGTTACAGGTGTTTTTCAGCGTCGCGCACAACCCCACCGAACTCAACCGTCAGGGGCCGGATAGCGGCACCCAGTACCGCTCGGCCATTTTTTACACCAGCGCGGAGCAGCAAAAAACGGCGCAAAGTTATATCAGGCAGCTCACTGCGGCGCACACCTTCTCCGAATCTATCGTCACGCAGGTCGTGCCGCTGCAACAATTTTTTCCGGCCGAGGCGTATCACCAGAACTATCTGGCCCTGCACCCGGACCAGCCCTATATCGTCTATAACGATGCACCGAAACTGGCAGCGCTGCACCGTCAGTTTCCGGCACTTTATCAATAGCGAGACAGCCATGCTGAATGCCATCAGCTCATCCGCATCGACCCAGCCTGCCCAGCCGTCCGGCGCTTCTGCCGCCGCGCTGAGTGCCCAGCTTCAGCGGTATCAGCGGCAATTATCAGACTGCGTCAACTGCCCGTCCGCCAACACCCCGGAGAGTCGCGCAACCGCGCAGGCACTGTCGGACAAGATCGCCCAGACCAAGCAACTCATCGAACATGCCTCGACCTCCAGCGCGCCCCAAACGCAGGCCGCCGCTCAGAACAACCAGACGGACACATCTTCTGGCACGGCAAGTTCAAACACGCAAAACACCGCGACGGCAACCCTGGGCAACTTGCTGAACGTGTTTGCCTGATGTTGTCGTCTGTCAGCGTACGATCACATGTACTTCGGGCAACACATCGGCCTCATCGACGTAGCCGATAGCACCCGGAGTAGACCGAACAAATTTGATGACATCTGCTGTATTCGACAATTCCAGCGGTGGCGCCCCCTTCCCGACAAATAACCGCTTCGCCCAGTAGATCGTGTATTTATCTTCCGTCTGATTCAGGAATGTTTGCAAGAAACGATCACGCAACGGGCCCGGCTTGAGATTGACCGCCGTCACTTCAATGCCTTCGACCTGAATCAGTTTTCCGGTAAAAATTTTCTGCACGGTTGCCGCATCCAGCTTGCCGACGTCCGCATGACCAATGACCACGACACCGCCCGCTATTGCATTGCTCACCGCAAGGATAAAAAGATACGCCGGCAACAGTTTTATATTGATCATGTTTTTCCCTTAGAACAAAAAGCTGTAAGAGAGAGAAAACACATTGATCAGCTGATTACCCGATCCGCCACCGGCAGGCGCGTCGATGAAACTGGACGTCACGCCGGTGTGCACAGCCATCCATTCTGCCTTGATTTTGCTGCTTTTATTCACTGCCCAGGAAGTACCGACGGCCCATGAGTACTGATCATACATGGTCAGATAGTCAGCAGTGCCGCGTTGCGTTGCGTTGATGACATCGATAACGGACTGAGGCGCTCCCTGAGACGCTACGCGCGCACCATTCACCGCCTGGTATATCGCCAGATTTTTCGATTTAATCTGGGCATAGGTGACATAAGGCGTCCAGTCGCCCGCGTCCTTCAACAGAGTAATATAGAAACTTTCGGTATCCGGACCGATCGCCGTTCCCTTGATAGTGCGCCTGACATACTCACCGAGGGTTCGAAAACCATGTCCCCAGCCGACATCCGCCCCCAGATTCCAGGTAGGGGATGTCGCGCTGGCTGTTTGCCCGGAGGGACCGGGCGCCGTGTAATAACTACCGTTGATTCCCGGCGTGGTTACTTGCGTAAAATTTATATAAAACGGCAGCCCGTCATTACGCGTCAACTCAGCGCTGTGCACGCCGACTCTGAAGATATCATCCTGCCTGTGCCAGGACAGCAGCAGGCCTTTAGCGCGCGCCTTCAGAGACAGCCATGACGGTGTTGCCGTGTCACGTGAATAGGAACGCCACGGTGCATTGCTTTGCCCCCAATAGCCGTCCAGATCCAACTCGTTATCGCCAAAGTCCCAGCTTTTGACAAATGAGGCGCCGGTGAAATCCATGTTGGGAAACACCGAATACAGTTCATTCGGCAGTCGTGCGACGACATAGGTTGCGCCCACATCCATGTTTTCCGCATTAAGGTAGAAGGGCACGCGCAATTTGCCTGCGCGTATCAACAAATCGTTAGCGGGCCGGTATGACAAAAAAGCCCACGAAACCACAGCATCCCAGCCGTTATCACTGCCCTGCGCAGGCGCCAGCCTGGCCTGAACGGTCGCCGTCCATTCCGGATTGAACCGGGCATCCAGTTGCGCACCGAACACCGTGTCGCGCATGAAAGTGCCTGACTTGTTAATATAGCGCTGGTAGCTGTATGACTGATCCGATTGCGCATAGCCCACCGTACCGTAGCCGGAAAAAGTGTAATCGACGGCCAGCACGGCCCGCCCCGACAGCAACATGACAATACAAATCAAGGCACGGTAAACGAAATATTTTTTCATAAATATAGGGAAAAGCTTACTATTGTATAGTCCTGAGGACTATACACAATTACCATTAGACTTGCACGGTTTCTGTACAGCGATGTCTAATGGCCGAAAGGTCGAAATTCAAGGCATAGCGGCTAAGGAACCGCTGATTTATTCGGTTTTGTCATTCCCGCGTAGGCGGGAATCCAGTTACACAAGGCACTGGTTCCCCGCTTTTGCGGGGAAGACGAATAAATCAGCGGCTCCCTAAACTTCCGCGCATTTAAATAAACAACGTATACTGTTTTGCAACGCCTGATTCTGGAGCTCCGCTAAATGCGTGTTTTATACTGGATTGATCGCCACACTTTCAGTTTTCGGCTGATTGCTGCGCTGCTGGTGCTGCTATCTGCGATGCTGGTGGCAGTCGCCATCGACAACAACCATGAAAAGGGACGTGAAGCCCCGCTGGCTCAGGCCCTGGAAATGTACACATCCACCCTGGAAAGCGGCACGACCAACAGCCGCGCGATGGGTGCGGCTATCTTGTTCGGACTGGAAAACCACGAAGCAAAACAGCTGGTGCTGGGTGAATTACCACCCGATGCACCCGGTGTTTTGTCGGCGTTGAACATACTGCGCACCCGTTATCTCGCTGATTCTGTGTTTCTGCTGAACCGTGAAGGCGTCGTCAAGGCATACAGCAGCAAAAACCAGACCCCTGCCACAGGCCGAGACCTGGCCTTTCGTCCCTATGTGCAACTGGCTTTACAGGGCACACCCAATGTCTACCCTGCGGTCGGCGAAAATAATCGCGGCATTTATCTCGCCGCCCCCCTGCATGCCGAGATGAACAGCAATACGGCCGCTATCGGCGCCGTAATCGTCAAAATCGGCGCCGGCAAACTGGATGCACTGCTTAAAAGCTGGCGCGGCGGCGCTGCCATGCTGGTGTCGCCGCAAGGGATTATTTTTGCCTCCAGCCGTAACGACTGGCTGTTCAATATAGCAGGTGGGATGAGCGGCGCTCAGATTGCAAAAATCAGGCTAGACCGGCAATTTGGCACACTTTTCGACAAGGCGCGACGCCCCTCCCTGCCCTTCAATCTCGGCGCGCAGACCGCCAGCATAGACGGTGTGCACTATAGCGTGCGCAGTCATTCCGTTGAATGGGATGATCCGGCTGGTGACTGGCATCTGGTGCTGCTCGACCGCCGCACGCCATGGTGGATGCAGACCAGCGAGATTGGTTTTGCCGCATTGTCTGCGCTGATGACAGCGCTTGCGTTGTTCTGGCTTTATGCACTGGCACGCCATGCCGCTTTACAACAAAAAACACATCGCGAACTGTCCATCGCCGCAGTCACTTTCGAATCTCGCGATGGCGTCGTCATCACCGACGCCTGGCAAAATATCCTTAAAATCAACCAGGCGTTCACGGAAATCACCGGTTATTCCAGCGTGGATGTGGCGGGTAAAACGCCGGCCATGCTCAAATCTCTTCAGCATGATGCAGCGTTTTATAGCAGGATGTGGGAGAGCATCAAACTTAAAAACAGCTGGAGCGGCGAAATCTGGAACAGACGCAAAAACGGCGAAATATATCCTGAACAACTGACCATCACCCCTATTTTCGGCAAATCCGGACAACTGCTTAACTATGTGGGGGTTTTTTCCGACATTACCCAACGTAAAGCTTCCGAAGCCGAAATTCACGATCTGGCCTTTTACGACACTCTCACTCATTTGCCCAACCGCCGCCTGTTGCAGGACAGGCTGAGCCATGCATTATCAGCCAGCGCACGCAGCAACAGGGAAGGCGCACTGTTATTCATCGATCTCGACAATTTCAAGACCCTGAATGACACCCTGGGGCACAGCATGGGAGACTTGCTGTTACGGCAAGTTGCGCTGCGACTGACCTCCTGTGTGCGCGAAGGCGACACCGTGGCGCGTCTGGGAGGGGACGAATTCGTCGTCATGCTGGAAAATCTGAGCGGAAAATCAGAGGAAGCGGCGGCGCAGACCGAGGCGATAGGCGACAAGATTTTGTCGACGCTGGGCAAACCCTACCTGCTTGACACGCACGAATTTCAAAGCACCCCCAGTATCGGCATCACCTTGTTCGGCGAACACGAATGCGGCATGGAAGATCTGTTGAAACAGGCTGACATCGCCATGTATCAGGCCAAAAAATCCGGTCGCAACACAATGCGTTTTTTCAATCCGCAGATGCAGGAAACCATCACGTCTCGCGCAAATCTTGAAGCCGAACTGCGTCTCGCCATTGAAGCTCGTCAATTTCAGTTGCATTTCCAGATGCAGGTTGATCACTTACGCTGCGTACTGGGCGCTGAGGCGTTGTTGCGCTGGCACCACCCTGAACGCGGCCTGATTCCGCCCGCTCAGTTTATCCCGCTCGCGGAAGAAACCGGGCTGATTCTGCCGATAGGTCTATGGGTGCTGCAAACGGCCTGCGCCCAGCTCAAGGCGTGGCAGCACCATGCGCATACCCGCAACCTCATTCTGGCGGTGAACGTAAGCCCCAGGCAATTCCGCCAGGCTGATTTTGTATCTCAGGTACAGGCTGCCGTACAGCTTCATGCCATCAACCCCAAGCTGCTCAAGCTGGAACTGACCGAGAGTCTGCTGCTGGAAAACGTCGAAGAAACCATTGCAACCATGAATGCGCTGAAAGAAGTGGGCATTCTTTTTTCGCTGGACGATTTCGGTACCGGATATTCATCCTTGCAATATCTCAAGCGACTGCCGCTCGATCAGCTCAAGATCGACCAGTCATTCGTACAGGATATTGCCACAGACCACAGCGACAAGGCTATTGTGCGCACCATCATCGCCATCGCTCACAGCCTCGACCTGGACGTCATTGCAGAAGGCGTGGAAACCAATGAGCAGCTCACGACCCTGCTGAGCAAGGGCTGCATCCACTTTCAGGGCTATCTGTTCGGCAAACCGATGCCCATTGAACAATTTGAGTCGCAGCTATCCACAGACCTTGCACTTCAGCCAGTGCCCCTCTGACAAAGTTCAGCGACCCGTTGCTTGCCTTATGCCTTGCCAGAGCAAGCAACCGTTGCGGCGAATCAAAAACGCAGGGTACTTTATATTCCTTTCCTGAACAGACTCATCAGATCACCAATCGCCGGGCGATTCTTCGGCACATAGGGCGAGACTTTGCTGTGCTTTGGGTTGGGTAAATTATCCCGACTGCGACCGGATAGCGGCGGCATCCCCCAGTTGCGCTCGATGAATTTCAGAATAGACGCATGATCATAGTAGGTGTGATCCACATAACCCTTTTTTGCCAGCGGCGAGATCACCAGCAGCGGCACGCGCGGCCCATCGCCAAAAAAATCGATAAACTGGCTGTAACCCGAATCGTAATAACCGCCGCTTTCATCGAAGGTGACGAGTATCGCCGTCTTCTTCCACAGTTCCGGATTGGCTTTGACCTTGTTCACGATGCCGCGTAACAACTCGTCAAACGCAGGCTCCATTGCGTAACCGGGGTGCCCTGACACGCTGTCGTAGGGCGCGATGATGGAAACAGCGGGGAAGTAGTTTTCCTTTTTTTCCGCATCCAGATAGAACGTCCACAAGTCGTGCAGATTGGCGCGGCCCGCCCCCAGCATGATGGACGGAAAATAAAGGTGGGTATCGCACATGGCGCAATACTCCTTGTCCACATACTTTCCATCGTTGCGCCCGCCGCTGTACCAGCGCCAGGATACGCCGTTCGCCGTCAAGGCATCGCCGATGGACGGAATGATCTGCGGCGGCAGCTTGTCATCGTCCAGTTTTAATGGCGCCCCGGTCGGCGAGAAAGGCGGCTCCATGTTATTGACCATGTAATAGGTGTCAGGATCGCAATTCCCGTCCCGGAATGCGCGATAGGGCAGCTGCTTCAAAAAATGAAAAATTCCTTTGACCCCGGGACTCTCCCTATCCGAGCAATTCACATAACTGCCGCCCTTGTAACCGTCTTCGGTATACCAGTTGTTGGTACCCGGTTGCGCATCCGGATTTTCGATCAGGCTGGCCGGTGGCTTGGCAGCCTTGCCATCGCGGGTGTAAAACGACACATCTCCCGTGGTCAGCGCCAGATAGTTTCCCGTGGTGCCGCCCAGCACTGACTGGTGATAGTTGTCGGCAATCGCGTATTCGTCTGCAAGTTCGCGCAGGTAGCGCGCATCCCCCGTGGCCATATTGTAGAAACCCATGGTCACCGCGCCCTGGTAGGTATTGCCGGCCGTAACAGGCGCTTTGCCGTTGGACGGCCCCACACCCACCGTCTGAGCCGTCCAGACAAACAGGTCTTTTTTCCCGCCATCCAGCTGTTGCCACATCTGGAAAAAGCGATGCACAGGATCGCCGGTATGCGCACCATAAGGCACATATTTGGAAATCTGGAACGGGCCATTGGGCAAATCGGCCGGGAAACGCGCATCCGGCACATCACGGCGTTGACCGAACGCGCCGGCGGCATAAGGCTGCGGCAGGCTCACATATTTTCCCTTTATTTCCGGGGTCGGGGAATACGCGCCGCTGTTCTCTGCCAGACGCTGGGTTGCCAGATAAAAATTGCGTCCCGGTTGCCCGTTTTCCTTCACAATCCCTTTGGACAGCAGGTTCGCTATCGTCTGGCCTTTTCTGGGGCGGTAGGTAGCAAACAAGTTATCGAAGGATCGATTCTCGCCGACAATCACAATGACGTGCTCAATTCCTGTCGCTGTTTTAACGGCTGCCATAACATTTCCTGCGAACGCGATACCTGCGACGCACACCAACATGGCTATTTGACGACCAATTCTCTTCATCGACATGACTCCTCCCTCACCCAAACCCCGCTCCGCGCCCCACGACTGGCTTTGCACAGCCAGTCGACTCATGCGGCGGGAAACTGGCTTCCCGAAATCCCGCTTTCGTCCCGGAGGGAGAGGAAACAAACGATCGCTTGCGCGTGTTTTGCGCTAACGCGCACCCAGCAGCGTCAGCGAAATCAGCTTCATCTGATTGTTGATCTGTTCAACCTTGGCACTGAAATAGTTGAAGAACATCATCGCGTACAGCGCGATAAAAATCCCGAAACCCGTCGCATACAAGGCGGTGCCGATCCCACGGCTCACCGCAGCCGGGTCGGCCGCCGTATTGCCTGATGACAAACTATGAAACGCATCAATGATACCCATGATGGTGCCGAGCAAACCCAGTAAAGGCGACATAGTGATGATGGTGTCCAGTATCCATAGACGCGGCCCGACCATCGGTTTTTTTGCCACATAAATGGATTGCACGATGTATTCCATCTGTTCCGGGGTATGCGAATTCTGAGAGGCATTGACCACCTCACAAATTGCCTGTGCCTGGGGGCTGGTTTTAGCAGAAAATGCATCGATAATCTGTCCATGCAACTTCTTGTCATGCAGATGACTCTTTACAAAATTTTCCACACTTTTACCTTCACGAAGCGTATGCGCAAAAAAGATGAACCGTTCGATAATGACATAGGTCGCCAGCAACAGCACAGCGACCATGGTGTACATGACAATATCGTGTACCAGAGTGAAAGTCATATTAAATCCTCAAAATAAAAAAGACCGGGGCGCAAAGCCCCGGCCGGATTGCTTACTAGAACTTACCGCTTACCGTCACGAACATCTGACGGGGCGCACCTACCAGCAAAGTGTTAGTGGCGCCCGTTGGGTCGGATGCATAAGTACCATTACTGTTTACAGTTGAGAAATATTTCTTGTCCAGCAGATTGGTCAGGTTGATCTGAGCAGAGAATTCTTCCAGGCCGAACACATGCTTCTGCTTGTAACCGGCAGCCGCATTCATCACGAAGTAAGCATCAACGAAATTGTCATTCGTGTAGGTGTAGAAACGTTTACCGGTGTATTTTCCGCCGATGCTGCCAAACCAGCCATCTTTTGCATATTCAACATTGGTATCGAACATGACCTTAGGTGCATCAACCACCGTTTTACCCGCAGTATTAACGACTGTTGCGCCATTCATGTAATCGCTCTGGTACGTTGATTTGTTCAACGTCAGAGAATTGAACCATGTCCAATCTTTTACTGGCATCCATGACATCGCCGCTTCAACACCCTTGCTTTGCACGCCACCAACGTTTGCAAACACGGATGGATTTCCGATAATACCGGCCGAACTTTGAACGTTCAGCATGCGATCATGGAAGTTGGTCAGGTAGGCTGTAACAGACGCCTGCAGATCATTACCCTTGAAACGGTAGCCAGTTTCGAAAGTATCTGATGTTTCAGGTTTCATCGTACCGGCGGTAGCATCAAATGCAACTTGTGTCTGATTGAACTGACCGCCCACACCCGGCTGAAAAGCACGCATATTTTGCGATGCATCTGCGTACACTTCGTTCATGTCGTCCAGCTTGTAATTGACACCCACCTGCGGCAGCAAGGTTTTCTTCGCCGTCAGCGTACCGGCTGCATAGGCACCCGCAATATTGGATGCATCAATCTTCACCTTCGGCGACTTGAAGCCCACATTCACCTTCATCTTTCCATCCATCAATTCCATTGTGTCCTGCACATGGAACTGAGTCGTGGTGGTGGTAAATTTTTGCGCCCAATCTGTCCTGAATGGTTGAGTCAAAAACACATTCATATCCGCGCCACTGGTCACAGCGTAATAATTTCGTGCCGTCGTGCTGTCGCTCTTCTCATACCACAAACCTGCATTAAATTGATGAACGCCAGTATTCCAGGTCAAATCACTCACGATACCAGTGCGCTTAATCCCGTATTCGGTCGTGCGCAGGGCAAGTGGCAATCCCGGGCCTGAATAAACGCCGGCAGCTGCTGCGGTTCCCGGTGAAGCCGTGTAAGGGGTATACCAGTGCCCCTGACCGTCATCCTGATGATGGTAAACCGTGGCTTTGAAGCGCACGTTGTCGTTCACCGCCATATCCAGCGTTGTGCCGGCCAACGTATCCTTGCGCAAACCGCTACCCTGATAATACGCAACGTCCACTTTACCTGTAGCAGCATTGCCCACGATGGTGTTCACGTTTGGTGCGAAAACACCTCGTGCCGCATCGACTGCCTGATTAAAATTAGGGTAATAATTATCCCAGTTCCATCCCAGCTTCGACACCATCTCCTTGGACATATCCTGGTAGTCAATTTCGGTACGGTCTGAACTATTCAGGAATGCGCTGATGCGATTTTCACCCCAGATGTGTACGATTTTCGAGTTGAACTGCTTTGCCTTCTGCGGACCTGCACCCTTCCACTTGTCCGAATACTGATCGGTAAAGCTCACAAAGGCTTTAGTCCCCGACTCAAGCATACCGGTGTCAAGGCGCACAAAAGTGCGGCTTGTACTGTTGCTGCCCAGGGTCTGATCAAGCCTTACAGCAGACTTGTTTTCCGGGTCAGCGGACAAAAATTGCACGGTACCGCCCAGATTACTGGTTGACGCCACACCCAGTGCGCCAGCACCTTGTGACAGGTTTACACGGGAGATGTTTTCTGAAGAAATAGCGCGGCTGATATGTAAACCGTTATTGTTGCCATAACTCATATCACCCAGTGGAATACCGTCCAGGGTAAACCCCATGTAGTTTTGACCGAAGCCACGCACACTGAAGCGGGTAGACCACTCATAGGCGCCAAATGGATCAGCCGACTGAAAACTCACGCCAGGCAATTTTTCCAGCACTTTCAACGGACTGGTGCCAGCGACCGCCTGTGACATATCCACGCTGTTGATACTCTGTATCTGGCGAGTTTGACCACTACCAAACACTGAAACAGTGTCAGTTTGCACCACATCCTGGGCAAATGCGCCATTCATAAATACTGACGCGAGTATCACTACCACCGGTTTCAACTTACATTTACAGTTTTGCATAATTACTTCCCCTCGTTAATTATCAGACTACTGTTCAATTGAAAAAACCAACTTCGTACGAAATACCTTACTGCCTGCTCCTATCCACGCATCTTCCGGAAAACTTTTGTAACTTGCTGATTTCACCGCCCTCAACGCTGCCTGATCCAGTAACTTGAAACCGGATGAAGATGAAATCTCGGCTTTGAGCAAATTGCCCGCCCGATCCAGTTCATATGTCACCTCAACTTCGCCACTCATGCCCAGATCGCGTGCGGTGTCAGGGTAGATTTTTTTGCGCTCGATACGTGAACGCACATCCTGCGCAAACACGCCTTCAGCCTCACCATTACTGATACGCTGAACAGGCGCTGGCTGCACCGGTGCCGAAACTGTTTTTTGCATAGGGATAACAGGCGCTGCTGGCACAACAACTTCAGCTTTCACGGTTGACGGCGCAGCAATTACCGGCGTCACCACTTTTGGAGGTTGCGCCACCAAGGCCGGTTTGGGCGGCGTCACCTTTTTAACCGGCTGCTCGATGGTTTTTTTCGGCTCAACAGGCGGATCAATGAGGGTCAAACTGATCGGTGCATTTTCAACCGGCACTGCCTGATGCATCACCACAGTTTTTGTCAGAATCAGAATCAGGATGCCCGCCAGCACGGTGCCGGCTTGTGCAGCCCACTCTCTTTTTCGGCTTAGCGACTCGTTCTTTGCAACGACACTCACCTTCGTTACTTCCTGGTGGACGCAATGGCTATCGATGTAATGCCGGATAATTTGATGCTATCCATCACATCAACGAGCTGTTGCACCGACACGTCCTTGTCGCTGTTGATGACGACGTCAATTTCACCTGAAGCCTTCATCTGCCTCAAAGCCGACGACAAACCTGCTATCGAATAATCCGAACCATCAAGCTGCACCTGACCCGATTTGGCAACAGTAACTACAGCATGCTTGCGCACCGTCAGTTTGTCCGGCTGTGCCGATCCGGGCAGGCTGGTCTTGATGCCCAACGCAGGAATTACATGCAGACTGATCAGCACAAAAAAGACAAGCAGAAACATCATCACGTCTATCATCGGGATGATTTCAATTCTGGCTTTACGGGGGGATTCTTCTTCTGACCAGGCAAGCATTGTTCTATACGCAGTAAAATTAACAACGAATAGATTAAGCCTGCCAAATTACAGCCCAATTAACATTTTGTTACATTTTAGTTTACAAGCAATTGATTTTTTGGTGTTTTTCCTATTTATTGTAGGAATTTCCCTAGTTTTATGCAGCAAGACGCTGGGTTGCCAGATAAAAATGGCTATGTCGCACTTAACTGTTGAAATAGCTTCACGACAGGCATAGAGTGTGATTACGGAGGTGCATCATGAAAACGAGCGAATTCAGAAGCTGGATGGAAGCGTTAAATCTTATGAGCCGTGGTCAGCGAGACATGCTTCGAGATCAGCTGCAAGGAAAGGAAATGGGCGACGAAGGGGCGAAGCTGATCGAGCAAAGCCTGACTGCTGAGCCTGCTTGCCCGCATTGCGCCAGTACAGCGCTACATCGCTGGGGCACGAGTTGCGGTTTGCAACGTTATCGCTGCCGAAGTTGCCGTCGCACCTTCAATGCGCTTACCAGCACGCCTTTGGC
>CAMTUO010000009.1:0-119355 GCA_947084955.1 uncultured Gallionella sp.
AAATAAGTAATTTTTTGTAATTTTTCGCCAAGCTTACGAAATATGGCGAAATTCAAATCGTGGACACCCCATAAATCGTCTGCACCACCCGTATACATTGACTTGCAGGGCTGCCATTTATAATTTAACCGGACACTAGTGCGTCAATCTACTAGTTGATATCCACATGCTCTGTGCGCCGCCGTACATACGGTACAGGCATGCTGACGTAACGTTCTGTTGCGTCATGCTTCGCTGATGGTGGAAGCTGTTTGCGGCTTTTGAGCATCGCATAAGAAAAAATTTACCGGGTCTGAACGAACAGAGCGATTACCATGAAATTTAAGGATTACTACGAGACGATCGGTGTGCCGCGCAGTGCGACGCAGGATGAAATCAAGCGAGCCTATCGCAAGCTGGCGCGTAAATATCACCCTGACGTGAGCCAGGATGTTGACGCGGAGTCCCGCTTTAAAGAACTTGGTGAGGCCTACGCAGTGCTGAAAGACCCGGAGAAACGCGCGGCCTACGATCAGGTCGGCAGCGGTGCGACTGCGGGGCAGGATTTCCAGCCGCCGCCTGGCTGGGATGCCGGTTTTGAGTTCAGCGGGCGCGATTTTGGCGCAGCGGATGGTATGGATCACAGCGACTTTTTCGAGTCGCTGTTCGGCAGGCAATCAGGCAGAACCCAGCAGCGCGATACCCACGCACGGGGCAAGGATCATCACGCAAAGGTACTGATCGATCTGGAAGACGCCTACCACGGCGCCCAGCGCAGCATTACGCTGCAGGTTCCTGTGGCGGATGACGCAGGGCATGTCATGATGCGTGAGCGCAAGCTGGATGTGCGCATCCCGCGCGGCATCCGTGCCGGGCAGCACTTGCGTCTGGCGGGGTTGGGCGCGCCAGGTGTCGGGCGCGGGCCCGCAGGCGACTTGTACCTGGAAATAGGCTTCAATTCCCATGCGCAATTTCGCGTCGATGGACGGGATGTTTTTCTTGATTTGCCACTCGCTCCCTGGGAAGCCGCATTGGGCTGTTCGCTGACCCTGCCGACCCCTGAAGGCCCGGTGCAAATCAATGTGCCCGCAGGGTCGGCGGCCGGTCGTCAGTTGCGCCTGAAGGGTAAAGGGATACCCGGTGATCCAACTGGCGATTTATATGCGGTGCTCTCCATCATGCTGCCACCGGCTGTAACCGACAGCGAAAAAGAGGCTTACCGCACGCTGTCGGGCGCCTTCAATTTTAATCCACGCCCCCACATGAAAGGCAGTCCGTCATGAGTTTTGATAATACAGAGTTGTTACTGGGATCGGTCGTCGAAGAAGAGAGTTATCTGACACTGACTGAACTGTGTCAGGCCACCAGCGCCCCCGAGGATCACATCATTGCCTGGGTTGTTGAGGGGGTGCTGGCGCCCATCGGTGATGTTCCCAAGGATTGGCAGTTTACCGGGCAGTCGTTGCGCCGCACGCGACTTGCCTTGTCGTTCGCGCGTGATCTGGAAATCAATCCGGCCGGCGTCGCGCTTGCCCTGGACCTGCTCGATGAAATTGCATCATTGCGGGCGCGCCTGCAACGGATGGGTGTGCGTTGTCATACAAAATAATGCTGCGGCATTTAAGGGACGCACCAGGAGTCTGTCGGTCATCGTCTTCACAACGGGAGGCGCACCATCGGGTGCGTATCTCCCCGCGACGAGGCAGGCCATCAGTGCATGATTGCAGAAGGACGATTTAACGTGCTCCTTTGTGATCTTTCTGACCGTTATTTTTGTGCCTGCCGGCAACCTCTTTTTCTTCGGCTTGCTGTTTTTGCTTGTTAATATCTTCCGGAGGGTAGGGATGCGTCTGTACCGGTTTCTGATATTGATTTTTAGTATTTTGAGTCATGAAATTCTCCTAAAAAAGTTATTCGTCATTCACTCTGACCTTGACGAAGTGCCACCCTATGCCGACTTCATTGCAAGTTCTGTTCGTTAGGTAACATAGCTTGGCTATAGAGATCGGGCCGTTTTGACTGATGCGTTCGTTACCGCACAGAGCCACTGCCAGATTAAGTTTAGTCTCCACATTCCGCAGGGAGAACCTGTTAATTCGAAGAAGGAGTTTTAAAATGAACAAGAATCAAGTCAAAGGTATTGTCAAGGACGTCGCAGGTAAGGTGCAGGAAGAGGCGGGTAAGCTGGTTGGCAGCAAAGAACAGCAAGTCCGTGGGCTGGACAAACAGATATCCGGCAAAGCCGAAAAAGCCTATGGGGATGCAAAGGAAGTCATCAAGGATGCCCATAAGCGTCCCTGAATGTGGCGGTGATGAATGGCCGCGTAAGGCGGCCATTCATCAGTTGGGATGTCACTTGAAAACAGCACCCAATACCAGCGCGATTGGGAGTGCGAAAGGTGAGGAATATGTCTCTTAAAGCGGATTCATTGATAAAAAATTTTCCCATCGTTTGTGTCGGAGGATCGGCAGGTGGCCTTGATGCCTATATTCGCTTGTTGGAGAACCTGCCGGGCGATATGGGGGTGGCTGTTGTTATCGTGAATCACATTACAAAAACACCCACGCTCCTCCATGAGGTTCTGCCGCGCTTTACAACGATGCCGGTTGAACTGATTACGGATAGTCTGATCATCGAACCTGACCATGTGTTTATCATTCCTGCAAATCGGGGTTTGCATGTCCTTGACGGAGAGTTTCGTCTGGAGCCGATTTCAAAACCACGGGGCTGGCCTGATGTCATCACGGTTTTTCTGCGCTCACTGAGCAGCAACTGGGACGGCAAGCTGATTGCCGTGATTGTCTCGGGCTATGACGGCGATGGCGCAGCGGCACTGTGTGGCATCAAACAAGTGGGCGGCATTACCATCGCGCAGCAGCTTAGTACAGCGAAACAGCCGGACATGCCTGCGAGCGCAATTGAAAGCGGGTGTATCGATTTTATCTTGTCACCGGAAAATATCGCACGGGAAATTATTCAAATTGCACATGCAGAAGTCTGATGAAATGCCATTTGCTTGTGTCAAAAGTGATGAATATGAACGCGCAAGCTGGGGAATCCGGGAGTTTGTGAGCAAAAAGCTGGTTAGCGCCAATTTTAGCGCGATCACAACGCCTGATAATTTAACCTGGAGGAGTCATACATGAACCAATGCCATAGCAAGGCAGCGAATGACAACAGTTGCCGGAACAACGGTGGCGGACAAGCAGAAGGGCAGGATGATGACTGTGCACACGACAGAGCCCGTTGAATTCCCCGCACCCGCTACTTGGCTGGTACGGCTGAAGATCGTCCTGATTGAGTCGCTGAATTCCTGGGTGGATCATCGCGCATCCAGTAAAGGCGCGGCGCTGGCTTTTTATACCTTGTTTTCTATGACGCCGATTCTGGTGCTGGCCATTGCATTCGCGGGCTACGTGTTTGGTGTTGAAGCTGCGCAAGGTGAAATCGTCGCCCAGGTGCAAGGTCTGGTTGGGCCCAACGGCGCACAAGTCATTCAGGCTTTGCTGGCCGCTGCGCGAGACCCTGACTCAGGACGCGTCGCGACACTGATTGCAAGCGCCCTGCTGCTATTGGGCGCGACCAGTGTATTCACTGAACTCAAGGGTAGCCTGGATGAGATGTGGGGAATCGAAAAGCCCCGGTTGTCAGCCTTTAGCGTGCTGCTAAGAACCCGGTTATTGTCATTCGGTATGGTGCTTGTGCTGGCTTTTTTGCTACTGGTCTCGCTGGTCGTCAGCGCAATGCTGGTGATGCTGGAACACAATGCCTATGGGGTGCTGGGCAGTTCCGCCGGTTTTCTTGCAACGATCACCTCCATTATTTCGTTCGGCGTGATTGCCTGCATGTTTGCCATCATTTACAAGACGCTGCCTGACGCACCGCTGTCGTGGCGCGATGTCTGGATCGGTGCAGCTTTTACGGCAGGCCTGTTCAGTCTGGGAAAATATGTGATCGGCCTGTATCTGGGCAACAGCGGCGTGGCATCCAGTTTTGGCGCCGCCGGATCGCTGATTGCATTGCTGCTTTGGGTGTACTACTCGGCGCAGATTTTTTTTCTGGGTGCAGAGTTTACGCGGCATTACGCACTGTGGTTTGGCAGCTTGCGGTCTGAGCGGCTGCATTTTGAGGAAATGGCACGCAATGTTGCGCTTAAAGCGTTGCAGGAACACTGAGCAGAAGAAAAGTATCCGGAATTTTTACAGAAGAAAGATCATGTCAAAAAAAATTGCATTAGTGAATCCGGTTGTGGCGCAGAAAGAAAATATCGCAGAGATAGGCCGCGAGGAAGCTTTGCTTAAAACCGGCGCTTTGCAAAAAGCAATACTTAACAGCGCCAACTTTTCCAGTATTGCGACCGATGCGAAGGGTGTCATCCAGATATTCAATGTTGGCGCGGAGCGCATGCTGGGGTATGCCGCTGCTGACGTGATCAACAAGATTACGCCTGCCGATATATCCGATCCCGAGGAGGTGGTTGCACGCGCGCATGCGCTGAGTGCGGAGCTGGGCACGCCGATTGCGCCGGGTTTTGAGGCGCTGGTGTTTAAAGCATCACGCGGTATTGAGGATATCTACGAACTGACCTATATACGCAAGAATGGCAGTCGTTTTCCGGCTGTCGTTTCAGTGACAGCGTTGCGGGATGCGCAGGATGCCATTATCGGCTATCTGCTGATCGGCACCGACAACACGGCCCGTAAGCGTGCGGAAGAAGCGCTACTTGAGGCGGGGGCGTTGCAAAGAGCGATTTTCAATAGCGCCAACTTTTCCAGTATTGCGACCGATGCGAAGGGGGTCATTCAAATTTTTAATGTCGGTGCGGAGCGCATGCTGGGTTTTGCCGCCAGCGACGTGATTAACAAGATCACGCCTGCCGATATATCTGATCATCAGGAAGTGATCTCACGCGCCCGTGCGCTGAGTGCGGAGCTGGGCACGTCCATTGCGCCTGGATTCGAGGCGCTGGTGTTCAAAGCCTCGCGCGGCATAGAAGATATCTACGAGCTGACCTATATTTGCCGTGACGGCAGTCGCCTGCCGGCGGTGGTGTCCGTTACCGCGCTGCGGGATGCGCAGAATGCCATCATCGGCTATTTGCTGATCGGCACAGACAACACGGCGCGCAAGCTGATCGAGACAGAGCAGAAACAGCTGGGTCAGCGCTTGCGCGATTATCAGTTTTACACGCGCTCCCTGTTCGAATCCAATATCGATGCGCTGATGACCTCCGATGCGGACGGCATTATCACCGATGTGAACAAACAGATGGAGCTGCTCACCGGTTGCACGCGCGATGAACTGATTGGCGCGCCATTCAAAAATTATTTCACCGATCCCCAGCTGGCCGAGGCGGGCATCAATCGGGTGCTGAGTGAGCGCAAAGTCACCAACTATGAACTTACCGCACGCGCACGCGACGGGAGGGAGACGGTTGTGTCCTATAACGGGGCGACGCTCTACGACCGGGACAGACGGCTGCAGGGCGTTTTTGCCGCAGCCCGTGATATTACCGAACTCAAACGTTCAGAAGAGGCTTTAAAGGAAGGGGAGAACCGCTTCCGTTTCATGCTGGAAAATAGTCCCATCGCGGCGTGTATTGCGAATAAGGCAAGCGGTCTGGTGGTGTTCGCCAATCAGCGCTATGCAGAGCTGATCGCCGCAGATTCCGACCAGATCATCGGTATTGACCCGCTACAATATTATGCCCAACCTCAGGATTATAAAGATGTGAACGCGCAGTTGGGCAAGGGTGAAGTAGTCAGCAATAAATTGCTTGAACTGGGTGTCAGCAGCGATCATTCAGTCAAAAAATGGGTACTGGCCTCCTACCTGCTGCTTGAGTATCAGTATGAACCTGCCGTGATGGGCTGGTTTTATGACATCTCCGAACGCAAGGAAATGGAAGATCAGATCCGGCAGCTGGCGTTTTATGATCCGCTGACCAAACTGCCGAACCGTCGCCTGCTGGATGACCGTCTGCGTCAGGCCATGTCCGCGAGTCGTCGACATAAATTTTATTGCGCCTTGATGTTCATCGATCTGGATAATTTCAAGCCGCTCAATGACACGCACGGTCATGCCGTAGGCGATTTGCTGCTGGTAGAGGTCGCACATCGGCTGAAAGGCTGCGTACGGGATACGGATACGGTGGCGCGCTTTGGGGGAGATGAGTTTGTGGTGATGCTCAGCGAGCTCGACACAGACAAGACAGTATCTATGTCCGAAGCGCATTTTATGGCAGAAAAAATCCACACCAGTTTGTCTGATCCTTATCAGCTTATCCTCAGTCACGAGGAGGGGCCGGATACCAGCGTCGAGCACCATTGTTCTGCCAGTATGGGCGTGGTTGTATTTGTTGATCATCAGGGGGACGCCGGGGATATTATCAAATGGGCGGATACGGCCATGTATCAGGCTAAGGAAAACGGGCGAAATTCGATCAGTTTTTATGAACCTGACGGGCATGACAGTGCCGCTCAATAGTTAAATCCGCCCTGTACGTTTTTTATGAAACGATTATTCGGCTATGTGCGGCAGCGCACAGACGGCCGACCTGAGGCGTCTAGTATGCATAATGAATACGTTGACGTACGGCAGCAAAGCAGTGAGCAAAATGGCCATATCCTGTTCCGTTTTTGTTTGAACGCAGTCAGGAAAATTGGCAATCGTTGCAATCGTAATCCATGTTTATTGCAAAGATAAAGCATTTGAGAGCACAAACTTCAAACCCGCGTGTACGTGCTGGACGGCCGTACGGAGATCGGCAGAAGCTGCATTTTTGGGCACGTGCCGGGCGCTTGTGATGCGCTCGATAGCGTGCAAATTAGGGAATAAATTAACAGTTTTAAGGAGTGAATGCCATGAAAACATCAAAATACTTGTCGATCCTGTCTTTGGCAGTGATCGGTGCGCTTTACGGCGCAACCCCGGCGTGGGCGACACCATTGCTGGGTACGGATTTGGCCAGCTTTACCGTTTTGGGTGCGACCCCAAGCGTCACGAACACAGGCGCGACGACGGTTACCGGTAGTGTGGGTGTCAGTCCGGCTGCTTCAATTACCGGACAGGCCACCCTCACTGTCAACGGAATAAACGCGATAGGCAACCCGGATGTGCATGTGAATGACGGAATCGCGGGTTTAGCACAAGGTCAACTTACCACAGCGATCACGAATCTTGGCTCTCTGGGAACGGGTACCACTCTGTTAAATCCTGATCTGGTCGGACTCGTTCTCGCGCCTGGCGTATATACCGTTTCTGCCGGAGTGACCAATTTGTCAGGAACGCTCATTCTTGATGGTCTGGGCAACGCAAATGCGGCCTGGGTGTTTCAGATGGCGAGCAGCCTGATCACTTCATCCAATTCGGTCGTAAACGTGATCAATACCGGCTCAGGTGCCGGCGTGTACTGGGATGTTCGCAGTTCCGCCACCCTCGGTACCTACAGTACCTTCGCGGGTAACATTCTTGCGCTGACCAGCATCGTACTGGCCACCGGTGCAACAGATCCTTGCGGTAGAATGCTGGCGAATACGGGTGACGTGACGCTGGATGCCAATACCTTATCAAACACTTGCGTGGGCAACCTGGCCGGCACAAGCGGATTGAGCGGCGGTCTCTCTGTTTCAGGGGCTACGGTGTCCATTCTGCCAAGCGCTCCCGTTAAGGTTCCTGAACCGGCTACGCTGGCACTGCTGGGGCTTGGACTTACGGGGCTTGGATTCAGTCTGCGTAAACAGGGCCTGGACAGGCAGTACGCCATAATAGCGTAATCTTACAGGCGGCGACGGGTAATGGATTCAGTTCCTGAAACCCGGCGGCGTCTTATCGCTTCCGTTTCTTTATCTTCCTCCCTGTAATCCGAAAACTCTTTTTTCCATCCAAGCAACGATTTTTGCAGTGTTGTGGGCAAAATCCGACAATTTGCAAGCGCACGAAATGGGTAAGACGCGTCAGATCAGTTAAAACTGAAGGTGTAAAAAATGTCGATGGCGTTATCCATGCCTGCCTGGGTCACGATATTCACCCGGGGTGTCAGCGTATAGGTCAGCTTGGTGATACCCGTAACAGCGGTGACGCCCTGCGAATAGCTGATGAAGGCGCGCGAGGAAAGCCGTTTTCCGACGGTGACGATCTGGCTGCTCAAGGGGTTGTCATTGACGGCTGTCGCGCTGACATCCTGACCTAATGACAATTCATCCACACCGAGGGCCTGTTTAAGCTGTCCGCTGATGCCACCCGTCCCGCCGCCCAGAATGCCGCCGGCGGCCGAGAGCAGTAGTGTGGAATCGCTGCCGGTGCTCGTGGGGGCGCGTCCGAGCACGATCCACGAGAGTTTTTCAACATCCGGAACATCCGGGGTGGAGACCAGCTTGATTGCAGGATGCAGCGCTGTGCCGGTCACGGCGACGCCGGCTTCCACGCTCAAACCCTCGCGCACAGCGAGAATGTTCAGGCCTGGATCGTAGAGCGGCCCGTGGAAATTCACGATACCGCGCTGCACCGTCAGTTTCTGGCCATACGCGTCGAAACTGGCGTCCCGCGCCGCGATGCTGCCGGTGACTTTTAGCCCCTGTTCATCCCGCACGTTTAACTGCCCGGCCAGACGCGCTTCCAGGCCCGATGCGCGCAGGTAAAAATG
Source organism: uncultured Gallionella sp. (assembly GCA_947084955.1). Taxonomy (GTDB): domain Bacteria; phylum Pseudomonadota; class Gammaproteobacteria; order Burkholderiales; family Gallionellaceae; genus Gallionella. Next base: position 8,625 of record CAMTUO010000009.1, read on the forward strand.
TTCGCCCAGATCCAGTTTTGCATCGACAAACAGGTGCGGGCCCTTGCGTATCGCCTTCTGCTGGCCTGTGATCACCACGTCGTCGGATAGTTGCGGACGGCCATTTTTACTTTGGCTGATCAATCCGGCATCGGCGGTGAGGGCTCCACCCAGGTTGAGCTGATTATTGTTGAGACGGACATGACCGTTGCCGGAGGCGATGATCCAGCGGTCAGAGCGCTGCGACAGGGGCAGGTGACGGGCGAGCAGTTCAATATTGCCGCCTTTGCCATCCAGATCGAGGATACCTGTCGCGCTGAGCCGGCCCGGCTCATTGTCAGCCTTGAGCCCGATCAGCAATGCATCTTTCGGTCTCGGGTCATGCGGTGCGATGAAGTTCAAGGTGTCGAGGTACAGGGATTTCTGGTCGAAGCGCGCCGTCAGTTGCCCCTGTTGCAAACGTATTCCCTGATCCAGCAGGGCGATTGCAAGGTCATCGCCACGCACCTTGCCGCGCAGACCGGGTGAGGCGTAGGTCCCGGTGATATCGGCTTGCAAGGCCAGTTTTCCGGCTGTCTTCAAATCGCTGCTGATCGCAGGGCCCAGCCAGGCCAGATCGGCGATGTTGATGCTGACATGTCCGGCAAGCGGTGCTGTGTCCGGCACGCGATAGCCGGTGGCGGATTTTTCAAATGGCGAGGAGAGCTGTGCGTGCCACTCACCCAGACGCGTGCCCTGCGCCGTCAGCTCTCCCGTCAGTCGTCCGCTGGCTGCGCGTGCGGTGAATTCCAGGGTGCGTAAACCCAGCGGCATGGGTAGCTCGCCAGGCAAGATCCAGTCGCCACGCTCGCGCGCGATGTGCAGACGGCCTTGTGTGGCGGAATCGAGATTCCAGTCTCCCCCCAGGCGCAGCACATCACCGGGCGCAGCATTCTGTGACGGCACGCCTGCACGCAGCCCGATGCCGGTAAAACTGCCTTTGCTTTTCAATCGCTGTGGTGTCCAGTCCACGCCGTTGATATGCAGGTTTCCGCCGGCAACCGTCAGTTCTGCCGTGCCCAGCATGAGGTGCTTCGGATTGAGCAGCAGAGGCGCCGTTGACAGCAGCTTGAACGGCAGCGCACCGCTCCCGGCCACTTCTGTCAGCGCGCCTTGCCAGTTGGCCGGATCCCGGATCAGGTCAGAGAATCCGCCCTTGGCAATAAGTGTCAGCGTGTTGTCCTTGTCCAGAATAACCCGCGCGTTAATTTGGTGATGCGCAACGCTGCCCAGCACATCTACTTGCAGGCTTTCCAGCCTTGTCCTGAGCTCAGTCGAAGAACCTGTCCTGAGCGTAGCCGAAGGGTCTGACTTTGTATGCGTCCGGTAGTTGGCGGCACTGATACTCAGGTTCAGCGCCTCGCCATGCAAGCCGCCGGTCGCATCAATACGCGTCAGTTGATGATCGCCTGGTAGTTGCAGGTTACGCCCTGTAGCCTCGAAGCTCAATTGCGGCCGTGCAACATTGCCGGCAATGCGTGCGTGTGCAGTGAGCTCGCCGCCAAAACCGTTGCCCAGTTGTTGCAGCGCCGGGGCGGTTAAATCCACTTGCAGTGTCTTCCCGCATAAACCGCCTGTCGCGCGTAGAAGGTTATCGCCCAGGCGCAATTCGCTGTCTATCCGGGTAAGACACTGATTGGCAAACTCGATTTTTCCGTTGCCGCTGACCGCCTGGCCTGCCAGACGGCTGTTGTCCATTCTGAAATTCAATGTGCCGCCGGGCTGTGGTGCCAGACTGCCGGCAACATCCAGTGTGGCATTTAAATCTGAGTGCGGCGCTTGTATGAAAGTGGCCAGATCGAAGCGATGCAGGCGGCCGTTAAATTGGTAGGCCTGTTTTTTGTCGAGTTGCAAACGGCCATTTCCGGTGAGGGTCGCCTTGCCGCGTACCAATACGAGCTTGTCCAGCGTGACAGTACTGGCAGATTTAGCCAGCTGTGCATCCAGATGCAGTATGCCGTCGCTCAAGTTCAGCACGCCCTGCTGGGATTGGGTATCTCCGCTGAGCCGGATACTGCCGTTCAGTTTGGCCGCACGCAAGCGGGTATCCAGAGCGGACGGATCGAGCTGGCGGATGAGCAGATCTGCTGTGCCGGTTTTATCCTTGCGCTGCCAGGACAGAGTCCCTGAAATGGCTGCGTTTTTTGCCAGTGTCAGTGTCAGCTTGTCCAGTTTGAGCAACTCAGGGGAGAACGTGGCGTGGGCGTGCATATCTTGCATCGGTAAGCCGTCGTGATCCCATGGGGCAGGAGACAGGTTAGTGGCTGACACCGTGCCTTCAAGCTGGCCGGCGGCGTTGCCTGCCAGATCGGCTTGCAGCGTAAGACTTGCCTGGGGTGCGCTGAGCGAGAAGGCGCGCGGATTGAGACCGGCAACGGCAAGTTTCAGTGCGGCGATGGAAGAGGGGGCATAGGGCGTGAGTTGTATTTCAGCGTGGCCTGAGAGTCCCGCCCCGCGGCCTTGGGCATGAATGGCGAGTTTCATCAGGTTGCCGCTGGCGGCGGCCGAAACATGCGCCTCGTCACCCGATAAGCCGGTGAAGTCGGTCAGTCCTGCAAGTTCGGCCTGCGCTGTTAAGGCAAATGGGCGGTTTCCGTCCAGTTGTCCTGAGGCCGTCAACTGGCCGAAATCAAGGCTTGCATGCAGATCCGCGACGCGGTGCAGACGGCCGTTACTGTCAAATTTCGCGTTGATATCGCGGGCGGAAAAGTCAGCCGCGCCGCCCGGTTTGCTGAACACCTGCAGTGTGCCGATGTCAAGTTTTTGCACCGATAACGCCAGCGGCAGGCGCAGCGTATCCGGATAAGGCGAAGCGGCGGGCGGTGAAATGATTTTCACCTCCCGTGCCGTCAAAGTAATGATCTCAAGCTTTCCCTTGAACAGTGCGCGAGGTTGCCAGTCCAGGCGGATGTCTTGCGCTGTGATGTGTAAATCAGGCCGGCTGATGATCAGCGTTTTGGCATTCATCGGTCCCAGCAGGCTGCCGTTCAGACCGCTGAGGGTGACGTTGCGCACCATCGTCGCCGTTAAAAAATGCAGGCCGGAGGTGCTGGCGAGCAACCAAGTGAGTACTGCGAAAAACACGAAAATAACGGCGAGCAACCAGATCCGCCAGCGCCGGGTGTGAACCTTAATGGCGTCGTTCATCATAATGCGACGGCGAGTGAAAAATGCAGCTGCAGGGTTTGGGATGCCTGACCCCAGGCCAGATCCAATGCCAGCGGCCCCACCGGGCTGCGCCAGCGTACGCCGCTGCCGTATCCTGTTGACAGGCGCAGGGTGCGCATGACATCCGAGACGCCGCCGGTGTCGGTAAATACCGCGCCCCCCCAGTTACGGTTAAACCAGTGGATATATTCGACGCTGCCGGTAATCATGACGCGTCCGCCCACAATTGCAGCGGCATCCGGCACGCCCAGACTCTGGTAGGCATAACCGCGCACGGATTGGGTGCCGCCGGCGCGGAACAGGTATTCCTGAGGTATGCCCAGGCGCGACGGCGCTGCGGTGAAGCCCGCCTCACCGCGTAAGGAGAGGGAGTCGCGACTGCCTACCGGCCACCACATTTGCTCACGGGCATAGCTGCGTAAAAAATCCTGACTCGACATCACATGCCGGCTGCCCCCGCCGATGCGCAATTCGGTCACCGTGCCGCGTCTGGGATACAGCAGATCATCCACCGCGCGACGATGCCACTGCCAGTCCGGCACCAGTGCTTGAGTCGTTTCCTGTATACCGCCGGCAGGTTTGAGGTTTTCCTGCTGCCAGTGGATAGCGGTCTGTATTTCAATGACGCCGCGCGTGCGGCTGCGGGTCACCCCCAGTTTATTGCGCTCGGTCTTCAATCCTTCAGTGAGCGTGGCTTCGCTGCCCACCCCCCAGGACAGGACATAGCCCTTGTCATCCGGTTGAGTGTCGAGGCCTAAAGACAAGGTCTGACGTTTTTGTTCCAGGCGCAGCAGACTGGAAAAATTCAGTGCGCTGCCCATAAAATTGTGATTGAGATAATTGATTTCGCTGCGGGCGCCGTTGTTGCTGCTAAAGCCAAGACCGACGGCCACGCGCTGCGTTTTGGCCTCAGTCATCACCACTCTAACCGGCGCTGCCAGATGCGTGGCCGTATCAGGCGAGAGGTTGACGATGGCGGAGGAAAACTGCGGCATGCTCTGCAAGCGCGTCTGGAAGGTGAGCAGCAGTGAGCGGCGGTAAGGATCGCCGGTATGGAACGGTGATTGTCGCAGCACTAAATTTTTATCGTAGCGCTCAAGCCCGTTGATCTGTATATCTCCAAAACGGAACGCAGGGCCGGAATCGATGATTACGGTCAGTTTTGCGCGGGCGGTAACCGGGTCAATTTCGGCCTGACTCACCGCGATTTGAGCGGCCGCATAATCCTCCGTTGCCACGCTGGCCAGCAACGCGGCCTTGGCTTGTTCCCAGTCTTGCGAGCGGAACGGCAAATCTATCTTTAATTCCCATGCGTCACGCAAGCGTTGGATACGCTCGTCATGTTCAGGGCCCGCCAGGCTACCCGTGAAACTAAGGTTTAGTTGCGAGACCCGCGTACGCGGACCCGGTATGACTTCAAGGATTTGATTGCCATCAGGTCCCGCAGGATGCAGCGTCACGGTCGGTGTGAAATACCCTTCTGTCGCCAGCAACCCACTGATTTCCTGGCGTGCGCGGTGCAGGAAGGTGGCGCGGGCGGTGTCGTCCGGCAGCGGCGCCGCAGGCAATTCGACATAGGCATTTAACAATGCCTGCAGGGGTTCAGACGTAGACAGGGTGATGGCGCTGGCGCTCGTTTGCGCGTGTGCCGTAGCCAGACTCAGTAAAGCGAGCGAGAACAGGGCGCACCGTATGCGTGCAGTAAGCGTGTGATTGGAGTTTTTGATGTCAGCCATATCGTTGGGGCAAACGGTGAAGACCATCAAGTCAGTTAAATAACGATGTCATGATACCGCATCGAGATTTCGCGGCGTATTTAAAGATTTTTGCGCAGGGGTTTATTTGCCTCGGGGGAATGCAAAAAAACCGGGATGACGCCCGGTTTTTCTGGTATCCGTTGTTTAGAACGTGTACTTAACGTTTACGCCCCAATTGGTTGCTTTCCAGCGATTACCCAAATTATCTGCCGGCAGTTTGCCAAAATCTTCATACTCGAAACGCAACGCGACATTTTTATTGAAGTTGTAACCGACACCCATGCCCAGCAGCACATCAGAATGACGTCCTGAACCCGGGAGTGTCGTGCGGTTTTCAGTCGCGCCTACCTTGGCGAAGACATCCCAGTTCGGATCGATAGGCATCGTGCCTACGACAGCGACAGACCACGCCGTTGCTTTTGCTCCACGATAACCGCCGAAATTATTGTAGGCAACCTGAAAACCTAAATTTTCGGTCGACTGAAATCCTGCAAACACCTTGGTTCCCGTGTTGTTGCTGTCCGTTCTGGCAGAACCCACGCCTGCGCCTACATAAGGCCCCGCAAAAGCGGGTGCGGCTGCAAATGCGGCAATAATTGCAGTGGCCATTAAAGTTTTTTTCATTTTGTACTCCTGAAGAGGGGGGGTTGAGGAGGCCGGAGTATAGGGACAGAGCTGAAACGACACTGTACGGTACCGTACAAAGCTGTTTTTCGCTGTGTATTTGAATTATTGCGCGTCGTTCGGGGGGGCGGTGTCCGGTTGCTTGTCGTCGCAGATATCGCTCAATACGATACGCAACACCCATCTCTTGTCCGGTTTTTGCAGCCGCTGGCAAATCAGCCTGACGTTGCTGAGCGTTCCGTTGCCTTGCTGGATCGCCAGTTTACAATGAGATTTCTGGTCGTTTCCCAGCGCAGAAAGAAAAAAGCGATGCCAGCGATCCTGCTCTGCCGGTGCAACGAAAGTGGCAAAGCGGCGCTGCATCAGTTTTTTTCTCCCCTCGCCGAGCAGTTCTGCGCCGGGCAGATTAATTTCGTCGATCATCGCGTCACTGCTGAGTGTCAGATAACCGACCAGCGCAAAATCATAGAAATCGACATGGCGGTCGCGGGACTCCTCCAGTTCGATTTGTGACTGCCGTAATGTCTCGTTCTGCATCGCCAGCTCAATATGGCTGACGCGCAGCTCATGCATCAGTTCATGCATCAGATTCTCGCCGGGCAGGGGATCTACAAATGACGGAATGCGGCGATCACTTTGCGACTCGGCTTTCAGTCGTAATAGCGCCGCTTTTTGTTTGGTTTGTTCCATCGTCTTGTAAACTCCTCAAATTCATTTTGGGCTGGCCGATTTGCGGCAGATCAGCAACGGATACGCGCAAAATACGGAATAATCACGCTGCGTTCTGTGCGCTGGCTAACACAGGCAGTTTGGGCATCGTGTCGGTTACGTCCTTGCCGATACCCCGGTAGCCGGTATATCTGCCGGATGAGTCGAACATGGGCTCCCCGCTTACCATCAGATAGTGTCGCGGGCCGCCTGCGTTGATCCGGCTGTAGACGAAATCCAGAAAGGGTTGTCTGGCCGCCAGCTTGGCACTCAGTGTTTCCCGCTCGGAATCGATCCAGCTCAGCCCGTAATCGTCCGGTACATTGCCCAGTTTGTCATCTATCCGGATGCCGAGCATTTCCAGCACCGGTCCGAAAATTTTGGTGAAATTGCCGTTTTCGTCCTGTTCCCAGTACCAGTCGGATGACAGTTCCGTCAGGCGGCGAAAACGCGCTTCGCTTGCACGGAGTTCTTTCGTTCTTTCCTGTACCGTCTGTTCCAGTTTTTTGTTGTACTCTTCGAGTTTTTTATACAACAGGCGCACTTCCAGCATGTTGCGGATACGCGTCTGCACTTCGACCAGATCGAAGGGTTTGGCAACGAAATCTTTGGCGCCGGAGGCTAACGCGCGCAGCTTGTGATCGGGCTGAGCGGTGATCACCAGTACCGGCAGGTAGCCGTCAGCATCAATGGTTTTGAGCTGTTCAATCACCTCAAAACCGTCCATGCCGGGCATGAGCAGATCCAGCAGGATCAGGTCAAAGCGGTTTTCCCGATGCAACTCGCTCACTGTATAGGGATCGGTGGTCGATGCAACACTGGTATAACCTGCATCGCGCAATAATTCGCCCAGCAAAAGTACGTTGGCCGGTTGGTCGTCAACGATCAGCATGCGGGCGTTCAGAATTTCCTGGTGAGAGATCATGGTTGTTGTCCTTTTGTATTGGCGCATCTGATTTTAGAAAGTCTCAGCGCATCTTCCAGCGCACCCATGAATTCATGAATCTTGATGGGTTTGGTGAGATAGCGAAAGAAGCCGGCTTCCAGCCCTTTTTCAATGTCGCGCACCATGGCGTTGGCACTCAGAGCAATGACCGGAATAGGCTGGGTGAGAGGATTGTCGAGCAGAATTTTCATCGCCTCGGTTCCGCTGATGCCGGGCAGGTTGATGTCCATCAGGATGACATCCGGCAGGTGGGTGCGCGCAAGTGAAATACCCTGCAAGGCATCGCGGGCGCTCAGCATGCGTATATTCGGATGCCCCTCGATGATCTGCTCGACCAGTATCAGGTTGGCCGGGTTATCTTCGACATACAACAAGGTCGATTTTTCTGATGTATTGCTCGACTGTTTGTCAGACAGATGCAGCCCGGCGGGCAGTTGCGGCATCATGTCGCGGGCCAGTTCGATGCAGAACTCGCTGCCCACGCCGACGATACTCTTGACGCTGATGGTTCCTCCCATCAACTCGATCAGTTGCTTGGTGACCACGAGGCCGATACCGGTGCCTTCCTCTATGCCGTTCTCCTGACCCAGACGATTAAACGGCTGAAACAATTGCAGCAATTTCTCGGGCGGTAAGCCGTTTCCGGTGTCCTTGATGCTGATCTGGATGCGATCCTGGCAGTTGATCGTGCATTCCACCACCACGGTTCCCCGTTCCCGGTTGTATTTGATCGCATTGGATAACAGGTTGATCAGCACCTGTTTGACCCGGGTGCGGTCGGCATAGGCAAACCAGCTAATGTCAAACGGGACGAAGTGCATCTGGATCGCATGTTTGTGCGCCTGTGATTCGATCATGGACTGGCATTCGCGCATCACTTCGGACAGCGATACCGCTTCCCGCGACAGCGACAGATTGCCGGATTCGATCACCGCAAGATCAAGTATTTCGTTAATTAATTCAAGAAGATACCATCCTGCCTTGACGATCTGATGTAACCTTAAAATTTGGGTTGCGGTAGGCGGTGGCGTACCGATTTCCAGCAACTGAGCAAAACCCAGGATGGCATTGAGCGGGGTGCGCAACTCATGGCTCATACGGGAGAGGAAAATCGATTTTGCCAGGTTGGCATTTTCTGCCAGTTGACGGGCGTTCTCCAGTTCGGTGTGCTTGTCATGCAGCACCTGATCCAGCCTTTTGCGTTCGGTGACATCGCGCGCAGCGGCAAACACGCCTTGCAGTTTTCCTTCACGATTGTACAAGGTGGCCGCGTTATAGGAAACTTCAATTTCACGGCCGTCGATCGTACGTGCGGTCAGTTCATAGTCGGAGACCTTCTTTTCGCTCAGCACCCGTCTGATGCCCGTCTCGGCCCGCTCAGGATCGGTAAAGTAGTTCTTGAACGCTGTGCCGATCAGCACATCGCGCGTGCAACCGGTGAGCGCCACCATCTGCTGGTTGACGTCGGTAATGATGCCGGCAGGGTCGGTGGTTATCAGTGCATCCATGTTCGATTCAATCAGCGAGCGGGTGTAGAACTGCTGGTCGCGCAATGCCTGCTGTACGGCATATTCTCCGGTGACGTCGCGAAACACCAGTACGGCGCCGATGACCTGGCCATCCCGGTCGCGTATCGGCGCGCAACTGTCGGCAATATCGCACTCACTGCCATCCCTTGCGATGACCAAGGTATGATTGGCCAGGCCGTGTATGATGCCTTTTTTCAGCGTCTCCATTACCGGAATGGGGGTGGGCAGACGAGTTTCCTTGTGGATGATGTGAAACACCTCGTCGACAGGATGCCCCGCAGCTTCTGCCTGTGTCCAGCCGGTCAGTTTTTCGGCCAGCGGATTGAGCAGCGTGATGCGCCCATTGGCATCGGTGGCGATCACCGCATCGCCGATGGAATTGAGCGTGACGGAGAATTTTTCCTCGCTGATCTGCAAGGTAAGGTTGGCCTGTTGCAGTTGCTTATTGGTCTCTTCCTGAATGTCGGCCAAACGCTGTTTTTCCGCTTCGATTTGTTTGCGCGCCGTATTGTCGGTGCCGATCAAGAGGTAGCCGATGATGGTGTTCTGTTCATCGCGCAGCGCGGTGACCGAGACGACGGCGGGGAAGCGGCTGCCGTCACGGCGGATATAGGTCAGCTCGTAAATGTCCTCGATGCCGCGTTTTGCCTTGAACACCAGCGCTTCGAAGCCGGGCGTGATCGGGGTACCCAGTTCCAGACTCAGAGCCGCTGCCCGTGCGACCACTTCATCCGGATCGGAAATGTCGGCTGGGGTGATCTTGTTCATCACCTCATCAGCCGTATAGCCCAGCATGCGCGCTGCACCGACGTTGAAAATCTGGATCACACCCATCGCATCGGTGGCAATACTGGAGAAATTGGCGCTGTTGAGTATTGCGTTCTGCAAGGCGCCGGTTTTAAGCAAGACGGCCTGGCGACGAGTCTCAACGGCACCGGAAAGCGGATAGGCTGTCGCACTGAGTATTGCGGAATTAAGGATGATGTCGGACATGGGCAGCTTTCGGGTGCGGCATAAAATGGATCGAGACAGGGATTGCGCGGTTATTCGGGCCGGCCTGAGATGAGCTTCGTGTCATTGCCAACCCCCGTTTGCCGGGCGGATATTGGGTTCGGCTTGACGTTGCATCGCCAGTTTATTCAGGTTGCCCGCCGTGCTGAGCAGGCGGTGAAATTCACTTGATAGCATTCGCAGGCATGGGCTTCCAGACCGGCGCGGTTCAGCACCGTGATGTGACCCCGGCGATAACTGATCAAACCTTTGCGTTGCAGATTGCCGGCGGTTTCGGTGATCCCTTCACGGCGCACGCCGAGCATGCCGGCGATCAATTCCTGTGTCAGGGTCAGTTCATTGCCGGGCAAACGGTCGAGGGTCAGCAGCAGCCAGCGGCAAAGTTGCTGCTCGACGGAGTGATGCCGGTTGCATGCGGCGGTCTGGGACATCTGGGTCATCAGTGCCTGAGTGTAACGCAGCATCAGCTGCATCATCGGACCTGCGCGATTGAATTCCTCCATCATCTGCTGCTTCTTCAGCCGGTAGCCATGGCCGCCGGTACACACGGCGGCCCGGCTGGACGTGGTATTGCCGCCCATGAACAGTGAAATGCCGAGTACCCCCTCGTTGCCGACGCCGGCAATTTCGGCCGAGGCGCCATTTTCCATGATGTAGTGCAGAGAGACGATCGCAGTGGTCGGGAAATACACGTGTTGCAATTGTCCGCCGGATTCGTAGAGCACATCGCCTAACGGCATCGCAACCAGTTCAAGATGGGCAAACATACGATCGTATACGTCGGCCGGTAACGCGGCGAGCAGGTGGTTCTGCCTGGGGTCATACATTAAGGACTGAATAGCGAGCATTTTTTCGTCCCTAGGGCATGTAATTGAAAAAGGTCACAACGGTGTGACGCTGCTTAAAGATTGTAGCGCCGGACAGTTATAACACAACATACGGTGTGACTATGTACGCTAACGAACAGAGTCGCTGTCGGCAAGACGGCATGCTGGCATCGGTGTTTATTTTCTCCCTCAAAATAAATCACCTTTGGTGTTTATTTTCCCCCTTAAAGTAAACACCTTAAGCCTTCTGACCCGGTATCGGCAATCCCGTTCCGGGTCTTTTTTTGAGACTGAGTCTCGCTATGAGACTGAGAGTAAGCCCGGCTTTATGTGTGGCAGCGAACGGAATTGTAGAAATAAACAGCAGATAGTGTTTGCAATACTGGCGTGATGCGCCGCTATTTCTTCCTCTGTACCGCAGATGGATTTCGTTATATTGATTTGAATTTTAAGGATAAATTAAAAATGAATGCTGATAAAAATACTTTAAGGCCAGTGGCTTTTGCGTTGACTTTGCTGATGACCGCTATTCTCAGCGGATGTGGCGGTGGTGATGGCACTGTTGCGGTGGTCGCACCGGTCAGCGCGGGGGCAGGGCTCGTTGGGGCAGTCTGCTCAGGTGCCGCCTGTGTGTCGCTGGGGACGTCTGCCAATTATGTGATTCTGGCCAAAACAGGGGTTTCCAGCGTGCCAAGCTCAGTCGTGACCGGAAATGTCGGCATCAGTCCGGCCTCCCGGACATTTTTAACCGGATGGTCCCCGATTTCTGAACCTACCGATACCTACTTCACTTCCGCTCAGGTGGCCGCTCCGGGGAAATTATATGCAGCCGACAATGTGGGCGGGACGACATCCGTTGATCTGACAACCGCCGTCGGTGATATGCAAACTGCGTATACCGCTGCCGCCGGGAAAGCACCCGCCGGGGGCGGCTTGATTACCGCCTGTCCCGGGGCCGGCAATTTTGGCGGATTGACTCTTGCGGCGGGCGTGTATACCTGTACGCCTCAAGTGCTGATTCCAACGGGCACGATTCTGACCCTCAATGGTACGGCAACCGATGTCTGGGTGTTCCAGATGGCCGGTGGTCTTAATCAGGCCGCCGCGACGCAGGTGCAATTGACTGGCGGCGCGCTGGCCAAAAATGTCTTCTGGCAGTCCGCGACGACCGTCACCATTGGCACGACTGCGCTGATGCAGGGGGTGATCTTGTCGCAAACCGATATTATACTGGGGGCGGGAGCAACCGAGAGCGGCAGGTTGCTGGCGCAGACGGCGGTCACGCTCAATAGTAATACAATTACTAAACCATAATAAACGCGTGATATTGTGAAAAAACCGTCGCAAGACGGTTTTTTTGCGACAAAAATATTAAGCCTGGAGCCTGTATGAATAGTGTCTGAAAAGCGGTTAATCAGCGCCGGTATCGCGTCTCTGGCATGAAGAAAGCCGGCTCCGGTAAGTCGTGGCAGGATACAGGTTCAACAAGCGCCATCCTTGCTGTACAAGGAGGCGCAGACTTCCCCGGCGTAATGCCAGCAGCACTGCCATGCCACCGGACACCAGGGTGGGATGACGACGTATGAATTGCACCGCCTTGATCCCTGCATCAGCCAGCGCCAGTGGTTTTTGCAATTGCAATGAAATCTCGACGAGTTCGATGCGCTGCGCGTTGATTTTTTCCAGCAGTAAATGGCGGCGGCAGGCCATGTCATGGCGTTGTTGTTTCATGGTGTCAGCTGATCGCGGTCACTGGATAATGCGGCAAGACTGGCGGAAAACAGCCGGGATTTTTTGTGCAATTGATTGCGCAATGCGTTCGACACCAGCAGCCCTGCGATAAAAAACAATCCGGCAAGACTGCCTAATACCAGCAGGCGCTGGCTGTCCCAGAAGACCACGACGATGAATACGGTGAGCAGCATGATGGACAAACCGAAGAACAGCAGGGTGATTGCGCTGTAGAGCAAAATTTGTTCGAAGTGCAGGCGTTCTTCCTCCAGCTCGTTGCCCAGTAGTTCAAGGCGAGTCTGTGCGATGGAGAACAAGGTGCCTGCCAGATTTTTGAACGATTCTGCCAGTCTGATCGAGGTGTCCATGTTCTATTGACGTTTGATCAGCATCCCGATAACCACCCCGATGCAAGCGGAAATGCCGATCGATTGCCAGGGGTAGTCGTGGACGTACTGGTCAGCCGCCTTGGCGCCTTCGCGGGTGTGCGTAATGATGGAGGCTTCGGCTGCATGCAATCTGCTCTTGACCGTTTTCAGGCTGCTTTGCATGCGGCTGCGTGCAAGGGTTGCGATTTCACCCGTCTGGCTGGCCGTTGCGCTTAACAGCTCCTCGGTATCGCTCACCATCTGTTTCATTTCCGCGATCAGTTTTTCCTTAGGCGCTTCCAATTCAATAGCCAGCTTATCAATTATATTTTTGCTCATGATTTTTCCTTAATAGTTAAATAGTTTCAGGGGCAAGTTGTCCGTTTGTTGCCTGAAGGGCGGGCACACTTGATGAAGGTGCCCGCAACGGTCTTATTTGTGACGCATGTCATTTTTTACTGACCGGACACCCTTGACAGTGCGGGTGATTTCAATCGCCTTGCTGATGTCCGCCTGCGAACTGACAAAACCGCTCAGTTGTACGGCGCCCTTGAAGGTTTCGACATTGATTTCGGCTGATTTCAGCGTGGGTTCATTGAAGATGGCCGCCTTGACTTTGGTTGTGATGACGCTGTCGTCTACATATTCGCCGGTGCCTTCCTGCTTGGGCGTAGACGCACAACCGGTGGCGCTCAGCAGCGCAAAAGTCATAAAGATAGCGGCGAAAAATTTAAGTGGTTTCATGATGATTCTCCTTAGGTTAAGTCAGTGAGTAAAACAACGGTTAAGCGATGAATCTTGCAATGCATTACAAACGGCCCATTAGCAACAGAATGAGCAAAATGAGCAATATCAGGCCGAGGCCGCCGCTCGGTCCATAACCCCATGATCTGCTGTGCGGCCAGCTTGGAAATGCGCCAATCAGCATTAACACAATGATGATCAGCAGTATGGTTCCTAATGACATTTTGTTTCTCCTAGTCGCATCACCTGTGAGCGATGCCGGGTTGGTTGCGGCTTGCGCCGGATTGTTATTGACGCGGGGCGATATTGCCGTTGGCGTCAGACAGGATGATTTCCACGCGGCGGTTCAATTGCCGATTGGCGGCGCTATCGTTGCTGGCGACAGGGAAGCTCTCGCCGTAACCGCGCGTGCTGATGCGATCATTGGCAATTCCCATATCGCTCAAGGCGTTGCGTACTGCATTGGCGCGCTGCTCAGACAGTGTCTGATTTAAGCTGGCGCCACCCGTGCTGTCGGTGTGACCTTCAATCAGTACACGGGTTTTGGGGGATTTATTGAGAAAATCGGCCAATTTTTGCACGTTGTGCACCCCGCCCGACTCCAGTTGTGCTTTGCCGGTACGGAACAATACGTCACCCAGCGTGATGACCATGCCGCGATCCGTTTTCTTGGCGTTGAGGTCCTTGAGTTGCTGCTGCTGTTGGGCGATGATAGCCTGGTCACGCTGGGCATTGGCGTCAGCCGCTGCCAGATCCGTTGCCTGCTGATCGGCCACTTCGTTGACCATTGCCACCTGCTGTTTGGCCTGGTCGGCTTCAGCCGTTCTGGCTTCCAGACGAACTTCGTTGCGTTTTGCGGCCGCGTTGGTCACCGCCAGTTCGGCGGTTTTTTGTCTGGCCGTTTCCTGGGCGATCGCCACTTTTTGATTGGCAAGGTAAGCCAGATGATCAACAGTCGCCAGACTCTGGCCTTTGTTCAAAGCGGTATCTGCTTTATCCAGGGTGTCACCTGCATCTTTGAGTTCAAGGGCGGCCAGGTTGGCCACCTGAGGATTGCTGCGCGCATCGTTGTAATTGCTGTGCGCCGTAGCTAGCTGGGTGTTTTGCGGCGGGGTGGTGGCGCAGCCGGAGAGTACGGCGATTGCGATCAGCGCCATCGGAAAATATTTATTTTTTTGCATGATGAACTCCATTAAAAATGATTTGCGTATCGGAAAAATCTGCATATCCGGCCTTGCTTTTTTTGCTGAGCGGGTCGTTGAGCTGAGCCGCACGTTGCCGGGCAAGGGCATAGTCCTTTTGTCCCGTGACATACGCATAAGCTGAGCGGCTTTCTATTCGCGTCGCGGGGCTATATTTGGTTTGTTGCATGATTCATCCTATTGCGGCGTAACGGCATTACGGTCGAGTTCCTTTTTCAGAACCTGATCGCTTTGTTGCAAGGCATCCGCCGCTTTCTGTGCCTTGCCGGCGCGTGCTGCGGTAGCCGCTAACTGTGCATCAACCTGCGCTTCTTCAGCCATTTTACGAGCCAGGTCGTAATTTTTTGTACCCATTGCGCGCTCGGCGCTATCCATTTTGTCCATCGCAGACTTGAGTTGTACAGGTGCAAACTCACTGCCTCCGGCGCTGCTGGCGCTGCTGATGGCAGAGCGGGATAGGGCCATCTGTTCGGTGGGTGCCAGAATAGCGGGTGTACTTGTGCAGCCGACCATAAAGATCGCCGCCAGAACGGCTGCGCCGATCAGTTGATAGGATGTGTTGCTGTCAGTTTTTTTCATTTTTCATTCCCTTGAGAGATACGTCGAACACAGGCAATGCAATTGCCGTTATTTTCATTGCGCAAAACGGCAGCCAACATGAATAAAGGCGACATTTTTTGTCGGCATTTGCCGACATTGAATCGATCTCACCCATGCTTCTGATGGGCTGATATTGAAGGGTGCGGGAAATGCGGTCTGTGCGCTGTCGTACATAAGACAGGTATTTCAGGTCAGGAAGCTGTGAGGAAGATGCCGGGCTGCGGATAGCAGAACGGAAGATTGTGCTGGTGCACGCAGATCGGCGCTGCGTGCAGTGTTATCCAGATTTTTGATTCGTATACAGCAGATTGCTAATCTCGGCCGTGATTACCTCGGCCGTGATCGCCGCGATCCCCGTGATCCTTGCCGTTGTCACCGCGATCGCCGCCACGATGATCATCCCCCCGCTCATTGCGGCGACCCTCGCCTTGTTGGTCCCGATATTCACGATGCTGCTCCTGATAGCGCGGCACGTATTCGTGCTGATACCAGTTGTCCTGCACAAAATAGACGCGTTCGCCGCAGGCGTTGTATTCGTGGCAGTAACGGCTCCAGTGTTTGCGATGACCCGGCGGTACGCGCAGATAGACCGGCGGACGACCCATGTCTCCCCGTTCGATGATCATCGGCTGACGATAGATCACTTGTGGCGGCGGATAATCACCGATGTTGATTTGGCCATAAAATCCGGGTTGACCGATGCTGACAGAAACGCCCACATCGGCAGCAAATACCGGTGTGGCAAGTGATGCGGCAATGACTGCTGTGGCGATCAGAAGGTGTTTCATTTTGATTCTCCTTGGGTTAGTCGTAAATGGTAAATGGTAAATGGTAAGTGGTAAGTGGTAAGTGGTAAGTGGTAAGTGGTAAGTGGTAAGTGGTAAGTGGTTTCGTTATGCTTGTTAGCTAAATTTCACTTCGATGTGGTGCTCTTGTTTGTCGTCTGTAAGCGCAATTCTGCCTATGGTTGGATCTGTTCCTGATTGACCTGTTCCAGTTACCATCACACCATCCAGCGTAATGCGCTGCGCTGACGGATCACTTGTGCGCAGCAGGGTAATATGGTAGTCGGTTTTCAGGTAACGGTAGCGGATTTTGTATGAATTCCAGTGTGACGGGATACACGGCGCGATGCGCAGATAATTCGCTTCCCTGTAGAGGCCCAACAGGCTTTCCACGGTCAGCCGGTACATCCAGCCGGCAGCCCCGGTGTACCAGGTCCAGCCTCCGCGACCGGTGTGCGGCTGCGCGCCGTAAATGTCCGCGCTCATGACATAGGGTTCCACCTTGTAGCGTTCCATATCAGCGGCTGTGGTGCTGTGATGAACCGGATTGAGCATGGCAAATAATTCCCAGGCCCGCTCTTTGTCGCCCATCATGGCATACGCCATCGTGGCCCAGATTGCGGCATGCGTATACTGCCCGCCATTTTCGCGCACGCCAGGCACGTAGCCCTTGATATAACCGGGTTCAAGCGCCGATTTGTCAAAGGGCGGAGAGAGTAATTTGATCAGCTGATCTTCCCGTTGAACCAGACGTTTGTCGACGGAGGCCATCGCCTGACGGGCGCGTGCCGGATCACCGCCGCCGGAGATGACCGCCCAACTCTGGCTGATCGAATCGATCTGGCATTCTTCATTGATGGAGGAACCTAAAGGGGTGCCATCATCAAAATAGGCGCGCCGGTACCATTCGCCGTCCCAGGCGTTATCCTCAATGTTGCTGCGTAATGTGGCCGCCTGCTTCCGGCACAGTTGGGCAAAGGCATCATCGCCATGGTTGTGAGCCACACCCGCAAACAGTTGCAGATTTTCAAACAAAAACCAGGCCAGCCAGACGCTCTCGCCACGGCCCTCGCGACCGACCAGGTTCATGCCGTCGTTCCAGTCGCCGCAGCCGATCAGCGGTAATTGATGCGGGCCGAAACGTAAACCGTGTTTGACGGCACGCACGCAATGCTCATACAGGCTGGCCGCTTCTGCTGAGATTTGCGGCTGGTCGTAGTAGGCCTCCTCTTCCGGATTCAGGCTGCGCCCTTCCAGAAAATGGACCTCCTCGTCCAGCACGCCGGTGTCGCCCGTCGTCAGCACATAGCGAGACACCGCATACGGCAGCCACAGATAATCATCGGAAAAATGGGTGCGCACGCCTTGTCCGTTGGGCGGATGCCACCAGTGCTGCACATCGCCTTGAAGAAACTGTCGCCCGGCACACCGGATGATCTGTTCGCGGGCAAGCGCAGGGGTGGTATGTATTAGTGCCATGGTGTCCTGCAACTGATCGCGAAACCCGTAGGCGCCGCCGGACTGATAATAGCCGCTCCTGCCCCACAGGCGGCATGACAGCGTCTGGTAAATCAGCCAGCCGTTGGCTAACACGTCCAGCGCCGGATCAGGCGTGCTCACCTGTACGGCTCCCAGGGTACGGTCCCAGTATTCACGCACTGCTTCGAGTGCCTGCCGTGCGCGTGCGGGCCCTGCAAAATTCTGGATAAAATGGCGCGCCTCGTCATTGTTATGGGCCGCACCGAATAGGAATACGATTTCGCGTTCCTGCCCCGCGGCCAGTACGATCCGGGTCTGCATCGCAGCGCACGGGTCCATGGCGGCGCCGGTCTTGCCTGACAAGCGTTTGCGGCGCATCGCTGAGGGATTGGCAAGTTGGCCATTGCGACCGATGAATTCAGTGCGGTTTCCGGTCACCGTGCGCTCTGTTTCGCTCACTTGCAGGAATACCACACGTTGGGCGTATTCGCGACCGTATGCATTGCGGGCAAACAGTGCACCGGTGGGTGTATCGGTTTCGGTGACAATGTGCATCAGATTGGCGTGCCGCCATTCACCTAATACCAGTTCCCAATAGCCGGTCAGTGACAGGCGTCGCGGGCGCCCTGACTGATTGTGCAGCTTGACCACCACGAACTTGACGGGTGCGTCCATGGCGACATAGGTTGTCAGTTCCGAGTAAATGCCTGACTCAGCGTGCTCGAACAGGCTGTAGCCAAAACCGTGCCGGCAGGTATAGCCGAAGCGGCTGGTGGCGGGGAGCGGGGTAGGTGACCAGAAAGCGCCGGTTTCCTCGTCGCGGATATAGACTGCCTCTGCGCTGTTGTCGCTGATCGGGTCATTGTGCCAGGTGGTCAGGCGGAATTCATGCGCATTTTCCACCCAGGTATAGGCGCTGCCGGATTCGCTCACGACCGTGCCGATGTGCGGACTGGCGATGACATTCACCCAGGGCGCCGGCGTGCTCTGGCCAGCTTCCAGGGTGATGATGTATTCGCGCCCGTCAGACGAGAATCCGCCAAGGCCGTTGCCAAAAATGCGTTCATGCACCGGTAGCGGCCGGGTAGGTTCCGGCGCCAGTTGCAGCATGGGCTCGAAACGGTCCGATACACGCTCCGGTGATACACGGCGTTCATTTTGTTCCACCAGCGTATCGCTGGTGTCGGTGAACACGATGCGGGCGACGGTCTGAAACAAAACCCGGTCCGCTTCGGAAAGTTCTTCCGCACGCAGCACGAATACGCCTCCTGATTTATTGACCAGTTTGGCCGCAGGCCCCGTGTTGATCAGCCCGATGATCAAATCATGCAATACCGCCCGGTAACCTGAAAAGTCCTCATTCAAAATCACCAGATCAGTCATCAGACCCTTCATGCGCCAGTAGGCATGGGCTTGCAGCACTTGTTTCACCCGATTGATGCGGTTGACATCGCCGATCAGCAGCAGGACGATGGGCAAATCGCCCGAGACGGCAAAGCGCCACAATCCGGACTGACGAAGCTGATTGCGGGCAATAATATTGGGCGCTGCGCGGCGCATCGCATTGCCATAAATGACGGAGTTGGCCAGACGGCCATAAAGCTGTGCATCGGCTTCCGTTGCATTGAGGTTACGCAGCATTTCCTGACTCTGGAACCAGGCCATTTCAAAGGCGCGTTCAATGAAATGCCGGTCACCATACTTCTCAATTAACGCCAAAGCGGCCTCGCGCGTGTCCGCAACGCCGGAGATGATCTGCACGGTCGCCGATTTGTCAGGTGCTAAACGCAAGGTGCGGCGGATAGCGACGATGGGATCGAGCACCGATCCTGCCGTGTTCGACAGCAGGCTGTCACTGCCGGTCAGTACTACCGGGTTGACCGTCGTGCGGCCCCGTCCGATGAATCGGGCGCGGTCTGTCTCGTAAGAGGGCATATCCGCACTGACGCCGGGCGCTGCCAGCAGGTGAAACATCCACGGTACCTGTTCATCCGGCGTGCGGCGTCGTCGGGTGCACAGAATGGCCTGCCGCTCGAACAAAATTTCGGTTTGCACGAACAGATTGCTGAAGGAGCGGTGAGCCAGGTCGGCATTGAGCGCAGCCAGTACCACTTCGGTGTAACTGGTCACCTCGATATGGCGGGTACGGGATGACAGGTTGGTGAGCGTGACAAGACGAATTTCGACGTCGTCTTCAGGTGAAATGCTGATCTCGGTGTGCGTTTCAATCGCCTGATCGCGCCGCCGGTATTCGGCGCGTGCCTGAATAAAGATGGCTTCATAATGGTCCGCCTTGCGTAATGTCGGCTGATAAGCGGTGGACCAGTATTTTTCCGTGTCGCGGTCGCGCAGGTAAATGAAGGTACCCCAGTTGTCAGCGGTGGCATCTTCGCGCCAGCGGCTGATGGCCATATCACGCCAGCGACTGTAACCCCCGCCTGCATTGTTTGCCATAACATGGTATCTGCCGTTGGATAGCAAGTGAACTTCCGGGATCTGGGTGCCGGGGTCACTGAACACGCGCATGATCGAGTCTTCCTCTGCTGCGGGCGGACGGGCTGCTGCGCTTACTTCTGCTGCGTGCGGATGTAACGTCGCACCGGTTTTCGGTACGCGCTCCTGTAACAACAATTCCGCCGCACGCATTTCTGGCAACGACATGAAGCGACGCTGCATCGGCCGTTCCAGCAAGACATAGTCAAAGGCCAGCAGACTCATGCCCTGATGATGCGCCATGAATGACTGAACGATCACATGTGTCTTGCCGGGCGGAACACGGGACGGCGTGTAATCAACCGCCTCGAAGAAGCCGTATTCGCCCATGAAGCCGGCATCAGACAGGGTTTGCAGATTGGTGCAGGCTTCCGCAGGCAATACGGTCAGCGCCAATGCTGTAGCGTAGGGGGCGATGACCAGGTCGTCGCCCAGTCCGCGCTTGAAGCCTAAGCCCGGCACGCCGAAAGCGCGATACTGATATACCTGGTGCATGTCGGTGGCGTTATAACCGGATTCGGAAATACCCCAGGGCACGCCGCGCTGCCTGCCGTATTCGATCTGGCGCATCACTGCTGATTTGCAGGTTTTTGCAAGCAGGGTATTGTCAAAACTGGGCATAATCAGCTGCGGCATGAGATATTCGAACATCGAGCCGCTCCAGGAAATCAGGCTCACATTGCTTCCCTGGCTGGTCAGCAGGCGGCCTAACGAAAACCAGTGTTTTTGTTGTACCTGACCTTGTGCGATGAGCATAAAGCTGGTGAGGCGCGCTTCCGATGCCAGCAGATCGTAGCAGGACGGATCGCGGCGTCGTTCTCCTACATCGTAGCCGATGGTGAGCAAGTCGCGCGTCGTATCATAGAGAAAGTCAAAATCCATCTGTGCCAGTTCGCGGCAGCGTCCGATTAGATCATCAATAAGGGCGATGCGTCCCAACGCACCGGTATAAGCTGAACTTGCAGCGCTCGGCAGTGGCTCAACAGACGTTGCAGTGACTGTGAGTAAATCTGTCAGTGTCGGGATCGTGCCGGCTGGCGCTGATATCAGAAAATCAAGGTCATCCAGTTGCGCGCGGGACTGTTGTACAAAGGCATGGGCCCAGTATTGTTGCTCGCCATCGACGGGCAACAAGACCAGCAGTGCTGCGCCTGCCAGATGAATTTCGTTCAGCAGGACAGTCGCACTGGTCAGTGTCTGTCCGTTTGTTGTAAGCCTGCGAAGTTTTTGCTGCAAAATCAGCCGCTGCTGTGTGAGTTCTGAAGTGGACTTTGCCGGCAGATGTTCGGCAAAAACCGCTAAGGTATCCTGTAGCCCCGAAAACACGTTGGCTGAGAGCAACGGTTGATCCTTTAATTCGGCCAGTCCCGCCTGCAAGGTGAGCAAGCTGCCGAGCAGGTTGCCGCTGTCCACCGACGAGATATATTGCGGGTGCAACGGCAGCAGTGTACGCGTGTCGTACCAGTTGTAAAAATGGCCGCGATAGCGTTCCATTTTTATCATCGTAGCCAGCGTATTAGCGGTGCGCTTTAGCATCTCGCCCATACTGATGTAGCCGAAGTCGTAGGCGGTCAGGTTTGCCAGCAGTGCCATGCCGATATTGGTGGGCGAGGTACGTGAAGCGATGAGGGGTGCCGGATGCACCTGAAAGTTGTCAGGCGGCAGCCAGTTTTCATCTGGATTAACGAAGTCCGCGAAGAAGCGCCATGTCCGCCTGGCCGATGTACGCAGGAAGCCTTGTTGCTCAATGCTCAAACCCAGTGGCGGGGACACCAGCGGGTGGCTGAGCCACCAGGCGACGACGGGTGAAGATAGCCAGAGCAGTAACACTGGCGTATAGAACAGCCATTCCGTTGCACGGCTAAAGGCAAGCGCCACGGTCAATAATAGCGTGAACGCAAGCGCTATCCACATCTCCAGGAAAAAATCCGTCAGACTGCAACAGGCGTTGCGGTTGGCATAAGCGGGCAGATGCCATATCAGGAGCCCGCGCCGGGTAAACAGCATGCGTAAACCGGAACGCATGATGGCATCCAGGCAAATCAGTGCGTCGTAAGGTAACAGGATCAGCGTGAGTAATGCCTGCAATACAGGGCGAATGGCAGACCTGGCCGTCAGTGTCAGGTGCAAAAACCCATCTCGTCCGGCAGGCTTGTTGATGAGTTCAATCACTGAGCCCAGAAAACCGGGTACTAACATCACTCCGATGATCAGCAATGGCCAAAACCAGACGGGGCCATAACCTGCCAGCCAGGCCACGGTCAACAGAAAAAGCAATGCGGGCGGTACCAGACTGCGCCTCAGGTTGTCGAAAATCTTCCATATCAGCAAGGCGGAAAGCGGATTGGGCAGGCGCTTTGCTGAGCCATTTGATGAGGGCCCCGGCACGTGCGTCAGCAGCCAACCAGCCAGTTGCCAGTCGCCGCGTATCCAGCGGTGTCTGCGGCTGGCCTCGATGGCGTAGCTGTCAGGATGTTCTTCGATCAGATCAACATCGGTTACCAGGGCGGATCGTGCATAGCCGCTTTCCAGCAAATCATGACTTAAAATCAGGTTTTCAGGAAAACGTCCGTCGACCGCCTGCCGGAAGGCGTCAACATCGTAGATACCCTTGCCGATGAACGAACCTTCGCCAAAAATATCCTGATAAACATCCGATATTTCACGCGTATAAGGGTCTATGCCTGATTCACCTGCAAACAGCTTGGTAAATCTGGACTTGCCTGCACTGATCAGGCTGATCGAGGCGCGTGGCTGCAAAATGCCATAGCCTTCAACGATGCGTTTTTTGACGGCATCGTACACGGGCCGATTGAGGGGATGGGCAAGGTTGCCGATCAGGGTGCGCGCGGTGTCGCGAGGCAGCTGAGTGTCGGTATCGAGGGTGATGACGTAGCGGATGGAATTCAGGATGGAGACATCTCCCACCACATCCGAGAACGCCGTTTGCGCCTCGCCTCTTAACAGTGCATTGAACTGTTCCAGTTTGCCGCGCTTGCGTTCGTAGCCCATCCATACCCGTTCAATCCGATTCCAGCGCCTGGGTCTGTGAAACAGGTAGAAGATGCCAGGACGATCCTCCTTGTAAGCTTCGTTGAGTGACAGAATGGCGGCGCGCGCATGGTCGATCAACAGGCTGTCGTCCGGTTGAACCATATCCGGCGCATCGTGAAAATCCGTCAGCAAGGCAAAAAACAGGTTAGGGTCACGGTTGCCAAGGTAGCGGATCTCCAGGGCTTCGATCAGATTATCGATTTCACGTGTCTGACTTAGCAGGGTAGGGACAACCACCATGGTGCGGTGTATCTGCGGAATGCCATGCGAAAAATCGAGTCTAGGCAACATGCGCGGCGGTAAAAGATGTGTGGTCAGCAGGTTCACCAGCGAGACAGCCAGCGCCGATGTGCCAACCATCAGGGGTGCTGCCATCAGCCAGTACGGCCAGTTTGTCGGCCTCAAGCCGCAGTAAGACAGTGTTGCCAGGGTCGACAATACCGTGATCAACAGGATAGGGCTGGTGTAGAGGGGCAGACAGTACTGTCTGGAAATCCGGCCGATTCTAGTTGCCAGCGATAAGCGGCAATCGACGGCACGCTCCAGCAAGTGCCGTCCGTGATCGATCAGGTAGTATCCGATATGCGCGGTGCGATCATTAATGCCGGATTGCGCGACTGCGATCTGCGCCAATACGATGGCTGCACGTGCCACCGCTGATTCACTCTGCAAACTTCTCTTGGCGATTTCTTCGATGACATGCCGGTAGCGATCGCGGGTGGCGAAGTCACCGCCCGCATGCATTCCTGCCGGGTCTTCACGCAGTATTTGTTCGACGGTACTGAGCGACTCGACAAAATTTCGCCAATCCATTGAACCTACGAAACGCAGACTGCCAATACTGTTAGCAATGGAAATCTGATTAGTCGCCCCGGTGCGTCCCGCTGTTTCCGACAATTGTGCCGCGGTTACCCCTTGTTCGAGCAATTTTTGTTCCACCCAGGTTTGCACGAAAGCCATCGCGGAACCTTGAACCTGGAGTCGTGCGTAAAATTCCTCTACGAATGGCGCGGTCAGCGGCACATCGGCATTGGCGAATTCGGCGAGCAAGCGGATAAGCTGTTTTGGTTCGCTTTCTGATGTTGCAAGCATGCGATCCGCCCAGATCACTGCACTGTCAAACTCCTCACGTCTTTTGGCGATACGCAAGGCGATACGGCGCAGATTTTCAAGCAGTGCCAGTTGTAACATGATCGGGAATGCCCATAATTCTCCGAGCATTAACGGTTCAACCGTCTGGTAGGCTGCGAGGAATTGGGTGGTGTTGTCGCTGTCGATGCGACCATCCGTGTGCGAGATCAATTCCAGCGCCAGGTCATAGATGCGCGGGAAGCCCTGCGACAGACCGTCAGCCAGTCGCGGCAACTGGCGGCTGTAGCCGCGTGGCAGGTGATGACGCGCCATGCCGATTTGTTGTTCGATAAGATAAAAATTGTCGATCAGCCAGGACTCTGCCTGCACGATCCGCTGTCCTGAAGTCGTTGCGGCAGTCACATGGAGATAGACGGCCTGTAGTACCCGCGCATTATCCGTCAGTCGTGGCAGTAGCTTGTCCTGCCCGGGGTTGTGAGCTACGTGGTGTTGGCCCGCCAGTATGCTCGAATGACGCTTCAGTTGCTCTATGCTGAATAACTCCGAACTTAGCAACTCCGTATCATGAAAATCATTCGCTCCTATGCGAGATGAAAATGCAAACTTCTTGACAATGATATTCTCCTTGGCGATACCCGTGACGCTTAATACGTTGTCCGGCTGTGTGACGTCACAGTATTTATTAAAAAATAGATATCATGATGTTTACTAATCATTTATTTTAAATTTCTGTGTTTTTAAACATAGCGTCGGATAAGCTTACAGCCAGCAAAAGGCCAACCAATGTCTGGTTGGCCAGGGTTGTATACAGGTCTCTCGAATTACTTCTGCACGGGTGTGGTTCCCTTAAGATCCAGCACGATACGGCGATTAGGTTGCAGGCAGGCAATCAGCGCCTTGTTTTTGTGGTTGGCTTTTCCTTTGATGTTGTCGCAGGAAACGACAGGATCGGCTTCACCTTTTGCAGCGGTTTCAATACGATTTCCATCAACGCCTTGTTCAACCATGTAGGCTTTGACGGCATCCGCACGACGTTGCGAGAGTTTCATGTTGTATTTATCACTGCCGATCCGGTCAGCATAGCCGGTGACCACTACGATGTCGTTTTTTGTATATTCTTTCATTTTATCAATGATTTCATCGTGAATTTTCTGTTTTCCGTTTTCGCTGAGCGTCGATTTGTTATAGGTAAACAGGGCTTCGGTCTGCAAAGTGTAGGGGACAAAAACGGTTCTCTTTTCGACAGCGGGTGCAGGAGTCGGAGCCGGAGCCGGAGCCGCTTCAGCGATGACGGGTGCTGGTTTTTTGGCGACAGGGTCGCATTCTTCAATTGCCATCGCCGGTGTCCAGTATCCGGTATGCACGCACAAACCGGAAGCGCTCCGGACAACGGCGCCGCGGGTGTCGAGCAGATAACCTTCCTTGGTTGTTTCATTCGCGCTTGCGCTTCCGGTCATGGCCAAAGCGGCCAGGGCAAACGCATTAAGAAGCATAATTTGAGAAGTTTTCATGATGTTTTCCTTTGATAGTAGTTTGAAATCTGAGTCCGGCTCACAGCCGTATTTTTTAGTAACGTGTTACCTGGTTGTTTTCGATGCGTACACGGTCGCCGACACGCAAGTCGGAGACGCCTTGCGTCACGGTTTGATAACCGCCACGCTCCAGCCGAATCTGTATCCGGTAAGCATCTTGTTGCTGCCGGTTTTGCTTTTCTACCTGGTGGCCGACGACGGCGCCACCTACTGCGCCAGCGACAGTCGCAACGTCTTTGCCACTCCCGCCTCCCACCTGATGCCCGAGAACGCCACCAACAATACCGCCGATCACGGTGCCAGCGCCAATCTCATTGTTGTTCCCTTGTATGATTTCGATGTTGTCAATCACGCCGTAAGCTACCCTGCTCGGGGCATTGTAAGAAGGTGCCGGGCGGGCAGGTGCGTCATAAGAAGAGACGGGGCGGGAATCCGTATTCGCACAGCCGCTCATCAGGGTTGCGGCGGCTAATGATATTGCGAGAATCAAGTTATTGGTTTTCATAAATCCTCCAAGCGAGTAAGGCTGCGTATATTTAAATTCAGTTGTGGGGCTGGCGCTATAAATCAATCATCAGCCGATGATCCTGAGCAAAATCACGACAACTGCGATTACCAGCAGAATGTGAATGAAACCGCCCATGGTGTTGGATGTAACCAGTCCAAGCAGCCACAGGATAATCATGATGACAGCGATGGTATAAAGCATGATGTTGTCCTTTCTTTGATGCGCTGAGATGCAGTTTCACCAGGGGGTCGGCCGCATGCTCAGAGGATTGTTATTTTTTGATAGTGTTGCCGATGACGCCGCCGACTGCAGCGCCTCCCACCGTGCCTGCCGCGCTGCCGCCGGTCAGAATGGAACCGCCCACCGCACCGACGCCCGCGCCGATGGCGGTATTCTTATCCCGCTGCGACATGCCGGCACAACCACCCAACGCAAATAGCAAGGTGACAGCCACTGTATTCACGGTAATTTTTTGTATCGTGTTCATTTTGATGACCTCCTGTTAAATATTGATTATCAGGTAATGGCTATCCGGCGCTTTACGTACCGATTCCTGAAGTGCCACACCAACGACCTGATTATCTGCCTTATCCCGGTGCTGTTCTGTGCGCTAGGACACAAAGGACAATTTGGTTTTTGCCATGAGAGACTCACTCAAATGATTTTCGCCATTCAAACCAGATTGAATGGCGTCGCGGTTTAATGGTAATTTGATCGTTTTTCGACTCGTAGCGCAGCAGCGCTGATAATGAAATACGCTCGTTTACGGGAGAGACTTTCCAGTGTTCTTCTGGTGACCACAGGGGTTGCTGTTTTGGCTCGGCATAGCCGTGTAGTCGAGGCGTATTGCCAAATCCTGTACCGGAGAGCGCGGCATCTTCTGAGCCGTTCAGTGTAATACCCGCGTTTAGCCGGTAAGCGTGTTGCGCATCCGTATTTGAGATGGCGGACTGAATCGTTGCCTCATACAGGGTGGGTGCCCAAAAACCTTCTTCAGACTTCGCTGTGTAGGGTGTAGCAAATAATCCGGCGAGTGCCAAACCAAAACACACGCGCAATGCGGCGACCCGACCAGTTCCAGAAATGAGGATGAACATCATGCGCTCCTTTCCATTTTTTAACAGTCGCTCAGGCATCGTGTAGCGTGGTAATGCATAGCTTGGAGAAAGTTTTTTTCGCTTTGTACCCAAAGACTTCTTTGATGGTTGAGTGATTGTCCTGCGTAATTGACAGTCAGACTGTACGGTGACCCACATAATGGAGAAACAGATCACCGGTTAACCTGTTTATTTACCCCGTACTCTGGCATGGTAAGCCGTGCCCGGTGGCGGAGAGACCGGCTTGATTCGTGCGAGTGCCAGGAGTCTTGCGCATTCGCTGTTTTCTCCCGGCCCGGTTTTGATCAAGGGCATCAGGGCTGCGACCGGTGCCAGAATAACCAGCGCAAGGGCGCCTCCTGCTTTCATTGCCATGACACCCTTGTCGATACTCACGTGAGGCTTTTTGAAACTGCCGCGCACATAAAGTGGCGCCCTGAGCGATAACACGCGCATCCCGCGGCTATGCGTGTTGATGGTCAGATTCAGTTGTTCCTGCGCCAGACTGATGTCGCCCCTGATATCGAGTATCGCATCGTCCGTGTCGACGATGAAGCTGCGCGTCTGCATCAGTCCGTTAGTCACGCTCAAATCCGTCGCCATGCAATTGAGCTTGACCGGCTTGTCGCCTGACAGCGTGGTGAGGATCACATTGCCAATATTCAGACCCATTTCTTCGAGCAACAGTTTGCTGACGGTGCCCTGATTGATCAACAGTTTGAGCTCGCCATTGGAGGCGCCCAGCAGGCTGGCAACGGAATTGCCGACGGCTGACAAGGCGGCATCGCCATTGATTTCACCGATACTTGCCTGTAGAGGTTTAAAGGTGGGGAGCAGTTGTTTTAAGCGAAGATGGCGGGCGTTCATTTTCAGGGTCGCCTTGATCGCATTCTTGCCGGATCTTCCGCTACCGTCCAGTGTGATGTCCGAACGCAGACTCCCGCCTGCAATGCCAAAATCAAGCGGCAGCAGGGATACTACCCCGTCGTGCAAATGCACATAGGTCATCAGTTTGTTGATGGGTAATGCCTTGTTGCGAATTATTTCTTCGGCACTGAATTTGATGTCGGCATCGACACTGCGCCAGCGTTCCGTTCTGAAGGGATCGATGGGCAATACTTTATCATTTGGCTGAAGCGTGGCGTCCCCGCGCCTGACTTTGCTGGCGTTGGAGTCGGCGCCGATCAACGGCGCCAGGTCGGCAAAGTGCAATACATGGGACACGATGACGCCGGACACCAGGGGACGTGGCAATTTTGATTGATAGTCGATGCTGCCGCCGATGTCACTTGCCCCTACCTTGCCGCTGAATTCCTGATAAATCCAGTGACTGCCGTGCGTACTCAGGGTGCCGATCAGATGGCCTTCGGTTGAAAAAGGCGGCGTTTCCGGCAGGTAGATGCCGCTGATGGCATAAAGCCTGCCCATGCTCGGGCCGGACACCTTCAAGTGCATGTCCAGGGCCGCCAGATCGGATGGCTTGGTTAGCGTGCCTTCCACTGCGATCAGCGTTTTTCCAATAAGAACCCGGGCCATGATCGGGTAGGGCGCGATCTGCTGTTGCAGCGATAACACGGCGCCTGCCCGTCCGTCACCGTTGACGTCTTCATTGCCGAGTTTGCCGTGTAACTGCCATGCCACACCATAGATCGGGTCGGTGTCCAGCGTGTTGATATCGGCTGTTGCATCGGCATGCCGGATAGCGTCGACAAGATGGATGCGGCCTTTGGAGAAAACGATGCGCTGCAATTTTAGTTGCCAGAGGGACGGCTGATTGTTGTTTTTGAATGTCCAGTTATTTGTGCCATCGGCGTTGCGCAGCAGATTGATGACGGGCGAGTCGAAGTTCAAAACGGGGATTTCAATCTCTTTTTTGAGCAAGGCGTAGGGGTTCAGCGAAAAATCGAGTTGTTTGATGCTCGCCATTTCAGTTGTTGTGTCGCGGTGCAGCGCAGATGGATTGCTGATGTGTATGTTCTGTGCGAGCAAATGCGGCCACGGCAGATTGTCGAGCCAACCGTGATCATGGCCGATTGAGGCCTGTTTTTCCCAGCTTAGCGACAGATCGCCTGCAATGGCGAACGGGCGGCCGAGCGCCTCGCTGGTGCGCGTATTAAGCCATGGACGAGCCAGGTTCCAGTTGAAGTTAAGCAGCACGACCAGTGTGACTGTAAAGATGAACAGCATCACTGCCAGGAGGGCCGCTGTAATGCGGAGCGGTTTTTTCATTTGCCGTCAATTTACGGATTGTTCACGACATGTTCTGTGCGCCGCCGTACAGACGGCGCAGGTCTTTTACGCTAATTTGTTGACTGTTCTATGGGGGTTAGTCGTATGTTGAATGCTTTCTGAACGCACCCATGCAACATTCACGTTAAATAAGCTACCCACCGAAGGAGAATCAAATGAATTTCAACATATTGAGTAAACAACCCAAATCCGTTCTTTCCGTCATCAGCACGACCTTGATCGCGCTGGCCGCAATCAGTCTGATCTCGGGCTGTTCACCCAAGCCCACGGCTGAAGAAAATGCGGCACAAACCAAAGTGGTGGTTGATCAGGCGGTTGCAGAAGCAAAAAAGGAAATGACGGCTGAAAAAGACCAGAAAGATGCCGCATCGGCTGCTCAATCTGCTGCTCAAGCGGAAGCAAAAGCCAGTCAGGATGCGGCCGTTGCGCATGCGGTGGATAATGAGCGGAAAAAAAATGCGGCAGAACAACGTGCTGCAAATGCAAAAAATGAACGACGCGCTGAACAACGCGCTGAACAACGTGCAAGCACAGCCCGCTCCAATGAGTCTTCGCCCAGCTCAACGCATGAGAATACCCGCGCGTGCAATGCCTGCGGGGTCGTGCAATCCGTCAACGAGATCGATACGGAAGGTGCGGGTTCCGGTCTTGGGGTGGTCGCTGGGGGCGTTTTGGGTGGGGTTCTGGGTCATCAGGTCGGTGGCGGAACAGGACGCGATCTGGCGACGGTTGCTGGCGCGCTGGGTGGTGCTTATGCGGGCAACAAGGTAGAGAAAAATGCCAAAAAGACCCGGAGCTACAACATTGTTGTAAGAATGGATTCGGGTGGGGAGCGTACTTTCAATCAAACCAGCGCGCCTGATGTGGTAAGCGGTGACAGAGTGAAAATTGAAAATAATTCTGTTATCAGAAGGTAAACGGGTATTTGACTAAGACGCAACTGGAGCTAAGCCGCTCATTACAGCTATTTGACTAAATCACCAAAATATAGTGGCGAGTAAATCCGTCACTGATCAGATCAAGCGTATTTATTGAGTGTCGTGCCAGGCATTCACCAGGTTCTTTCAGCAGAACTTTTTTATTCTGTTTCGAGTTTTTTAAAACATCTCTTCTTTGTGCGTTGGCGAACAGTGTGCTGCAGGTAAAGGGGGGATAAGTGATTCTGTATGTAAGGTAGCTTGACTTTAGCAGTGGTTGTTTTCGATTGAAACGGTCAGTGTTGCCGGAAACCACGTCAGCAACGGACGTTGTCTGGCGATCAGGAAAGATCGCAGTATGTTTTGGTGTATTTGCGCCGATGATTTCAGGATGGTACAAAGGAGATGGAAATGAACAGGTTCGAAGGCGTTACGAGACCACTGATGTGGATCATGGCATTGCTGCTGGCAGCTTTAGTGACAGGGTGCGGCGGGGGCGGGGGCGGAGGCGTGGCGGGTGGCGCTAGTGTGGGTAGCGGCGTTGCACTGGCTGTGACTGCCGTAGCGCCTCTCGCAAATGCTGCCGGTGTGGCTATCAACCTTAAAAAAATTACTGCAACCTTCAGTCATGCGATGGATCCTGCCACACTCTCCGGAGCGGCGGGTGCAGCAAACTTTACACTGGCATGTCCAACTGCAACGCCAGTGACAGGAGGCGTCGTTACGTATCAGGCAACAGGCAATATAGCGACGCTGACACTGCCGGCAGCCAGTCTGCCATTCAGTACCTTGTGTACCGCCACGATTACCACGTCTGCACATGACAGTACGGGCGCTGCGCTGGCCAGTAATTTTGTATGGACATTTACCTCGGGTACAGCGGCAGACACGATACCTCCTACCGTGATACTGACCGTCCCTGTTGACGGTGTTACAGGTGTAGCGACCAACACACTGGTATCGGCCTCGTTCAGTGAAGCCATGGATCCGGCCATGATCACTGGAACAAACTTTACGGTGGTGAACACAACGGCTGGCGGGACGGCTGTCGCAGGTGCTGTGAGTTACGCTGTTGGCAGCAAGGTAGCAACTTTTACCCCGGCAGCAACACTGGCAAGCGGCACTTTGTTTACCGCTACGATTACCTCTGCAGTCACTGATCTGGCAGGCAATCTGATGGCCGCTAACAAGGTGTGGATATTTACCACGGGGGCTGCTGCATCGACTTCAGTGATACCGGGTATCGCCGGCACGCCCGGGGCATCTGCCACCGATCCTACGGTGAATTCCTCTAACCCGAGTAACGGCGCCATCAATGTGCCGACCAGCACAAATGGCAGCAATAACGTTGTGACCGGCAAGGTGTTGACAGCAACCTTCAGTCAGGCGATGAATCCGGCAACGATCACGCCGGTGGGTGTGTTTACACTCAAGGAAACCGTCGCCGGCACCAATGTGGCCGGCACTGTCGTCATGAATACGGCCAACACGATTGCGACCTTTACGCCAACCGTGGCCGCACTCACGCCAAGTACCTTTTATACCGCTACCGTCAGCACTGCGGCTAAAAACGCGGGGGGTACGGCAATGAGTAATAGCGTTGCATGGGGATTTAAAACCAATGCGATTGCGTCGAGCGCTCAAGCGCCGGTAAATCTTGGGCTGGCTGGTAACTATGCGATTTTCGCGCTGACAGGGATAGCGAATGCCACGACACCGGCGGCGATTACCGGAGATATGGGCGTAGGCCCTGGCGTTACGTCGACCGCCATTGCCGGATTTGCGTTGACATTGCCCGCAGGAAATGCCTTTTCAACTTCCGCCCAAGTGTCAGGTAAGGTCTATGCGTTCGACTATGCAAACCCTACACCGGTTAACGTGACGACTGCTGCTGCCGACATGGGTACTGCATACAACGATGCTGCGGGACGCCTGCTGCCGGATTTCCTCAACATGTGGGGTGGGAATCTGGCTGGACAAACGTTAGCGCCGGGTCTCTATACGTGGGGTACAGGAGTGACGCTGCCGTTTGGAACCAATGTCACACTGTCTGGCGGTCCTGATGATGTCTGGATCTTCCAGATCACGGGAACACTTGTAACGGGTGCCAATACGAACGTGTTTCTGTCTGGCGGTGCGCAAGCGAAAAACATTTTCTGGCAGGTTGCAGGTACCTCCGTGACGCTGGGCGCAACCGCACACCTTGAGGGTGTGGTGTTGGCAAAATCGGCAATAAATTTCGGCAACAAGGCGTCAGCGAACAGCAGGCTGCTTGCGCAAACTGCGGTCAATCTTGATCAGAGTGCGGTGACACAACCTGCTCCGTAATTCATCGGATCGAGAGCGTGAATAAAGGCCGTCCAGCGACGGCTTTTTTCATTAAGAGCAGACATTTCAGATAATAATTTCCTTATGTGCGATAGCGCACGGAACGCCGCGAAAATTAGTGAGATAAATGTAACAAGCGTGTCTAGTGTCGTTGTTCCGGTTGATTGAATTTTTTGGAATAAACCAGGATGAGACTGTCGTGAAGCAGGACAAGCGATTTTTGCGTTACACCTGAAACTTTTAGAAATTTCTCGGGTGCTAGGTCAAAAGTTCTTTGGTGGCCG
The DNA here is from genome assembly GCA_947084955.1 of uncultured Gallionella sp. GTDB lineage: Bacteria > Pseudomonadota > Gammaproteobacteria > Burkholderiales > Gallionellaceae > Gallionella. The sequence continues at coordinate 41,677 of CAMTUO010000009.1, forward strand.
GACAGTCGGATGACCAGTAACTTTGTCAAGCGAAGTATCAGCAATGTGTCGGTGGATTGCACCGATTTTTTTGAGATGAATGAAAAGGGGAACGAAATGAACAGATTTGAATGTGTTACCAGGCCACTGAAGTGGTTCATGGGGTTGTTGATGATTGCCTTTGTCGCCGGGTGCGGCGGTGGAGGCGGGGGCGGGAGTGCGATTCTGGGTACAGGTACTCTGCTTTCCATGGTTTCTCTCGCTGTAACGCCTGCGACAGCTTCTGTGCCGGTTACCGGCACCCAACAGTTTACGGCGATTGCAACCTATAGTGATGGATCAACCAAAAATGTGACAGCGACCTCAACCTGGACTTCTGGTACGCCAGCGGTTGCGACAGTAGTGGCCGCTACAGGTTTTGCGACCGGCGTTACGGTTGGCACATCGAACATCACTGCCACGAATAACGGTAAAACCGGGACAGCAGTATTGACCGTCAGTACAGCAACCTCTGTGTCGCTCAAGGTGACGCCGACAACGGCTACCACCCCGGTTGGTGGTACTCAGCAATATGCGGCAATTCAGACGTTCAGCGATGGGTCGACCATTGACAGGACAACGGCCTCCGCCTGGACGACAAGCGGCGCAAGTGCCGCAAATGCTACAGTTGGCGCAGCCACCGGTCTTGCTACCGGCGTTACTGTCACTCCCGCTGGTACGCCGGTCATCATCAATGCCACTTACGGTGCTCTGGTTGCGACACCTGCCACTTTGATCGTGAACGCGGCAACATCCGTGTCGTTCGTAGTGAAGCCTACACCTGCCTCAATACGGGTTGGTGATATCCAGCAGTTTTCGGCGATTCAGACATTTAGCGATGGTACAACCGTCGACAGGACAACGACCTCCGTCTGGGCTACAAGCGGCGCCAGCGCTGCAAACGCCACAATTGGTGCGGGCACGGGTTTAGCTACCGGTGTTACGGTTACACCCGCAGGTACGCCGGTTATCATCAATGCGACTTTCGGCGCACTGCCAGCAACATCTGCTAGTTTGACCGTTACGCCTGCAACCTTGGTGTCGGTCAATGTGACGCCTGCGGCGGCTTCAATAGGGATTGCGGGTACTTTGCAATATACGGCGACTGCGCTATTTAGCGATGGGTCCTCTACCGACGTGACAACAAACGGCGGCACCGTCTGGACTTCAGTTACTCCGGCCGTTGCCACAATTACGAGTCCCGGCGGCGGCCTGGCTACCGGTGTTGCTGCCGGCACTTCGAATATCACGGCAGCTTACGGCGGCAAAACATCGCCACTCTTTCCCGCTGCAGGTGGTGTCCAATTGACTGTGACCGCACCTGTCACCGGTCCTGCAGGTGCAGCGCCATTGCTTAAGACGGCTGCCCCCTACGGGATTATGGCGTGGGATGCAATGACTGTTAATGCCGGTAGCCATATCTACGGAGATGTCGCGTTGCCTGGCGGTGTTATTGCTTCGGTAACAGGAACCGGCGGAGTAAATGATGGTGGTGTTGCGCCAAACAAGACTTCATCGGCCGTCACCAACAGTGCTGGTGTAACCCCTGGACAGATCAACGCTACTAATAATGGTACTTTAACGCCCGCGCAACTGACACAGCTTCAAGCCGATTTGAATGCTGCGTTTAACGACCTCAATACCCGCGTGGCGCCAGTGACACCGCTGACGACAATTGCGTCGGCGGCTAATGTCCCGGGCGGTACTTTTGCAGCAGCAACTGACCTGAGCGGGTATGTTCTTAGCCCTGGTATCTATACGAGCCCTGCCACGTACGGGCTCAGTAGCACCTTGGGTCCTCTCGTACTAGATGCAAAGGGCAATCCGAACGCGGTCTTTATTATCCGTTCCACTCAAGTTGGCCCATCCGGGATTACCTCGACCACTGGCAGCGTTGTTCTGCAAGGTGGTGCGCAGGCTAAAAATGTATTCTGGGTGGTGGACAATGCGACGATCGGAGCGAGCACCTTCTTCCAGGGAACCTTGGTGGCCGGTCACGTGATTACGCTGAACGGGGGAACCATCGTACAGGGCAGAATGTTGGCAGGCTCGCTTGGTTTGGTGAGCGGTGCGATTACCTTAACGGGCAACAATACCGTGACCGTACCTCAGTAAGATTTAAAGCGTGGGAGGTCAGCAGCCTGAAGCCTGCTGACCTTTATTACCAAATCAGGACAAAGTTGATACACCATAACTTTTGGAGAAAATCATGAAATATGCAAGAAAAACAGGGACGCTGGGTCTGGCCGTACTGGCTGCACTCGTCAGTCAATTCGCGCTCGCAGACGATAGCGGCTGGTACATCGGGGGCAATGTGGGTCAGTCCAGAGCGAAAATAGATGACGCAAGGATCACTGCACAACTGCTGGGAGCCGGTTTTACCACAACCTCGATAGCGGATAATAATCGCGACAAGGGCTACAAGTTGTTTGCGGGCTACCAGATCAACAAAAACTTTTCCGTTGAAGGCGGTTATTTTAATCTGGGACGTTTCGGTTATATGGCAACGACCGTGCCGGCAGGCACGCTGAGCGGGAATATCAAGCTGCAGGGCGTGAATCTCGACGGCGTTGCGACCTTGCCCATCACGGATCAGTTTTCAGTATTTGGCAGGCTGGGATTGAATTACGCACAAGCCCGTGACACTTTCGTCGGCACCGGCGCCGTCATTGTTGCTAATCCCAATCCGAGCAAGAACCAGGTCAATTATAAGTTCGGCGGGGGACTGCAGTATGCTTTCACCGAGGCGCTTGCCATGCGTCTTGAGGCGGAACGCTATCGCATCAACGATGCGGTCGGCAATAAGGGCGACATCGATCTTGTATCGCTCGGTCTGGTTTATCATTTTGATGTGGAAAAACCGGCGCCGGCGCCTCGCGTAGTTGAACCTGAACCAGTCGTTGCGGCGCCTGCGCCGGTGGTTGTGCCACCGCCACCGCCGCCGGTGCACAGGAAGGCCGTTTTTGCTGCGGATTCCTCGGCCGGTTCGTTGTTTGATTTTGGCAAGTCCGAGGTGAAACCTGCCGGGAAAGAGGCGATTGACAAGTTTACCGCAGACCTTAAGGGGGCAGACTATGCCGTCATTACGGTCACCGGGCACACCGACCGGATTGGTTCGCATGCCTACAATCAGAAGCTTTCCGAGCGTCGAGCAGAAGCTGTGAAGGCGTATATGGCTGATTCGGCCGGTATTCCGGCGGACAAGATCGAGGCGAAAGGTGTAGACGGATCAGAACCCGTTACTAAGGCAGGCGAGTGCAAGGGAAACAAGGTAACCGCTGCACTGAAAGCCTGTCTGGCGCCGGATCGTCGCGTTGAAGTGGAAGTGAATGCGACACGTACCGAGAAATAATTGAACTCAGATTGTCAATTAGAAAAACGATGTCATACCGGCGAAGGCCGGTATCCAGTTAATTTAATAATTCTCGCTCAGCGAGACAAAAACAGGTTTTTTGCCGTTTCTCGAAACTTACTGTAATTGATAATCGGCTCTTTTTGTCCGCTTCGCGGCATTTTTCTCTTGCTGGATTCCGGCCTTCGCCGGAATGACGTTGCTAATGGATTATTTGGGTTGAATTGACCCGCTGTCAAACACGCTCTGAAGTTCGTTTCAGGGCGTGTTTGACGCGCTGCGATTGATCCGTCAATCAATCGTGGCTTTTTTTTTGGCGATATGCGTTTGAAATAAAGGAACCAAGATGAACGTTCTGGATAATTTGAAATTAGTGGGTGTTTCAACACTGCTGGTTGTCGGGTTGGCGGCCTGCGACAAGCCGGGACCGGCCGAAACAGCAGGAAAAAAGCTGGATCAGGCTGTTGATCAGGCAAACAATAAAATTTCTGATACGGCCGATAAAGCAGCGGATAAGCTGGACGAACAAGGTGATAAAGCCGGTGTGGGTATTAAGGATGCCGAGATTACCACCAAGGTCAAAGCGGCAATTTTCGCCGAACCAGGTCTCAAGACGCTGCAAATCAGTGTGGATACCATCAAAGGTGTGGTGACGCTGAGCGGATCGGTTGATACGCAACAGAATAGCGATACGGCCCGTTCACTGGCCGGCGCGGTATCTGGCGTACATGAAGTGGACAACCGTCTGGTGATTAAGCCTAATCAATAACCTGTTGGAAAACTAAGGAGCAGTTCATGGAAATTCAACAAGCCTATAAACAAAAAATGGCGGCGCAACTCAAAGAATGGAACGCCCAAATTGATTTGCTGGGCGCGCGCGTTGAAAATACGGGTGCAGACATCGCTGTCAAGCATGCAGAGGCAATGCAGGCGTTGCGTGTCAAACAACGTACGGCCGCTGAAAAAATGCTGGAACTTGAGAATGCAACCGGTGAAGCCTGGGGTCAGGTCAAGGAAACGGCAGACACAATATGGTCGGATCTCAAGGCGGGTGTGGCTGAGGCGCATGCCAAATTCAAGTAAGAAATTGACAGGTGACGTTGTAGCAGGCACGATCCAGTCTTAAGTTTGAGAACAGGATCAGTAATGTGTAAATTGCAAGGGGTTGTGCCATTCAGCCGGCGGTTGCGTCACATTTTGAACGTTGCTACGCTTGCTTCATTCCTGTGTTTCGGTAGCCCGTTCGCGCATGCGACGAGTGACCCGTTCAGCAGCATTATTAGCACGCCGGGCGGGGCGGGCATGGGTTTGGGTTTTCGAGTGGAGAATTCGCCTTATCGTGGCGGTGGGACGCGGAACGATCTCGTTCCGCTGTATCTTTACGAAGGTCAATATGTCTACCTGCACGCTTATCGGGCCGGGGTGAAGCTCTATGACGGCGACACTAACCGCTTCGACGTATTTATCGCACATCGTTTTGAAGGTTTTCCCTATGACAAGATGCCATCCAGTCTCGTCGGCATGGCGGAGCGCAGCCCGGGGGCGGATTTTGGCGTAAGCTATCAGCACAGCGAGCCATGGGGCGCAATCTACACCGAGTATTTACATGACATTACAGGTGCCTCTGAAGGGAACGAACTGCATCTTGGCTACAACTACGAGTGGCAGCGCGATCGCTTGCGGTTACGCCCCCACCTGATGTTCGTCGCACGCGATGCAAAACTGAACAACTATTACTATGGCGTGCGTCCCGGTGAGTCAACGGCGCTTCGCCCTGCTTATCAGGCGGGGAGTGGCGTCAATACACAACTCGGGCTGTATGGCGAGTACAGTCTGACCGAGAGATGGCGGATTTTAGCGGATATTACCGCTACCCGGTGGTCGAAGGGGGTGCGTAACAGTCCCATTGTTGACAACCGCGTGCAGATGTCTAGTGCCGTTGGTCTGGTGTACGATGTCTCGCCCGAACATGATATCTGGCCTGAAAATAAACCGTTGATCGTCAAGCTGATGTATGGCAAGGCGACCAATTGCAATCTGATCAATGTAATGGAATTTTCATGCGCCTCGACGAAAACGGCAGACAATACAGGTATCAGCGCGATTCAAGTGGGCAGGCCGTTCATTGAGAGACTGAATGGATGGCCGCTCGACGTGGTGGGCTATGTGGGCTTGTTACGTCATAATGAGCAAGGTTTGCAACCTGATTTTTGGCAGGCTGACGCTTACATGAAAGCGTTTTATTACGGATTCCCGTGGCGTGACCATGTCAAAACCCGTCTGGGTTTTGGTATCGGCGTGTCCTACGCACAGAAGGTGCCCTACGTAGAGCAAAGGGATCAGGCAGCGCGCGGACGCAATTCGTCAAAAATCCTGAATTATCTTGATCCCAGCATCGATTTTAGCGTCGGGGATCTGCTCGGGGTGCGTTCGATGCGGGAAACATATTTGGGTGTCGGTGTTTCGCATCGTTCAGGCATTTTCGGGACCTCGCAACTGCTGGGTAACGTCAACGGCGGTTCGAATTATATTTATTCCTATCTGGAATGGAAGATGTAGCGGCGGAAGTTCAGCTGTAAGACAGTTAAGGAGAACAGGGTATGAATGCAGTTAAGTTGTTGGCGATTATATTAATTGTGGGCGGTACGCTGGCATTGGTGTATGGCGGCTTTACCTATACGAAGGAGACGCACCAGGCCAAACTGGGCTCGCTGGAACTGTCAATCAGAGATACGGAGACGGTCAACGTGCCCGTGTGGTTGGGCGTGGGCGCAGTGGTTGGCGGCTTGCTCTTGCTGGTGAGCGGAAAAAATAAATAATCAAATTGTTATATTGCAACAGTGAGTCTGAAAACAGTCTGTACGTAACCTGCCAACATCATGATTAAATTTACCGGCGCGATTTTCATTTTCCTGACGATGGTTTTCATGTCCCCTGCGGCATGGAGTGATTTTGAAGCAGATCTGTCGGATACGGGCAAACCGGATGACACGCTGATCGCTGACAGTGTGCGCGTCCGTGCGATGGGCGGCGATGCTGAAGCGCAGTTACAAATGGGCAGTTTGTACTTCAAAGGTGACACGCTAACGCGGGACTACACCGAGGCCGTAAAATGGTATCGTATGGCCGTACGGCAGGGGTACGCCCGGGCCCAGTTTAATATGGGGATGATGTGTGACCTGGGCTTGGGTGTGGCGCAAAATCACACCGAAGCGGTGCGCTGGTATCGTGCTGCGGCCCAACAGGGGCTGGCCATTGCACAGCTCAATCTCGGCGTGGCGTATGCTGACGGTCTGGGCGTGGCGCAGGACAGGGTTGAGTCGCTCAGATTATTTCTGCTTGCCGCCCATCAGGGAGAGCCACAAGCGCAATTCAATCTGAGTGTGGTGTACGCAAATGGTCAGGGTGTCACGCAGAATTTCGTTGAGGCCTATCGATGGGCCAGACTTGCTGCCGTTCAGGGGTACGAAATGGCCCCGTCGCTGGCGCAGGCTTTGTTACGACAAATGACACCTGAACAAGTGGCCAGTGCAAATAAACTGATTGCTGCCGACAGCATGAATGCAGATGTCGTGTCTGTAAGCCCGGCAAAATCTGCCGTCAATGTGCCGTCGGATAGTGTTTATCTGCAACTTGCTGCGTTCAGACATCAACCCCAGGCTGAAAAGTTCAGGGTGCTGTTGAGTACCAAGCTGGGTGACCTCAGTCATCCCTTGAGGCTGTTCACACAGGATGACTGGGTGAGCATTCAAATCGGTCCGTATGCGAGCCTCAGTGAAGCACGCCTTGACGCGGATGGCCTGAAAGGCAGGCTGGGATTTGAACCCTTAATTAAACGACACTGACCATCTCGATTCGTGTCGTCACGGCATACCGTTACACCCTGTCTGGTCAGAATTTCACTCAGTCAGGGTATTCAATGTCTTCCGCTAGCTGGAAATTTCTCACGTAATGGCAGGTATAGCCGCCGGGGTGTTTTTCCAGATAATTCTGATGATATTCCTCGGCTCGGTAAAACGCCCTGAACGGGACGACTTCGGTCACCACAGGCGCTTGCCAGTCGCCTGATTTTTCCACGGTCTGGATGACCTCGCGCGCGATGTTGTGCTGAGCCTCGTTCAGATAAAAAATCACCGAACGGTAGGGCGTGCCCCTGTCATTTCCCTGCTGGTTGAACGTGGTCGGGTTGTGCATGCGGAAGAATTCGAACAGCAGGTGACGGTAGGTGAGCAGATTTGCATCGAATATTACCTTGAGCGCTTCGGCGTGTCCTGTACGTCCCGTCTTGACCTGCTCGTAAAAAGCGCTCGCGGCTTCCCCGCCGCAATAGCCGACTTCGGTCGACAACACGCCCGGGATTTGTCGCACCAGTTCCTCCATCCCCCAGAAACAGCCCCCTGCAAGACAGGCGGTCTGTGATTCGCTCTGTTTGTTCATAATCGTTCCTTGTGGCAAAAATGCAGGGCGGTGCGCCTGCGTTCATGATATGCGAAATCCCCCGTAACGCCTGTCCATTCAATCCTTCTGCGGGGCGTTACTTTTGAATCGACAAAATTTTAGGCTATGTCACAGTTAATTATTGAACATCGGGTAGGGTGGATAAAGCGCAAGCGCGTATCCACCACAACCATTGCTTTTCGGTGGAAACGCTACGCTTTTTACACCCTGCAAATAACGCATAAATTCATGATGTTACGTAATACCAATAAATAGCTGTGACATGGCCAAATTTTATCTTCACCCGCGCCTATATAGTGACTTTGCAATCGTTTTTTGGGTACCTGGTCAATACTGGGATGTTTTATTTGGTGTGAATTCAGATTAAATCGTGTCAGGGAGTAGGGGGAGTTTACAACAAAAACGGGTTATGCCGGGTAAAAGTACTTTGAATTTCAGTCGCCCGCGAGGTATTCTTCGTCATGGCAATCGCTGTATCAGGGAGAGCATCCGCTGTTGCACTTTAAAACCGAATCTGCGTGAGTAAATAAATGTCTGAAATAAAAGTATTATTTGTCACTTCTGAAGCGGCGCCGTTAATCAAGACGGGCGGCCTGGCCGATGTCAGCGGGGCGCTGCCTGCCGCGTTGCGCACAATAGACGTGGATGTGCGCGTGCTGATGCCCGGTTATTCGAAGGTGATGGCGCAACTGGGCCCGCACGAGGTGGTTGCCAGCTTCCCGGAAATTCCGGGTTTTCCGCCGTCGCGTCTGATATTCTCAATCATGAAAAGCGGCGTGCCGTTGCTGGTGCTCGATTGCCCCGAGCTGTATCTGCGTGAGGGCGGGCCGTATTCAGACCCCAACGGTCATGACTGGCCGGACAATCCGCTGCGTTTCGGTTTGCTGTGCAGAATTGCCGCGATACTGGGCAGCAGCGCTTCTCCGCTTTCCTGGAAGCCGGAACTGGTGCACGGCAATGACTGGCAGACCGGTCTGACCGGCGTCTATCTGAGCGTGGCGAGCGGTGCCGTTCCAAACATCATTACCATCCATAATCTGGCGTTTCAGGGTAATTTCCGCCCGATGAAGGTGGAAATGCTGCATTTGCCGCCCGCCAGTTTTAATGTTGATGGCATTGAGCTGTACGGTAATATGTCTTTTCTCAAGGCCGGTCTTTTTTATGCCTGGCACATCACGACAGTCAGTCCGAATTATGCGGTGGAAATTCAGGGCGATGAACTGGGCTTTGGCCTGCAGGGCCTTTTGCGCGCACGCAGTAAGGATATTACCGGCATCCTCAACGGTATCGATACGGACGAATGGAATCCCGAGAACGACAGGCATTTGCCCCATCATTTTTCTGTCGCGCGCATGAATGGCAAGGCACAGAATAAACAGGCGCTGCAAATCAGGATGGGGCTGGCTGTGGAGGCAGACGTGCCGCTGCTGGCGGTGGTCAGTCGTCTGACGCATCAGAAAGGTCTGGATTTGTTGCTGAATATCGCACCGGCTCTGCTTGAACAGCCTGTGCAACTGGTAATTCTGGGTAGTGGCGAAGGCTCGATGCAGGAAGCGGTTCGCGATCTCGCAGCGCGTTATCCGGGTAAGGTGGCAGCATTGATCGGCTTTGATGAAGCCCTGTCACATCAGATTGAAGCCGGAGCGGATATTTTTGTCATGCCGTCGCGTTTTGAGCCGTGCGGGCTGAACCAGTTCTACAGTCAGCGCTATGGGACGCCGCCTATTGTGCACAATACCGGGGGTCTTGCCGATTCGGTAGTGGATTGCACGCCACAGACGCTTAGCGACGGGACGGCCAGCGGTTTTGTATTCAGCGGTATGACAGCAGATAATCTGCATGCGGCCGTTTTGCGTGCACTGGGTCTGTATCGGGATCCGCGCAAATGGAAAGTGTTGCGTAAAAACTGTATGGTCAAGGATTTTAGCTGGGAAAGCAGCGCCCGTGCCTATCGCCAGGTGTATCTGAAGGTGTTAGGGCGGGTGGAGTAGCGTGGCCTCAGGAACTAAACTGGCAGAATGTCTCACTAAGGGACGTAGTAAATCGGCGTGTTTCATTCAATCAGGAGAAATCATGAAAAAGACGTTAGCGGTTGCTCTGTTACTTTCAGTCAGCGCAAGTGCCTTTGCCGTTGATGGTGGTGCGGTTCTCGGTGGTATTTTGGGCGGTGCGACAGGCGCAGCAGTCGGGCAAAGCGTTGGCGGGAGAAATGGTGCGATTCTGGGCGCGGCGATTGGTGGCGGCACCGGTGCGGCGATAGGCAGCAGCAGCCAGTATCAGGTTTCGAATCGGGGTGATGGCGGGTATCGTGAAAGCCGTGTTTATCGGGATGAGCGTGGTGACGGGTATCGGGAGGATCACCGACATCGTGGCGAGGGTTATCGCGAAGAGCGTGGCTATCGCGGCGATGGCGAGCGTGGCTATCGCGGTGAAGGTGAGGATCGTGGTTCACGCGGCGGCGAGCGCGACTGATCTTTTATCGAAATAATTTTAGTTTGACTAGCGTATGAACGGGAGCGACAGGCTCCCGTTTTCTTTTGCAGCCGATGTTTTGAACGGCGTGCATGAGGTTTTTCGGGTGCATTGCGCGGGAGTGGATGCGACAAATAAATACCCCCGCCAGTTTTCACCGGAGGGGGTAAGTGTGCGACGAATAACTTGCGTCAAGCTCGACTTTATCAGTCAGACGTTAGCGCTTTTCAGTTGATTCAGGCCTTGTTGCCGCGATTGCCGTTAAAGTCAGGGCGGTTGCCGCCGAACGCCGGACGATCGCCGCCATCGCGACGGGGTGCACCGCCAAAGGATGGACGGTCGCTGCGTGGCGCTGCGGAATTGCCGTTACGGGGTGCATTGCCGAAGCTGCGTTCCTGACTGCGGGGTTGCGCTGGAGCGCCGAAGCCGCGAGCCTGACCAGCGCCGAAACCTGCACCTTCGGTGCGAGCCGGATGGCTGTGACGGCTATCCGGTGCGCTGTGATGGAAACCCGTTCCGCGAGCCTGTCCTGAGCCTGTCGAAGGATTGCCGTTTCCGGCAAAGGCCGAGCTGCGATTACCGCCACCGAAACCACCCCCGTTACCGCCGCCGTTACCACGGTTGCCGGCGTATCCGCCACCGCCATTGCCGCCGCCGAAGCCGCCGCTGCGAGGACCGCCGTTGCCGCGAGGACGATCGGACGACGGGCCGCCGGTGCGCAGTTTGTATTTAGGCTCCAGACCTTCGATGGTGTGCATCTTGATGCTTTGTTCGGTGTAACGCTCGATACGCTTCAACAATTGCGCATCGCGGTTAGAGGCGAACGAGATCGCGATACCTGAAGAGCCGCCGCGACCGGTACGACCGATACGGTGTACATAGTCTTCGGCAAACTTGGGCAGGTCGAAGTTGATCACGTGCGAGATGCCGCGAACGTCCAGACCACGCGCTGCCACGTCGGTTGCCACCAGGATGCGCACATTGCCGTTACGCATGTTGAGCAGCGTGCGGTTACGTTCGCGCTGGCTCATGTCGCCGTGCAAGGCAGCCACTGAATGGCCTTGTGCGGAAAGCTGATCAGCAAGACCGTCCGCATCGCGCTTGGTCGCGGTGAACACCAGCGCCTGATTGACTTCGGTGTCGGTCAAGAGATGGCTCAGCATCTTGTTCTTGTGTGCAACGTCGTCGGCGAACATCATGCGTTGTTCGATGTTTTCGTGTTTGTCTTTGGCAGCCGATACGTTGATGCGCTTAGGGCTTTTCAGCAGGCGGGAAGCCAGATTACCGACCACACCTTCCAGGGTTGCCGAGAACAGCAAAGTCTGACGCGTGTTAGGAGTGGCTGCGGCGATGCGTTCTACGTCGTCCACGAAACCCATGTCCAGCATGCGATCGGCTTCATCGAGAATCAGCATTTCCAGACGCGAGAAGTCGATGCGACCGCGCTCCAGATGGTCGATCAGACGACCCGGTGTTGCCACCAGAATGTCAACATGGCTGGACAGCAAACGGTTCTGTACCGGGTAGGGCATGCCGCCCAGAATACTGATGATCTTGAAACGCATATTTTTGCCGTACTTGGTCGCGGCATCGCAAACCTGTTGTGCCAACTCGCGAGTAGGTGTCAATACCAGTACGCGCGGACCTTTGCCGGGCATCGCTGACGGTGTGGCCAGACGGTTCAGTGCTGGCAGGATAAAGGCGGCGGTCTTGCCGCTGCCGGTTTGAGCGGAAGCCATCAGGTCGTGCCCTGCGATAACTTCAGGGATCGCCTGTTCCTGGATAGGCGTCGGTTCCGTATAGCCGGATTCGGTAATGGCCTTCAGGATCAGTTCGTTTAAATTCAGTTCTGCAAATGTCATTGTTGCTTCCTTTTAAAATAAAAGGGAATCCACCTCGTCATACGGATAACGCACACGATCAAAAGTCGGGCGCGGAAAAATCCGGCATGGCGAACGTAAAGTCGTTCCCTAAGGTAAGCGCAGGTGGTTGTACTGCCCGTCATACGGGCAGAGAGTTAACCGGCGCAAAAAACATCGTTGCTAACCGGGAAACCCAGAAAATCCGTTAAAAACGAATTCTTGCAGAGTTCTTTAGACAGGTGCGCTTATGTTAGCGCACGAGAGGTAGGTCGGAAACGATGAACTAATGCCGCATAGGCTGCGGCAAGGGGCGCATTATACGCAGTTAAAAAATTAAATCCAGTTGTTTTTATGTTTGCGCTGGCAACTCGCGTGTTTGCAGCGCCGCACGCCAGTGGGCCAGCTTCTGATCGTATGACATGGCCGCATGGGCGGGACTGGTCGACGGGAGTCGCAAATAGTGTAATGCGTCATGTGAAATAAACGGCAACACATTATTTTTATAGCATTTTTCGGCCATCATGCCGTTGAAGAAAACATGAGTAATGTGCGGATGGGACAGAAAAAAGTCCTCGAAATTATTGGACTGAATGGATCGGATGTCGGCATCCAGGCTGCTGTGACGCGTGCAGGAAGCGAGTACATCCCATACGGCAATGCCGGCGGATTTCAGTATCTGGATGCGTGATTCATAGCGCGTATCCGTATTGCTGCCGCTCAATTCGCCCATGATGCGCCAGAATGCATTGCGGGGATGCGCATAGTACTGTCCGGCGCGCAGTGACTCACGGCCCGGCATGCTGCCCAGGATAAGCAGACGCGCATTGGCATCTTCGATGGGCAAAAAACAGTGGACAGCGGGTGGCATCGGGTAGTTTTGATCTGGCGGTGCAATGATTATAAACGGGCGATGTCATTCACGGTAGCCTGAGCCTGTTATAGTAAACACCTTCACGTTTTGTTCGAGATTGACATGTCCATTGAAACCGAACTCAAATTACGACTGACGCCGGAACATTTAGCCAAACTTCGGCGTCATGCGCTGTTCAGAACGCATCAAATATCCAAACCTGTCACGCTCCGCTTGCACAATATCTACTTTGACACCCCTAAACTCGAACTGCACCAGCGCAAAATGGCGCTGCGCCTGCGTCGTATCAAAGGGCGATGGTTGCAAACGCTGAAAGGCGGCGGTCAGGTTTTGGCGGGATTACATCAGCGTTCCGAGTGGGAAGTACCGGTGTCGCGTGCGGTGCTGGATTTTTCAGGGCTCGATCCTGATGTATGGGATGCGCATCTGCCGGTCGCGCTACGCGAAAAATTAAAACCGGTATTCATCACAGACTTTTATCGCACCAGCCGCGAAATCAGCTGGCAGGGTGCAATCATCGAAGTGTGCATGGACCACGGCGAAGTCAAGACGACGCAGCACAGCACACCGATCTGCGAGGTGGAACTGGAGCTCAAATCCGGCGAGCCGCGGCAATTGTTTGAACTGGCGCAGGCGTTGCTGGCGATCGCGCCATTCGAGCTGGAAACGGTGAGCAAGGCCGAGCAGGGATTTCGCCTGATCGCAGGTTATGTGGCAGCGCCGGTCAAGGGCGAGTTGCCGAGATTTTCAGGAACCCTGACAGACAGCCTGCAGGCGCTGATCTGGTCCTGCCTGTTACATTTGCAGGGTAATCTGCAAGGCGCGATGGCGGGATTTGACGCGGAGTACCTGCACCAGTTGCGGGTGGCGTTACGTCGCTTGCGCGTGGTGTTGCGGATCGTCGAAAAAGTACATACGGATGAGGAACTTGCGGCGTTGCGCGCTGCGTTGGCGGCATTAGGCGCAGGGCTTGGGCGACTTCGTGAATGGGATGTGTTCATTGCGCAGACCTTGGCGCCGATGCAGGCGTCGATAGACGGTCATGTCGGCCAGCAAAGCATGCAGGACTTGCTGGCATACAGTGCAGTGCAGCGCAACGATCAATATGCTGCGTTGCGCACCCAAACGGTTGAATTGCAGCGCCTGCTGCTGCGTTTTGCATTGTGGATGAATGGCCCTTACTGGCAACGGGCTGCGGCGGATGCGCCAGAGACAGCACATTTTGCGAGTAAACACTTGCGTCAGTTGTATAAGCGCTTTATGCGTGCGGCGGAGCCGCTGCATGCGCTGGATGCGCAGCAGTTGCACGCCTTGCGCATACACGCCAAGAAGTTGCGCTACAGCGCGGAATGCTTTGCGAGCCTGTACGATAAACACAAGGTCAAATCGTACCTTGCCGCCTTGAGTGAGGTGCAGGAGTTGCTGGGGGGAGTCAATGATATTGCGGTTGCCCGCCGCCTGCTCGATGAGATGCCGGTATCAGAACATGAGCAGGTCAAGGTGTTCATCAAGAGCCAGCTTGAATTTGAATGGGCTATAAAATTGAAAGCGCTCAATAAATCCATGCAACAAATGAACAAGCAGCCGGTTTTCTGGGGGAAATAAGCAGCGTGCGTCGCGACCTGGTTACAAATCGGGAATCTGCCAGTCTATCCCGGCTTTGCCTGTGGCGCGCAGCGCGCTGTTGATTCTGGAGAAAGGGCGGCTGCCGAAAAATCCTCTGCGGGCGGATAGCGGTGAGGGATGAGGGGATTCGATCACGGTGTGGCGGCTCTGGTCGATCAGGGTGATTTTTTTGCGTGCGTAGGCGCCCCACAACACAAATACCACGGGATCGGTTTTGGCGTTTACGGCCTGAATGATCGCATCGGTGAAGGTTTCCCAACCCCGGCCTTGATGCGAATTCGCCTGATGCGCCTGCACCGTCAGCACTGCGTTGAGCAGCAAAACGCCTTGTTCAGCCCAGTGTGTCAGATACCCGTTATTCGGTATCGTGCAGCCGATATCTGTTTTCAATTCCTTGAATATATTCAGCAAAGAGGGCGGTATCCGCACGCCGGGAGGTACGGAAAAGCATAATCCGTGTGCCTGATTGTCGTCGTGATAGGGGTCCTGGCCCAGAATCAAGACGCGAACCTGATCAATCGGCGTCAGTTGCAAAGCGGAAAATACCTCCGCTTCAGGCGGAAAAACGGTAAATTTCTGACGTTCCTCAGCGACGAACGCCTGTAAATTTTTGTAATAAGGTTTGCGTGTTTCTTCGCTCAGAACGGGGTGCCAGGATTTCATTGGGTGATATTTGCGAGCGGGGAGTGTGCGAGATTATAACGGCCCGACTTTCAGCACGGTCTTGCTGTTTTGCGGCTTCCAGCGTTTTAACAACAGGGCGTTGCTCACCACTGAGACCGAGCTCATTGCCATCGCCGCGCCTGCAATTACCGGGTTGAGCATGCCTGCTGCGGCCAGCGGGATACCCAGCACGTTATAGGCAAAGGCAAAGAACAGGTTCTGGCGGATTTTGGACAGTGTTGCGCGTGACAGCGAGATCGCATCCACCACGCTCATCAGATCATTCTTCATCAGGGTGATGTCGGCCGCCTCGATGGCGATGTCGCTGCCGCTGCGCATCGCAAAACTGACGTCGGCCGCCGCCAGCGCGGGCGCATCGTTGATGCCATCTCCTGCCATACCGACCAGCTTGTTTCCCGCCTTGAAGGATTCCACCAGGGCGGCCTTGTCCTCTGGACGCACCTCGGCGCGGAAGTCGCTGATACCCGCCTGCGCCGCAATAGCCTGGGCGGTAGCCTGATTATCGCCGCTGATCATCACCACGCGTATGCCCATTGAGGTTAGTTTCGCAACCGCCGCGATACTGCCGGTGCGCAGCTGATCGGCAACGGCGATATAGCCCAGCAGGGTAGTCTCGCGGATAATGACAAGCACGGTCTTGCCCTGCTGTTGCAAACCGAGAATTGCAGTTTCATCCATCGCGACGCCAAGTTGTGCGGCGAAAGCGGGGGAGCCCAGCTGATATGGCTTGCCGTCGATTTCAGCACGCAGGCCCAGACCCGCAAACTCGGTAAGGTTGGCGGCAGGAATCAATAGCAGCGTTTTGACATGATCTGTCAGCGCGCGTGACAGCGGATGGCTGGAGCCTTGCGCCAGACTGGCTGCAATCTGCAACAGCTCAATATCTCTCTCGCCCGCTTGCGGGAGAGAGGTAGAAGAGAGGGGAGCTGGCAACACATCGGTGACATCAGGGCGGCCTTCCGTGAGGGTTCCGGTTTTGTCAACCAGTAACACCGAAAGTTTGTTTGCGCGCTCCAGCGCTTGCGCATCCTTGACCAGAATGCCAGCCTGGGCTGCGCGCCCGGTGGCGACAACCAGTGCGGTGGGGGTCGCCAGTCCCAGCGCACAGGGACAGGAGATCACCAGTACCGCCACGGCATTGATCAGCGCTGCGCTGAACCCCGCACCCATCATCCACCACACGGCAAAGGTGATGACGGCAATGCCGACCACCACCGGCACGAAGATGGCGGCGATACGGTCAGCCAGTTTTTGTATGGCGGCCTTTGAGCCCTGCGCCTGTTCAACCAGACGGATGATGGCGGCAAGCTGGGTATGAGAGCCGATTGCCTGTGCGCGGCATTTCAGGAGCCCTTGTCCATTGAGTGTAGCGGCATACACCTTGTCGTCCGTCGTTTTGACTTGCGGCATACTTTCGCCGGTCAGCATGGCCTCGTTGATGCTGGAACTCCCCTCGATCACGATGCCATCCACCGGCACGCTCTCGCCAGGTTTCACCAGAAACACATCGTCCACCCGCATCGCTTCAACGGGGATTTGTTGCATCACACCATCGCGCTCGACCTGGGCGGTTTTGGGTTGCAGTTTGATCAGTGCTTCCAGTGCGCTGGAGGTCTTGCTCTTGGCGCGGGCTTCGAGCAATTTCCCCAGCAGTACCAGCGTGATCAGGGTGGCGCTTGCTTCAAAGTACAGCGCCTGATTCAGATTTAGCAGCAGCACCGCACAACTCAAGAAATAGGCGGCGCTGGTGCCTAGCGCGACCAGCACGTCCATGTTCGCGCCGCCGCCACGCAGTGCGCTGAAAGAGCCCGAATAAAAACGCGCGCCGATCCAGAATTGCACAGGGGTGGCGAGTGCAAATTGCAGCCAGCCCGGCAGCATGAAAGGGATGCCGGCAAACATCAGCAGCATGGAGAGCAGTAACGGGGCGGTAAGCAGGGCCGAGAAGACGAACTGGCGTTGCTGTGCCTGTAACAGGTTTAAACGCGATTGTTTTTCAGCGGCGAAATCGCGCAGCGGATGGGCGTCAAAGCCTGTGGCCTGTATGGCCTTGATCAGTTCCGGGAGAGTGAGCTTGTCCGGGTTGTATTCGATGTGGGCTTTTTCGGTGGCGATGCTGACCGACGCCACAACTTCGGGGAGCTGATTCAGCGCTTTTTCAAGACGCGTGGAACACGCGGCACAATGCATGCCGGTGACTTGCAGATCGGTGTGAGTGGCGTTGTTCATGCGCAGATTATAGACGCTATGCGCAGCTTGGATGATAAATGGGCTGTGTCTGTAGGGCACAGCCGGGGATTTCTATTTTTTCATCGGGCAGGTGTTGATGCCGAAGATTGAATAGGCCGGACAGATGCCAATAATACCGGTCAGCAACGGCACGACGCCGATATAACCCCACACGCCGATATTACCTGTGTAGGCCAGTGCAATCAATGCCAGACCTGCAATGATACGGACTGCACGATCGATGGTACCTTCGTTGGCTTTCATTTTTCACTCCTTGAATGGGTTTTAGGAGCGGACATGATAGATGCATAGCGCGTTCATGTCTGTGATAAAACGCACATAAGACTAGGGAATCACTGATTTATTCCCACGTGGGCGCGACGGCATCAGTGGTTCCTTAAAGCGCTGCAAATTTTTTGAGGGCGTCCTCGTTGGTAATCGTGATTTGTTCGCGGCCCAGCCTGACCCAGCCTTGTTCGGCAAAACCCTTGAGCAGGCGGCTGACGATTTCACGCGCTGAGCCTAGCTCGTCGGCCAGTGCCTGATGCGTAGTATGCAGGGTGCCGGATTTGCCAGCCAGCAAAACGGCCAGACGCTGGTCAAGCTTGTGAAAGGCAACGGCGGTGACCAGTTCCATCAGGCTGGTGATGCGCTCGGTGAAAAGCTGGAACACATAGTGCCGGAAGGGTTCGTATTTATCGATAAGATCGTGGAAAACCTGTGCGGGCAATACCACCATGGCGAGTGACTCTTCGACAACACCACGCGCCTGATAGGGTGTGTTGCCCAGCAGGCAGCTGCTGGTGAGAATACAGCTCTCGCCCGGCAGTACACGGTACAGTTGCAATTCGCGTCCGTTCGCCGCCGCCTTGATGACGCGCAGGCTGCCGGATAGCAGCAGCGGAAATCCCTGACAGGACTGGTTTTCATCAAATACCACCGCGCTCTGGGCAAGATTCAGCAGACTGGCGGTTTTTCGTATCTTGTCCAATTCTGTGGCGGGCAGTTCCCGCAGCACAGGGTAATTTTGCAGGATGCGGGTGATCGTGTCGTTAGAGAGCATGGCGGCGATTAAAAACTGTTGTTTTTATCCGCTTAATCAGGCTTCCGGGCGCATTTGCGGGAACAGGATTACGTCCCTGATGCTCGCACAATCGGTCAGCATCATGATCAATCGGTCGATGCCGATGCCCTCTCCGGCAGTCGGCGGCAGGCCATATTCCAGCGCGCGTATATAGTCGTTGTCTTTAAACATTGCTTCTTCGTCACCCGCTTCCTTGGCTAAAACCTGTGCGTCAAACCGCGCTTCCTGATCTTCCGCGTCGTTCAGTTCCGAAAAGCCATTGGCCAGTTCGCGACCCAGCACGAACAGTTCGAAGCGTTCGGTAATCGCCGGATTGGCGTCGCTGCTGCGCGCCAGAGGCGAGACTTCCACCGGATAGTCGATGATGAAAGTGGGTTCGAATAGCAGTGCTTCGGAGAGTTCTTCAAACAGCGACAACTGCAGGCCGCCCAGCGCGTCTTTAGGGTTGTATTTGGCCTTCAGGTCTTGCAGTTCGGCGAGCACGAAATCGCGGTCAGCAAGCTGCGCATCGGTGAATTGCGGATGATATTTCTGGATCGCCTGCACCATGGTCAGCCGGTGGAAGGGGAGACCCAGATCCAGCTCTTTACCCTGATAGCTGATCACGGTACTGCCCAGTACTTTTTGCGCCACCTCGCGCAACAGTCTTTCGGTGAAATCCATCAGATATTTGTAATCACGATAGGCCTCATAGAATTCCAGCATGGTGAATTCCGGATTGTGGCGCGTGGACAAGCCTTCATTTCTGAAGTTACGGTTGATTTCAAAGACTTTTTCAAACCCGCCGACCACCAGGCGTTTCAAATACAGTTCGGGGGCGATGCGCAGAAACATCTGCATGTCCAGCGCATTGTGGTGCGTCTCGAACGGTTTTGCCGAAGCGCCGCCGGGGATGGAATGCATCATCGGCGTTTCCACTTCCATGTAGCCCTCGGCAATGAAAAACTCGCGTATCGCCTGGATGATGCGGGTGCGCTTTAAGAAAACCTCGCGCGCATCCCCATTCGTGATCAGATCGAGATAACGCTGGCGGTATTTTTGTTCCTGATCGGACAGGCCGTGGAATTTTTCCGGCAACGGGCGCAGAGACTTGGTCAGCAAACGCACTTGCGATACACGCACGGAAAGCTCGCCGGTCTTGGTCTTGAACAATACGCCGACTGCACCCAGGATGTCGCCCAGATCGTAATGTTTGAATGCGTTATGTGCATCGATGCCCGTGTCGTCATTGCTGATGAACAACTGCATGCGGGCGCTCATGTCCTGCAAGGTGGCGAAGCTGGCTTTACCCATCACGCGCTTTAACATCATGCGCCCGGCGATGGCGACCGGTATCTGTGCGCTTTCCAGTTCGTCGTGCGTCAGGTGGCTGTAGTCGGCATGCAAATCGCCCGCCAGATGCGTGCGCTTAAAGTCGTTGGGAAAAGCGATGCCTGCTTTGCGAATGGCGGCCAGCTTGTTGCGGCGCTCGGTGATAATCTGGTTTTCGTCTTGCAAAATTGCGTCGGGCTGAGAGGTTGTGGCTGTCATAATGTTCGGAGTATGAATATTGCGTGTCTGTAAGAGGCGCGATTGTGTCACAAAAAGCAGGAATCAGGAATCAGGAATCAGGAATCAGGAATCATGCCGCAAGACCGCAAGGGTCTTCCCACGGAGCTGCGGAGATAAATCTCCTGCTCCTGAATGAAGGGCATTCCCACGCAACTACGGAGCTAAAGCTCCTGCTGCTGAATGAAGGGTCTTCCCCGTACAACTAAGGGGCTTTGCCCCAAGTTGTTGCGTGAAGGATTGAGGTAGCGCAATGCAGGCCGCTGCGTACCGCGCCTTCCAGTGTGGCGGGATAGTCGCCTTTTGTATAATCACCTGCCAGCAGCAGGCGGGGCAGGGGCGTTTGCTGGTCAGGGCGCGGCAAATCGGGTGTGCAGGCGAAGGTGGCGCGTTTTTCGGCGATCACCTTGTACCAGCGCGGCGTGTCGGTAATGCCGAATTCTGCGCGCAGTTCGGCGATTACTTTCTCTGCCAGTTCGACATGATGTAAATTCTGGTGCAACCCTTCTGCGCTGATGACGCTGGCGATCAGGCCATGCTGTCCTGCGATCTGTCCCTTGTCGAACAGCCATTGACTGTAGCGCTGATAAAGGCCCAGCATGGCATGCGGCAGTTTGACCTGTTCCGGGTATTGCAGATACAGGGTGTAGATCGGCTGATGCTGTAAGGCATCGATCTGTGCGACGACAGGGGATAGCTCAGTCATCGGGCGCAGCAGTCTGGCAGCGGCTTTGGGCGGCGTGGCGCAGATCACGTGACTGAAATACAGGCTGCCGCGTTTCGTGATGATCTCCATGCCGTGTTCGTGCGGAAGTAAGGATTCCACGCCACAAGAGGTAAGCACGTGTCCGCCGCGCTTTTTGACGTATTTTTCGGCACGAGCCGGGAATAAGGCCGTGAAATCGATGCGCGGCAGCAGCATGTCGCTGTCTGCGCGTTTTTGATTGAGTGCGTCTTTTAAAACGTTCAGCAAAACCTGTGCGGAGGCCATGTGTACCGGCGTATTCAGCGCCGCGATACACAGCGGCTCCCAGAGTTTGCTTGCCAAATTTTCGCTTTGCCCATGACGTGCGAGCAGTGCGCTGACGGTGATGTCTGTTGCTCCCTCACCCCGACCCTCTCCCGGGGGGAGAGGGATGTTTTTCAGAAGAAAATCCGCGCGACGCAGCCGGAGCATGAAACCGGCTGCGCTGATGCGCTCGCGCAAGGTTAGCCCTTGTACGCGCAGCAGGGCGATGATCAGATGAAAAGGGGCGGGCAGGCGGGGGGCGCGCAATGCAAAATGGCCGTGCAAATCCAGTTGCAGCGGCAGCCGTAAAAAATCTGCTTCGATATTGCCGCCGACCTGTTCGATCAGGCGCAAGGTGTCCTGATAGCAGCCAAGCAACAGGTGCTGACCGTTGTCGAGTTGGGTGTTTTGATGCACCACGCCGCGCGCGCGTCCGCCCAGCTGCATTGCACTCTCGAATAGCGTGACCGGAATGCCTTTTTCGGCAAGCGCAACGGCTGCCGCCATGCCTGCATAGCCGGCGCCGATAATGCCTATGTTCAGTTCTTGAGCCAAGTCGACCAGGCCAGCCACAGTTTACGCAAGGGGGTGAGCGAGACGCGCTCCTTCAAGACATGGCATCCTGAGGCCGCGACTTCGTTCAAGGTGGCGCGATAAATGGCGGCCATGATCAGACCCGTGCGCTGGTTTTTTCTGTCCACATCAGGCAGTTGTGACAGCGCCTGCTGGTAGTAGCGCTGTGCGCGCTCGATCTGGAACGCCATCAGTTTCTGGAAGTTTTCGCTCTCGCGGGCGTTCAGTATATCCGCTGCGGTGACGTGAAATTTCTGCATTTCGTCCATCGGCAGGTAGATACGGTTGCGGCGCGCATCCTCGCCGACATCGCGGATGATATTGGTGAGCTGAAACGCCAGTCCTAAATCATGCGCATATTTGAGTGTCTGGCGGTCGCTGTAGCCGAAAATTTCCACCGACAGCAGTCCCACCACCGAGGCGACCCGGTAGCAATACAATTGCAATGATTTGAAGTCGTTATAGCGCGGCTGATCCAAATCCATCTCCATGCCGTCGATGATTTCCAGCAGATGCTCCTGCGCCAGGTTGAATTGTTTGGTGACCGGCACCAGTGCAAGGGCTACAGGGTGTTGTGGTTTGCCGCCGTAAATCTCGGCGACCTGGCCGCGCCACCAGTTGAGTGTGCTGCGGGCGACCTGGCTGTCTGTGCATTCGTCCACCACGTCGTCCACCTCGCGGCAAAAGGCGTACAGCGCGGTAATCGCGCGGCGTTTGTCGCGGGGCAGGAACAAAAAGCTGTAATAAAAGCTGGAGCCGCTGGCCGCCGCTTTGTCCTGGCAGTATTGGTCTGGTGTCATAGTTTTAATACGAATAGGGCGCAGATTTGGCCAGCATGATAACCCAGTCGAGCGGGCGCAGCACGGGACGGCGGTTGAAAACATCGTAATCGGCCGCTTTAATCTTGTCGAGTATGCGTATGCCCCCTGCGATAATCATGCGCATTTCAAGGCCGATACGCCCCGTAAGCACGCTGCCCAGCGGCGCGCCTTGCAGCATCAGCGCTCTTGCGCGATCAACCTGAAACTTCATCAATTCTCGCCAATTATCATTGCAGATTTGTTGCGCAATTTGGTTTTCATGAATGCAGAATCGGGCCATTTCATCCAGCGGCAGATAGATGCGGGAAATGCTGTAATCCTTTGCGACATCCTGCCAGAAATTGATCAGCTGCAAGCTGGTGCAGATGGCATCCGAATAGGCGATGTTGACAGGGGTGGCCTCCCTGTAGAGATGCAGTAGCAGATTGCCGACCGGATTGGCGGAACGGCGGCAATAGTCGAGCAGCTCGGTGTAATCGGCGTAACGCTTTTTTACCACATCCTGCGAGAACGCATCGAGCAGATCGTAATGCGGTTGCAATGGCAGCTGGTGCGCGCGAATTTCGGCGGCCAGATTCTGAAAAAGCGGCATGGCCGGAGTTGCATTGTGGCCGATTTGATCCAGCTGATCCCGGAAAGCATTGAGCTGTCGCAGGCGTTCTTCATCCGGCAGATCGCCTTCGTCGGCGATGTCGTCCGCAGCGCGGGCAAAATGATAAATCGCCGCGACCGGCTTGCGCAACCGACGGGGCATCAGGATAGAAGCAACAGGAAAATTCTCGTAATGATCGATAGGCATCAGCTTAAATCAGATCGTTGCGATGCAGCATAAACACGAACTGGTCGCCGGCTGTGACATCCAGCCAGGTGAAGGGCAGTGTCGGGTAGGCGGCTTCCAGCACGTCGCGGTTGTGGCCGATTTCGACAATCAGGATGCCGTTGTCAGTCAGATGCGCTGCGGCATGCTGCAAAATCAGGCGTGTCGCATCCAGTCCGTCGTTGCCGCTGCCCAAGGCGAGCGTCGGTTCATGCAGATACTCCTGCGGTAATGAGGCCACCGATTCTGCATCGACATACGGCGGGTTGCTGATGATCAGGTCGTATTGTCGGCCTTCCAGACGGGCGAAAAGGTCCGATTCGATCAGGCTGACGCGTGCCTCCAGTTCGTAATCACTGACGTTGCGGTTGGCGACATCCAGCGCATCTGAAGACAGATCAACTGCATCGATCAGGGCGTTGGGGAAGGCGTCCGCTGCGAGTATCGCAAGGCATCCGCTGCCGGTGCACAAGTCAAGTACGCTGGTAATGGATTCGGGGTCGGCAATCCAGGGCGACAGTTGCTGACGCAGCAGTTCGGCGATGAAGGAGCGCGGCACAATCACCCGTTCATCCACATAAAAGCTGTATTCGCCCAGGAATGCTTCGTGCGTCAGGTAGGCGGCCGGGATGCGCTGCTCGACGCGGCGCTGAATAATGTTCAGCACGTCGCTGCGTTCGGACGGCGTGAGATGGGCGTCGAGAAAAGGGGCGAGCGTGTCGATGGGCAAATGCAGCGTGTGTAGAATCAGATAGACGGCTTCGTCGTAGGCCTCTGAACTGCCGTGGCCGAAGAACAGTTTGGCCTGATAGAAACGACTGACCGCGAAACGCAGATAGTCGCGTACGGTCAGCAGGTTTTGTGTTGCACCGGAAAAATATTCACTCATGGTTTTTTAAAATTCACTTATGCGTGTGGAAGCGCAAGGAGCCGCGCAGCGAATGACGAGACATACCGCTAAGGTAGGCGAGGAGTAAGCGAGCATGTGACGCCGCGATTTGCACGCAGAATGAATTTTTATTTGCATAGCAGGTTTTCCAGCGTGCGCTGATAGGTAAACTTGAGCGGCTCAATATCGGCCACGGCTACGCACTCGTTGAGCTTGTGTATCGTGGCATTTAACGGACCGAATTCGATGACTTGCGGGCAGATGTCCGCGATGAAGCGTCCATCCGATGTGCCGCCGGTAGTCGAGAGTTCGGGCGTGATGCCGTAGCTTTGTTCAATCGCATGGCTGATGGCCTTGACCAGGCTGCCCTTGGGGGTGATATACGGTTTGCCGGACAATTCCCACTGCAATTCGTATGTGACCTGATGCTGGTCGAGAATCGCGTGCACGCGGTCTTTCAGGCCCTGTTCGGTGCTGGCTGTGGAAAAGCGGAAATTGAACAGGATTTCCACGGTGCCGGGCACCACATTGGTTGCGCCCGTGCCGCCGTTGATGTTGGAAATTTGCCATGAGGTGGGCGGGAAATACTCGTTGCCTTCATCCCAGGTGGTTGCGGCCAGTTCCGCAATGGCGGGGGCGACCATATGGATGGGATTTTTCACCAGATGCGGATAGGCGATATGCCCCTGAATTCCCTGAACAATCAATGTGCCGGACAGCGAACCGCGGCGTCCGTTCTTGATCATGTCGCCGACCAGTTTGTTTGAGGTAGGTTCGCCGACGATGCAGTAATCCAGCGTTTCGCCGCGCGCCTGCAAGGCTTCGACCACGCGCACCGTGCCATCCACGGCCACGCCTTCTTCGTCCGAGGTGATCAGCAGGGCGATCGAACCCGCATGATCAGGATGATCCTCGATAAAGGCTTCGATGGCCGTAATGAAGGCGGCGATGGAGGTTTTCATGTCGGCCGCGCCGCGCCCGAACAGCATCCCGTCGCGCAGGGTCGGCTCAAACGGCGGGCTGAACCAGGATTCCTCCGGGCCCGAAGGCACGACGTCGGTGTGGCCGGCAAATACCACAACAGGGTTGCTGATGCCGCGTCGGGCCCAGAAGTTATCCACATTGCCAAAGCGCATACGCTCTACGATAAAACCGATTTTTTCCAGTCTCTCGATCAGAATTTCCTGGCAGCCTGCATCGTCAGGGGTGAGTGAGCGGCGCGCGATCAGTGCCTTTGCGAGTGCAAGTGTTTCCGACATGGTTATTCCTTATAACGTGAAAGTCGCGTAAGCGATACGATTGTCCCTTCTCCCTTCGGGAGAGGGTTTGGGTGAGGGAAAACGGACATGGTGAATTTGCGAGTTATCGCCGAAGGGCGATATCCCTGCGAAAACCATTGCATCATCAAGGGAGGTCTCCATCATGTCCGTTAAGATTAAATAGTTGGGCATAGGCTGCCGCATCAAATCCGACATGCAGCAGTTTGCCGTCCTGCTCCAGCAGGGGGCGTTTGATCACGCTGGTTTTTTCTGTCATTAAAGTCAATGCTGATGAACTGTCTGTAAGTTGTTGTTTTTGTTCTTCAGTTAAACCGCGCCAGGTGAGCCCCTTGCGATTGATCAGCTCGCTCCAGTCGCGTTGTCGCAGCCAGTTTTCGGCAATCGCTGCATCCAGACCGTTTTTTTTGAAGTCGTGAAATTCGACACGGATATCATGCCGGGTCAGCCAGTCACGCGCTTTTTTGACTGTGCTGCAATTGGGGATGCCATATAACTTCAGAATTGTGAAATTTGCGCAAGCGTTCGGTTGCTCCCTCTCCTTTTGGGAGATAACCAGCGACTTGGCTGTCGTCTCTTGAAAGCTTGGTCGATTGGCTAGTCGTTCCATCAGGGTTGGGGTGTGCTCGCAAGGGGCAGGCCGTGGCTGTACAGCCGACAAGTCGTCAACAGCCACGCTCAGGGAAATAGGTATGACAGATTTTGACATTATCGTCATACCTATTTGGCTTCATCCAGATCGAGTTTGATACCGCTGAAATCCGATGCGGGGGATTTTTTGCGTTCGACCGGAAGTGGCGTAAATGCGGGCACAGACATGGTGTTGGTACGCTCTGAAAAATCAACCAGCGCGGACAGGTTGCTGGCCGAATCGGCGTTACGCATCGCCTCTTCCTTGGTGATTTTACCGGATTTGAACAGCCGGTATAGCGCCTGTTCGAAGGTTTGCGATCCGGCAGATACGCTTTTCTCGATGGCCCCGTGAATTTTTTCAATTTCGTCGTTTTTGATCAGATCGGCAATCAGCGTGGTGTTGAGCAGCACTTCCACGGCTGGCATCAGTTTGCCCTGTATGGTACGCACCAGACGTTGCGAAATCACCGCACGAAGGCACATCGACAGGTCGGACAGCACGCTGCGGCGCGAGTCATAAGGGAAAAAATTGACGATGCGATTGAGCGCGTGATAACTGTTGTTGGCGTGTAAGGTGGTCAGGCACAGATGGCCGGTTTGCGCAAAAATCAGCGCGTGTTTCAAGGTTTCGCGATCGCGTACTTCACCGATCATCAGCACGTCGGGGGCTTCACGCATGCCGCACGAAAGCGCATTTTCGTAATTCAGGGTGTCCGTGCCGATCTCGCGCTGATTCACGATCGATTTGTCGTGTTTGAAAATATATTCGATGGGATCTTCGATGGTCAGAATATGTCCGCTCTGGGTGGCGCTGCGATGCTCGATCATGGACGCCAGTGTGGTGGATTTACCGGAACCGGTTGCACCGACGACCAGTATCAGCCCACGCTTTTCCATCACCAGCGTTTTGAGCAACGCTGGCAAGTGGAGATCTTCGGTGTCGCTGATTTTGCCTTTGATGTAGCGGATGACCAGCGCGATATCGCCGCGTTGACGGAAGATATTTACGCGGAAATTGCCAATCTCATCTACCCGGTAGGAGAAATTCATCTCCAGCTTGCTTTCAAATTCGACGATTTGTCTGGAATTCATCATCTCATAGGCAATGCGCTTGAGCACATCAGGGGTCAGAATCTGAGCGTTGACCGGGGTGATAATACCGTCAATTTTGACGTTAACAGGCGCGCCCGCAGAGAAAAACAAGTCGGACGCTTGTCTGTCGGCAGCCAGTTTCAGCAAGGGTGTGACGAGCATGTTTACCTCCAGTTGTGAGTCGTTAGTTACTAGTCGTTAGTTGAAGTTGTCGCCGCTTTGCGGCGGGTTTTAACTGGCAACTAAAGCCTAGCGTCTAGCGACTGTTTTTAGATGCCTCTTAACAATTCGTTGATGCCGACCTTGGACAAGGTCTTGGCATCCACTTTTTTGACGATCACCGCGCAGTACAAACTGTATTTGCCGTCGGCGGAGGGCAGGCTGCCGCTCACCACGACCGAGCCTGCCGGTACACGGCCATAGGTGACGGTGCCGGTCTCGCGGTCGTAAATCTTGGTGCTCTGGCCGATGAACACGCCCATCGAAATTACCACATTGTCTTCCAGTATCACGCCTTCGACGATTTCGGAACGCGCGCCGACAAAGCAGTTGTCGCCGATGATGGTCGGGTTGGCCTGCACGGGTTCCAGTACGCCGCCGATACCGACGCCGCCGGAAAGATGCACGTTCTTGCCGATCTGTGCGCAGGAGCCGACCGTCGCCCAGGTATCCACCATGGTGCCTTCATCGACGTACGCGCCGATATTCACATAAGAGGGCATCAGCACCACGTTCTTGGCGATGTAAGCGCCTTTACGGGCGGCGGCCGGCGGGACCACACGGAAACCGCCTTCACGGAAATCGCGGCTGTTGTAGTCGGCAAATTTTGAAGGAACCTTGTCGTAGTAATTGGTAAAGCCGCCCTTGATGAAGGCATTGTCTTCCAGACGGAAGGACAGCAGCACGGCCTTTTTGAGCCACTGGTGGGTGACCCAGTCACCGTTGATTTTTTCCGCCACGCGCAGCGTGCCCCCATCGAGCTGGTTGATGACACTGTCAACGGCTTCCTTGAGGAGTGCATCCGCATTGCGCGGGGTAATTTCTGCACGGCGTTCAAAAGCGGCTTCGATGATTTGCTGTAACTGATCCATGTTTATTCCTTGATTAAAAAGTTGGTAGTCGTTAGTCGCTAGACGTTAGTTGAGGTTGTCCGCTACGTGGCCTCGCTGTTACTAACGACTAGCGTCTAGCAGCTCACGACTGTACTTGGCGATTCGGTGTGCTGCTTCAATTGTTTCGCTCGTTTCGGCGACCAGCGCCAGACGTATGTAATTCTCTCCGGGATTGATGCCCTGCGCGCTTCGCGCCAGAAAACTGCCCGGCAAAACGGTCACATTATAATCGCGATACAAGCCCAGCGCGTAAGCCGTGTCGGCAATCGGCGTGCGTACCCACAGATAAAAAGCGGCATCCGGCTGTTCGACAGGGAGAACAGGCTTTAATATTTCCAGCACGCGGGCGAATTTTTCCGCATACAGGCGGCGATTTTCGATCACGTGGTTTTCATCGTTCCACGCGGCGATGCTGGCGGCCTGGATCACCGGATTCATCGCCGAGCCGTGATAAGTGCGGTACAGCGCGAATTTTGCGATGACCTTCGCGTCCCCTGCGACAAAGCCCGAGCGCATGCCGGGCACGTTTGAGCGTTTTGACAGGCTGGAAAACACCACCAGGTTGCGATAATCCGTGCGCCCCAGCTGCAGGGCTGCCTGTAACGCACCCAGCGGTGCCTGGTCAAAATAGATTTCGGAATAGCATTCGTCGGAGGCGATCACAAAGCCGTAACGATCAGACATCTCGAACAGGGTCTTCCACTCAGACAACGGCATCACGCGCCCGCTGGGATTGCCGGGGGTGCAGACGTAAATCAGTTGTGTGCGCTGCCAGGTTGCTTCGGGCAGTTGCGAAAAATTCAGCGCAAAATTGTCTTCCGGCACAGTGTTCAGAAAATGCGGTGTGGCACCCGCAAGATAGGCCGCCCCTTCATAAATCTGGTAGAAGGGATTAGGACAAACCACTGCCGCATCAGGCATGCCGCAATCGATGACAGCTTGCGCGAAAGCGAACAAGGCCTCGCGGCTGCCGTTGACCGGTAATACCTGGGTTTTGAAATCGGGGGTCGGAATGCTGTAGCGGCGTGCCAGCCAGTTGGCAATCGTACTGCGCAGCGCGTCGGAGCCTGCGGTTGTGGGATAATTCGCAAGTCCGCCGAGATTGTCGGTCAGCGCATCCCGGATAAATTGCGGGGTGGGGTGTTTGGGCTCGCCGATGGACAGGCTGATCGCGGAGAATTCCGGATTCGCTGTTGCCTCGCGAAACAAAGCGGCCAGTTTCTGGAACGGGTAGGGCTGTAGTTTATTTAAATCTGGATTCATTGCAATTTCAGCAGTAGCGGAAGTGGCGGGCATTATAAAGGGCGAATGGGTGTCATCAAAACAAAATGTAATGCCGATTGCCGGAATTTTAAGCGGGGCGCTGGTGTGGGGACTGATCTGGTACCCATATCGCGTGTTGCAGGATGCCGGAATTTCCGGTCCGCTGGCTACGCTCATCACGTATCTGCTGGCGATGCTGTTCGGTATTTTTATGCTGCCGCGCGTCGTGCGCGAAATCCGCAGCGCAGGCTGGTGGGCGCTGTATCTGGTGTTATCTGCGGGCTGGGCCAATTTCGGCTATGTGCTGGCGATGCTGCACGGCGAGGTGATGCGCGTGCTGCTGTTGTTCTATCTGGCGCCGGTCTGGACCATTCTGTTTTCCTTCTGGCTGCTCGGTGAACGCCTGAATCGATACGGCTATGCCGTTATTGGATTATCTCTTGGCGGCGCTTTCACCATGCTGTGGGAACCGGCGCTCGGCATGCCGTTCCCGCAAAACCGCTCCGAGTGGATCGGTTTGTCAGCCGGTATGGGGTTTGCGCTCTCCAATGTGGTGTCCAGGCGCGCAAGCCATCTGAGCGTGGAGGCCAAATCGTTCAGCATCTGGTTCGGCACTGTCGTGCTGACGTTGCCGCTGCTAGGCTGGCAGGGCGGTTGGCAGATTTCGGGTATCGACACTGATGCCTGGCTGATACTGGGCCTGCTGGGTCTGGCCCTGTGTGCGTGCAGCTTTGCGGTGCAATACGGCGTCACCCATATGCCGGCCAATCGCGCCATGTTGTTGTTTTTATTCGAGCTGGTGGTGGCCGCGATCGCGTCGTATTTTCTGGCGAATGAAGCGATGGGGCTGCGCGACTGGATAGGCGCCGCACTGATCATCTCAGCCAGTTTGTTGTCCGGCAAACTCTACGCTGTCGTATCGCCGGAATCATCCGCGCGGTGAACGGCCCGTCTGGCTAAAGCCTGAAGTATTTGTAACGGCTACGTCCTGCGGATTTTGCCGTATACATGGCCTGATCCGCGCATTTGATCAGCCCCTCCGGATCGCGCGCATGATCGGGGTACAGGGCAATACCGATACTGCCGGATATGTGATATCCGGTTTCATCATTGACGAAATAAAAAGGCAGCGCCAGTTTTTTGACGATTTCTTCCGCGATGCGTTTGGTTTGTGTGGTGTCGCCAAACTCAGGCAGAATCACCGTGAATTCATCGCCGCCCAGGCGCGCAACCGTATCCGTTTCGCGCACACAGCTGCTGATGCGGCGCGCGGCTTCCATCAGCAAGGCATCCCCGTTGGCGTGGCCCAACTGGTCGTTGATTTCCTTGAAGTGATCCAGATCAATGAAAAACAGGGCCAGCGTCAGGTTTTTGCGATGTGCCAGTTTGATGGTCTGTACCAGACGGTCATGAAACAGGCGGCGATTGGGCAAATTGGTCAACGGGTCATAATTGGCCTGCCAGTGTATCATTTCATCCTTTTGTTTCTTTTCGGTAATATCCGAAAACTGTGCGACATGGCGGTATACGCTGCCATCCTTGTTGCGCAGGGCAATGATATTGGCCAATTTCGCATAGAGTTCGCCGTTCTTGCGTTTATCCCATATTTCGCCCTCCCAGTGCCCGTCATTGAGGATGTCCTGCCACATCTGCCGGTAGAACTGATCGTCATGCTGGCCGGATTTCATGATGCGGGGGTTTTTTCCGCGCACTTCGTCCAGGGTATAACCGGTCAATGTTGTGAAAGCAGGATTGACATCCGTGATCAGATTGCGCTCGTCTGTCACGATGATGGCATCGGCGTTGGATTGATAGATTGCAGTGGCCAGCTTCATGGATTTTTCGGAGTGACTCAGTGTCTCTGCCATGCGGTTGAATGCCATCGTTAATTTGCCAATTTCATCCCGGTTGTGGGTGCCCGGTTCAATGGGGATGAAATGTTCCATACTGCCGGCTGCCTGCATGGCATCCATCGCGGATTGCAGTTTGATGATGGGCTTTGTAAACCGTCGTATCAGGCCAAAAGTAGCGAAAAACATCAGCAGTTGCAGGACTATCTGTCCTGTCCACAGCTTGTTCTGGGCGCGCCGGATCGCGGCAAAATCCTCGCTCATGTCGATGGTGATGCTGGCCGCGCCATTCACCGAACCCGTTTTTACATGGTGACAGGTCATGCAATTTGTGCCCCGGAAGTTGGTGCTGGTGAGGAAAGGGACAACGGCGCGCAGAGTCGGTGCGCTCCCCTTTTTGCTCAGTTGGAACTGTGCCTGTTTGGAGGTGATGGCGAGGACATCCAGCTTATCCAGTGGCTGTTCTTCAGGAAGACCTATGCCGAACTGATCCTGCACCTGTTTGGCGCGTATGATGCGCACTTCCTTCATGTTTTCGGATGCGGCCATTTTCCGGATAAAAAGGCGACGGTTTTCCGGGTTTGAAATCATCCCGGTTACCATCAGCATATTCATGCCGTTGATGATGCCGTCGGCAGAAACGATGGCACGCCTTTCGGCACCATCCAGAATTTCCGCCTTGAAGTGATCCATGACCCAGAAATGCGCGAAAGACAGCACCACAATCAGCATCAGTTGGATGGGGATGTTCAGTTTTGTGCCTACATCTAACGATTGCCACCAGTTTTTCATATCCGAAGATCAGTTCTGCCGAGGTGAGTTGTAATAATACGCTGTGGGTTGGACAAATAACATGCAAACAGACGGCATTAAATCATGTATTTCAGGAAAACTCTGCTCTTGTGTCAGTGGCATTATATAATTTCATCAAATTATTTACTCTGGAAATAACACCATGTCTGTTCATACCATCGGTACACCCCTCAGTCCTTCCGCCACCCGTGTCATGCTGCTGGGCAGCGGCGAACTGGGGCGTGAAGTCATCATCGCCTTGCAGCGCTTAGGGGTTGAAACCATCGCGGTAGACCGTTACGCCAATGCGCCGGGACATCAGTTGGCACACCGTGCGCATGTGATCAACATGGCCGATGGCGCAGCCTTGCGGGCCCTGATCGAACTGGAAAAGCCGCATTTGATCGTGCCGGAAATCGAGGCGATTGCGACCGACATGTTGCAGTTGATCGAAAATGAAGGGATCGCTCAGGTGATTCCTACCGCGCGCGCCGCCCGATTGACGATGAACCGCGAAGGCATACGACGTCTGGCCGCTGAGACGCTGGGCCTGCCCACGTCCCCGTACCGTTTTGCCGACAGTCTGGAGGAGATGCGTGCCGCGATCGAACATATTGGCTATCCTTGCATCATCAAGCCGGTGATGTCGTCCTCCGGCAAGGGGCAGTCCAAGGTGGACGGGCCTGAAGAAATCGCTGCCGCATGGGACTATGCGGCGAGCGGCAGCCGGGTGAATCAGGGGCGGGTGATCGTCGAGGGGATGATACGTTTTGACTACGAAATTACCTTGCTCACGGTACGTGCGCTGGACGCAGATGGCAAAACCGAGACGCAGTACTGCGAACCGGTCGGCCATGTACAGGTGCAGGGCGATTACGTGGAGAGCTGGCAGCCGCAGCGTATGTCACCGCTGGCGTTGCAGCGCGCACGGGAAATTGCCGCGAAAGTGACGGAAAATCTAGGGGGCCTGGGACTGTTCGGTGTGGAGCTGTTTGTCAGCGGCGATGAAGTCTGGTTTTCCGAGGTCAGTCCGCGCCCGCACGACACCGGCATGGTAACGATGTGTACGCAGGTGCAGAATGAATTTGGACTGCATGCGCGAGCCATCCTCGGCCTGCCGGTCAATACCGCGTTGCGTGAACCGGGTGCATCGGCGGTGATCTACGGTCAGCTGGATGCAACGGGCATCGCTTTTACAGGTGTTGCCGATGCGCTGCGTGTGCCCGGCAGTGATATCCGCCTGTTCGGCAAGCCGGAATCGTTTGCCCGTCGCCGCATGGGCGTGGCGCTGGCAACCGGCGCGGACACCGATGAGGCGAGGACGCGTGCAAAACGCGCAGCCAGCCTGGTCAAACCCGTCAAACCATGATCACAGGCTTACACCACGCGACCTTTCTGGTCGCAGATCTTGACCGCGCGCGTGTTTTTTACGAGGACGTGCTGGGCCTGCGCGCGGATGAGAAGCGCCCGCTCATGGGTTTTGAAGGCGTATGGTATGGCGTGGGGCCGCATCAGCAGATCCACCTGATGGCCTTGCCGGATGCGGCAGCCGGTTTGCCGCGTCCCGAGCACGGCGGACGTGACCGGCATGTTGCGCTGACGGTATCAGATATGACACAGTTGATCACAAGGCTTACGGGCGCAGGAATTGCCTATACGCTGAGCCTATCAGGGCGCCGTGCGCTGTTCTGCCGTGACCCGGACCAGAACGCGCTGGAATTCATTGAAGTATGACGGAACCCTCGCAAGCGCTGAGCCCGCGCGCGTGGTATCAAACAATCTGCGACAAGGCGGGGTTTGTTGCCGATGAGGCGCAGCGGCAGGCCATCGATGAGCTGGAGCTGCTCTGGCAGCAGCTTGTCGAATTTAAAAATAAACGCAATCAGTTTTTAGGGCGCGGCCTGTTAAGCCCGGAGGTGCCACGCGGCCTGTATATCTGGGGTGGGGTGGGGCGCGGCAAAACCTTTCTGATGGATGGTTTTTACTACTGCCTGCCGTATCGCCGTAAGCGGCGCATTCATTTTCACCATTTCATGTCTGAAGTGCATCATGAAATGCAGCGTCTTCAGGACACGCCCGATCCGCTGATGGCGCTGGCCGACAATATCGCACAGGCGACGCGCCTGCTGTGTCTGGATGAGTTGCATGTGGACGACATTACGGATGCGATGATCCTGGGGCGTTTGCTGGCCGCCTTGTTCAAGCGCGGCGTGGTGCTGCTGATTACCTCCAATTACGCGCCGGATGATCTGTATCCGAACGGGCTGCAACGGCAGAACTTTTTGCCGGCCATCGCATTGCTCAAAGAAGCGTTACGCGTGCTGCATTTTGAAGGAAACCGTGATTACCGCTTGTTGCAGGCGATACGCGACCCGGTATTTCTGAGTTCCGGCAACGCGAAACACACCATGGAGTCAATGTTTCGTCGTCTTACCATGGGCAGGCAAGCTGCGCCCGTCGAGGTAGGGCGCGTACAGGCAAAATGCGCGGTACAGGAAATTGCCTGGTTCGATTTCAAAACACTGTGCGGCGGCAACCATGATCAGACCGACTATTTGCAGATTGCGCATCGTTACCCGACCCTGTTTCTGTCCGACGTGCCGCGCATGACGCTTGATAATGCGGACGAATCCCGGCGTTTTACCTGGCTGATCGATGTGTTGTACGACAATCGCGTCAAGCTGGTGGCAAACTTTGCCGCCTCGCCGGAAGAACTGTATCAAGCGCCGGATGGCGAATCTGTCCGTATCACCTCCCGTCTGATCGAGATGCAGACGCAGCGTTATCTGGGACGGGTTCATCAGAGCCGCAATATGACATTGACGGGAACTTGATCAAACAAAGTTTCCTGCAATGTGACTAATGACACAGACATCAGCGTGAATGGTTTATATTCTGCTCACCTTTATCTTACCGGTCGTCAAAAATGAAATTCAACAAACTCGCTTCAATTGCCCTGTTGCTCTGGGTGGTCACCATCGCGGTGTTTGCATGGTTCTTTATTCGCGGCAATACGACAACAGGGAGCGATGGCAGAACTGCGGTCGTATTGCAAGCGGCCGAGCGTGATCTGGTATTGTCTGAAATGCGCGGCCTGTTGTCAGCGACGCAGTCTGTATTGGACGGCGTCAACAGGGGGGATATGCAGGCGGTCAGCAAGGCTGCCACTACGGCAGGCATGCAAGGTGCTGTGGATGTGAGTCCGGCGCTGATGGCAAAATTGCCGCTCGAGTTTAAAACGCTGGGTATGAGCGTTCATCATGATATGGATGCGATTGCCAAAGCGGCTGATAACGGCGTGCCGGCGCAGGAAATTCTGAAAATGACCTCAAACACATTGACCAAGTGTGTGGCTTGTCACTCTGCCTGGCAGTTGAAGTCGGGAAGTTAAACTAAAGCGTCGCGGCAATGCCATTGAGCGCCTGCGGCGAAATATCATCCAGAGGGAGGTGTTTTGCATCGGCAAGTTTGACATAGTGTTTCGAGGAGGCGCGCTGATAGCTCGGGTCATAGTGCAGGTTCAGCAGTTCTTCGACCATGGTAGCAAAATCACCTGACCGGATTAAATCCGTCCAGCGCGTCAGTTGCTTTTCGCCGTGAAAACGGTGCAGCGCCTGTAAATGGCCGATCAGCAGTTCCGGGTTGTCGAGGTAGTTCCGGTAGTCTTCCAGCAGGCCCGCCACGCGTGTTGCCATCGGCGTCTCCACGATCAAACAATCACTCTGGTGCATCGCGGCGATCAGTGCGGGAGGCAGGGTGATCAGGCCGATCTTGTTGCTCTCGGCTTCCACATACACCGGTTTTGCCGGGTCGAGATTTTGCAGGGCGACCAGCAATACGCTGTCGAAGCCTTTTTGCGAGGGTTGCGGCTGCGTTGGCAGGCGACCCAACACCGAGCCGCGATGCTGGGCTAACTGTTCAAGGTCGAGCACCTGTTTGTCGCACGCGGTAAGCGCCGAGAGCAGCCGGCTCTTGCCGGAACCGGTCGGGCCGCCGATCACCCGCCAGGTGTAATGTTGCGGCAGCGCTTCCAGCTGTTCCAGCACATGGCGCCGGTAGGTTTTATAACCGCCATCGAGCTTGTGTGCCGCCCAGCCGACCTGCGACAGGATGATGCTCATCGCGCCGCTGCGCTGCCCGCCGCGCCAGCAGTAGATCAGGGGTCGCCAGGACTTGGGGTGTTCCGCAAAACGCGTTTCAAGATGATGCGCGATGTTTTTTGCGACCATCGCAGCACCGACTTTGCGCGCTTCGAAAGGGGACTTCTGCTTGTACAAGGTGCCTACGATAATGCGCTCTTCATCCGAAAACACCGGGCAGTTGATCGCGCCCGGGAGATGGTCTTCTGCAAATTCAGCCGGGGTGCGTACATCGATAATGTCGTCAAATTCGGCCAGCTGTGTTAGGTTTGCGGTTCTGAACAGCATTGAGGAACCTATGTCTGAAATAAAGTTGACCCAATTGTCTCACGGCGGCGGCTGCGGCTGCAAAATTGCACCGGCGTTGTTGCAACAAATTCTGGGTGATGTGAAACACAAATTACCTTATCCCGACCTTCTGGTTGGTACGGAAACCAGCGATGACGCAGCCGTCTACCGTTTGAACGATACCCAGGCGATCATCGCGACCACCGATTTTTTCATGCCGATTGTCGATGATCCTTTCGATTTTGGCCGCATCGCCGCCACCAACGCGCTGTCCGATGTGTATGCGATGGGCGGCACGCCCATCATGGCGCTGGCGATCGTCGGCATGCCGATCAATAAGTTATCCGTTGAAACGATACGCGCCATTCTGCAAGGCGGTGAGTCGGTCTGTAAAGCGGCGAACATACCGCTGGCTGGTGGGCATTCGATCGATTCGGTTGAGCCGATTTACGGGCTGGTGGCATTGGGTATCGTGCATCCCGACCGGCTCAAGAAAAACAGCGCGGCGCGTGCGGGAGATGTGCTGATCCTGGGCAAAGGCCTGGGTGTCGGAATCATGGCGGACGCCCTCAAGAAGGATGCATTGTCGATTGATGGCTATGCGCAGATGATAGACACTACCACTAAACTTAATTCTGTGGGCCCCGCGCTGTCCGCCATGAGTTCTGTGCATGCGCTGACCGATGTGACCGGCTTCGGCCTGCTCGGGCACTTGCTGGAGATGTGCCGGGGCGCAGGATTAACAGGCGAAGTTGAATTTAACCGGGTTCCGGTTCTGTCTGTGGCGCGGGAACTGATCCAGTCAGGCTATGGCCCCGGTGCGATCGGGCGCAACATGGAAAGCTACGGCGCTGAGGTGCATTTTACCGATAATCTTACCGCCTGGCAGCAGCGACTGATGGCCGATCCGCAAACCAGCGGCGGGTTGCTGGTGGCGGTTGCGCCGGATGCGGTGGATGAGGTGCTATCCTGTTTTAAACAGGCCGGATTCAATCAGGCCGCGGTGATCGGGGTGATGAAAAACGGCACGCCCGGCGTGACCGTGCGTTAATGAAAGTGCAAGATCATGGATGAATTGCTGGAAACCAATGCGCTGCAATTGCTGGATGCGCATCCCGATTACCGGGTGGTGCGCCGGATACAGCCGCGCGCCTTTTTCGCTGAACCGGATGGCGAGGTTTTGTCGCTGGGCGTGGTGGTGGATACCGAGACCACCGGCATCCATCCGGACAAGGATGCCATCATAGAGCTAGGCATGGTGTTGTTTGAATACGATGCAAAAACCGGTCGCGCCTGCCGGGTGCTGGCCTCCTTCGATCAGCTGGAAGACCCGGGTTATCCCATTCCGCCGGAATCGATGGCGGTGCACGACATCACCGATGAGATGGTTAAAGGTCAGCGCATAGACGATGCAAGTGTGGCCAGTTTTCTTGAAGGCGTCAGTCTGGTGGTCGCGCATAATTCGAAATTCGACCGGGTGTTTCTGGAAAAGCGCCTGCCTGTCTTTGAAACGCTGCCCTGGGGATGCTCGCTGGCGCAGGTGGACTGGAGCGGGGAGGGGATAGGGTCGGCCAAGCTGGAGTATATTGCCTACCAATACGGCTTCTTTTTTGAAGCGCATCGCGCAGAAGAAGACTGTTTTGCCTTGCTGGAAATCCTGCAACAGCCGCTGCCCAAATCGGGCGCTCTGGTGCTGGGCGCGATCCTCAATCAGCTGGGGCAAAAAAGTTATCAGCTGTATGCAACCGGCTCACCTTTCGAGAGCAAGGATGTCCTGAAAGCGCGCGGCTACCGCTGGGACGGTGACAAAAAGTGCTGGCACACCACGCTGGCCGGGGATGATGCGGTCAAATCCGAAGTCGCGTGGCTGAAAAGCAGTGTGTACGGCGGAAAAAAGGCCCGCGTGGAGGTTGAAGTGCATAACTGTATGACGCGTTTTTCAAACCGTCCGGGCAATCGGGCGATAAGAGAGATATAATAAAGCGCTAATATAATTCTGATTAAGGTTTAAGTATGAGTGATTTTTCCTATAACGTCGAAGAAGACAGTTTTGACGAATTGGTCGTGGCCGCATCCCACAAGCTGCCGGTGCTGCTGGACATCAGTGCGGACTGGTGCGCGCCCTGCCGGGTGCTGGCGCCCTTGCTGCACAAGATGGTGGCCGCCTATGACGGCCAGTTTATTCTGGGTGTGGTGGATGCCGATGAAAACATGAAAATTGCCGGACGCCATAAGGTGCGCGGCTTTCCGACCGTGATTGCCTATAGCCGCGGGGTAGAAGTGGATCGTTTTTACAGTTCACAGACGGAAGGGTTTTTGCGCGACTTCATCGATCGGCTGATCGCACATCATCAGTCGCTGTAATCAGGTTACGGTAACGCGCCAATAACTCGTGTGAAACCGCGCCACGGCGCAGTTCCACGGCCGTTCAACAGCCTGTTAGAGTTTGAAATTCTTTTCCATATCGTGCAGATCAACTGCCAGTTTGCGCAGGTCGGCAACTGAAACCACCGTTTGTTTGATAGTGTTTTCGGTTTTGACCGTGAAGGCGGCGATTTGTGCCGCCTTTTCGGATATCTCGTTGGTCGCCGCACTTTGTTGCGTCAAGGCGGATGCGATTTCGCCGACGATCTGTTCGACCCGTCTTGAGTTGAGCGTGATTTCTTCAATGGCTGTGCCGGCCTGATTGCCCAGTGTGACGCCGCGTGCGGTGAGCTGTACGCCGGTCGCCAGCGAGGTAGTCGCCTGCTGAATACCCTGGTGAGTCGCACTGATGACCTGGGCGATCTCATGGGTCGCCTGCGTGGTGCGTTCCGCCAGTTTGCGCACTTCGTCGGCGACCACTGCAAACCCCCGTCCCTGTTCACCTGCACGGGCCGCTTCGATGGCTGCGTTGAGCGCCAGCAGATTGGTCTGATCGGCAATCTGCTGGATGGTGCTGACGATGGCGGCAATCTTGTTGGACTGACTATCCAGATCGCGCATGATGGCCGATGAATTTTCCACCGCACCCGAAATCGTTTTTATTTCGTTGATTACCTGATTAACGATGTCAGCACCGCGCCCGGATTCTTCGCAGGATTTAGTGACGACACGATAGGCATCGTCACCGTGGGCGGTGACCTGATCGATGCTGCTGCTAAGTTCCGTGATGGCCGAAGAAATCGAGGCGGTGGCGTCTTCCTGCTGCAAGGTTTGTTGCAGGATGTTGTTGGCGTCATCCGACATGTTTTTTGATGCCAGCACGATCTTGTCCGAGGTGATCAGGATATCTTTGACCATCTGAGACAACTTGCCGCGCATCTCCTGTACGGCGCTCAGGATGCTGCCTGCATCGCAGGAGGTCTGGTCCCTATCGGTAAAGTCCCCGTTGGCCAGGTTTCTGACTCTGGAGACCACGATTTCAGGCTCGCCTCCAAGCTGGCGGCACAGCCCGCGGGTGAGTTTGATCGCGAAAAACAGACCCATGAATATACTGATGGCGGTCAGGATATATACGATGGTTGCGGATTTATCCGTAGAGGAGAGCATCTCCTGACGGATAGTGGCGCTCAGATCGCGGCGTTCCTTGAGGGCATCCAGCAGCTTCTGGCGAATTTCGCGCCAGGCCGGGGTTTCTTCCTTGTTGAGCACCACCACGCCTGCTGCCAGACCGCTCGTGGTGGCTTCAGAGAGCACTTTTTCGATGATTTTATTACGATTTATCTGCAAGGCGCTGATTTCGGTGGTGAGCGCTGCCAGTTTGGCGTCGTCACCCGCCGATTTTTTGGCGAT
The DNA here is from genome assembly GCA_947084955.1 of uncultured Gallionella sp. Lineage (GTDB taxonomy): Bacteria > Pseudomonadota > Gammaproteobacteria > Burkholderiales > Gallionellaceae > Gallionella. Next base: position 82,210 of record CAMTUO010000009.1, read on the forward strand.
GGACAACTGCTCGTCAAATGCGGCAATCGACGCATCGAGATTTTTCTTGGCCTTGGGGTTGGACGGATCAAACACCATGTTGCGCAGCGCCTGGCCTTGCTGCAGACCTTGCGCATACATGCCTTCCAGCGCCTGCAGCCGGACCATGTCAACCTCAATGAAAGAGGAGAAGGTATTGCGTGTACCGTTGAGTGCATACAGCGCAAAACCCAATGCGATGGTGAAAATCAGCAGTGAGCCGCCTATTTGTGCCAATACCCGAGTACGAAAGTTCATTGTGTTGCCCCCTAAAATGAATGGAGATGATTTCCTTGAGCGCTGATAATCATATATTGATCAAGTACTTGAATGAATTGTTTTTCAAAAGCGCGCCTGCGGCTGAAAGCTGTGCCTTAAACGAATAGCGTTAAAGATTTATGACGGTTTTATGACTTATCGGCACGAATCTGGAAAACTTGATAGCTGAGCGCATAAGTAGGTTTTGCAGACGACGATTTTGTGGCAGTGTGACTGCAATCAGCGGTTGGTGATTTCTTCGATGACTTTGAGGAATTCGTCGCCATAGCGCGCAAGTTTGCCTTGTCCGACGCCGCTGATGCGGCCAAGTTCGATGAGGCTGCCGGGACGCTGTTCGCGCATTTCCAGTAGCGTACTGTCGTGAAAGATCACGTAGGGCGGTACGCCCTGTTCGCGCGCCAGCGCCAGTCGCTGCGCCTTGAGCGCCAGCCACAAGGGGTCAGTACTGGCGCCCGAAAACGGTTCGCGCGATTTACCCTCCCGCTCGCGGCGTTCGGATTTTTGGCTGGCAGGTAGAGCATCGCGGCGCAGCATGACGGATTGCGCGCCTTTGAGCACTGGGCGTGCGGCATCCGTTAAGCGCAAACCGCCGTAAGTTTCGATATCGGCCTCAAGAAATCCGCCGGCAATCAGCTGACGAAATACACTGCTCCACAGCGCTGGACTGTGTTCGCTGCCGATGCCATAAGTGGATAACTGCTGATGGTTGAATTTGCTTATGCGTTCGGTCTGTTTGCCCAGCAGCACATCGATCAGATGGCCGACACCGAAGCGCTGGCCGGTGCGATAAACGCAGGATAAGGCCATCTGTGCGGCCACCGTGGCCTCCCAGGTTTGTACCGGCGTGAGGCAATTGTCACATTCCCCGCAGTTGCCCGGATGGGCTTCACCGAAATAGCGCAACAAGGTCTGGTGACGACAGGCGGTGGATTCGCAAAAACCCAGCAACGCATCGAGTTTTTGCAGTTCCACGCGTTTACGCTCCTCCGGCGCTTCGCCGGATAGCAGCATCTGCCGCATCGATACCACATCGCCCAGGCCGTAAGCCATCCAGGCATTTGCGGGTAAGCCGTCACGGCCGGCACGGCCGGTTTCCTGATAATAGGATTCGAGACTTTTGGGTAAGTCCAGATGTGCAACAAAGCGCACGTTGGGCTTATCGATACCCATGCCGAAGGCGACCGTGGCGACCATGATTACACCTTCTTCGCGCAGGAAACGACTCTGGTTTGCGCTGCGGGTCGCCGCATCCAGCCCCGCATGATAGGGCAGGGCGTCACAGCCCGTCTCTTTGAGCCAGATTGCGGTTTCGTCGACTTTTTTGCGCGACAAACAATACACGATGCCCGCGTCACCGGGGTGCTCCGTTTTGAGGAAGGCCAATAACTGCTGGCGTGCATTGTTTTTTTGCGTGACGCGATAGCGGATGTTGGGCCGGTCAAAACTGGAGACAAACTGGCGCGCGTTTTCCAGCGACAGGCGTTCGATGATCTCCCGACGGGTGGGCGCATCGGCCGTGGCAGTAAGAGCGATACGCGGCACATCGGGAAATCGCTCGTGCAAGACTGTCAGCGCACGGTACTCTGGACGAAAATCATGGCCCCATTGCGAGACGCAATGCGCTTCGTCGATGGCAAATAGGGCGATACCGTTATTCTGTTGCAAGCGTTCCAGCAGATTCAGAAAGTTTTCGGTCATCAGCCGCTCGGGGGCGACATACAACAGCTTTAACTCGCCGCGCTGCAATTGTCGCGACACTGCGCGAGTGGCTTCCATGTCCAGACTGGAATTCAACACGGCAGCCGAAACCCCCAGTTGCTGCAAGGCATCGACCTGATCCTGCATCAGCGCGATCAGCGGCGAGATTACGATGCCCACGCCGGATCTCAACAGCGCGGGTATCTGGTAACACAGCGATTTTCCGCCGCCGGTCGGCATCAGTACCAGTGCATCGCCGCCGTTTACGATTTGTTCGACGATAGCCTGCTGCTCGCCGCGAAAAGTGGCGTAACCGAAAACATCTTGGAGCAGGGGCAGGGCGGCTGAAGTCATGAAAGTTTGCGTGTGTGTGGGGGCTGCTTGCTCAAAAATGATAACATCTGTCTGTTATTCAGGAGAAAAGATAGTGAAGTCAACAACGGAAAATCTGGTCGAAGTCAGCAATCTGCATTTCGCCTACGGTGCACGGCAGGTACTCAAGGGGATTAACCTCACCATCCCGCGCGGCAAAGTGGTCGCGATACTCGGCGTGAGCGGTTGCGGCAAGAGCACCTTGTTGCATCATTTTGGCGGGCAGCTTAAACCAACGAGTGGCAGTGTCAAGGTGCTGAACCGTGAAATCCACATGCTCAATACCGACGAACTATACGCGATGCGCCGTGAAATGGGCATGATGTTTCAGGTAAGCGGACTGTTCAGCGACTTGACGGTTTTTGATAATGTGGCTTTTCCAATGCGCGAGCATACCGATCTGTCAGAAGAAATGATACGCGATCTGGTGCTGATGAAGCTGCAGGCGGTCGGCCTGCGCAATGCGCACGGACTGATGCCAAGAGACCTCTCCGGTGGCATGGAGCGCCGCGTGGCGCTGGCGCGTGCGATTGCGCTTGACCCTACCCTGATCATCTACGATGAACCTTTTGCAGGGCTGGATCCGATCTCGCTCAATATCATCGCCAATCTGATCCGCAAACTGAACGATGCCTTAGGCGTTACCTCGGTGGTGGTCACCTACGACATGTCAGAGTCGCTCAAGATCGCCGATTATGTGTATTTTATCCATGACGGCGTGGTCGTGGCACAAGGGGGGGCGGATGAAATGTATGAATCGAACGACCCTTTTGTTCACCAGTTTATCCACGCTGAACCTGACGGGCCGGTGGCCTTCCAGTACCCCAGTCGTCCTTATGCGGAAGATCTTTTTCCCGGCTGAGTAACAACATGACGCTGACCGTCTGCAAAAAATGTAACAAAATTTTCACCGCAGACGCACTATCCTGCCCGTATTGCGGGGTGGTGATCGTACCGGAAGTGGCGGGCAGCCTCAATGCAGGGGATTTCAGAAAAGCCGTTATGGGATTCTTTCTGATGGGTTTGCTGACAGTGCTGCTGGTTTTTAGCAGTTTCAAAAAACAGGACGCAAGTGCCGAGGTGCGCCCGCTGCCGACCTGTCAGGCGATGGCGTGCCCGGGTGGCACCGCAGCCATCACGCTGCCTGTGCGTCAAGAACTTTATTACACCTGTAAGAGCGGCGCTCTCTCGGATTACGCCAATTATGTGCTGGATTTGATGCGTGAACAGGTGGCGTTCGCAGGGCTCTCACCCAGGTTGTCTGCCGAGACCGGTGAGCCGGAGGTGTCGCCCAAAGCGCAATTGCGTCTGGATCAGTATCGCAAGAGGGCCGGCGTGACCTCGTTTGAAGGGGCGTTGGCCCTCTGCTACCGGGGTATCGATAACCTGAAAGTCATTGTGCTGTTAAACCCTGCGGAGGGCGACAGTATCTATGTCAGCGCCGATGAAGGTAATAAATTCTGGCTGCCCAGAACGCGACTGGGCAAGTTGTAGCGGCTGAGTTCGAGGCGCTTGCCAATGCGGACTAGCGTGCGCTGTGAAACTGGTAGTTGTTCCGGCCCTTTTGTTTGGCCCTGTACATCGCATCATCGGATTGCGTGACCAGCGTTTCCATGTTGTCGCTGTCATCCGGAAAAATGGAAATGCCGATGCTGCAGCCGATCCTGCAAATATTCTGGCGGATCACAAAGGGAATGGACAGGGAGCGGATGATCTTCTGGGCGGTCAAGGCGGCATTGCCGGCATCGGATACATTATTGAGGATAAAAATAAATTCATCGCCGCCCAGGCGCGCGACGGTATCTTCCTCGCGTACGTTCTGACGCAGGCGTTCTGCCACTTCATGCAACAAGTCATCTCCGGTATCATGACCGAACTGATCATTAATATTTTTGAAGCCGTCCAGATCAAGAAACAGCAAGGCGAATTTGCGGTTGTGACGGGCGGCCTGCGCAATCGACTGGCTCAGTCGGTCATAAAACAGCGCCCGGTTGGGCAGCCCTGTCAAGGAGTCGGAGTGGGCCAGTTGCCAGATTTTGTCTTCGGCCAGCTTTTTCAGTGTGATGTCACGGGTAATGCCGACGATGCGCTGTGCGCGGCCTTCCGCGTCGCGATGGACGGCCCGTCCATGTCCCAGCACCCATTTCAAGGCGCCGGGTTGTGAGCGGATGCGGTATTCGGCCTTATATTCCGAGGTCCATCCGTCGACATGATCCTGCATGGCCTTGAGCACGCGCGGCCTGTCATCGCTGTGTATCAGCGCGGCCCAGTCGTTTAGGGTGTGCGGACGCTCCTTGTCGGATGTAAAGCCGAGTATTTCGCCCCATTGCGCGTCAAAATTCAGTTTGCCCGTGGTGATGTCCAGATCCCAGGTACCCTCATCTGCGCCCGATAAGGCGAGTTTCATGCGTTCTTCGCTTTCAAAGAGTAAGCTCATCATCTGTTTGTGCCGCGCGAGTATCGCGCCCACTTTGCGGATAACCAGAAACCCAAAAAACACACCCGACAGAATCAGCGCGCCCAGAAACCACCATACGCGTTTAACGATCACATCAGCCCGGGTTTGCGCTCCGGCAAGCAGCTTTTCAACATGGACTTGTGCTATCGCAACTAACGCGCTTATTTCTGTTTCCATACGGCTGTAAAATGGCACGCTGACCGTCATGGCCAGCTTCAGGGCCTGATCTTTATGGCCTTGTTCCACCAGGTCGATCATCTGTGTGCGGATGCGCTTCCATTCATCAAGCTGGCGCTCAAGATCGGCTATTTTTGCCGGGTCGTCCGGCAATTCCCGGCTGATAATGGCAAGTTGCCGGTGCAGGTTTGCATCCAGCATCGGCATTTCGCGTGCCAGTTCTGGAATTGTGGCAGGATTGTTGCTTAAAATTACTTTCAGCATGTGATTGTGCAGGCGGGACAGGGTGGCGTGGATATTCAGTCCGGCATTGCTGACCGCAAAGGGACGCAGGTATGCCTCATGAATATCCTCTTGCAGGCGCGCCATATTATAGGCAACAGCTGAACCAAAACCGATCATGGTCACGAGTAAGAACAGCAGTATCATTGCAATCAGCAAGGAAATCTTCTGTTGATCCGGTATAGTTCGAGGCATATTAAAACCTGGCTGATTCGAGTTGGAAATGCAATGCCCTTTGATGACTGATGCTCAGTATATTCCTATCTCGGGTAAGCAGAAACAAAAAAGCGATATGCGAAAAAATCAATGGCGGTATAAATTGCCGCGCCTGCTGGAATCAAGCCGGGCGGGCTGCGCCAGATTGATTCTGGCGGCAAGATAACGATTTGTTATGAAGGGTGTTTATTCATAAGGCGCGACGTGCGTATGTATAAGGGTCAGGTCGACAGGGTTTGCCTGCGGTAATAGCCGATCAGGCTGGCGGTCGAAGCGTCATGTGACGAGTTAACCGACACATCGCGCAGTTCCGGGAGGATTTTTCCAGCCAGCTGTTTGCCCAGTTCCACGCCCCACTGGTCGAAGGAATTGATATTCCACACGATCCCCTGCACGAAGACCTTGTGTTCATACAGCGCGATCAGCATGCCCAGCATATGCGGGTCGAGCCGCTCGAACAGCAGGGTGTTGGAAGGCTTGTTACCCGCAAAAACCTTGTGCGGCAGCAAGGCTGCCAGCGCCGCGTCCTGCATGCCTGACGCCGTCAGTTCCGCACGCGCTTCCTCCTGGGTCTTGCCTATCATTAGCGCTTCGGTTTGCGCAAAACAGTTGGCGAGCAGAATCGCGTGATGGGGACCTGCCGGATTCTGGCTGTGCAGCGGGGCCAGAAAATCCGCCGGTATCATGCGCGTACCCTGATGGATGAGCTGGTAGAAGGCGTGCTGGCCGTTGGTGCCGGCTTCCCCCCATACCACCATGCCGGTGTCGTAATCGACCGTGTTGCCGTCGCGATCTACGGATTTGCCATTGCTTTCCATCTCCAGTTGTTGCAGATAGGCGGGGAAGCGGTGCAGATACTGGTCATACGGCAACACGGCCTGTGAGGCGGTGCCGAAAAAGTTGCCATACCAGATACCCAGCATGCCCATGATCACCGGCATATTCTGGTTTAACGGTGTATGACGGAAATGTTCGTCCATGTCATGTGCGCCAGCCAGCAGTTCCTCGAACCGGTCCATGCCGATAGACAGCGCGATGGGCAGGCCGATGGCCGACCACAGCGAATAGCGACCGCCTACCCAGTCCCAGAACTCAAACACATTGTCCGGGTTGATGCCGAATTCGGCGGTGGCGGCCAGGTTGGTCGAGACAGCGGCAAAATGCCGCGCAACGGCGGCCTCATCCTTCAGGTGTGCCACCAGCCAGGCGCGGGCGGTGCGCGCATTGGTCAGTGTTTCCTGCGTCGTAAACGTCTTGGAACTGACGATGAACAGGGTTGTTTCGGGATCCAGTTTTTTCAGCGTTTCCACCAGTTGCGTGGCGTCCACGTTGGAGACGAAATGCGCGCGCAGATTGTCTGTTGCATAAGGCTTGAGCGCTTCGCAGACCATCAACGGGCCGAGGTCGGAGCCGCCGATACCGATATTGACAAAGTCGGTAATGGCGCGTCCGGTATATCCCAGATGGGCGCCGCAACGCACGCTGTCCGAAAACTGGCGTATCAGACCCAGCACACGCCGGATATCGGGCATGACGTCTTTTCCATCGACAAAAACGGGCTGTGCCGAACGGTTACGCAACGCGGTATGCAGTACGGCGCGCTGTTCCGTGGTGTTGATTTTTTCACCGCTGAACATGCGTTCGATAAAGCCCGGAATATCCGCCTGTTCGGCCAGATTGACGAGCAGTTGCAGGGTGTCAGCCGTGATGCGGTTCTTTGAATAATCGAGCAGCAGATTACCGGTTTTGATCGAAAATTGTTCGATACGCGCCGGATCGTCCTGAAACATCTGACGCATGTGACGCGCTTTCATGGAGTCGTAATGCGCGCTCAGTGCCTGCCATGCAGCGGATTGTGTAAGTTTTGACATGAGAATTATCTTTAAATCAAAATGGTTAGCCGATTGAAGAGGTTATTGCAGCGCGTTATGCATCGGGTATCAAGATGATGCCGGCCAGTGGCGGCAGTTCAATTTCGGCGGAATAGGGCAGTCCCATCCAGGGCATCGCTTCGGCCTGTATCAGCCCGGCATTACCGAGATTGCTGCCTGCGTAATAGGCCGAATCGCTGTTGAGTACCTCGCGATACGGGCGCTGTTCGGGCAGGCCGATGCGATAGTGCTTGCGCGGCAGCGGGGTCAGATTCAGCGTAACGATAGCGCTCGATCCGTTTTGTGCACGGCGCTGGTAAGACAGCACCGATTTCTCCGCATCATTGCAATCGATCCATGAAAAACCCTCGGATTGAAAATCCAGTTCGTGCAGGGCAGGCAAGGTGCGATACAGCTGATTCAAATCATGCGTCAGATTTTGCATGCCGCGATGATATTCCTCGCTCAGCTGCCACCATTCCAGTTCCCACTTCGATTGCCATTCACGCCCTTGGGCGATTTCATTGCCCATAAAATTGAGCTTCTTGCCGGGACTGGTCATCTGATAGAGCAGCAGCAGTCGCAGATTGGCGAATTTCTGCCAGGCGTCCCCCGGCATCTTGGAGAGCAGCGAGCCTTTGCCGTGCACCACTTCGTCATGCGAGAACGGCATCACGAAATTTTCGCTGTAGGCATAGATTTGCCCGAAAGTCAGCTGGTTGTGATGGTAGCGGCGGTGTACCGGGTCGTGTTCAAAATAGGCGAGTGTGTCATTCATCCATCCCATGTTCCACTTCATCGAGAAGCCTAAGCCGCCCAGATAAACGGGACGCGACACCCCAGGCCAGGCAGTGGATTCCTCCGCCATGGTCAGCGCACCGGGAAACTCGTCGTGCACCATGATGTTCATTTCACGCAGAAAATCAACCGCTTCCAGATTCTCGCGGCCACCGTATTTGTTGGGGATCCACTCGCCTGCCTTGCGCGAATAGTCCAGATACAGCATGGAGGCGACCGCATCGACGCGCAGCCCGTCGAAATGAAATTCGGACAGCCAGTAATGCGCGCTGGACATCAAAAACGATTTCACCTCATTGCGGCCAAAATTGAAGATATAGGTGCCCCAGTCCTGATGAAAACCCTTGCGCGGGTCGGCGTGTTCATACAGCGCGGTGCCGTCAAAACCCGCCAGCGACCAGCTGTCCTGGGGGAAATGCGCCGGTACCCAGTCCAGAATCACACCGATATCGGCCTGATGGCAGGTGTCGATCAGGTGGCGCAGTTCGTCGGGCGAGCCAAAGCGGCTGCTGGGCGCAAAATAGCCTGTGCACTGATAACCCCAGGATTCATCCAGCGGATGTTCGGTGACCGGCATGAATTCGATGTGTGTGTAGCCCATGCTTTTAACGTAAGGCACAAGATCCCGGGCCAGTTCGCTGTAGCTATAGAAGCGACCATCCGGATGGCGCTTCCACGAACCGGGATGCACTTCGTAGATGTTGATTGCACTATGCAGCCAGTCCCATCCTGCGCGTTTTTGCATCCAGGCGTCATCCTGCCAGTGATGCCGCATGAGCGGGGCGGCGAGCGATGCGGTGCCGGGGCGCAGTTCATAGCCTTGCGCATAGGGATCGGTTTTGGTCAGGATGTTGCCGGTTTCGCGATTACGGATTTCATAACGGTACAGGGCGTGCTGTTTGATTTCGGGAATAAAAATCTCCCACACGCCGCTTGACCCGTGCAAGCGCATCGGATAAAGCCGGCCGTCCCAGTTGTTGAATTCGCCGATCACACTGACGCGTTCGGCATTGGGCGCCCAGACGGCGAAACGCACCCCTTTAATGCCGTCTATTTCAATTTCGTGGGAGCCCAGCATGCGGTATCCCTGATGCAAACGGCCTTCGCCGAACAGAAAAATATCCTGTTCAGGTATCGCTGAGGGAAACTGATAAGGGTCGTAGATTTCGCGCGACGCCATGCCTTCATGAACACGCAAGCGGTAGGGAAGTTCCGGTTTGGTTTCGCAGCGCCATTCGAACAGCCCGCCGGGATGAATTTTTTTGAAGGGTTCGTCGCTGCCTTTCACGGCAACCTGTGTGGCATGAGGGTCAAAAAAACGGATAACCCATTCGTCAGCATCGTAGTGCAAACCGAGCAGCGCAAACGGGTCGTGCAGCTTTGCCTGTAACAAAGATTTAATTAGTTTATCCACTTTTTCCCTCTTTTAGTTCTTGTGTCGTGCGGTAATTGTAAACGATAATGACCGCGTCAATTCGGGTATATATGGCTTAAGGAGTTGGGAACATGAATGTTGAGTTGGGTTATCTTAAAAAGAAATACCATATGGCAGCCGGCGATCCTGAACCGCGTTTTGTGAGTCGTTTAACCAAAAGCACGTACGCCATGGTGCTGGCAGGGGGGCGTGGCAGTCGATTGCATGAACTGACCAACTGGCGGGCAAAACCCGCCGTACCGTTTGGCGGGAAGTTTCGCATCATCGATTTCGTACTCTCCAATTGCGTGAATTCCGGCATACGCCGTATTGGTGTGGCGACGCAATACAAATCACACAGTCTGATTCAGCATATCCAACGCGGCTGGTCCTTTTTGAACGGCCAGTTTGGCGAATATCTGGATTTGCTCCCGGCCCAGCAGCGCGTCAGCGAAGATCAGTGGTATCGCGGTACGGCCGATGCGGTGTTCCAGAACCTGGATATTATCCGTGCATCCAAGTGCGATTTCGTGGTGATTCTGGCGGGCGATCATATCTACAAGATGGACTACGGCAAATTGCTGGCATTCCACGTGGAAAAAAAGGCCGACATGACCGTGGCCTGTCTGGAAGTGCCGGTTGCGGAGGCCTATGCCTTTGGCGTGATGGGTGTTGGGGAAGATTCCCGTGTGGTTGAGTTTGTCGAAAAACCGGCTAACCCGCCTGCCATGCCCGGTAATCCGGACATGTCGCTGGCCAGCATGGGTATCTATGTGTTCAATACCGCCTTTCTGATCGAACAACTGATCCGGGATGCCGACAGCCCGAAATCCAGCCATGATTTTGGCAAGGACCTGATTCCGCATATGGTGGCGAACTATCGCGTGTTTGCGCAAAGTTTTGATCAGAGTTGCGTGGGTATGGGCTCGGACAAAAAACCCTACTGGCGCGACGTGGGTACCATCGATTCCTACTGGGAAGCCAGCATGGAAATGACCAAGGTGATCCCCGATCTGAATATGTATGATCAGGAATGGCCGATCTGGACCTATCAGGAGCAGTTGCCGCCGGCCAAATTTGTGTTCGACGAAGACGAGCGACGCGGCATGGCGGTCGATTCACTGGTGTCAGGCGGTTGTATCGTGAGCGGTTCATCGGTCAAACGTTCGCTGCTATTCTCCGATGTACGGGTCAACAGTTATTCTTCGATTGAGGATTCGGTGTTACTGCCGGACGTGGATGTGGGCCGTCATGTCACCTTGAAACGCGTCATCGTAGACAAGAACTGCAAGATTCCGGACGGACTGGAAGTCGGAATTGACATAGAAAAGGATCGCAAGCACTTTCATGTCAGCCCGAATGGCATCACGCTGATCACAGCCGAAATGCTGGGCCAGATCAACCACAGCATCCGTTAAATCAATCTCCCCGTCGCAAAACGACGGGGACTATTATCTATGAAAAAATCCCTGGATCTGGTTTTTCTCTGGCATATGCATCAGCCGGACTATCGTGATTATGCCAGTGGCGATTTCGTGCTGCCCTGGGTGTATCTGCATGCGATCAAAGACTATACGGACATGGCGTATCATCTTGAACGCCACCCGGAAGTGCGCGTCGTGCTCAATTTCGTGCCCATCCTGTTAGACCAGTTGGAAGATTACACCGATCAGTTTGCCACCGGCAAGATACGCGATCCCCTGCTGCGCCTGCTGACGCACAAGGATCCCGCTGACTTTACGGCCGAAGAAAGGCTGCTGGCGCTCAATTCCTGTTTCCGCAGCAGCCATACCAAGATGGTTGCGCCGTTTCCCGCCTATAAGCGGCTGTGGGACTTGTTCCAGCTGTTGCAAAGCGACGGCGGATTTGGGCTGACCTATCTGTCCGGTCAGTATATGGCCGATTTGCTGACCTGGTACCATCTGGCGTGGTGCGGCGAGAGCGTGCGCCGGGAAAACGAACTGGTTGCCCGCCTGATGAGCAAGGCCGAGGGATTTACCTATGCCGATCGCAAGCAATTATTTGATTTAATAGGTGAACTGACCGGCAATATCATTCCGCGCTACCGGGCACTGGCCGAATCCGGGCAGATCGAAATATCGGCCACCCCGCATTATCATCCGTTAGCGCCCTTGCTGATTGATTTCGACAGCGCCCGTGATGCGATGCCGGACGCGCCGATGCCCAAAGCCCAGCATTATCCCAAGGGGCGTTTACGCGTATCCAAACATATACAGCTGGCCAAGCAAAGTCACAAGGCGCGTTTCGGTGCGGAACCCAAAGGCATGTGGCCGGCTGAAGGCTCGATCTCGGTGGAAACGCTGCAAGTGTTCGCCGAGGAGGGGTGTGGCTGGGCCGCCAGCGGGGAAGGCGTGCTGGTGAACAGCCTGCGCCGTTCCAATCTGGATGTCCCTGAGCGGGGGCAGTATCTGTACCGGCCCTATACACTGGAGAAGGGCGCAGATGGCATGCTGTGTTTCTTCCGCGACGACCATCTGTCCGATTTGATCGGCTTTGAATACTCGCGCTGGCACGGCAAGGATGCAGCTGCGCATTTTATTGATCAGTTGAATGGCATCATGCTCAATTCCACTGAGGACGAGACGCCGGTGGTCAGCGTGATACTCGATGGCGAGAATGCCTGGGAATATTATCCTTACAACGGATTTTACTTTCTCGACGAACTGTATGCCCAACTGGCGGCCCATGAAGCGATTTCGACCCGCACCTACAGCGAATTTACCGAACCCGATGCAACGCAACCCAAGCGCGCACGTACGGGAGTCTTGCCCACTATCGCCGCAGGCAGCTGGGTGTATGGTAATTTTTCTACCTGGATAGGCTGTGAGGATAAAAACCGCGCCTGGGATTTGTTGTGTGCGGCCAAACAGAGTTTCGATCTGGTCATGGCCAGCAAACGTTTGAGCAAGGCGGAGAAGGAAGCCGCCGACAAGCAGTTGTGTTCCTGCGAAAGCTCGGACTGGTGCTGGTGGTTCGGCGACTATAATCCGGCCAATTCGGTCGCGAGTTTTGACCGCTTGTACCGGCACAATCTGACTGAATTATATCGTTTGCTGAAACTGCCGGCGCCACTCAGCCTGAGCGACCCGGTCAGCCGGGGATGTCTGGGGGACACCGAAGTGGACGGCGCGATGCGCCGCGCCACCGAATAGCCAAAGGATTTTTAAAAATATATTATTCAATAACTTATGATCAGTAATCGCGCCAGCGGGATTTTGTTGCACCCAACCTCACTGCCCGGTCCGTTTGGTGCGGGAGATCTGGGCGCCAATGCGTATCTGTTTGTTGACTGGCTGATAGGGGCCGGACAAACCTGGTGGCAGATGTTGCCGCTTGGGGAAATTGGCCCCGGCAACTCTCCCTATATGAGTTGCTCCGCCTTTGCCGGCAATGTATTGCTGATCGACCTGGAAGAACTGGCGCATCAGGGCTGGCTAAAACCGGTGGATCTGATCCCTTTGCCTGAGTTCCGTCACGACAAGGTGGATTATGCCTTGCAGATTCCCTTTAAACTGGAACGATTGCAGCGCGCGGCGCGCCGTTTCTTTCACGCCGACCGGTATGGCATGCACAGCGACTATGCCGATTTCTGCCTGACAGAATGCGAATGGCTGGATGATTATGCGCGTTTCATGACGATCGCCGAACAGCAGGACCAGCGCCGCTGGAATCACTGGCCTGTCGAATTGGCGAACCGTGACCCGCAAGCCTTGTTGCTGCTGGATGCCGCCTGTGCCGAAAAAATAAATTTCTGGAAGTTCTGCCAATGGTGTTTTGCCCGCCAATGGATACAACTCAAGCACTATGCCAACGAGCGGGGCGTGAAACTGATCGGTGATGTGCCGATCTTCGTGGCCTATCAAAGCGCCGATGTGTGGGCGCACCGTGATTTGTTCGAGCTCGACGAGGCGGGGTATCCGACGGTCGTGGCCGGGGTGCCGCCGGATTATTTCAGCGAAACCGGACAGTTGTGGGGCAATCCGCTCTATCGCTGGGCGCGCCATGAAGAAACGGGCTATCTCTGGTGGATCAAACGTTTACAGGTTGCGCTTGATAATTTTGATCAGGTTCGCATCGACCATTTTCGCGGTTTTGCCGCCTACTGGGAAGTGCCGGCCAGTGAAAAAACGGCAATGAACGGCCGCTGGATGCCGGGGCCGGGTGAAAAATTATTTGCAGCCTTTGCAAGCGCGTTCCCCGATTTACCCATTATCGCCGAAGATCTGGGGCTGATCACGCCGGATGTGGTCGCGCTGCGTGATCAGTTTGACCTGCCCGGCATGCGTATTTTACAGTTCGCTTTTGGCGAGGATAGAGAGAATCCTTTTCTGCCGCACAACTACATCGCCAATACGGTGGCTTATACCGGCACACATGATAATGACACCATGACAGGCTGGTGGCGAGCGGCTTCGGACAAGGAAAAGAATTTTGTCCGTGAATATATCGGACATCAAACGATGGATGTCCCCTGGGACATGATGCGCATCCTCGCCGCTTCAGTTGCAATGACCGTCATTTTTCCGATGCAGGACGTACTGTGTTTGTCCGGCGATCATCGCATGAACTACCCGGGCAGTCCAGAGAAAAATTGGGAATGGCGTTTTACCTGGCAACAGGTACAACCCTGGCAGACGCTGAAGCTGGCGAAGATGACGGAGGAAACTCAGCGCAGGCGGGAATAAACTGTGAGTGCGCCGACCGAGTGGTCGGCGCGTTGATGCAGTTGCTATTTTGACCCGTTTACAGCGCTCTTCAGTGTTGCACCCGGTTTGAAAGCCGGCGTCTTGGAGGCGGCAATTTTCAGCTCGGCGCCTGTCTTGGGGTTGCGGCCTGTGCGTGCGGCGCGTTCGCGCACTTCAAACGTGCCAAAACCCACCAGCGCAACGCTGTCGCCTGCGGACAGGGTTTCACCGATCACTTCAATCAGTGCAGCAAGATGGTGTTCAGCGACAATTTTCGTGCTTCCGGTTTTGTTGGCCAAAGCGTCGATCAGTTCTTTTCTGTTCATGTGTCTTTCTCCGTGAATAGCTGCGTGAATTATAATGGCTGCGCATTACAGCGGGCGAAGTCTAACACTCAAATGCGCCAAACTGAACACCCCGTCAGGGTTCTTGGAAACTATTTCTTCTGATCGGCTTAATATGATGGATAAACGGCGGTCTTTGCCGACAAACGGTTGTAATTCCGGGCTGTTCAGGAGACGCTCAGCGCGGTTTCAAACAGGGGTTTACCGGACAGAAAGGCGGACAGGGTGAGCGCGGCCGTCGGCTGCATATGTATGCAGACCATTTTGATGTTCACGGTAAGGCAGATGCGCGCCAGCTTGTCCAGCCAGTCGTAATAAACGGGGTCGATGACAGGCACATCGCTCAGATCGTAATACAGGCGGACGCCCTGTTCCTGCTGTAGCAAGCACACGATGTCCTGCATCATCTGCCCCTGTTCCGCGATATTCAGACTGCGCAACGGTTCGAGCAGAAAATTGCCGCGACCGATGCGCGTCAGATGAACACCCGCGATCGACATCAGGATGCCTTGTGGCTGACCTGGATGCCCATGCGTGTAAAGGCTTCTTTCAGGCCGTCAGACAGGCTGGCACGGGTCGTTACGCCGGTCAGATCGATGTTCAGACTGACCAGTGCGCGTGCAATTTCAGGATGGATGCCGGTAATGATCGCGTCGGACCCCATTAGCTGCACGGCTCTGACCATCTGGATCAGGTGATGCGATACCTGAGAGTCGATGTTTTTCACGCCGGTCAGATCCATCACGACCGCTTTTGCATGATCCTTGGCGATGCGGTTAAGCAAGGCTTCCATCACCAGCATGGTGCGGCTGGAATCGAGTGTGCCGATGATAGGCAGCGTCAACACGCCGTCCCAGATTTCGGTGATCGGCGTTGAAGTTTCGCGCAATTCCGCTTCCTGGGCCTTCAGGGTTTTTTCGCGCTCGCCGAGATAGGTATGGAAGATAGCCATAATCAGTTCATCAAACAGCTGGGCAAAATACAGCAGCACCGAACGCGAGCGGGTAAAAATAATGCCGCTGTCTTTTTCAAGCGCGGTAATCAGGCTGTATTGCAGTTTCTGGGCGTAGCGCACTACGTCTTCGACATTTCCCCCGCGCATCAGCATGCGCTGCGAAAAGGCCGAGAAAAACAGCTCCATCGCGTGAAATTGCGGGGTGCTGCGTTTGTGCGGGTCTTTGCACGCCAGCAGGCCGGTGATCAGGCTGACGAACTCGCTGGATAGATCGGCCACTTCGTCTTCATCCATCAGCTTGTTGTCCGCGCAGAAAAATTCGCGTCCGGTTTCTTCCAGTTGAGCGGAAATATTGCCCACTTTCAGATTAAACAGCTCGATCAGTTTTTCACTGGCTTCATTTTTTTGCAACATAGTTTCTCCCTTATCCGATTGAACAAACGCAAACAGACTGATCGTCCGAAATGCGCCCCATGATGTTACCCAGCGTATACGCAATCAGCTGTGGATGATGATTGAATAAACCCTGAAAATTGTTGGCATCCCAGTTCCTGCGTATGCCGTCGCTGGCTGTGACGATGACATGTTTTCTGCCAAACTCACTCTGCAACACATTGACCGAGCGATGTTCGCGCCCCAGAATCCCGGGCGCGAATGCGATCTGCTGTATCTGCTCCTGATTGTAGATGTGCGCGCTCATGTCGCCTACGCCTGCGAGTTGCAGGCGGTAGCTGGCCAGATCGATTTCGCCGGTGACGGCGACCGCGCCGCGCGTGCTGTGCAGCTGCTGATCCACGGTGGCCAGCATGGCATCAGGAGACTCGTGATTCAACAGGTGAAAAGCCAGATTGGCGGTGGCGGCCTGGGCTTCTTCGCCGTGCCCCAGACCGTCCAGGTGCAGCCAGCGCAGTATTTTTCCGGTTTTTTGCAGATAGATCCGGTCACCGTTATAGCGTTCGTCGGACAGTGAACGCGAGTACAGGCCAAATTTGAAAGCGCCGTCGGGCTTGCCGGCATCCAGAAAAAAACGTGCAAGAATCACCGTGCCGGTCCATTTTCTGTGCTCGCCAGCGCGTTCATGCTGCGTATAGATGTAGGACTCATCGCTCAACCGGCGTATGGCGCCCAGACCTTTGCCCAGCGTGCTGGACGTGGAGTAGCCGTCTTCTTCGGCGGTTGCAAGGTTGGCGATACCGGGGCCGAAATCGATAGAGAGCAGATCCAGTACGCGCCCCGGTTGCATCCACAACTGCACCATGCCGCGCCCCGAAGCATGCTTGACATTGTTACTGACCAGCTCGGAGGCGACCAGCAGCATGTTTTCCTGTTTAAGGTGGTTCACGCCCAGCCGTTGCGCGATCGCGCTCAACTTGGAGCGCAGCAGAATCAGCGTGCTTTCGCTTTGCGTGGCGTTATTGAACAGCAGCTTGCAGTCTACCGCGCTATCAAAGACATCAGACACAGGCGGCTTTCACGTCACAGATGGATCTGCACAGTTGTGCGTCGAGTTTGCTGCATTGTGCAACCACCACCCGGCCGCGGCCGCGGTGCTTGGCCTCATACAGCGCGCTGTCCGCCTGATGGATGAACTCTTCAAGCGGTAAATCATCCAGCGTATGCTGGTCTATAGTTGCGATGCCGATACTGACTTTTCCGTTCATTTTCCCCAGTATTTGTCTTGCCTTACAGCAGGCCGTGGCGTAATCGGCGTAGACCAGCATGGCGAACTCATCCCCGCCGAAACGAAAGGCATAATCGACATCTTCGCGGATTTCGCTGCACAGGATTTTCGCCATATTGATCAGGTAGCGGTCGCCATACTGGTGTCCATGTTCATCATTGATGCTCTTGAAATAGTCCAGGTCCAGCATGATGAGCGATAAAGGGGAGTTTTTTTGTCGCATGGTGTGCCGGAAAGCCTGATCCAGTCTGCTATCGAAAGCGCGTCGATTGAATAGACCGGTGAGCGGGTCTGTTTCTGCCTGATGTATTGAAACCTGTAATTCCGCCTGGCGCAGATGCAGCTTCACTTCCAGTTCGGCCAGATCACGTTCCATCCGTGTGCGTGTTTCGTGGAGATGGCGTACCATGGCCTCATTGCGTTGACTCAGGATGTCAGGATCAACGGCTTCAGTGGAATTGAGCAGATAGGCGCGTAGCTGTTCAATCACCTGGGGTTCTACACTATCCGTCTGTGCGAGTTCAAATTCGTTGTTTTCCCAGTGCACTTGTAAGTGTAAATTTTTCAGGATGATGCTGACGGGGAAGGGTACACCATTGCAGGCGCCCGCAGCGCGCAGACGTTGATTCAGATTCAGACAGGCGAGCGCAGTCTTGAACACATTTCCGCGGAGACGTTTCACACTTTCCATCAGGAAACAGACCAAATTATGCAAATCGGCTTCGATTGTCACATTCAGCTTAACTAGCTCGACCGGTTTCACGGTACTCCACGGCAAATTTTCGTGCGTGTTTATAGCAGACGTGCTAATTCAGGTCAATTACCATCAAATAATAAACCTGAAATTTCAGGATTAACCGGTATTTTTATATTATTTGGTAGGCTAACTTACGAGCAGCAAATGCATTCAGATTGATCGCCGGTCGGTTTTATGTTTTAATTCGTTTATTATTTTAATAGTCGTTTAATAATTTAATTAAAATGGAATCTACACAGGTTGTCACCGCTTTGTCGGCCCTGGCGCAGCCCACGCGCCTGGCGATATTCAGGCTGTTGGTGGTATGCGGGCAGGAGGGTATGGCAGCAGGCCAGCTGGCCGAGAAGCTGCACGTCTCGCCGGCCAATATGTCATTTCATTTCAAGGCGTTGAATCATGCAGGCTTGATCGTCAGTCGCCAGGAAGGGCGTTTTGTGTATTACGCGGCGAACTTTGCCGTAATGAACGACATGCTGGCGTACCTCACGGCCAATTGCTGCGCGGACAGCCAGACCGGCTGCGAAGTGTCGGTCAACAAATGTTAAATCTGAAGAATCGCTTCCCGGGAAATGAATCATGAATCTGTTTGAACGGTATCTGACGCTGTGGGTTTTTATGTGTATTGTCGCCGGTGTCTTGCTCGGGCAGTTCCTGCCGGGCGTATTTCAAGTCTTTGCCAGCCTTGAAATTGCCAAAGTCAATATTCCGGTCGGGGTGCTGGTCTGGGTGATGATCATTCCCATGCTGCTGCGCATCGACTTTGGCGCATTGCATCAGGTCAAAAAGCAGGTGCGCGGCATCGGCGTGACGCTGTTCATCAACTGGGCGGTCAAACCCTTTTCGATGGCCTTTCTGGGCTGGCTGTTCATTCGTCATGTGTTTGCCGCCTATCTGCCGCAGGACCAGCTCGACAGTTATATCGCCGGCCTGATCCTGCTTGCCGCCGCTCCCTGCACCGCGATGGTGTTTGTCTGGAGCAATCTGGTCAAGGGCGACCCGTATTTCACGCTCTCACAGGTCGCGTTAAATGACGCCATCATGATCTTCGCATTTGCGCCGCTGGTCGCCTTGCTGCTGGGTATGGCCAGCATCACCGTGCCGTGGGCTACGTTGCTGGTATCGGTGGTGTTCTACATTGTGATCCCGGTCATCATCGCGCAATGGCTGCGCCGCCGCCTGCTCTCCGGAGGCGAGGCGGCCTTTAACCGGGCGATGGCGCACATCGGCCCGTATTCGATCTCGGCGCTGCTGTTGACACTGGTATTGCTGTTCGCCTTGCAGGGTAATGCCATCGTCGCACAACCAATGGTGATCGCGATGCTGGCCGTGCCGATACTGATACAGGTGCTGTTCAATTCCAGTCTGGCCTACGCGCTCAATCGCCGTCTGGGTGTCGCGCATTGCGTCGCAGCCCCATCCGCCCTGATCGGTGCAAGTAATTTCTTTGAATTGGCGGTCGCCACGGCGATCAGCCTGTTCGGTTTTCAGTCCGGTGCAGCGCTGGCGACCGTCGTCGGTGTGCTGATTGAGGTGCCGGTGATGCTGCTGGTGGTGAATGTCGCGAACCGGTCGCGCGACTGGTATCAGGCAGGGATTCGGGATTCATGCCGCAAGGGCATTCCCACGAA
Source organism: uncultured Gallionella sp. (assembly GCA_947084955.1). Taxonomy (GTDB): domain Bacteria; phylum Pseudomonadota; class Gammaproteobacteria; order Burkholderiales; family Gallionellaceae; genus Gallionella. The sequence continues at coordinate 101,864 of CAMTUO010000009.1, forward strand.
ACAACGGAGCTAAGACCGCAGGGGTTTTCCCACGCAACAACGCAGCCAAGACTGCTGTTGCTGAATGAAAGCTCCTGTTTCTGAGTGAAGGATTCAGGATTCAGGATTGGAAGGTTCAGGTCGTGCACAGTTTGTTCCAGCTTGTTGCATCGGGTTTGAGCAGCAGGTGTTGTGCGAAAACAAACGCGCCGTCCAGATTGATTCGGGCGGCAGGGGAGAGCGGCTCACCCAGTTCGAACGACTCGCCGCGGATACACAGGACGTACATGTCCGGCGGGGCTTCCTGATAACACTGCGTATACACCGCAAGCAGCGCCTCGGGGGAGAGCGCATGGGTATACAGCACAGGCTCATTTCCAGCTTTGACGCGATAAAAGGCAAAAGGCGAGGGCGTGTCCATCCCCGCATCGATAATCAGCACGCGTAGCCGCGCCTGCATATCCAGCGTGTGCTCAATCTGCAACTGAAAATCCTCCAGCAGTTCAAACTCCCCGGCAAGCTTGCCGTCAATCAGCCAGGCATCCAGTTGCCGCAGCATTAACGGCCCCATAGCATCATCTCCACGCGACGCATTGCCGACGGCAAAAACCAGTACCGGTGCGGTTTTCGGGTTAATCACGTAAGCCACCCTCTTCTTCAAGAAGAGGGTTCGATTGTCCTTTCCCCCTTCGGGGGAAAGTTAGATAGAGGGAAGTAGTGAATTGCCTCACTTCTTGTCTTTCACGATAGCAAGCCGTTTCCTGAGCGCGCCAGGAAGGACAACCGTTCGCCCGCCTCATCGAGCACCTCGACCTCCAAAGGCATTTTGCCCAGCGCGTGGGTCGCACAGGATAAACAGGGGTCGAAGGCGCGTATCGCCACTTCGATGTGATTGAGCAGGCCTTCGGTGATTTCATGACCGTTAAGATATTGCGCTGCAACCTGGCGCACCGCTTCGTTCATCGCCTGATTGTTGTGGGTGGTGGAGACAATCAGATTGCACATGGTGATCAGATCGTGCTCGTCCACGCGATAGTGATGGATCAGCGTGCCGCGCGGCGCTTCGATCACGCCCACCCCTTCAAAGCCGCGCTCGCCCGTTGCGATTAATTCGCTGCCCGTGATGTCGTCATCGTGCAGCAAATCCTTGATGGTTTCGGCGGCGAACAGCATCTCGATCATGCGCGCCCAGTGATAGGCCAGCGGCGCGTGTATCGGCATCGCCCCGCCGTAGGCGATGAATTCTCGGCGTTCGATTTCGGCGAACGGTGTGGCGAGAAAATCGCAGTTCTGTATGCGCGACAAGGGGCCGACCCGGTACCAGCCTTGGTCTTTCCCCAGTGATTTTAAATAGGGGAACTTCATGTAGGTCCAGCTTTTGACTTCCTCCTGGATCAGTTCCGTGTAATTCCGGTAGTCCACTCCGTCGAACAATATCGCGCCGCATTCATTCCTGCCGCGCAGCTGGCCGTGATACAGGTCCATCCCGCCGTCAAGCCCCACCAGAGATATGAAGTTGGCGCGGAATGCGCCGAAGCTGTTATACAGTTCCGGATTCTGGTGGTGTAAGGCTTTCACCATCTGCACCGCTTCCCGACTCCAGGCGATCACCTGATAGATGTCCTTGAGCAGTTCGTCACGCTCAGCCAGGGTGAGCGACTTGTTGACCCCGCCCGGCACCGACCCCGTGCCGTGCACGCGCTTGCCGGCGGTATGGCGGATTACTTCCTGGCCGAATTTGCGCAGCAGGATGCCGCGTTTTGCCGTTTCCGGAAACTTGGCGGCGACGCCCGCGATATTGCGCTGACTGAGTTCGCTGTCGAAACCGAACAACAGATCGGGCGAACTCAGGTGAAAAAAATGCAGCGCATGAGATTGCAGTATCTGCCCGTAGTGCATCAGACGGCGTATTTTTTCCGCAGTCGGCGTCAGTTGTTGAGCGCCGACGATCACATCCAGCGCCTTGCTCGCCGCCAGATGATGACTTACCGGACAAATGCCGCACAGCCGCTGCACCATCACCGGCACTTCCCAGTAAGGGCGGCCCTGGATGAATTTTTCGAAGCCGCGAAATTCGACGATGTGCAGCCGCGCCTGTCGCACCTGGTTCTTGTCGTCCAGCAGGAGGGTGACCTTGCCGTGACCTTCGACCCGAGACAACGGATCGATGGCGATGCGGCGCAAGTTTTCGGTCGATGCGGCGGTTTCCAGCGGAGCGGACATGAAGACACCCTTAATAATACAAACCTGCTGCCAGATTACACCAGTTCGGACAAACTTTTGTCTGGAATGAGGGCGATTTTAAATATCGTCCGGTAAATTTCCTGACCCGCAAACGCTATACCCGCCAGTTTCAGGTAACATCTGCGGCTAATTCATACCCTACGCGAACCTATGTCAGAGCACTCTTTTCATACGCCTGAAGCCTCGTCCGATCAGGCGCCGCAAACCGATTTGCGTTCAATTGGCCGTCTGTTTCCCTATCTGTGGGAATTTCGCGGCCGGGTGCTGCTCTCGCTTGCCCTGTTGCTGGGCGCGAAACTCGCCTCCGTGACCGTCCCGCTGGTACTCAAAGACATCATCGATACGCTGGGAAAATCTCAGGCGTCGCTGGTTTTGCCGCTGGCCCTGATTATCGCCTACGGGTTGTTGCGTTTTTCCAGTACCACTTTTGCCGATCTGCGCGACGTGGTGTTCGCCAAGGTCACCCAGCGCGCCATGCGCCGCGTGAGCCTGGTGGTGTTCGAACATTTGCACGCCTTATCGCTGCGTTTTCATCTGGAGCGCCAGACCGGCGGCATCACCCGCGACATCGAACGCGGCTCAAAAGCGATCTCCAGTCTGGTGGGTTTTTTGCTGTTCCGCATCACCCCCACCGTGCTGGAAATCCTGATGGTAGCGGTCATTCTGTTCGTCAAACTGGACTGGGTGTTCGGTGTGATTACGCTGGTGACGCTGGCCGCCTACATCGGGTTTACCGTCACCATCACCGACTGGCGTACGCAATTTGTGCGCCGCGCCAACACGCTGGATTCGGAAGCCTACGGTCGCGCCATCGACAGTCTGCTCAATTACGAGACAGTGAAATATTTTGGCAACGAACGCTATGAAGCGAAGCGCTACGATGCCAGCCTTGCCGAATGGGAAGAAGTCGCGCTGCAATCACAGCGTTCTCTCGGGTTTTTGAATGCGGCGCAGGCCGGTACCATCGCCATCGGCGTGACGCTGATGATCCTGCGCGCAGCGGACGGCGTGGTGGCGGGCACCCTCACGCTGGGGGATCTGGTGATGGTCAATGCGTATCTGTTGCAGATGTTCCAACCACTGGGTTTTCTGGGTGTGATGTATCGCCAGATCAAGCAATCTGTCACCGATGTCGAGCGCATGTTTACCCTGCTGCAACGCCCGCGTGAGGTTGAAGATGCGAAGGATGCCGGCAAGCTGGCCCTGCACGGCGGAGAAGTCACCTTCGAACACGTCCATTTTTTCTATAATGCCGATCGTCCTATTCTGCACGACGTGAATTTTACCATCCCGGCCGGCAAGACCGTGGCGGCTGTCGGGGCGAGCGGGGCCGGAAAATCGACGCTGGCGCGTCTGTTGTTTCGTTTTTATGATGTCAATGCGGGCGCCATTCTGATCGACGGGCAGGATATCCGGCACGTCACCCAGGACAGTCTGAGGGCTGCGATCGGCGTGGTGCCGCAGGATACCGTGCTGTTCAACGACAGCATCTATTACAACATCGCCTATGGCAGGCCGGATGCTACCAGAGACGAAGTGATCAATGCCGCGCGCGCCGCGCATATTCTGACGTTTATCGAATCCCTGCCGCAAGGCTGGGAGACCATCGTCGGCGAGCGGGGCCTTAAACTCTCAGGCGGCGAAAAACAGCGCGTGGCGATCGCCCGCACCCTGCTGAAAAATCCGGCCATCCTGATACTCGATGAAGCGACCTCCGCGCTCGACACCAAGACCGAAAAAGCTATTCAGGCTGAACTGCTGGAAATTGCGAAAAGCCGTACCAGCCTCATTATCGCGCACCGTTTGTCCACCGTGGTGGAAGCCGATGAAATTCTGGTGGTCGATGCAGGCTGCATCGTCGAGCGCGGACGGCATGGCGATTTGCTGGCGCAAAACGGCGTGTACGCGATGATGTGGGCGATGCAGCAACAGGCCGAAGAAGAAAAGCCCGGGTTATAGCACCGCGACCGGCAAGCGCTAAGCCGGGCGGAATTGAGGTCTGATCCCGTAGTTTTAACGTGAGATATGTTCTGTATATTTTTGATATATTTGTAAATTAGTCGTAGTGAATCAGGTCGCGGCCGAGTTCCGGTTCACGGCCTGCCAAGAGGTCGGTCAGCACTGTCCAGATTGCATCAGCCGACGGCGGGCAACCTGGAATGAAATAATCGATGGCAACAATCTCATGCAAGGGGTAGACCTTGTCCAGCGGCAACGGCAACTCCGGATCGTTCGGGATGAAACCGTCCACTAGTCCGTGTTGCGCGTGGTAAACCTCTTCGAGTACGCTCGCCAGGGTTAAATGGTTGCGCTGGGCCGGCAGTCCGCCGTTGATCGCACAGGCGCCGATGGCGATCAGTATTTTGCAGTTGGCGCGGAATTCACGCAGCACATGGACATTTTCGCTATTGCACACCCCGCCTTCGATGAGGCCGATATCGCACGGCCCGCAGTGTTTAATGTCGGTCAGCGGAGAACGGTCAAACTCCACCTGTTGCAAGAGATCCAGCAGACGTTCGTCGATATCGAGAAATGAGGTGTGGCAGCCGAAGCAGCCCGCAAGAGAGGTGGTTGCCAGTTTCAGCTTTTTGGCGGGGGCCTTCATCTCAAATCCTCTTCATGGCTGGATGCGGCGCTGATCGGGTGTTTATCGAATTCGCGTTGGCCGATGGGTACGTTAAAGCCCACGCGTTTTCTGAGGATGACGCCGACCGGGCAGACGCTGGCGGCCTTGTCTTCCGCTGTAAAGTTGCTATCTGCCAGCAGACCTGATTTTGCATTGACGATCAGATGACTCTTGATGCCGCGCCCCGACAGGGCAAACACGTTTTTGCCGTCGATATCGCGACTGGCGCGCACGCACAGCGAACACAGAATGCAGCGGTTAAAGTCCAGCAGAAAGTCCGGATGAGAGGCGTCCAGCGGACGGTCAGGGAAAAACTGATCGTAGTGCGACGACATCATGTTTAACTCATAGGCGGTGGCCTGCAACTGGCAGTTTCCGCTTTTCTCGCAGGAAGGGCAAAAATGATTGCCTTCGACGAACAACATCTGCAATAAGGATCGGCGTTCATCGTTGATTTCACCGGTGTTACTCTCGACCACCATGCCAGGTGCTGCCAGCAGCGTACAGGAAGCAGATTGCCGGCCATTGACCCTGACTGTGCACAGTTTGCACGAGCCGTGCGGCTTGAATTCCGGGTTGAAACACAAATGCGGAATATAGATGCCCGCCGCGATCGCCGCCTGCAGGATGGTTTGCCCCTCCGTGCAGGGAATGACCTGACCATCGATGGAAAAAGTATTACTCATCACTGCGCGCCAGATGCGCTTCCGTGTCGTTGCGTCCCGTCATCTGACGCGCCTGAATGAGGGCGCGGTCCAGATCGAAGGAGGGGACGAAGTCTTTGTGCGCCAGACGCGTGTCATAGGCGGGACGGAACTTGGCGATGGTTTCCAGCACCGGGTTGCAGGCGGAATGTCCCAGCCCGCAGTGACTGGTGGACTGCAACAGCACGTTCAGTTTTTCGATCTCGGCAAAATCGTAGGGTGAGCCGTAGCCGTTGGCCAGTTTGTCCATCATATTGGACAGCAAGGAGGTGCCGACCCGGCAGGGGGTGCAGAATCCGCAACTCTCGTGTTTGAAAAAATGCACGAAGTTGCGCGCCACTTCAAACATGTCGCGTGTCTTGTTGAACACCATGAACGCGCCCGCCGTCGGAATGTCCTCAAAAGCGATGCGCCGATCGAACTCATCCGGGGCGATGCATACGCCTGACGGGCCGCTGATTTGCACCGCCTGCGTGTCGCGCGCGCCGCAGTCGGCCAGCACCTCTGCAACGCTCACCCCGAACGGATATTCGTATAGCCCGGGACAATCGCAATCGCCCGACACCGACAGTATCTTGGTCCCGGTCGAGGTGGCCATGCCGATGTCCGCGAACCACGCGCCCCCGTTGAGTGCGACGAGGCTGGCTGCGGCGAAGGTTTCGACGTTATTAACGACAGTCGGCTGATTGAGATAGCCGTGCGTGACGGGGTAGGGAGGCCGGTTGCGCGGCGTGCCGCGTTTGCCTTCCAGCGATTCGATCAGCGCGGATTCTTCGCCGCACACATACGCGCCCGCGCCGAGATGAATGTCGATGTCAAAATTGAAATCGCGCTGGCCGAGGATGCCATCTCCCAGCAGTCCCTGCTGGCGGCGGCGTTGCAACACGGCCTGCAAATGCGCCCGCAGATAGCGGTATTCCCCGCGCAGATACAGAAAGCCGCGTTGCGCGCCGGTGAGGCGGGCGCACAGTGTCATGCCCTCGAACACGCTGTCGGCGTAGCTGTTTAAAAGGACGCGATCCTTGAAAGTACCGGGTTCCCCTTCATCGGCGTTGCACACCACGTAGTGTGCCTGCCCGACTGCGTCGCGGCACATCGTCCACTTGTCGCCTGTGGAAAATCCCGCGCCGCCGCGTCCGCGCAGGCCGGATGCTTTAATCTCCTGCATGGTTTCATCAGTTCCGCGTTTTAGTAGTGCCATCAGAGCAGATCCCGGCTCAAAAGTGCTGTTCAGCAATATGTCACGGCGCTGGATGTTGTCCTCGATGGCAAAAAACGTCGCAGGCCAGGCGGATACCGGCACCTGTTCGCGTATCAGTTCGCCGATGACTTGCACGCGTTCGGGTGTCAGGCGGTTGATGGCCGTGCCGTTCACCAGTAGCGCGGGCCCCTGATCGCACAATCCGGTGCAGGAGGTCGTATCAATGAAAAGCCGCCCGTCTTCGGATACTTTGCCGGGTTCCGCCCACAACTGACGGCACAGGCTGTCCATCAGGGCGGCGCTGCCAGCCATGCGGTCGGTGATGTTGTCGGAAAACAGCACGCGATAGTCGCCGGCGGGTTGCAGATGGAGGAAGGAATAAAAACTGGCCACGCCTTCGATTTTCGAACGCGGCAATTGCAGCGCTGCGCTTAAGTGATCAATCGCATCGCTATGGATATAGCCATAGTGATCCTGCGCCGCGATCAGGATTTGCAGCAGATCACAGGGTTGCCGGTCGAGGAGAACCGGGTCAAGATAGGCTGCATGCGTGTTGATTGAACAGGTCATGGTTTTCCAGCGAAAAAACGATAGCGCGACATCGGCAAGTCTACGCCCTTGAGAACGGATTTAACAGCGAGGTGAATGTTGGATGAGAAGATAAGGGGTATCGGGCGAAACCCGGTTACGGTAGTGGTGTTTTTTATAACGATTTGATTAATAGATGTTTTAAAGTATTAACAGTTTTTTGATGGCCTGCTCAACCTTCTCCGGCTGATAAGGTTTGACGATGTATCCTTTGGCGCCGAAGCGGGCCGCCCTTTGGACGGTGTCGCGGTCGGCGTGGCTGGTGATCATCATCACAGGCAGACCCGGTGCGCGGGCTTGCAGTTTTTCCAGCGCTTGCAGGCCGTTGAGCACCGGCATTTCAACATCGAGGCAGACCAGATCCGGTTTTTCACGCAGCGCGATTTCGACGGCCTTTTCCCCGTCGCCTGCTTCACCGACGACCTCCAGATTCATATTTTCAAGAATGGCGCGCAACAAACGGCGCAGCGTGACGCTATCGTCGGCGATCACCACGCGAGCGGATTTTTTTGTGGCATGCGCGGTATTTGCAGCGGTGTTTTTACGCAGCAATTGCAAGGCGCTGGCGACATGACCCAGTTCATCGAGAATCTGCTGCGGGCTGAAAGGTTTGAGCAAAAATCCAGCCGCTCCCGATTCGGTGGCCTCCCGGTAGATCGCGGGCGAGGTGTCTCCGGTCATCATGACCACCGGCACTTCAGGGAATTGCAGCGTCATGTCCTTTAAAACCGACATGCCGCTCACTTTAGGCATATTCAGATCCAGACAGATCAGGTCAGGGCGGCAACGGCCCACGGTAGACAGCACCGTTGAACCGTCATCAAGTTCGGCGACCACTGAATAGCCGTTTTTGTTCAGCAGGATGCGCAGTAACTCACGCAGAGATTTTGCATCATCAACAATCAGGACACGTAGCGGTTGTGCTGCGGAATTCATGGATTTTTTCCCGAAAGTTGTCGTATCAGTGATCTGACAGGATCGCCATGTAAAGCACCGAAGTTTGAAAAATCCGGTGTGGAATCCTGTCTAATTATGGTGATGATTCTGGCAGAAATTGTGGGAAGGCGCTTGAAAATCTTCAACAAATCGCGCAAAAATACTTATCATGTGTATCCTGATCAGGTATGCTTCCAAAACTTGTTGTGAACGCTAATTACTAACCATGCCCGCTGTGCAGAAAAAAAAACCTGTGTATCATCCCGGCGCAAAGCCGGATACTCAGGGCCTGCTGTTTCAAGCCATACTGGATCATGCGCCAATCGGCATCTGGATGCTGGGCATCGATGGCAGTGTAAAATTTGTCAACGATACCTTCTGCAAGGCGGTAGGGGTGAGCGAACAGCAGTTCATCGCCAGTCGCCACTATGTCGAGGTATTGCCGCCTGAAATTACCGACAATTGCATCCAATCGGACCGTGAATGCTATGAGCGCGATCAGCCTCATGTTTCAACGGAATGGTTGCCGTTTGTGGATGGCCGTGAGCATCTGCTGGAAATTACCAAGGTTAAAGTATTCGATCCACAAGGCGCGCTGCTGGGACTGATCGGGCTTGCGGCCGACATTACCGAACGCAAGGCGGCCGAGGACAGGTTACATCTTATTTCCCGTGTATTCGAAAATACACTGGAGGCCATTTCGATCACCGACGTGGCAGGTTGCGTCATCGAGGTGAATGAGGCGTTCTGTAAAATCACCGGCTACACGCGTGAGGAAATCACGGGTCAGAATCAGCGCATACTGCAATCGGGACGTCAAAATGCCGCGTTTTATGAAGCGATGTGGCACTCCATTCTGAGCACGGGCAGCTGGCAGGGGGAAATCTGGAATCGCAGAAAGAACGGTGATATCTACGCCGAATGGCTGAGTATTACCGCCATCAGCAACACAGAGGGGCAGGTTAGTCACTATCTGGGTGTCGCTTCGGATATTACCGAATTTAAACAACAGGCGACTAAACTGGATCGCATCACGCACTATGATGCGCTGACCGGACTGCCCAATCGCACGTTGCTGGGCGACCGGCTGAAACAGGCGGTGGCGCGGGCTGTGCGTGAACAGAACATGATGGCCGTGTGCTATCTGGATCTGGACGGCTTCAAGCTGGTGAACGATACACTGGGAGATGCGGCGGGGGATACGGTCCTGATTGAGATTGCGCAGCGCATTAAAGATACGGTGCGCGGCGGCGAGACGGTCGCGCGGCTGGGCGGGGATGAGTTTGTCATTCTGTTGCTGGGACTGGAGCGCGGCGATGAATGCAGCATGGCGCTCAATCGCCTGCTCGGCGTGATTGCCGAGCCGGTGCATGTCGGCGAGCACTCTTTCGTGCTGGGCGCGAGTATCGGGGTGAGTATCTATCCCATGGATGAGGCAGATACCGACACCTTGTTGCGCCATGCCGATCAGGCCATGTATCAGGCCAAGCAATCCGGAAAAAACCGTTTCCATGTGTATGACCCGGCACTGGATTTACGTGCACGCAGTCAGCATGAATTATTAAAAACCATCCGTCAGGGACTGCTCAACAACCAGTTTGAGCTCTATTATCAACCCAAGATAAACATGCGCACAGAGACCGTGACAGGTGCAGAAGCGCTGATACGCTGGAATCATCCGGAACTGGGTGTGCTGTCACCGGCAAAATTTTTGCCGGCGGTTGAAAACAGCGAACTGGACACAAAGATCGGCGAATGGGTGATCGCCGGTGCGTTGCAGCAACTGTCCCGCTGGCGCGCCGCCGGGCTGGATATCGAGGTCAGTATCAATATCTCGGCGCATCATCTGGAGTCGCCCGGATTTGTTGAATATCTTCAGCAACAGATCGAACGATATCCGGACGTGCCAGCAGATCGCCTGCAAATCGAGGTACTGGAAACCGTGGCGCTGGACGATATTGCGGAGGTGCGGCGCATTATCGAGCACTGTACCCGGCTGGGCGTGGGGTTTGCGCTGGACGATTTCGGCACGGGCTATTCCTCATTGTCCTATTTGAGTCGTCTTCCGGTTAACACGCTCAAGATAGACCAGTCCTTTGTACGCAACCTGACGGTCAGCAAAGGCGACCATGCCATCGTGCTCGGCATTATCGCGCTGGCGCGTGCATTTGAGCTTAAGACTGTTGCTGAAGGTATTGAAACAAAAGAACATTTTGATTGTTTGCTAAAGATGAATTGCGAAATTGCGCAGGGCTATCTCATTGCACGGCCGATGCCCGCCAGCGCTCTGTTTGACTGGGCAAAACAAGGCGCGCGCGCTGCCATCAGCACTCACAAAAATTAATATAATCAGCCATGAATATCCATCAAACCGTTGAATTTCTGCAAACCCTGCCAGCGCTGCCGAAAATTGCGCAGGACATTCTGTCCATCAATCTGGCCAGTGACGCAGGCGATGAACTGCTGCTCAAACTGATTGCGAAAGATCCGGCTATCTCGGCAAGGGTGATCGGTCTGGCCAATTCGCCGATATTTCATACTTCCAGAAAAATATTAACCGTCAATGATGCCTCGGCCGTGCTGGGCATCAAGCGTATCAAGATGATTTCATTAAGCTTTGCGATGGTTGCATCGATGACGCGTAAACCGCCCGGTTCGCTGGATACGACGGCGTTAGGACAGCACGGCATGGCAGTCAGTCTGGCGATGGAGGTTTTATCCCGAGCCATGCCGCATGACAGGCGTCCGCCTGACGAGGAGCTGTATCTGGCCGGACTGTTGCACAATATCGGGTTTCTGGTCCTGGATTACACCGAGCCTGAAATCAGCAATCGTTTCCACGCACGTCTTGCCGCCGAAGGCGGGCGGACCGCCAGCACCGAACTGGAAGCGCAGATGCTGGCGATGAATCACTGCGAGCTGGGCGCACTACTGGCTGGACATTGGAACCTGACCGCAAATATCATTGCCGTGATACGCCATCACCACCATATGCCCGATGATTCCGGTGAGTCCGTCGCAAACACACTGATTGCGATGACCTGTATTGCGCAACGCCTGCTTCCCACTTTCGGCGCCCATGAACCGGCGCCGCTGCCCATACAGGCCGGGGAGTGGCAGGCGCTGGGTATCGCTGAAGCAGATACGGAGGAACTGGTATCCGCGATGCGTGCTTGCCTGCATGCCATGACCTGAAGCGCTCTTGTTTCCGTTTGCAGAACGTTTAGTACTGTTTGAGCTGGGGCGCGCGCCCCAGCTTTTCCTTCAGGCCTGCGGCGCGTTGGCGTGCCTCGTCCGCATCGGAATACGGGCCAATCTGGATGCGTACCCAGCCATCATCGATATAAATGCGGTATCCCCTGCCCAGATCACCCAGCTTGCTATGTAATTCTGTCCGGTATTTTTCGGCGCGGCTTTCCGAGTGAGGCTTGAGTTTGAAGGCGCCCAGCTGGATGTAATAAACGCTGGACGTGGTACCGGCATGCTTCGTTAAAGCCGGACTGGCCGGACTTGTTTCCTGAGGGGAGGGCGGTTTTACCGGCGCGGCTTGATTCAGTTCAGCCAGTAATTTTCCGGCTGTTGCGTGTCCCTGATTCGCGGCAAGTTGGGCCCAGTGCGTGGCTTGCGTCAGGTCCTGCGGCACGCCCTGTCCGTTGGCATATATCACGGCGAGGTTGAATTGTGCTTGCGCTTCACCCTGTTTGGCCGCCAGCGTCAGCCATTTCAGCGCTTCCGGCGTATTTTGTTCCAGGCCGCTGCCGTAGGCATAAGCCACGCCCAGATTAAGTTGTGCGATTGCCAGCCCCTGCTCGGCGGCCAGACGATACCAGCGCACGGCTTCAGCCTGATCTTGAGTTACGCCCAGACCCGACGCATGCATCATGCCCAGGTTGTATTGCGCCTGCGCCTGTCCTTGTTGCGCGGCCCGTCTGAACCATTTCTCGCCCTCGGTGTAGTCCCGATTGACCTGCTGTCCCTTGAAATAAATCCCGCCCATATTCAGCTGGGCATTGGCATCTCCCGCTTCAGCACGGGCTTTCAGTTCGCGCAGATTTTGCGGAAGTTCGGATGGGGCTGGCAGGCTGGGTGCTGCCCGGACAGAGATAGTCCCGAGCAGGAGGCAGAGCATGAGAAAAATTTTGAACATCGGTGTAATTCCGTGCGGGCCGTGCAAGGTTCGGCCTGTTTGAATAGAGCTTTAAGTGTACCAATAAAAGCTTTGCGCGACATGATCCGTTATTCGTTACAATCTGAAAAAACCAATCTGTTTTAAGTCATAACATGCCAACCACCACGCTTACGCCTGAACAACTCTGTTTGATCATCAATGCTGATACGCTGGGTTATTTCGATACCACCGAACTGTTGCAGTATCCCTTGCCGTGGATCGGTCAGACGCGCGCACAACAGGCAGCGCATTTCGGACTGACCATGGATCAGCCGGACTATAACCTGTTTGTGCTGGGCGAAGTGGGCAGCGGACGCTCCTCGCTGCTCGAACAGGCAATGCATGCCGCCGCCGCAAAGCGTGCCGTACCGCCTGATTTGTGCTACCTGTATAACTTTGATGCGCCGGAGCGGCCGCGCGCGCTGCGCCTGGCGGCAGGTCAGGGGCGGGTGCTTAGGCAGTTCATGGCGGAACTGATCAAATCGCTGCAAACTGAAATCCCGCAGCGTCTGGGGCGGGAAGATTACAAGGCCGAGAGCGCGCGCATCGAGGCGAAATACAAGGCCGAGGAAGCACAGGCCTATGCGGAACTGGATGCCTTTGCCGAGGCCCGGCATTTCACATTGCACAGAGAATCCGGCCATCTGGTATTTACGCTGCTGGACGACAAAAAACACGCGCTGACGGAACAGCAAATGCTCGCCTTGTCCAGAGATAAACGCAATGAGATCGAACAGGCTGAACAGGCGCTGCGCGTTGAAATTACCCGTTTTCTGGACCGGACCCGGCCGATGGAACAGACGATGCAGGCCTCGCTGAGGGCATTGCGCAGACAACGGATCAAAGCCTTGCTCGATGGCGAATTGCAGGGAATCCGTGCCAAGCTGAAAAAGCAGATCGTCGATGCGATCAAACTGAGTGCCTATCTGGAGCAGGTGGCACAGGACATCCTCGATAATCTTGAGTTGTTCGAGTCGGACGATGCGATTGATGAGGACAGGCAAGACGCGCTGGTGCAGATGCTCTCCCGTTACCGGGTCAATCTGGTGGTGGACAATGCACAGCTTGCCGGCGCGCCGGTGATTGTCGAAGACAATCCGCTGTTCCGTTCGCTGTTCGGCAGTATCGAATATCAGAGCGACAACGATGTGCTGGTTACCGATTTCAGCCGTATCCGCGCCGGCAGCCTGCTCAGGGCGCACGGCGGATTTTTGATGCTGCATATGCGCGATCTGCTGGTCGATGGTCTGGTGTGGGAAAAGCTGCGGCGCATTTTGCGCAGCGGCAAGCTGCAAATCGAGGAGCCGGGCACCGCTTTTGCGCCGATCGCGGCGGTTTCGCTGGAACCCGAGGCGGTCGGCATCGAGGTCAAAATCATCCTGATCGGATCGCGTGAACAGTATTATGAGTTGCAGGAGGAGGATCCCGAGTTTGCGCGCCGCTTCCGGGTCAAGGTGGATTTTGCCGAAAGTTTTGCCTCTGATGATGAAACCAGGCGCGCCTTTGCGGTGTTCGTCGCACACAGCTGCAACAATCTGGGCTTGCCGCATTTTTCTTCGGCCGCCGTTGCGCGCCTGCTGGTGGATGCACACCGCGCGGTGGACGACCAGTCCCGCCAGAGCGCCCATTTCGCCCGCACTGAGGCGCAACTGATGGAAAGCGCAGCGCTCTGTCGTGCGCGCGGAGGCCAGCGGGTTGAAGCTGCCGACGTCGATGCCGCGCTGTACGACTGTATCCTGCGTCACGACTACCCGGCGCAGCGCATGCTCGAATCCATTACGGATGGCGAAGTGCTGATCAGCACGCAGGGTGAGCTGGCAGGGCAGCTCAACGGACTGACCGTCATCGATCTGGGCGATTATCGTTTCGGTTATCCGGTGCGGGTCTCCGCGCGCACCTATGCCGGCAATGACGGACTGCTCAACATCGAACGGGAAGTGGAAATGTCAGGGCCGATACACGACAAGGGCGTACTGATACTGCATAACTACCTGTCGGCGCTGTTCGCCCACAATGCCCCGCTGGCGCTGAATGCCTCCGTCGTATTCGAACAGGAATACCATGGCGTGGAAGGCGATTCGGCATCCTGCGCCGAACTGTATGCGCTGCTCTCCTCGTTGTCGGGCTTGCCGATCAGACAGGGCATTGCGGTGACGGGTGCGCTCAACCAGCATGGCGAAGTGTTACCGGTAGGCGGTATTAACGAAAAAATAGAAGGCTATTTTCGCGTCTGTGAAACCATCGGACTGGATGGTCATCAGGGTGTGCTGATTCCCTCGCGTAACCGGCGTCACCTGATGCTGGATCGCAGAGTGGTCAGCGCCGTTGAACGGGGCCAGTTTCATATTTATTCCGCAGAGCGGGTGGCGGACGGCATGGAATTGCTGATGGGGCTGCCGGCAGGCGTATGCGACGATGAAGGCGTGTATCCGCATGCCAGCGTGCTGGGCCGCGCACAGAAAACCCTGCTGTCCTATCGCCGCGCCTGCATAGCTTCGAAACACCCGAAACCGGCCCGTAAACATTTGCGCTAGTAGCCTGATTTTGTTGCGGATTAACCGAAATTGGAGCGAGATCGATGTTCATCGATCGGCAAGATACTTCGGAGCGAATTATTGTCTGCGGGGATGAATTGATTGATCAATCGTTTTGCCAGTTTCAGGTGAGTGCGACTATTGACTCGTTACCACGCGCTGCGCGGGAACGCAATCCATGCGCGGCGCGCCGGAACGATGCTCCCACGCAGCGCATGGGAGCGAGAAAGCTTAATTGGTCATTGCAGCCGTGAGGCCGTGAACCTTAAAAAAGCTTTCCGTCCACGAAAAACACTAAAATTACGAACAAGATCAAATTCTTACCAAATTTTGTCAATTCACCATTTTGGTGAGCGAGTCAATCTTATTATCTTATTGAATAATTTCGTATTTTTTCGTGCCTTTCGTGGACAACTGCGGCTTCTAGGGTGAACGATGCGCGCAACCCAGAAGTAGAAAAACGGGCGGCGTAATGGGCTTTTTTATGGCTATGTCATAGTTACGTGTTGAATTCCGTTGGAGTTTCTCATTAAGTCAAATCACTATGTCATTCCGGCGAAAGCCGGAATCCAGTAATAAAATATTTCGCGAAGCGAACAAATTCAAGGCACTGTCCCGCTTGCGCGGGAATTTAATAAATAACTGGATTCCGGCTTTCGCCGGAATGACAACGCTCATAGAGCATTATTTAAAAATAATAGAGGTTGTAGCACTTTCAACAGTTAACTGCGACATAGCCTTTTTTATCGTCAATGCGATGGGCTTTTACCTGCTGATTTCGTTCGGGGTGGTGGCATGAGCGATCAGCCGCCCGCTGGTATGGGCGGCACTCAGAATGGCGGCGTGAATGGCGGCATGAGGCGCTGTCAGGGCGGTGGTATGGGGGCGGGCGCTGACTGTCGGTTTTTTATTCGCCCAGTCACGTAGTGGCAGATATAGCCGCCGGGGTGTTTTTCCAGATAATGCTGGTGATATTCCTCGGCGGGATAGAATGCCCTGAACGGGGTAACTTCAGTGACATTAGTGAAGCTCGCGGAGTGTATCCTTGTCCCTCTCGCCCGCTTGCGGGAGATAACCAGCGACTTGGCTGCCGCCTTTTGGCAGCTTGGTCGAATGGTCAGAGGGTTCATCAGGGCGGGGGAGAGGGGGAGAGCGTGGTCATGCTCGTTGGCCTGCCATTTTCTCGGTGACTACCGTCTGCAAGGTATTACTTTTAAGTCAATAAAGACGTATCTTCCGTAGCGCGGAGTTGAGTTTTACCAAAACAGTGTCACGGAGTGAAAATGAGTTTTCTACAGGCAATTCACGGTCGCAGCCCTTCGAGTTTAAGTGCGCAGCACAGAAAACAGCGCACCGTGGTCAGCCCACTGTTTTTCTTCTGCACTGTCGTCATGCTTTCATGATTCATGCTCTCCATAATCTTGCCATCTTCACTCAGTCCGAGCAGGCAAAGCTTGTCAATGTTATCTGGGCGCTGCTTCAGGTGCATACTGGCGAGCAATTCCGGGTATGGACGCAGACCGAGTTGCAATCGATCTTTCCCCATGGCGCGCTGATATGCGGGGTAGGTTACATCAACAGACCCGCTGTCCATATGATAGGCTACCTCAACGTTAATTTTCCCGCAGCTTACATGGAGGAAATCAGGCAGCCGGACGGGGGGGTGTTGAGCCCCATCATGGACAGGTGGTTGAAGGAAAACAAGCCTCAGCTTTTTGATCCTGGACAGTCGGGGGAAGTGCCCCATCAGGAATGGATGGAGATTTTCAACAGGCATGACCTGCGCAATATCGCCGCGCATGGCATGTATTGCAGCAATAAACCCGTTTCCAGCTATTTCAACTTTTCACGCATCCCTGAACCGCTGGGTCCGCGCCATGCGTTCCTGCTGGAACTTCTGGTGCCACAGATGCATTCAGTGCTTACCCGAGTATTGCTTCAAAAGGACTTTGAGCGGCAGATTCTGATTTCATCCTTACCGGTTAAGCTTACTCAGCGTGAACAGGAAATCTTGCAACGGATGAGCGAAGGAAAGACCAATGTCGAGATTGCCGAAGTGCTTTTCCTGAGCAATGAAACCGTCAAATCCCATGTGAGAAAGATATTTTTCAAACTTGACGCGAAAACCCGTACCGAGGCTGTCAATCGCGCACGCGAGATGGGTTTTTTTGCTTCGGTGACAAGAAGGATATACAGCCGGCATGATGATTGAGGCTGACCGCTCATAACGCACCGCAAACACAGATTCATCTCAAATTATCCCCGCCACGCCTCCCCAGGCGGGAGCCTTCCCACGCGCGAAAGACACCGATTTAACTTCGTTTCCACGCGCGGCGCGCCTCAACGACGCTCCCACGCAGCGCATGGGAGCGAGAAAACTAGCAAGTAAAAAAAGATTGCAAATTCACCATAATGGGGGATGCCGGATGTTCGGCGACACGAGTACAGTAGCCCTTGAAACAAACGTCAAAACGCATCATGCAAATAATTCTGACGGAAGAGGTTTTACTCG
>CAMTUO010000010.1:0-113127 GCA_947084955.1 uncultured Gallionella sp.
GCTGGACTCATGCGCATTTCATTCCACATACGCCGTTTGGCTACCGCAGCATCCCATCCTTCGTCAGAAACATCCTTGAAAAAATCCATCGCCGTAGGCTCATTGAAGTTGTAATAGCCGCTTTGCGTTTTCAAATTTTTGAGTATGCGCATCGGATCTTCATCCGACCAATCAGACAACGTAACGACATATTCACGATCGGCGGCGATGGAATCGCCAACTGCGGGTTCAATCACAATTGCGCCATACATGCCTTCTTGCTCCTGGAATCCGGAGTGTGAGTGATACCAATAGGTCCCGGACTGCTGCACCTTGAATTGATAGGTAAAGATCTCGCCCGGCGCGATGCCCTTGTAGCTGAGACCCGGCACACCATCCATTTGATATGGCAGCAGGATGCCGTGCCAATGTATGGAAGAATATTCTTCCAGTTCATTTTTGACCCGGATAGTGACGGTTTCGCCTTCGCGCCAATGCAATACCGGCCCGGGAATCGTGCCATTGATGGTCGTCGCCATGCGTGGCTTGCCGGTAAAATTGACCCATGTTTTCGCGATGATCAAATCAAACTCAGTCCCGCTGAGCACTTGACGATCCCCAGACGGCTGCGATGCCGCCAGTAAGTTAGTCCAAGGTGCCATTCCGAGGACAATCCCCCCCGCTGTGATGCCATGCAAAAATTTACGTCGCGGAGGATTGGGTAAGAACATTGCTACATTTTTATTTGTTTGTTTCATGACAAATAGCCTCTTCTAAAATTTTCGTGCAGGAATAATTTCAATCATTTCTTGCTTTCACCAAAAGATGAACATTAAATTTCGCACGTCTTGTATACAGTCAGTACGAATAAATTGCGAATATAGCGCAGTCTGTTGTTGGCTAACCTTGTAACGCCAACAACATGCTTTTCATCCCAGCAAAGTTCACACTGACTTCATTACGCAAAGCGTTTTCGGAAATTGTGCGCGTTCTACATCCATATCAACCATATTGCCATCAGCACTCGGTTGAACAGGCTTGCGGTACATTACTGGAGCGCCAAGGGTCGAGCCGCCTGTATTACCCTCTAAGTGTATCGGCGAGGTTTTCACAACCGGCAGCGGAGAAGACGTGTCGGCCAATGCGTTCTTCAACGCGCTGGCAAAATCGATGTCCTTCGCTTTATAGTTTGGCGTGTCGGCATTGGCGATGTTGGAGGCCAGTAACTCCTGGCGCGCCCCGAGCAAATTTAATGCTGTTTGCTGGAAGCGCATTGCGTCGTCTAATTTATTGATCATCACACTCCCCTGTTTGTCTGCTGATACTTAATGCCAGTTAAAAATGATTGATGTCCTAACTTATGTTGCAAATTTGTTATTTGCCGAATTTCCGCATTTAATTCGCCAAGCGTACAATCCCTAAGCTTGAACTGTTGCCCAAATGGGGTTAATTCGGAGTAAACAGTGTGGCATGCAGAACATTCCGCACCGGTTTTGGCGGCCCGTACCAACGCGGGCACGGAGAGGGTAAGCAGCAAAAATAACGCCATACTTGTCAGTTTCGTTTTCCTATCGAAGTTCATGGTATTTCCTTTTCTATGGGTTTATTTTTGGTCTGTTTTTGGATAATCTGCACGCATCGCACTCAGCATCCCCTGCAATTTTTTGAAGTTCGATGCAGTGCCGGCCTTGTCCTTGGCGTCGCCGGTGGCATCCAGTCGCTGCGCCAGGGTGGCGACAAACTGTACGTTTGCTTTGACCTGCGCCAGCTTGTCGGGTGGCAACGAGCCGGAACGCGCCGGCAATGCCGCCACCAGATCGCGGATGGCGAAGGCGCGATGGTGCACTTCTTCAAACTTGCCGTTTTGTATCAGTGTGTCTAATAACGTTGTCTCTTTATCTATCGACTGCCAAATAGCCTCGCTGGTAGCGGGAATTTGCAGCCGAAGAGCTGTTGGCCGGGCGCCCGCCGGCGTGTCCGCTTTTTCCGTTGCGTGCGCGAGTGTGTTGAATATCAAACCACTTGCCAGTATTGTTGCCAAGGCAACTACGCTGAAACCCGAAATTTTAGTTGTTCTCATGTTATGTACCTTCTTATGTGATTGATTCGTTGCCTGGTTGGACTGCGTTAAGCTTGTTTTGGCGTCTTTCACGCCAGTGTTCGATGCGGTTGTAAACTGTGGGCACGATGATCATGTTCAAAAAAGTGGAGGTCACCAGACCGCCCAATACCACTTGCGCCAGCGGTTGCTCCAGCTCCTTGCCGACCGGCGAGCCCAGCAGCAGCGGAATCAACCCCAATGCTGCCGTGGCCGCCGTCATCAGGACGGGCACCAGGCGGTCGAGGGTGCCTTGCACCACGACTTCCTGCAAAGGTTTTCCTGTATTGCGCAGCTGGTTGTAATGGGTGACCAGGATGATCCCGTTGCGGGTGGCGATGCCGAACAGCGTGATGAAACCGATCACGGCGGCCACATTCATGTTTGCTCCGGCGAGATACAGCGCAACGATGCCGCCGATCAGGGCGAGCGGCAGGTTGAACAGTACCAGCAGCGCCTCGCGAAACGTGCCGAATACCTTGTACAGCAGGATAATGGCGCCCAGCAGAGCAAGCAGTCCGAAGCTTAATAGTGTTTTGTTGGCCTGGCGCTGGCTTTCAAATTGACCCCCATATTCGATGTGGTAGCCGGATGGTAGTTTTACCCGGGCATCGATCTTGGATTGCGTGTCGCGGATAACGCTGGCCAAATCCCGCCCCTGCACGTTGAAGCCGACGACAATCAGACGCTGTACGCTTTCGCGGTTGATGGAATAAGGTTCATCTTGCACTGCTACGTCAGCCACTTCCCGCAGCGGTATCTTGGCCTTGCCATCGGGATTGAGGCCGGGCGCATCCACCAGGAGGTCGCGGATGGTTTCCACGCTGTTGCGTGCGGACGGCTCCAGACGCACGCTCAGGTCGAAAGTACGGCTACCTTCCTGCACGCTGGACAAGGTTTCTCCGTTCAATGACAACTGGATGTCTTGTGCGATATTTCCGACTGCCATGCCGTAACGGGCAGCCTTGTTGCGGTCGATCTTGATGGTCACTTGCGGTACGCTGATTTGCTGTTCCAGATTGATATCCACCGCACCGGGCACGCTATGCAACACCTGCTGGACATCCTGTCCCAGTTGATACAGCGTGGACAGGTTACTGCCGAAAATTTTGATGGCAACCTGGGCGCGCACCCCCGATTGCACCTCATCCATGCGATGCGCGATGAACTGCCCGACGTTGAATACGACGCCCGGTATGTCGGCCAGATCCCGGCGAATTTTCTCAAGCAGGACTTCTGCCGGCATGTCCGGATTTTTTGAATAATCGAGCCGAACGTCAAATTCGCTGAAATTGGGCGGCTGCGCATCATCGTCAAGGTCGCTGCGACCCGCGCGCTGATCGATCGACACCACCTGGGGATAGCTGAGCAGATCCTGACGCACCAGGGCGCCCAGACGCATCGATTCTTCCAGCGAGGTGCCGGGCAACGTGGTCATGGCGATGATGTAATTGCCTTCGCGAAACTCGGGCAGGAAAGACAGACCGAAATGCGGCAGCAAGGCGAGCGACGACGCCAGTGCCAGCAGCGACAGCCCGGTCACCCACCAGAACTTGCGTAATGCCAGGTTCAACAGGCGCAGAAAATGACGTTTCAGCCAGAGCACAAAACGGGTTTCCTGTTCTTCGGCTGCGCCGGCCAGCGTGGTGTCGGCATGCGATTCGCGGCTCTCCAGGGCATGCATTACCACGCCTTGATCCTGCGTTTTGTCTTTCACCAGCAGCAGATAACACAGGGCCGGAGCCATGGTCACCGCCACCACCAAAGAGGCCGTGACAGACGCGATATAGGCCACACCCAGGGGACTGAAAATGCGTCCGGCCAGGTCTTGCAGGAAGAATATGGGAAGGAAGATCATGACGACGATCAAGGTCGCGTATACGACCGAATTACGTACTTCCTGCACGGCATCGAAAACCACCGCTATCGCCGGCAACGGATGTGCCGCATTGCGGTTTAAGCGCAATCGCCGCACCACGTTTTCCACCGTGATGATGGCGTCGTCCACCACTTCACCGATGGCGATGGCCAATCCACCCAGGGTCATCGCGTTGATGCCGATGCCCAAAGCGTGCATCACCAGGATGCCACCGGCAAAAGAAGCCGGCATGGACAGAAAGGTAATCAGCGAGGCGCGCCAATTCATCAGGAACACGAACAGGATGACGATGACGATGAGCGCACCTTGCAGCAGCGAGATCTTCAGATTATGAATCGCCGCCTCGATGAAATTCGCCTGACGGAACACTTGCGCATCCATCCGGACGCCTGCCGGTAATTGTTTTTTTATGTCGGCAAGTGCGCTTTCCACCTTGTACGTCGTGGTAAGCGTATCCGCGCCGTAGGCCTTGGAGATGGTTCCGATCACCGCATTCTTCATCGCGAATGCGCCGTCGCCGCGCTTGATTTCTCCGCCGAAGGCGACTCCCGCCACGTTGCCGATGGTGATCGGGGCGCCATTGCGCATCACGATAAGGGTGTTTTTCAGATCATCCAGCGAGGTAATGCGCCCGACGCCGCCGACGATCAATTCCTGCCCGGGCTGTTGCAGAAAGGCGCCGGGTACGTTGGTGTTGGATTTTTCCAGGGCTTTGCGCACTTCATCGCTGCTGATCTGATACGCCTGCATCCGGTCGGGATCCAGGCGCACCTGATATTGCTTGACCTCGCCGCCTATGGATACCACCGATGCGATGCCGCCCAGCGCCAGAATGCGCGGGCGTATTTCCCAGTCGGACAGCGTGCGCAGTTCTTCCGGGGACAAGCTATCGCTGGTCAGCGCATATTTAAGCAGCCATCCCACTGCCGAGGTGACGGGCAGCATCACCGGCGGCTTGGCGCCTGCGGGTAGCCGGCTGAGCACGTTCTGGATACGCTCGTTAATCAGTTGCCGATCCAGATAGACATCGGTATTTGCGCTGAAGATGACGGTAATGGTGGACAGACCCACGGAGGTCTTGGAACGCACGTCGGCGACCCCGGGCGTACCGTTGATCGCACTCTCAAGCGGATAGGTGACCAATGACTCCACATCCCGCGGCGCCATGCCGGGCGCTTCGGTTTGTATCACCACCTGAGGGGGAGCGAACTCGGGGAACACGTCTACCGGCATCCGCTGCAAAGCGTATCCGCCGGCAACGAATAAGACCAGCGTGATGGCGAGGACAATCAGTCGGTTGTGAAGCGACCAGGCAATCAGGTTATTGAACATGATTTATTCCTCTGCCTTCATTTGACCACCGGTGAGCCACATCGTGTAGATTTGGCGATTGCCCTGTGTCACAACCTCATCTCCGGGCACCAGGCCATCGGTGATTTCACTGTATTCATCGTCCCTGGCGCCAATATTTACTTCGATACGGTGATATTTTCCTCCCTCGCGAACGAACACGAATTTCTCGCCGTTGGCTTCGATAATGGCGCTGTTGGGTATGGTCAGCGCAGCCCCGTTGGCCCGCAAAATAACGCTGGCACGGGCAAACATGTTGGGTTTGAGCAAACCCTGCGGATTAGCGAGCTGTATCCACACCTTCACGGTACGGTTCGACGGGTCCAGATTGGGATCGATTGTGGTGATTTTGCCGGTGAACACCTGCTTCGGATCGCTCAGTACCCGGACGCGCGCTTTCTGCCCTGTCTTGATCTTGGCTATATCTTCTTCGTACACGCGCGCGACTACGATAACTTGCGAGCGATCGCTGATATGGAACAATACCGTGTTGGGTTCCACCGCCTGGCCAACGACGACATTGCGGGCGTCGATCACACCGCTCATGGGCGCATTGATAGTCACGCTGGGTGGCGGGTCGCCCACCAGCCGGGATTGCACCAGCACCAAACGCTGGCCGGTCCGAACCGTCTCTCCCAGGTTGGCGTACAGCGCTTTGACCTGGCCGCTGATGCGCAGGCTGACATCTGCCTGTTTATCAGGCAGCAACTGTACTTCGCCGTTCAGATTCAACTCAGTGGAGAGTGGACGGAAACTGGCCGATGCCAATTGCAAGGCGATCGCTTTTTGTTGTGCGACGCTCAATTCTACCGGCCCGCGCGCACCGTTGCCGACTTCGATCTGCCCGCCATGCGCAAAGGCGGAAGGCAATGCGCCGGGCGCTGCAAATAATGCCAGAAACAACAGGTCGCCCAAATGGCGCTTCAAAAAAATTCGCATAGTATTTCCTTCTCGATGATTGAATGATTTCATGGCGCGTTTTACTCGGGTTCGTATCCGAGATAATCCCCGCTAGCGACATGCAATCTCGCCAATGCCTGAAGGTACTGATCGAGCGTATTCAGATAGGCAATATTCAACTCGCCCTGTTGGCGCTGGATCAGCACGACATCACCAACAGGAATCAGCCCCTGCTTGTACCCCTGCTGGGCAAGCCGTACGCTGCGCGCACTGAGTGTCAACATATTGCGCTGGTATTCCGATAGCGCCAGCTGCAAACGCTCGGTTTCTGCGTAAGCGCTGGCCACCTCGTTGCCGATGCTGAATTTCAGCGCTTCAATGCGCGCATAGGCCTGAGCGCCGGCAGCCTCTGTTTCGGCAATATTTCCCTGGTTCTGATTCCGCAATGGCAATGGAATCGACAGGCTCAGGCCCAGGGTACGGCTGGTTTTCTGCGGAGGTACGCCTGTGATTACCTGATGACCCTGTTCCAGCGCCACGCCCACGGTCCAATCCTCCCAGCGTTGTGCATGCGCCAATATCTGGTTAGCCTGAGCGCGGTCCGCATTGAGTATCGCAAAACGCAGGTCTGGCCGTAACACCAAGGCCTGGCGTTGCCGCTCTGCCAGACTCGGCAATGTTTCGCTGGCGGGCAGGGTGTCGTCCAGCTCCAGCGCTTCTTTTGCGGGTCTTCCGAGAAGTTGATTCAACAGGGCCAGTTGGCTTATCCGTTGACTCTGCAACAGCGCGCGTTCCTGAGTCAGTCGCTGTAGGTCGAGTTGAGCGGTGTTGACGTCAAGCTCGGAAACTTCGGCAACTTTGAAACGGTTGCGTGTATCCAGCACCAGTTTTTGATCGACATCCATCAAACGTTCGCGCGCCGCTATCTGCCGATTCAGCGCCAATATGGCATAAAATCGGGACGCCACATCGCCTGCCAGTCTGAGCTCGGCTTGTCTGATCTCGGCGTAAGCCCGTGCCACATCAACGCGCGCAACGTCCTTTTGATGTCCAATACGGTCCGCTACAGAGAACTGCTGGCTGATGCCGATGCCGGCAAGATACTCTCCCTCGTTCCTGAAAAATAGATCATTTCGTGCAGAGACATCCAGCCGTGGATTAGGCGGCAATCCTGATTGCAGCAAACGCGCGCGCGCCTGTTCCACGGTATATCGCACGGATTGCAGATCCTTATTGCCTTGAACGGCAATATTGATTGCTTGCGCCAGTGTTATTCCTGCGGCGATGGCGCTCTGGTTGTAAACGCCCAGCAAGGTGATGCCTGCGATAAAAATCGCATGGCGCCATGATCCCCGGTAAATCCAGAGTAATGACATAAAGGTTTTCCTGAAATTTTTACGAAACTAGGAAAGGCAGCCTTGCGGAAAAGCCTGAAAAATCAGACAAGGTGTACGCCTTCCCGATCTTTGGATAGGGAAGGTTCAGCGGGGAGGGGCGTTGGGCCAGAGAAGGTTAGCCGTTAATAACGGGCTGTGTTTACACGGGGGGCCCGTGCAGTGAACCAGGGCTGTGACCAGCAGAGCAGATTGAACAACAAAAACATAGGGGAGCAACGTATATATCAGATGTTGCAGAGGCGCCTCGATGTGGCCTATCTTGTATAGCGGGGGCAGATTTTGCAGCAGGGTGCAGCAAACATCCGTTTCCTGTGCGCTGTCGTCGCTATGCCCCAGGGCATTGTGCTGGTGTACAGCAGGGGTATTATCGAGCATATCCATCGACGATGGGTGAATGTCGCTGTAGAAACAGACCGCCAGGGTAAATAGCCAACTTGCCAGAAGTATGCGCGCAACACCGCGCGCGCCTACGCCGGCCTCACAGCGTTGCTGTGAGGCCGGCAGGTCTGGCATAAAGTTCGACTGGTTTGACATCAAAGTTCAACGTGTAAGAAATTCAACTGTACAAAACAAAGTATCCTTGCCAAAAACGTCGCTGTCAATTCATTCCCGGTTTGCCGTCTTGCGCGGACGGCGCATCAGCAAATAGGCCGCCGGGATGACAAACATCGACAGCAGCGGGGCGGTGACCATGCCGCCCACCATGGGTGCTGCGATGCGCTGCATGACTTCCGACCCTGTTCCGCTGCCCAGCATGATCGGCAACAGCCCTGCGATGATCACCGCAACCGTCATCGCCTTGGGGCGCACACGCAGCACCGCGCCTTCGCGTATCGCATCCAGCAGATCGGGGAGTCCGACTGCCCCGCTGCGTATCCGCTCTCCCCATGCGTTCTTCAGATAGAGCAGCATGATCACGCCGAATTCCGCCGCCACCCCTGCCAGCGCGATGAAACCCACGCCGCTTGCCACCGACAGGTTGTAGCCCAGCATCCACATAAGCCAGACGCCGCCTGCCAGCGCGAACGGTAGCGTCGCCATGATCAGCAGCGCTTCGCCGAAACTGCCGAAGGTGAGATACAGCAGCACGAAGATGATCGCGAGCGTCGCCGGCACGACGAGCTTGAGCTTCTCCTTGGCGCGTTCCATATATTCGAACTGTCCTGACCAGGCAATCGAATAGCCCGGCGGCAGTTTCACCTCTTTTGCCACCGCTGCCTGCATGTCACGCACTGTGGAGCTCAGATCGCGACCGCGTATGTCCACATACACCCAGCCGGACAGGCGCGCGTTCTCGCTTTTGAGCATAGGCGGTCCGTCGGCGATACGGATGGTGGTGACATCTCCCAGACGGATCTGTGCGCCGCGCTCGGTCTGTACCGGCAGGTTGCGCAGATTTTCCAGTGAGTCGCGGAATTCACGCGGATAGCGCACGTTGATCGGAAAACGCTGCAGGCCTTCGATGGTCTCACCGATGTTCTCTCCGCCAATTGCGGAGGATACAATGCTTTGCACATCCGCGACGTTCAGCCCGTAGCGCGCTGCCGAGTCGCGGTCGATGTCCACATCGATATAGCGCCCGCCGGTCAAGCGTTCCGCCAGAGCAGAAGAAACGCCGGCAACGGGTTTGACTGCGTGTTCAATCTCGGCTGTCAGTCTATCGATCTCGGCAAGACTCACCCCCGCGACCTTGATACCTACCGGGCTCTTGATGCCGGTGGCGAGCATGTCGATGCGGTTTCTGATCGGCGGCACCCAGATGTTGGTCAATCCCGGTACTTTCACGGTGCGGTCGAGTTCCTCGATCAGTTTTTTCTGCGTCATGCCGGGCCGCCATTGTTCTCGCGGCTTGAAGCGGATCGTCGTTTCGAACATCTCCAGTGGCGCAGGATCGGTCGCCGTTTCGGCGCGGCCAGCCTTGCCGAACACGCTGTCCACTTCCGGCACCGTCTTGATCAGACGATCGGTCTGTTGCAACAATTCGGATACCTTGCCGGCGCCGATGCCCGGTAACGCGGTCGGCATGTAAAGCAGATCTCCTTCATCGAGCGGCGGCATGAATTCGCCGCCCAACCGGTTGATGGGCCATAGCGTTGCGATTGCCAAAAAAGCCGCTACCAGTAAAATCGTTCCGGGCCGGCGCAACACGCCATCAAGTAAAGGGCGATAGAGGCGAATCAAAAAACGGTTGAGCGGATTTTTCTGTTCATCAGGTATTGAACCGCGAATCAGATAGCCCATCAGCACCGGGATCAGCGTGACCGAAAGTCCGGCGGCGGCAGCCATCGCGTAGGTTTTGGTGAAGGCCAGCGGCGAGAACAGCCGCCCCTCCTGGGCTTCGAGCGTAAATACCGGAATGAATGACAGCGTGATGATCAGCAGCGAGAAGAACAGCGCCGGACCGACTTCAGCCGCCGCCTCCGCGATGACTTCCCATTGTTCGTTGCCGGCAAGGTTCTGGCCGGGATGGGCGTGCTTCCACTTCTCGATGTGCTTGTGCGCATTTTCGATCATCACCACCGCCGCATCGACCATCGCGCCGATGGCGATTGCGATGCCGCCCAGCGACATGATATTCGCATTCACGCCCTGATAGCGCATCACGATGAAGGCGGCAAGTATGCCCAGCGGCAAGGATATGATGGCAACGAGGGCTGAGCGCAGATGAAAAAGAAATATTGCGCACACCAGTGTGACGACGATGAATTCCTCGATCAGTTTGTGGCTCAGGTTATCAATCGCACGCTCGATAAGGCCTGAACGGTCGTAAGTCGTTACGATCTCAACACCGGGCGGCAAGCTGGCTTTGAGCGTTTCAAGCTTGGCCTTGACCGCCTTGATGGTTTCCAGCGCGTTCTTTCCGGAGCGCATCACGATTACGCCGCCCGCCACTTCGCCCTCACCGTTCAATTCAGCAATACCGCGCCGCATCTCGGGCCCGATCTGGATGCGCGCCACATCACCCAGACGCACTGATACGCCGGCCGCAGTGGTCATCAGCGGAATCTTTCTGAAATCTTCGAGCGATTTCAGATAGCCCGAGGCGCGCACCATATATTCGGCTTCTCCCAGTTCCAGCACCGAACCCCCGGCTTCCTGATTGGCACGGCCTACTGCCTCGATCACACGACTCTCAGGAATATTGTAGGCGCGCAAGCGATCCGGGTTGAGCACGATCTGGTACTGGCGCACCATGCCGCCGATGCTGGCTACTTCCGATACGTTGGGCACGGTCTTCAACTCGTACTTCAGGAACCAGTCCTGCAGTGCGCGCAGCTGGGACAAGTCCAGCTTGCCGCTGCGATCGATGAGCGCATATTCATACACCCAGCCCACGCCGGTCGCGTCCGGACCTAAAGATGCGCGAGCCGCTGACGGCAGGCGCGACTGCACCTGATTCAGGTATTCGAGCACGCGCGAGCGCGCCCAATACGGATCGGTGCCGTCTTCGAACAGCACATAGACGAACGAGTCGCCAAAGAAGGAATAGCCGCGCACCGTTTTGGCGCCCGGCACTGACAACATGGTCGTGGTCAGCGGATAGGTTACCTGGTTCTCGACGATCTGCGGCGCCTGTCCCGGCCAGGTAGTGCGGATGATCACCTGCACGTCGGACAGATCGGGCAGCGCATCGAGCGGCGTTTTGCCGAGCGACCAGATACCCCATGCGGCCAGCAATAGTGTCGCCAGCAGCACCAGAAAACGATTGCCTATCGACCAGCGTATGAGTCGGGCGATCATGGTTTGCCGCCCATCGACTTGGCAATCGACACGATCTGATATTCACCATCCGAAACAGGTTTGATTTCGAAGTCAACGATAACGCCTGTCTTGATGCCTTGAGGCAGACCGCCTGCGGGCAGCTTGAAGCTCATGGTCATGGCGCCCCATTGCAGACTGGGAATCGGGCCATGCGAGAGGGTGATTTCATCCTTGTCGATGGCCTCGATCTTGCCGTGTCCGTGATGCGTTGCCGCAGCAGCAGGCTTGGACTCATTGTCCATGCGCAGTGAGGTACCTCTGAGACTGGCTTCCGAATCGATCAGAAACTGTCCGGAGATGACGACCTTCTGCCCCGATTCCAGCCCCTTCAGGATTTCCGTCTGACCGTTGTTTTCACGACCCGTTTCAATGTCTATCGGGGCAAACGTGCCGTCCGGCTGCGCCACGATTGCAATACTGCGACGGCCCGTCTGTATCACCGCTTCGCTCGGTATCAGCAATACATCACGGCGCGCATTGGGTGAGAAATTAACGCTGACAAACATGCCTGGAACTAGCTGCTGCCCGGGATTGGACAGCTCAATGCGCGCCTTCAAGGTGCGGGTGGCAGGATCGACATCGGGCAGAACTGCGCTGACACGGCCTTTGAGCACAACGCCCGGCAATGCAGACGTGTGTACTTCGACGACATTGCCGGGGCGTACCTGTGCCATTGCGCCTTCCGGCACTTCCGCATTGACCCAGACCGTATCCAGCCCGTTGATGCGAAACAGCAAGCTACCACTGGCAACCGTCATGCCTTCGCGTACGCCAAGTTCTGCGACCACGCCGCTCACTGGGGATGCAACAACCAGCCGCGCCACTACCTTGCCGCTCGTTTCAACCTGCCGTATCTGTTCCTCCGACATGCCGGCCAGGCGCATGCGTTGCCGCGCAGCGTCCACCAGATCCTGACCCGACGCGCTGCCTTTTTGATTAACGATGCGTTTTGCGGTGAAAAAATCTTCCTGTGCCGCGATCCAGTCGGGCACATACAGTTCAGCCAGCGGCTGGCCTTTACGCACCGGATCGAGCGTCGCCCTGACGTAGAGCTTTTCGACATAACCGTTGGCGCGCGCCTGAAGCACGGCCAGTTCGCGTTCGTTATAGGCGACGTTGCCCACCGCTTCGATATGGCTCGTTAAATTGCCTCGGGTGACGTCAGTAATGCGAATGCCCAGATTTTGCTGAACACGTGAATTGATCGCGACATTCCCGTCATCACCGCCCGCATCGGCATAGACCGGCACCAGCGGCATGTCCATGAAGGGCGACTTGCCGGGCTTGTCGAAGCGCTGGCCGGGCACCATTGGATCATGCCAGTACAGCACCGTCCTGCCCGTCACAGGATCGGTCGCATGAGCGGGTTGTGCGGCTGCCGGTATCGCGACAGGCGGGGAGGTCATGCTCTGAGTGAGGCCAATACGGTAGCCGGCATAAGCAATCATACCGATTGCGATCAGCGTGGCAAGGGAATAAGCGAGCGGTTTGGTTTTCATTGGTCATCCTTTTTCGGCGCTGTGCGCCCGGTGTCATCACGCAAAAAATGGAAGTTGAGTTGCGCCCACAAGCGGGCAGCCACCGCCTCTATTTGCAGTGCCTGCAGGCGTGTATCGAGCTCGTTGCGGCGGGCGGCGAGCACGTTGCCCAATGAACTTTTTCCGCTACGGTAGGCCGACAATTCCGCTTGAGTGCGCTCTGTTGCTAACGGCACGAGCTCATGTTCCAGACGGGTTTGCCGCTCGCGTGCACTCTGCCATTCTGTAATCATCGTCCGTAATTCGGCCACCGCTGTGCGCAAGGCTTCCTCTCTTTGTGCCCGGACTTGATCGGCCTGCGCGAGTTTGGCGGCTACTTCGCGATCCTGGCGATTTGCCTGATCCCACTGCAACGGAACAGAGACACCGAATGACGCCATGTTGGAATATCGCGGGCCGCGCAGCGAGTAGGATAATTCGACGCTCCAATCCGCCTTTTTGTTGGCCTGGGCCAGACGTGCGTCGGTCGCCGCCAGTTCTTCCTGCCTGTCCAGTACAAGAATTTCCGGATGCATGGCCACGTGTTGGTCCAGCGCCTCCAGATCGATCGGGATATGCGCTATCGAAGGCTTGTCGGCAAGCGGCAACTCACCCGGCGGACCCGCCTCACGCTCCAGCGTAATTTTCGCGTTGCGCACTTTCTGCGCGATTTCGCTGGCCCTATCCTGTAACGCGACCAGCGCGGATCGTGCAGCCAGCACATCGGACTGACTGCCGCGACCTGAACGGTAAGCCGTTTGAACGGCCTCGATTTCATCCTGCGCCTGCAAAATTTGTTGGGCTATCAGTGCAGCGTCAGCTTCCGAGTAATAACGGTCCAGCCAGGCCAGCGCCGTGTCGCGTTGGATGACGAGCGACATCGCGGCTTTTTCGGCCGTTGCTTTGTCAGCCTCACGCACATAGTGCTCGCCGCGCAGTCGTTTCTTTTCACCGCGCGTAAGCTCCTGAGTCACGCCTATACTACGCTGGGTCATGGATTCGTTCACAACGCTATACTGATCCGCACCGGTAACCGGCAGATTTTCGATCCCGGCGCGCAAAATTGGATCGGGATTCTGCGCGGCAGAGACCGCCATGCTGCGATCCGCTGCAATGGCCGCATCCTGCCCTGCAAGTTGACGCGAACGCTCGACAGCCAGCCGTTGCGCATCGCTCAACGTCAACGTGTTGAGTGCAACCGCGTTCAGCGGAAACACCATGGCCATTGCACTGAGGTAAAGAACAACCCGGCCAGCACGCGCAAGCGCGGCCTGTTTAATATCCAATAAAAGGGCATGCATAAAACCTCCTGACAAATATTGCCGTCACCCGCAGTTGCGGAGATGATTTGACGAACCAGGATGGCGATAAGCGCCATCCCATCACAGGCTTATTTGCCGGACAGGCGCGTGACAACATAACGGTTGCCCGATTGAACCAGCTCGAAGTCAACAACGTCACCGACCTTGATACCACGGGCTAACGCCGCATCCTTCAACTTGAAGCCCATGGTCATCGCCGGCCAGTTGAGCGTTGCAATCGGACCATGCGACAGCGTCACCATTCCGGCGTCAATCTTTTTTACGGTACCCGTGCCGTGATGGGTGGCCGCTTCCAGCTGTTTGTTTTTCATATCCATGCCCTTCATGTCCATGCCGGCATCTGCCATAAAAATCGGCTTGAACGTGGCTGCATCGGCTGATTGCGCAAGGAGCATTAAACCGCTGGCTGACAGTACCGCGACACTGATCAGAGAAACAACAAATGTATTTTTTTGCATAGCAGTAATTCCTTCAAATTTAAAATGAGCTGATTGAGTCAACTTGTCCAAGCGACAAGAGGCAAAGATTGCGGCGGCAGCCGCGAGCAAAATGTGTTTCATGATATTCCCCAGAACAAAACTCGGATTTAAACGCGCACAACTGCATGCAGCAGGCGCGAACAGGTCTTGCGGGAGATAAGGCTAATTCAGCAGCCGGAGAAAGCGCAGATAGGGAGGGGGGCCAGCGGTAGGGGTAGGCTGCTCAGGGGGTTCCAGACTGACAACATCCGCCACGGCAAACAACGGCAGAATGGATGGAAGTATGGCGGGTGCGAAAATGGGCAGATCAGCGGTGAGTTTCAGCGCATCTGAACTCTGAGCGCAATGCTTCATGCATAACTGCTGGCCTGTCGAGCCGTGCTCTGTACAGGGTTCGCCGGCCTGCATCTGCATTGTCGGCTGAGGCGTCGGCAATGCATCCGTAATCAGGCAGCCTGCCAGCGCCACGTTGATCTGGATGAACAGCAGCGCGAACAACACCCACCACGAAACGCGTTGTTTCGATGACGCGGACAACCTGCAGCATGTGGATGAATGGCTCATAGGTGGCACTATAATACTATTTCATCGGACAGTTGGGAAAAATTTGCATAAATTGGTTGCGAAAAAACGTGATCGCAATGCAGGCCGGATAGCGCGTTCCTTCTGTATAAGGTCGAGTGCTGCGCCGAATCATCTGCATAGATGCCGATGCTTGTTCCAGTGGATGTTATCCAGCATTGCCGGATACCAGGGGTTATTTGGGGATCATGGCTTTTTCCAGCCTGGTGAAATCTGCGAGACAACAACGTCCCGACGGGTTTCTTATTTCACAGGCGCAGTTACCGACCTTTGTCTGCTGAACGACAAATGCCTTGATGGTTTCATGCGTGCCGGCTTGAATGGCGGCCTGATAGCCAGGCTGTGAGACATCAAAACAATGACACAGCAGTGCCTGCGGTCCGTTTTGGTAGGCGCGCAGTTTCAATTTCGGGATCAGGTTGGATGCTGAAAAATAGCCCACCGGGCATGCCTGATTTGGACAATATGCATAATCGTCTTCCACGATGCGCTGGTTGTCAGGAGATTGAATCTGATGGAACATTGTCTGCATTTTCACAGGCAGACAGGATTTGCCGCATTCCGGACAGTCCCGGCGTTTGGACGGGGGTGTTTCAGCGCAGCATGACATGATTCGCGTCCTTTAAGTGAAACTCGCGCAAGCGCTCGATTGTTCCCTCTCCCTCCGGGAGAGGGTTTGGGTGAGGGGGAACGGGCATGGAAGTTTGCGAGTTATTACCCACAGGGCAATATCCCTGCGAAAACTATTTCATTATTCGGGATGGCCGCTGCCATGCCCGTTGGAATTTTTTGTTATCGTTAGATTACCCGCTACGGTCTGGCTATTGCTTGACGGTGGAAGGATAACCCGCTTCTGCTGTGGCCCAGGTCAGATCGCTGACTTTGGTTTTGGCATCGTCATAGGTCACTACGGCTTCCTTTTTTTCAAGGCTGGACTCGACTTTTTCAACGCCGTCAACTTTGGAGAGCGCTTTCTTGACTGTGATCGGACACACTGCGCAGTACATGGTAGGCACGGACAACGTGACGGTCTTGCTGACGGCCCATGCGGGTGTCGTCAGTACGGTAAGACCAAACAGGGCGATCGTTGTCAGTATTTTTTTCATCGTTTTCTCCTTCGGGTTAATAGAACAAGGGGGCAATATAGGGGAACAGAAATGCGACCAGCACAAGCACGACCACGGCCCAGAAGATAAGTTTGTAGGCGCTCTTGATCTGTGGCAGGGCGCAAACTGCTTCCGGTTTGCAGCTATCCGCCGGGCGGAAGATGCTGCGGTAGGCGAAAAACAGCGCGATCAGCGCCAAACCCAGGAAAATCGGCCGGTAGGGCTCCAACAGGGACAGATTGCTGATCCACGCGCCGGAAAATCCGAGCATGACAAGGATGAGTGGACCCAGACAGCAGGTCGAGGCAAGCAGCGCGGCAATGCCGCCCGTTGCGAGCGCACCTTTGCCATTCTTTGATTTCAACACCGTGTTCCTTTTCTGTGAACTCTGAATGTCGTAAGATTAATCCCGTAGTCAAGTACGGAGTCAAGGAAAATGGAAAATTATTTTGAAAATCTGACCATCGGCGCTTTCGCCAGGGCAGGCGACGTCAATGTTGAAACCATCCGCTTCTACCAGCGCAAGGGGCTTCTGGCAGAGCCTGACAGGCCCTATGGCAGTATCCGGCGTTATGGGCCGACGGATGTGGCGCGCGTCAGGTTCATCAAGTCGGCTCAGCGTATGGGATTCAGTCTTGATGAAGTCGCGCAGTTGCTGCAACTGGAAGATGGTACGCATTGTCATGAGGCGGCTGAACTTGCCGAGCATAAGCTTGCCGACGTGCGTGCACGCCTGGCTGACTTGACGCGTATGGAAGCGACCTTGTCCGATCTGGTGGGCAAGTGCAAATCTCAATCCGGCAACGTTTGCTGCCCGCTGATTGCATCGCTGCAGCGAGGTTAACGGCAGTTGCGGAGTATGAATGAATTTGTTTCTGCCGACTATGAGATAAACTGTCAAATTCGATACCGTATAAGGAAGCCGCAATGTTGAAATCATGGCTGATGAGCCTGTTGTTGTTACCGGCCATAGTGTGCGCCGACCCGCTGAGCATCGAGGTGGTCGCGCCCGGCATCTATGTGCATCATGGCAAGCATCTGGATATCAACACCGACTATGGCGGAGATATCTGCAATATCGGCTTCATCGTGGGAAACCGCGGCGTGGCGGTGATCGATACCGGCGGCTCGCCCAAGATAGGCCGCGAGCTGCACGACGCGATCCGCAAGGTCACAAAACTGCCTATCCTGTATGTGATCAACACGCATGTGCATCCCGATCATGTTTTTGGCAATGTAGCCTTTAAGGCGGATCATCCTGCCTTTGTCGGTCACGCCAATCTGGCCGGCATGATGGTGCAGCGCCATGACGTGTATCTGCGCAACCAGGTGGGCTGGACGGGTGCGGATGGCGCGGGCAGCGAGCTGATCCCGCCGACGATCCCGGTGGTGGCAGCGACATCCATCGATCTTGGCGGCCGCAGTTTGCAACTGACCGCCTACCCGCCCGCCCATTCAACCAGCGATCTGACCGTATTCGATGAGACGACGCGCACACTCTGGACCGGTGACTTGCTGTTCATCGAGCGCACCCCTTCGGTTGACGGCGACCTCAAGGGTTGGCTGCAGGTCATCGAACAACTGCACAATATCAAGGCGTTACATACCGTACCCGGCCACGGTCCGGTGACTGCGGATTTACAGGGTGCGCTGGATAATGAGCGTCGTTATCTTACCGTGCTGCTGACCGACGTGCGGGCTGATATCAAACAGGGCAAATCGATGGAGCAGGCGATCGGCAGCGCAGCGCAGTCTGAAAAGGACAGCTGGGTGTTGTTCGACGTGGTCAACAGAAGAAATGCCGCCAATCTTTACCCGCTGCTGGAATGGGAGTGAAATCAGCGCGGATTTTTAAGCTATATAGGGGGTGATGAGCCCAGATGCTGCTTTAGAAAATCGATCATGACGCGCACCTTGCCGGGCAGATGACTACTGCTCGGGTATATCAGCCGGATGAAAAATTCAAAAGCAAGAATCAGGATGTAATCGACCGAATCATCGTTAGAATACGTGCATGATTACAAACTACCGGACGGTAAAATCATGCAGAGTCTGACGATCACAGAGGGCGATACGCCGAATGCCCGCGACGAAGTACGCTGGGCGGCGGTGGCGGTGCGCGATTCTGCTGCCGACGGCGTGTTCTGGTATGGCGTCGTGACGACGGGAGTGTTTTGCCGTCCGTCCTGCGCTTCGCGTCTGGCCCGGCGCGAGAACGTGCGCTTTTATGAGTCGTGCAAAGAAGCGGAACACGCGGGTTTCAGACCGTGTAAGCGCTGCAGGCCCGATCAGCCTGGCCTCATCCAGCAGTATGCAACGATGGTGGCTGAAACTTGCCGGCAGATCGAGAACGCCGAGACGCCGCCCGGCCTGGATGCACTGGCGCTGTCAGCGGGCATGAGCCGTTATCACTTTCATCGCATCTTCAAGGCGGTCACGGGCGTGACGCCGAAAGCGTATTCGGCAGCGCTGCGCGCGAAACGGGTGCGTGAAAAACTCTCCGGCAGCGGTACGATGACCGATGCCGTCTTTGATGCGGGTTTTAATTCCAGCGGGCGTTTTTATGCCGCCTCAAATCAGCTTCTGGGCATGACGCCGGCCCGTTTTCGTGCTGGCGGCAGGGACGCCGTGATTCGTTTTGCCGTGGGCGAATGTTCACTGGGGGCCATTCTGGTGGCGGCCACGGATCAGGGTGTATGCGCGATTTTGTTAGGCGATGACGCGGATGTATTGGTGCGCGATCTTCAGGATCGTTTTCCGCGCGCGGACTTGATAGGCGCAGACGCGATGTTCGAACAGACAGTGGCCCGTGTGGTCGGGCTGGTGGAGAAACCGGCGCAAGGGCTAGCTTTACCGCTGGATGTTCGCGGTACCGCTTTCCAGCTACGCGTCTGGCAGGCGCTGCGTGAGATACCGGCAGGTTCTACTGCCAGCTACAGCGAAATCGCCGAACGGATCGGCGCACCCCGCGCGGTGCGGGCGGTTGCGCAAGCCTGTGCGACAAATGTCCTTGCCATCGCCATACCCTGTCATCGCGTGGTGCGCCGCGATGGCGCGCTGTCAGGTTACCGGTGGGGCGTGGCGCGCAAGTGCGCCCTGCTTGAGCGGGAGAAAGATCAATGAGAAACGCACGATTCGCGGCTGCTTACGAGACTACGTTTTTTGGCAGTCTGTCTGAACGGATATTCAGCGATGGCTGACTCTTTGGCAATGGCGCATCTGGCAAATTGCGATCCCGACTGGGCGCACCTGATCGCGCGCGTCGGCCCCTGCGGTTTGCAGCTCAAACCGGCGCGCGAGCCCTATGAGGCCTTGATTCGAGCGGTTGCCCATCAGCAGCTGCATGGCAAGGCGGCGGATGCCATACTTGGCCGGTTGCTGGCGCTGTATTCCGCTTTCCCGTCACCTGCGGAAATTTTGGCGACGGACGAGTGCGCATTGCGCGCCTGTGGCTTTTCCGCTGCAAAAATCACCACGATACGCGGGATTGCCGAGCGGACGCTGGCGGGCGTGGTGCCCGAACGCAGTATCGCGCTGACGATGACGGATGAAGAGCTGATCCAAAGGCTGGTCACGTTGCGCGGCGTCGGGCGCTGGACCGTGGAAATGCTGCTGATTTTTACGCTGGAAAGACCTGACGTGTTGCCGGCTGATGATTTTGGCGTGCGCGAAGGTTGGCGGATATTGAAATCGCTGCCTAAACAGCCCGCGCCCGGTGAGCTGTCCCGGATCGGTCAGG
The DNA here is from genome assembly GCA_947084955.1 of uncultured Gallionella sp. Taxonomy (GTDB): domain Bacteria; phylum Pseudomonadota; class Gammaproteobacteria; order Burkholderiales; family Gallionellaceae; genus Gallionella. Next base: position 20,111 of record CAMTUO010000010.1, read on the forward strand.
CGTGGAGCCCTTATCGTTCGACAGCGGCCTGGTATCTCTGGCGGGCGGCAGATATCGCCAAGCGCGCATAGTGGTAACCGCCATTGCAGAAAAATATTCATGACTGAAGTGCGGGGTGTGTCATTTTTCGCCGCGCTGTATGGCTGCCGTTGTGGATTGCGGGGTGAGCGATCCGCTCAAGACAAGGATTTCGGCAGCACACACGGTGCATTGTCATTTTCAGCGTAACATACAGGTTGACGGCGTGCGGGCATTGGATTACAAAGGCTGTGTAGTTCAGTGTTTTTCGGTTAACCAATCAAGGAGAGCATCATGAGTACCCATACAACAAACGGCGATGTCAGCAAGGAAAAGCTGATGCAGGATTTGCAACTGGTGGTGTCGGACGCCGAAGAATTGCTCAGGGCAACCGCAGGACAGGCGGGTGACAAAGTGACGGCCGCGCGCGAGAAGATTCAGGACAGTCTGAAGGGGGCGCGCGCGCGTCTGGAGGAGGCGCAGGAAGCGATGCTGGAGAAGACAAAGCAGGCCGCGCGTGCGACAGATGACTATGTGCATGAAAATCCCTGGCGTGCAGTCGGTATTGCTGCCGGATTCGGCCTGCTGGTCGGCATGCTGATTTCGCGCGGACGTTAAACTGATGGCGGAAGCCGGTTTGCTGGGGTCGGTCAGGCGCTTGCTGTCTACGCTGTCGTCTGTTGCGGCCACCCGCCTGGCGCTGCTGGCCAACGAATTGCATGAGGAGCGTCTGCATCTGGAGCAGATGCTCCTGTATTTTTTCGCTACCCTGTTCTGTTTTGGCATGACCCTCATGCTGCTGACGGTGTTTGTTGTGGTGCTGTTCTGGGATGATCACCGTCTGGCTGTACTGGGGGGCTTGAGCGCGCTGTTTCTCATCATCGGCATCCTGCTGACGCGGCGCTTGCAGCGCATCGCCCAGAATAAATCAAAATTGTTTACTGCGAGTCTGGCTGAACTTGCCAGTGATCGCGAGCAGCTGGAGGGCAGCGGTGAGTAAGCGCAAGCAAGCAGTGTTGCAGCGTCGTCAGGTGTTGCTTACGAAAATAGCCGATCAGCGTGTCGAGCTGGCCGAGCTGGGCGCACGCTGGCAAACCCCGCTGTATCTGGCCGATCAGGCTGTCATTGCGGTGCGATTTGTACGCGCCCATCCGCTGCTGGTCGGGGTCATGGCGGGCTTGGTCGTGGTGCAGCGGCGCGGCGTACGCGCGCTGCTAAAAGGCGGCTGGCGGATATGGAAAACGTATCGCCTCATGAACGTAGCGTTCAAAAAAATTACAGCGCGCCTGTAGTCATTAACACGAAACTCGCGAAGCGACGAGCCGTACCCCTCGCCCTGTGGGAGAGGGGGAACGGGGGTGAGGGAACGATCATGACAGGTTTCATTATCAGAGGTGGCTTTTTTGCCATGATCGTTAGATTAAAATTACTTATTAATCAGTGTATTGCTGTTAATTTTCGGCGAGGCGTGCGTGTGATTTTCGGGATGCGTGCTTACTGGCTGATTTGCGCTGCGCATAGTGTCTGAAATTTCTGCCTGCCAGGCGTTGTGTTGCCTTGCCTGAATGGCGTTCTGCTTTTGCCAGATGGAGTTGCTGTCCATGGCTGACATGCTTCCATTGCGCATTCCAGTTCCTCAAGGTGGTGATGCTGACGTGATAGCGTCTTGCCAGTTTGTCCAGCGTATCGCCTTCGCGCACCGTATATTTGGGGGTGTCCGTTTCGTCGTCGTTGGTACGGCTCACAGGATGCAGGTGCATGTTGAAGGCTTCGAACCCCCCTTCGTTTTCAGTGGGTTCGCCATTGAGCGGAACCAGCAGTGTCTCATTGGAACGCATCCGGGCATACGCGGACAGGCCGTTGACCGATCTGAGTCTTTCTACTGAGAGTCCAAAGCGTGGCGCCAGATGATCGAGACGCTCGCCTTTTTTGGCATGGTATGCCTGCCAGCTGACCAGCGGTTTGTCGTAGTTCGCCAGATTGGTCTGAAAAGTGGCGACTTTATCTACCGGCAGCAGAATGAAGTTGCTGTTGTCGTGCAAAATGACCGGACGGTTGTGCGCGGGGTTGAGTGCGATGAACTCCTCGGTGGAAATGTCGGCCAGCTGGGCGGCCAGTTCTATGTCGATGTGCTTGCGGGTGGGGACTTCGGCAAAATAGGGTTTGTTGGGGATGTGCGATAAGGTCAGGCCGAAACTGGACGGATGATCGACGATATTTTTGATCGCCAGCAGTTTGGGCACATAATTGCGCGTTTCATCCGGCAGTTTCAGGCTGGCATAGTCCACCGGCAGGCCTTGTTTGCGGTTTTTTTCCTGAGCGCGTTGCACCGCACCTTCGCCCCAGTTGTAGGCCGCAAGCGCCAGTTGCCAGTCGCCGAACATGTCGTGCAATTTTTCCAGATAATCCAGCGCGCTGTTGGTGGCGCCGACGATGTCGCGCCTGCCGTCATACCACCAGTTTTGCTGCAAGCCGAAATTTTTTCCGGTTGTCGGCATGAACTGCCAGATGCCGGTGGCATGGCTGGTCGAACGGGCGCCCGGATTGAAGCCGCTTTCGATCATCGGCAACAGCGCGATTTCACTGGGCATGCCGCGACGTTCGACCTCTGAGGTGATGTAATACAAATAGCGGCTCGCCCGGCCCATCATGCGGGCGACGTAGTCGGGGCGGCTGGCATACCATTGCTCGTGCTTGGCAACCAGCGGACTGTTGATGTCCTGTAGAGCGAAGCCGCTGCGCAGGCGCTGCCAGAGGCCGCCCTTGTTCAGTTCATCGTCCGGGATGAGACGCAACTCAACGTTACGCGCATTCGTGAAGGTGAGCGGGGTATCCGTCAGCGAAGTGCTCAGCGCGAGTGTTTCTTCAGCGTGTGCGGAAGCGATGAGCGAGCAGGCCGCAAGCAGCAGAGAGAAAAGCAGTTTGGTCAAAAGGGTGACACCGGAAGATGGGGGAGCTTTGCAAGGTTAGCCGAGTTAGTGCATCACGGTCAACCTGAAATGCAGGATTCAGGATTCAGGATTCAGGATTCAGGATTCAGGATGCAGACCGCAAGGGTTTTTCCACGAAACAACAGAGCTAAAGCTCCTGTTTCTGAGTGAAGGATTGATGAGTCACGAGTCAGGGAAACAGCGCGCCTTTTTTGGCTTTCCCTGAATCCCGAATTCTGCATCCCGGATTCTGCTTATTTCACCGCGTTCTTCAACTGTTCCAGTATTGCCGGGTTTTCCAGCGTGGACACGTCCTGAGTGATCTCCTCGCCCTTTGCGAGCGCGCGCAGCAAACGTCGCATGATCTTGCCTGAACGGGTTTTGGGCAGGTTGTCGCCGAAGCGGATTTCATCGGGCTTGGCGATCGGGCCGATTTCGGTACCGACCCAGGCGCGCAGGGTTTCGGCCATTTTGCGCGCGGTTTCTGCATCTGCGGGGCGCGCGCCCTTGAGCACCACGAAAGCGACCACCGCTTCGCCTTTTATATCATGGGGCCTGCCGACAACGGCAGCTTCGGCGACCAGCGGGTTGGCGGCCAGCGCCGATTCGATTTCCATGGTGCCCAGACGGTGACCGGAGACATTCAGCACATCGTCGATGCGCCCCATGATCCAGAAATAACCCTCTTCATCGCGGCGCGCGGAGTCGCCGGCCAGATACGCGCCGTGCATTTCTTCGGGAAAATAGCTCTTTTTGTAACGTTCCGGGTCACCCCAGATGGTGCGGATCTGTGAGGGGAAGGGGCGCCTGATGACCAGAAAGCCGCCTTGCTGATCGTGGACTTCTTCGCCGGCTTCATTGACGATGGCAGCCTGGATGCCGGGCAGCGGCAGCGTGCAGGTGCCGGGCTTGATCGGCATCGCGCCGGGCAATGGCGCGATCATGTGACAGCCGGTTTCTGTTTGCCACCAGGTATCCACGATCGGGCATCGGCCACCGCCTACGGTGTTGTAATACCATATCCAGGCTTCCGGGTTGATCGGTTCGCCGACCGAGCCCAGCAGGCGCAGACTGGATAAATCATACTGTTTAGGCAGTTCGCCGCCCAGCTTGATCAGCGAGCGGATCGCGGTGGGCGCGGTATAGAACGTAGTGACCTTGTGCGCTGCTATCATTTTCCAGAAACGCCCGGCATCCGGATAGGTCGGGACGCCCTCGAAAATCACCTGCGTTGCGCCTACAGCCAGCGGGCCGTAAGCGACATAGCTGTGCCCGGTGATCCAGCCCACGTCGGCGGTACACCAGAAAATATCATTGGGCTTGTAGTCGAACACCCATTGCATCGACAGTAGGGTACCCAACAGGTAGCCTGCACTGGAATGTTGCACGCCTTTGGGTTTTCCGGTAGAGCCCGAGGTGTACAGGATGAACAGCGGATGTTCCGCGCCTACCCACTCAGGTTCGCAGTCGCTGCCCTGATTGGCGACCAGATCATGCCACCAGATGTTGTGAGACGGATTCCATGCGGTCTCGCAGGCGGCGCGCTGGTACACAATCACGCTGTGTACGCTCTCGCAGCCACCTAGTGCCAGTGCTTCATCCACCGCGGGTTTCAAGGGCATCACGCGACCGCCGCGCAGCTGTGCGTCGGCGGTGATGACGGCGCAGGCTTGCGCATCGGTGATGCGCTCGTGCAAACTCTTGGATGAGAAGCCGCCGAAAACGACCGAATGGATCGCGCCGATGCGGGCGCAGGCCTGCATCGCAACCACCGCCTCGATACTCATCGGCATATAGATGATGACGCGGTCGCCCATTTTGATGCCGCGTGATTTTAAGCCGTTGGCGAACTGGCATACCCGTGCGTGCAGATCGCGGTAATTGATTTTTGTGACTTTTCCGTCGTCGGATTCGAAAATCAGCGCGGTTTTATCGGCCTGGGTGGCAAGATGCCTGTCCAGGCAGTTGTATGACACATTCAGCACGCCGTCTTCAAACCACTTGTAGAATGGCGCCTGACTTTCGTCCAGAATTTTTGTGAACGGTTTTTTCCATTGCAGTGTTTCGCGCGCCAGTCGCCCCCAGAAACCTTCGTAATCCCGTTCCGCCTCCTGACATAAAGCCTGATAGGCGGCCATGCCGGATACATTGGCTTGTGCAACAAATGCCTCGGAAGGATGAAAAACGCGGTTTTCATGCATAGTAGACTGGATGTTGGACATGAGAACTCCCGAGGCAAAAATAAATAAGGATGGTAGTTTTTTTCAGGGTTGTCTGTCAATCAATACTATAAATGGCATCGCAATGAACAGGGAGTGCCGCTGAACGCTTGTCTGAAGTGATTTTTCCTGTTTTCTGGCAGAAAATATGGGATATGAATTTTGAGCGCAGGGGGATTTGCGGTATCATCGCGCCTTACAAAAACATTGTCTCCGGGCACCCGCATGACCAAGTACATATTTATTACCGGCGGCGTCGTCTCTTCTCTGGGGAAGGGTATCGCCGCCGCTTCTCTTGCGGCAATCCTTGAATCACGTGGCCTGCGTGTCACCATGCTCAAGCTTGACCCCTATATCAACGTCGATCCCGGCACCATGAGTCCGTTCCAGCATGGCGAAGTATTCGTCACCGAAGACGGTGCGGAAACCGATCTGGATCTGGGACATTACGAGCGGTTTATTTCCGCCAAAATGCGTAAAGCCAACAATTTCACCACCGGTCAGATCTATGAGAGCGTGATCCGCAAGGAACGCCGCGGCGAGTATCTGGGCAAGACGGTACAGGTGATTCCGCACATTACCAATGAAATCCAGGCGTTTGTCGAGCGCGGTGCTGCGGCCTATCACGGCGACAAGGCGGATGTGGCGATCGTCGAGATTGGCGGCACGGTGGGCGATATCGAGTCGTTGCCGTTTCTGGAAGCCGCGCGCCAGATGGGGCTGCGTATGGGGCGTAATCAGGTGGCCTATGTGCATCTGACGCTGGTGCCGTATATCGCGACTGCAGGAGAACTCAAAACCAAGCCGACCCAGCACAGTGTGCAGAAGTTGCGCGAAATCGGTATTTTTCCGACCGCCTTGCTGTGTCGCGCCGACCGGCCGATTCCGGACGAGGAACGCGCCAAAATTTCGCTGTTCGCCAATGTGCGTGAAGAGGCGGTGATCTCGATGTGGGATGCGGACAGCATCTACATGATCCCGAAAATGCTCAATGATCAGGGACTGGATCGTATTGTTTGCGAAGAGCTGAAGCTGGACTTGCCGCCCGCGGATTTGTCGGTCTGGGCGAATCTGGTGCATGCGTTGGAAAACCCGCAACATGAAATCACCATCGGCATGGTCGGTAAGTATGTGGACTTGACCGAATCCTACAAGTCGCTGATCGAAGCCCTGCGTCACGCGGGCATACACACCAAAACACGGGTGAATATCGAATATGTTGATTCAGAGGCACTCGAATCAACGGGTACGCAGGGGTTGGAACACTTCGATGCGATCCTGGTGCCGGGCGGTTTCGGTTCGCGCGGTACGGAAGGAAAGATATCCGCAATCCGTTATGCACGTGAAAACAAGGTGCCTTATCTGGGTATCTGTTTAGGCATGCAACTGGCGGTGATCGAATATGCGCGCAATGTTACCGGCATGGCGGATGCGAACAGCACCGAGCTTAATCCGCAAACCGAACATCCGGTGGTGGCCTTGATAACTGAATGGCGCGATCGCGATGGAAGGGTGGAGACTCGCAGCAATGATTCCGATCTGGGCGGCACCATGCGTCTGGGTTCGCAGCGCTGCCCGGTGAACGCCGGCACGCTGGCGCACAAAATTTATGGTGCGGAAGTGAATGAACGTCATCGTCACCGCTACGAAGTCAATAATCACTACGTGCCGCAGCTTGAAAAAACCGGTCTGGTGATCTCGGCACGCACGCCAACTGAAAATCTTCCTGAAATCATGGAGTTGCCTGGACATCCCTGGTTTGTCGGGGTGCAGTTTCATCCTGAATTTACCTCCACGCCACGGGCCGGACATCCCTTGTTCCGTGCATTCGTTGAGGCTGCCTTGCAGCGGCAAACCACATTGAATAAGGCGGCAGTATGAAATTATGCAACTTTGAAGTGGGCCTGAACCGGCCCTTGTTCCTGATCGCGGGTCCTTGTGTGATCGAATCCGAGCAGATGGCGATGGATACCGCGGGCGCCTTGCAGGAGATCTGCCGGGAATTGAATTTGCCTTTCATTTACAAGTCTTCGTACGACAAGGCCAACCGCAGTTCAGGCAAATCGTTCCGCGGTTTTGGCATGGATGCGGGGCTGAAAATATTGAGTGAAGTCAAGGCGAAGCTCGGCGTGCCGGTGCTGACCGACGTGCACAGTATCGAAGAGATTGAACCGGTCGCGTCTGTCGTGGATGTGTTGCAGACGCCGGCATTCCTGTGCCGCCAGACGGATTTTATCCATGCGGTGGCGAGATCCGGTCGCCCTGTGAATATCAAGAAAGGGCAGTTTCTCTCACCCTGGGACATGCAGAATGTGGTGGAGAAGGCGAGGGAGGCGAGTGCTCAGGACAATATCATGGTGTGCGAGCGTGGCGCGTCCTTCGGGTACAACAACCTGGTATCGGATATGCGCTCATTGTCCGTGATGCGCAATACCCAATGTCCGGTGGTGTTCGATGCCACCCATTCGGTGCAACTGCCCGGCGGACAGGGGACGGTAAGCGGTGGTCAGCGCGAATTCGTGCCGGTGCTGGCGCGTGCGGCGGTGGCGGCTGGTGTTTCCGGGTTGTTCATGGAGACGCATCCGAACCCTGCCAAGGCACTGTCGGACGGGCCGAATGCCTTTCCTTTAGGGCATCTGAAGGCATTGCTCAAAACGCTGATGGTGCTGGATGAAACAGTAAAACAGCAGGGGCTGATAGAAGAAACGCTGGATTTGAGAAATATTTGATTAAACGCCGCGCTGCGCGCGAATTTTTTGTAAGTTGTTGATTTATTTATTGTGAATTGTTGAGGATAGTTAAAATGAGTGCAATCGTTGATGTGATCGCCCGCGAGATTCTGGATTCGCGCGGCAACCCTACTGTAGAAGCGGACGTGCTGCTGGAATCCGGTGTGATGGGGCGAGCTGCCGTGCCGTCCGGTGCGTCGACCGGTGAACGTGAAGCGATTGAACTGCGCGATGGCGACAAACAGCGCTATCTGGGACGTGGCGTGTTGAAGGCGGTGGAATATGTGAATACTGAAATCGCCGAAGCGATCATCGGTCTTGATGCGATTGAGCAGGCGTTTATCGATCAGACCATGATCGAACTGGACGGCACTGAAAACAAGTCGCGTCTGGGCGCCAATGCGATTCTGGCTGTTTCCATGGCGGTAGCGCGTGCGGCTGCGGAAGAATCGGGTCTGCCGCTGTATCGTTATCTGGGCGGTTCGGCCAGAATGCAGTTGCCGGTTCCGATGATGAATATTATCAACGGCGGCGCGCATGCCAACAACAACATCGACATGCAGGAATTCATGATCATCCCGGTGGGTGCGCCGAGTTTTCGCGAGGCGTTGCGCTACGGTGCAGAAGTGTTCCATGCGCTGAAAAAGCTGATCGACTCCAAAGGCATGCCGACGACCGTCGGTGATGAAGGCGGATTCGCGCCTAATCTGCCGAGCAACGAAGCGGCTTTGCAACTGATTGTTGAAGGTATTGAAGCGGCCGGTTTCGTGCCGGGCGCGGATGTGGCCATTGGTGTGGATTGTGCCAGTTCCGAATTTTACAAAAATGGCCTGTATTGTCTCGATTCCGAAGGTCTGAAACTGACCTCCGCGCAACTGGTTGATTATCTGGCCAACTGGGTCGACAAATATCCGCTGATCAGCATTGAAGACGGCATGGGCGAGAATGACTGGGAAGGCTGGAAGCTGCTGACCGATCGTCTCGGCAAGAATGTGCAGATCGTCGGTGATGACGTGTTTGTGACCAACACCAAGATATTGCGCGAAGGCATACGCAAGGGGATCGCTAACTCCATCCTGATCAAGGTTAATCAGATTGGCACGCTGACGGAAACGTTCGAGGCGATCGAAATGGCCAAGCGCGCAGGCTATACCGCCGTGATCTCGCATCGCTCGGGTGAAACCGAAGACAGCACCATTGCTGATATTGCAGTGGCGACCAATTCGCTGCAAATCAAGACGGGTTCCGCTTCACGTTCGGACCGCATGGCAAAGTACAACCAGTTGCTGCGCATCGAGGAAGATCTGGGCGATACGGCGTCTTATCCTGGTATCGATGCTTATTACCAGTTGAACTAGATCGATTCTGTTCAGTAAGCCAAGATTCGCCCCCGGCTTATGCCCGGGGCGAATTTTTTACAGGTGGTTTTTGATTGGGGCGTTTTTGAGTGAGCCATAAGGCTCATACTCTGCATATGAGAATCATCACACTGATACTGATCGTCCTGTTGTTGCTGTTGCAGTATCCGCTCTGGCTGGGTCACGGGGGTTGGTTACGGGTATGGGATTTGCACCATCAGCTTGAACAGCAACAGCGCACCAATGCACAGACCGAGGCGCGCAACGCGTCGCTGGATGCAGAGGTGCGGGATCTGAAACAGGGCACTGAGGCGATCGAAGAGCGCGCCCGCAGCGAACTGGGCATGGTCAAGAGCGATGAGGTGTTCTTTCAGATTATGGATGCCCGATCAGTCGCCGCCGCCTCTTCTGTCAAGCCCGAAAAATAACGACTATTACCTTCTGTATTTTCCTCAGAAAATCCCTAAAATATAAAGGACAAACGCTGATAAAAAAACAGCATTGCCCGATGTTTTTCTTGATTTTATCCGCGCACAATCCAAGCAAGTGGAAAAGTCGTTCTCCTCTGTCAATTCAGTAATCATGGTGGTGACGACGGATTCATTCAGTTGTTTTCTGGGTGAGGATCAAAGACGGGTGTTTCAGGTCTGTCGGTTGATCCGGTATCTGGCTCAGAAGCATGTTAAAGCAAGTTGATGAAGGAGATTATCATGAAAAACTTCAATACTTTAAAAATCGTTACGGCGATTGCTCTGGCATTGGGTTTCGCCAGCGCACAGGCCGCAACCACCATCGTTGCGAGTGGTGGAACATTGGCAGTAGGCACAACAGTGTCAGCCAGTTGCAGTGCGTTTACCATTGCCGGCGGTTTGGCATTCGGGCCTTATGCAAATAATAATCCGACTCCAGTGGATGCTACGAATACGGTGACGGCTACCTGCACATCCGGTACGCCTTATACGATGGCAATTGATCCAGGCCTTAATTATGGTGGTGCCGGTGGTGGTTATGCGGCTTTCCGTGCGCTATCGAATGGTACAGGCGGTTATCTGGCTTATGCTGTTACTATGGATACGCCTGCCGGTGCCTGGTGGGGTAATGGTGTGATTCCGGCCCTTGGTGCTGTACGTTCTGCAACAGGTACAGGCGCGCCACAGACCTTTACCTTCGCAGGCCGGATCCCAGCTTTCCAACCTGCGCCACTAGGGGCTTATGGTGATACGCTGGTCGCATCCCTGACTTATTGATAGAATGCCCATCATGAGGTAAATCGGGGAATACAAGATGATGCGATTTAAACTGGCGGCCGGATTTGCAATTCTGGCCGCATTTTTTTTGTCCGCGCAGGCGGCTGAATTCAATGTCAACCCGGTCAGGGTTTATCTCGACGGCAAGGCAAAATCCGGGTCAGTGGTTGTTGAAAACAACAGTGATCAAGTCTTGACGATACAGGCGAGCATGAATTCCTGGTCACAGGAAAACGGCCGTGAAGACCTGATCGTGCCGACCGAGGATTTGATCGTCTCGCCCCCGATTTTCAAGGTTCAGCCCAAATCCCGGCAGGTGGTCCGCGTCGGCAACCTGAAACAGCCCGATGCAACACGCGAGGGCGCATATCGTTTATTTCTTCAGGAAGTGCCGCCGCCACGCAAGCCGGGGGAGACCGGTATTGCGATCGCCGTTCGCATGTCGCTCCCCGTCTTTATTGCGCCTGCAGGCAGCAAGCCTGCTTCGCTGGTGAAATTTAAAACGGAAGCTGCCGATGCAAAAGCCATCAGGCTGACGCTGGTCAATTCGGGGAATGCGCATATTCAGATTACCGCGATCAGCGCCCGTTTGCCGGATGACTCGACCTTGGCGGCGATCCCGTCCATGATGGTCTACCTGCTGCCCGGGCAATCCCATACATTCACCCTGAAAACTGAAAAAGCCTGGCAGAATGAAGCGTTACGCGTGATGATCAAATCAGATATGGTCGCGCCTGGCGTGGAAACCGAGGTTAAACCGGAGTAAAATGCATTGAAAGCCTGAAATGTCTGCACCTGATAGGCTGTGTTTTAAGGCGGGGTTAGGCTGGCTGCTGGTAGTTGCAATGCCGGCCTTTGCAGATGATTATGCTTTGGATCTGTATGCCGTCAGCGTCAATGGGCAGGAGATGGGCACTGAACTGGTTCTGCATTCAAAGTCGGGGGGTTATTTCGGCACGGCGGAAGACTTCGAAAACTGGGGGCTGAAACAGGCCAATTTGGCACCGTTCAGATACAAGGATGCGCAGTATTATCCGTTAAACGGTATGCAGGGTTTCAAGGCACGCTTTGACGAAGGCAATCAGGCGCTGGCGCTGGAATTCGATCCGCTGGCGTTCAGGCCCACGCTGATCGCGACTCCACTCGACAATGTGATTGCCAGCCCCGCCCAGAACGGTGCTTATGCCAATTATGATCTGTACGGCACCAGCAGCAATTCGCCTTTTCTGAATCAGACACAACTCAACGGTCAGTTCGAAGCCGGCGTGTTTAACCGGCTGGGAACCGGTTTTTCGAGTTTCAGTGGTCAGAATCTTTATTTTAACTCCAGTCAAACCAGCAGTGCGAGCAGCCTGACCCGGCTGGAGACGAACTGGACGCGAGATTTTCCGGAAGACAGGCAAAGTCTCAGATTCGGCGACAGCACCGGCAGAAGCGGGGTATGGGGACGCCCGGTCATGTTCGGCGGCGTGCAGTTCGGGACCAATTTTGCAACGCAACCCGGTTTTGTCACCATCCCCTTGCCAAAATTTGCGGGTGCAGCTTCGTTGCCCAGCACCACAGAAGTGTTTGTGAACGGAATCAAGCAGTCGAGTCAGGCTATCACGCCGGGTCCTTTTCAGATCAACAACATGCCTTTTATCACCGGCGCAGGCGAGGTGCAAATGGTGGTGCGGGATATGCTGGGCAGAGAGCAGCTCATCACCCAATCCTTTTACGCCACACCGGCTCTGCTGCGGCCTGGCGTTGAGGATTACACACTGGAGCTGGGGTTCCTGCGCAACAACTTCGCCATCGATAATGCCAGTTACGGGCAACCGATGGCGGTGGCGACCCAGAGAAAAGGGATGAGTGACAAACTCACGACCGAGTGGCGGGCCGAAATAATGCCTGCGCAACAGACGGCGGGTATTGCCGCGACCTATATTCCGCCGATTCCGGTTGCATTGACGCTCGCCACGGCGCTGAGCAACAGTGCGCTGGGGCAGGGGCATTTTCTGTTGCTGGGCGCGGATCATCAGGCCTTCAAGGGCTTTAATTTTGGTTTGAGATCGCAGTTTTCCAGCAATCGTTTCACACAACTGGGCGCGCTGTCTTTGGGGTCAACCCGGCAATATTCAGCAACCATGGGACTTCCCACAAGGATGGGTTCTTTCGGGGTCAGCTACAACTATCTGAAAAATGGCAATCTGCTGCGCAACGAGTTTTTGACCATCAGCTATTCCAGGACGTTCGCCAAAAAAATCTCGGTCAGTCTTTCATTTCTGACGTCATTGAGCGGGCCTGCCAATCCCTCGATGAATGTGTATCTGATGGCGCCGCTAGAGGACAGCGTATTTGTCAGCAGTAATGTTACGCAGCAGCGCGGTGCCACAAACGGTTCGTTGCTGGTGCAGAAAAATCCGGCCATCGGGATGGGGCCGCAACTGGGGTGGCGCGCGCAGGTGGGGGGAGGTGCCGGATTGCGGGAAGCGGCGGGTATCATGCTCAAGACCGATTACGGGAGTTATATGCTGGATGCAGGGAGAGCGCCGGGGCTGAGCAGTTATGCACTGAGTGCGAACGGCAGTGTGGAGCTCATGGATAGCCGTGTGTTTCTGTCCGGGCGCTCCTATGATAGTTTTGCTGTTGCAGAGGTGCCGGGATTCCCCGGTGTGCCGGTCTATGTGAACGGGCAGCCTGTTGCAAAAACTGATCAGCAGGGCTTTGTCGTGTTGCCCAACCTGGCGTCCTACCAGAAGAGCCGTATCAGAATAGACACCAATGATCTGCCGTTCGAGGCGCAGATGGAAAAAACGGAGCTGGAAGTTGTGCCGCATTATCGCAGCGGCGTGAGCCTGAATTTTCCGTGACCCTGTCGACAGGCGCACTGGTCAGCCTGGTCAATGAACAAGGCGAGCCGCTGCCCAACGGTACGCAATTGCAAATTGAGGGGAATCCCGAGGTGTTTCAGGTCGCGTTGCGGGGAGAAGTCTATCTGACCGGGATTGCCGGAAAAAACAGGGCTAAAGCCATCTGGAATAATCAAAGTTGTGAGATCGAAATCAATCTGCCTGATCATCCCAGCCCGTTGCCGCATATCGGCCCTATCATCTGCAAAGGAATTCAGCCATGAAAACTGTGTCATTCATTCTTGTGTTGTGTCTCCCCTTGTCCGCACAGGCGGCATGCTCGGTTTCTACCTCGGATTTTGCGTTTGGGCCCTATTCACCCATGAATTATGCGCCGCTCGATCAGACGGGAAATCTGGCGGTGAGCTGTGACGGCACAGCGGGGCAGTTGATCAGTTATACGCTTGCGCTGGGTAGCGGCAGCAGCGGTTCATTCGCGTCGCGCAAGATGCTTTATGGAAATTATGCGTTAAATTACAATATGTATCTCAATGCGCAGCGCACCACGGTGTGGGGAGACGGTAACGTCGGGACGGGTATTTTGACGGACAATTACAGTTCAGTGACTGGAATGAACGTCAAAAATTATACCCTGTACGGGCGGATTCCCGGCGCTCAGCCCGTGCCTCCAGGCCCTTACAGGGATGCGTTGAGTATTACGCTTACCTATTGAATTTAAAAAAATAATGCTGGCTGATTGCTGTGACGGCAATACGCGGGGTGAAAAATGTCGGCTGCCAACATCGTGCGTCCGGATTGTAATGCTGTTTCGCATACGTATATTTCAGTTGTGTGTTTAATAAGGAGAAGTTAACCTATAAATAGAGCGTCATTCAAAAAACAAAGATTGATTTTATTCTAAAGTTACGATATGGGTTGGGGAAGGTATTAATGAAGACGATTTGTAAAGATGAGTATCTGGAGAAGGTTGAGCTTTTGACGCCGGAAGAAACCGAACGCCTGTTATCAAGGATGCATGGTAAGTTGCCGCGGCGTCTTGAAATGGGCAAGCTCAGCCAGCAGGAAGCGCTGGCGATACAGATGGAGCTGGAAGATGAACAGCTCCAGGAGTGGCGTGAGATGATGAAGGTGCTGAAGAAGACGCATAAGGGCTCGGAGAAGGCAAAGGATGCGTCCAAGGTCGTCAAAGAATCAGATTAGCCACATCAGTAAGCTCATCTGTTTGCGTCAGGTTTAATAATTTGGAAACACGTACATGTTAGCCTGCCCGCAGGCTATTCCTACCGGATGGCGATATACGGGGGTGTTGGGACATGTTGCGTGATCATTCGAAATCGATTTATAAAATTTTTGACGTCATCGAGCATCAACGTATTGAAGTGCTTTTTCAGCCGGTGCTGGATATAGGTAGTTGCAATATCATCGGCTATGAAGGTCAGGTGCGTGGCCCGTCCGATGATTTACTGCATTCTCCAGACCGGTTACATCGGGTTGCCAGGCAGGCCGGTAAACTCCTCGATCTGGAAAATCTGTGTTGTCAGATGACCATCAATCGTTTTGTCGAACTCAAGCTGCAGGGGGTATTGTTTCTCAGGCTGAGTGCGGCGGTTTTCCTGGCCCACAAGTTCAAGGAGGTTCACGTTGCGCCGATGTTGGCCAAAGCGGGGATCGCTCCTGAAAATGTTGTCATCGCGTTGCAGGTGGATGCGCCGTATGACATCAGTCATCCCAATTTTCTGCCGAAAATAATTTCACGTTTTAACGACATGGGGTTTAAAACGGTGCTGGATGATCAGGGCGAAATGTTTGCGTTGCTGCATTCGGAATTCGGCACAACTCCGACCCACGCAAAAATAAATTCATATTTAATCCATGATATGGATAAGGATCCGGTTAAGGTGCAGCTGATCAAGTCTTTACTTGAAATCGCCGGGATATCCGGCTTGACGACCATGGCGGAAGGGATCGAGACGCGCGGTGAACTGCTGCTCGCAAGAGATCTGGGAATAGCGCTCGGCAAAGGCCCGTTTATTGCCGGTTCCAGTATCAAGCCAGCCCGTGTGGTGCCGCGCGGAGTCAGAAATTTGCTGTCCACCGGCAACCGGGATTTGCAGCCTGAAGATAGACACGGAATTACTGCTGTTCTTGAGATGGCGCCCGCTTTCTCTCTTGAAAACAACAATGAAGACGTGTTTCAGGTGTTTGAAAAGAATCCGCAGATATCGCTGGTTGCGGTCACAAACAACAAACTTCCGGTTGGCTTGCTCAACCGCAGCGTGTTTATCAACCGCTTCGCACGTCCCTATCAGCGCGAGCTGTATGGAAAGAAATCCTGCTCAACCTTCATGGACCCGGAGCCGCTGGTCGTTGACCGGAATATCTCCATTCAGGAACTCAGCCGTGTTCTGGCAGAGGATCAGCGGCATGTATCGCTGGGTTTTATTTTTACCGATAACGGACAGTATCTGGGGGTGGGAACCAGCCAGAGCCTGATTCATGAAATTACCGAGATGCAGATTCAGTCGGCGCGCTATGCCAATCCGCTGACCGGCTTGCCGGGCAATGCACCGATCGACGAGCACATCGATGCGTTGCTGACAGCGGAGGAACCGTTTGCCGTCTGTTATTTCGATCTGGATCATTTCAAACCGTTTAACGACGTGTATGGATTCAGCCTGGGCGATGCGATGATACAGATGACGGCGAAGGTGATTACCGAAGGGTGCGATCATGATCTGGATTTTGTCGGCCATATCGGCGGTGATGATTTTATCGTGTTATTTCAGAGCGCCGACTGGCAAGTGCGTTGTAAAAATATACTGAATAATTTTGGCATGGGCGCCGTGTCGTTTTTCGAACCGTCCGATATTGAGCGGGGCGGCTATATTGCGGAAAACCGTCGCGGCGAGAAAGAGTTTCACAACCTGACGACCCTGTCCATCGGGGCGGTGCCGATTAAGCCCGGCATGTTCAAGTCGCACCGCAATATTGCCGTGATCGCCACCGAATCCAAGAAAATGGCTAAATCCATGCACGGCAACAGCATGTTCATCAATCAGCGCAACTATGCTGAAAAGACCGCATCGGTAGAACAAAATACTGAAGATGAACCGCGTTACGCTTGTGCCTGAAGGGGTTCAGTAACCCAGCGCCCGCGCACCCTGATAAAAGACGAAGCTGGTAAGCCAGGCCAGCGCCAGCGACCATCCCAGGGAAAACAGTGCGAATCCTGTGCTTTTTGATTCGCTCTTCAACGTGGCGATGGCGGACAGACAGGGCGTGTAGATCAGCGTAAACAGCATGAAACTGTAGGCTTGTACCCAGTCGATCTGATGGGCCAGCGTGCTGCTTAGCGCGGGTCCGGTCAGGCCGTAGATCACCGCAAGCGAGCCGATGACGATTTCCTTGGCGACAAAACCGAAAATCAGTGCGATGGTGAGTTGCTCGTCAATGCCGACGGGTGCGAACAAGGGGTGCAACAAATGGCCTATCATGCCGGACAGCGTGTCGGCGCTGGCAGGTGTTGCGGAGAAAGGCAGGTGGGTGAGCAGCCAGACCAGTACCACCCCTGCGATGATGAAGGTGCTGGCGCGGCGCAGAAAGTGTCTGACTTCCAGCCAGCCGCGCAATACCATCTGACGCAGGGTGGGGAAGCGGTAGGGGGGCAGTTCCAGCACGAAAGGTTCGCTGTTGGCAAATTGCCCCTTGAACAGCAGTGCGGTGAGGATGGCGGCAGCGAAGCTGAACAAATACAGGCTGAATAATACCAGCGGGGCAGCTTTCGCCGAGAACAGCGCCGCGCTGATAAAAACAAAAACCTGTAAGCGCGCCGAACACAGGGAAAACGGGATGACCAGCATGGTCAAAAGGCGCATGGCACGCGAGCGCATCACGCGGGTTCCCATCAGTGCGGGTACGTTGCAACCGAAGCCCATCAATAGCATCACGAAACCGCGTCCGTCCAGACCCATTTTGGCCATCAGTGCATCCATCAGGAAGGCGGCACGCGACAGATAACCGCTGTCTTCCACAATGGCCATCAGCAGGAAGAACAGCACGATGACCGGTACGAAGGCGGCAACCGTCGCCACGCCGTTGTAGATGCCATCCAGCAGCAGGCCTTGCAAGGCCAGTGGCAGGCCGGAAAGTAAAGGGCTCAGGGCGGCTTCTCTGACCCACGCGAGACCTGTCGCGATGCCGCTTTGCAGCGGCTGGCTGAAGAAAAAAATACCCTGAAACAACAGATACATCACGCCGAAGAAAATCGGCAAACCCAGCCAAGGGTGCAGCATCACGCGGTCAAGTTTTTCAGTAAGGTTTTCCGGCAGACGGGCGGGGATTTGTACCGCGTGCTTCATTACACGTGCCATTTCGGTTTCGATGTGTTCGTCCTGTTCCAGCTGGGTACGTACATTTTCCGCCATACCGGGCGTCGGGTAGCGCAGCGCGCGGGTAACGGCCTGCAAGGCCTCCTGATAGCCCGTGCCATATTTTCCGCTGATCAGAAAAATCGGCATGCCCAGCAGTTCCGACATTATCTTGCTGTCTATGCTGATGCCGTATTTTTTGGCCTCATCGTTCATATTGAGCAGCACGACACTGTTCATATTGAGCTGTTTGACCTGTAGCAACAGGCTCATCTGGCGTTCGATCTGAGTGGCGTTGAGGATGATCAGGGCAAGATCGGGGACGTTGTCGTGCAGAAAGTGGCGCACCACCTGTTCATCATCGGAAAAACCATGCAAGTCATAAATGCCGGGCAGGTCGATGATTTCAACCATGTCGGCGCCCAGTAAAATCTTGCCGCTGAGCAGTTCGACGGTGATGCCCGGCCAGTTGCCCACTCGGGCAGCACCACCCGTCATGCGGTTGAACAGCGTGGATTTTCCGGTGTTGGGCATGCCCAGTAAGGCGACGCGTTTCATTGTTTGCACACCTTTATTTTGGCCGCTTCGGTTCGCCGCAACAGGATATCAGTTGTGCCGATGCGCACTTGCAGGGGTCCTGCAAAACAGGCTTTTCTGATCAATTCAACTTGCCGGTCGGTACGAAAGCCAAGCGCGAGCAGGCGTTGATGCAATGCCTCTTCGGCGTGTATCGAGACGATGGTGGCGATGTCGCCGGTTTGCAGTGTGGCGAGTGTGGTGGCTGACATGGCGAGGCAATAAATCAACAATGGCCTCATTATTCCACAGCCATCCGGTGTTTGTCGCGTATGACTTGACCGATAAGCTACAGTAGTGAAGTGCCAACAACCTATCGGACAGAGAATAGACAGAATTTTCTTGCCTTGTCTCAGCTTCGCTCATAACGTTTTCAACGGACTGTTAAAAAGCTGCGCTGATTACGGTGGTTATAGTTCAAGCAAGCTAAAAAAGTGACCGTTTATTGCTCAATCGTTTGTTTTCTTTTTTAAAACAGAACCGGGAAGCAAACGGTCGTACTCTCGTTTCACCACTTCATAACACTCACACACTTGCATTTCAAGTTTGGGCCGATCTATTACCTTGATGAGGCCGCGCGAGTAGGTAATCAATCCATTTTTCTGCAATTTTCCCGCAGCTTCGGTTACACTCTCCCGGCGTACACCCAACAGGTTTGCGATCAGTTCCTGAGTGATCACCAGTTTGTTGTCATGCATTCGATCCAGGCTCATCAACAGCCAGCGGGAAAGTCTCTGTTCCATTGAATGATGTTGATTGCAGACAGCGGTTTGAGAGGTCTGGCTAATCAGCGCCTGCGTGTAAAGCAACGCAAGGTGTTGCAGTTGACCACCCAGCGCGAACTCCTGCTTCATAACTTTTCTGTTGAGCCGATAGGCATAACCTGCGCTTTGCACTTCAGTGCTGCTCGGCATACTATCACCCCCCATGAAAATGGAGATACCAACCATTCCTTCATTTCCAACCAGCGCAACTTCACTCGATGCGCCGTTTTCCAAATCATAGATCAGTGAGACGATGCCGGTGGTCGGAAAGTGCAGGAAATTCACATGGTCACCCGATTCACTCATCCGCCACCCCAGGGGCATCGAAATGAACTCAAAATCGGGCAACAGGCGTTTGTAATCCTGTTTTGGGAGTGCTGCAAGAATGAGATTTTTTTTTGGATCGTGAGGCGACTCTTTTGCTATTTTTAACATAAATTACTAGGCAGATTCAAGTTTGAAGTGCAACATTTGATAGTCAGATAGTATAGCGCATTTCCACGCCGGGCAGCGAGCGGCACGGCAGTAAAAGGAAAATATGAAAAGCGGACATTTCTGCTTTACAGCAAACTGGACATTTCCATTTAGCGTTGAGATTTAAAATCCTTTTTGATTCCGGATTGTCGTGTTTAGGTTAGAATGCCGACTTTGCTTGTCATGAAAACGAGAATCAAAATGATCAAGGGCAGTCTAGTAGCAATCGTTACCCCCATGTTTGAGGATGGCAGTCTGGATATGCCGTCCTTTCGCGCGCTGATTGATTTTCATATTGATCAGGGTACGGATGGGATCGTGGTGGTGGGCACGACCGGTGAGTCGCCGACGGTTGATCTGGTCGAGCACGAATTGCTGATTGCCGAAGCGGTCAAACACGCGGGCGGCCGCATCCCGATTATTGCCGGCACCGGCGCAAACTCAACGAAAGAGGCGATCGAACTGGCTTCCTTTGCGAAGCGCGCCGGCGCGGCGGCATCGCTCTCCGTCGTGCCTTATTACAACAAGCCGACGCAGGAAGGTTTGTATCTGCATTTCAAGGCTATCGCCGAGGCGGTGGATATGCCGCACATCCTCTACAACGTTCCCGGGCGCACGGTGGCGGATCTGGGCAACGATACGACGCTGCGTCTGGCACAAATTCCGAACATCGTCGGTATCAAGGACGCGACCGGCAGCATCGAGCGCGGCTGTGATTTGCTCAAGCGCGCGCCCAGGGATTTTGCGGTCTACAGCGGGGATGATGCCAGCACGCTGGCATTGATGCTGATGGGTGCGCATGGCACAATTTCCGTCACCGCCAATGTGGCGCCAAGGCTGATGCACGAAATGTGCATGGCGGCGCTGGAGGGCGACATGGTGCGTGCACGCGAAATCAATTTCCGTCTGCTGGGTCTGCATCGCAATCTGTTCGTCGAGGCCAATCCGATTCCGGTTAAGTGGGCCGTGGCGCGCATGGGGCTGATGCAGAACACCCTGCGCCTGCCGCTGACGCCGTTGACACCCGGCGCTTACGGCGTCGTCGAACAGGCCATGCAGGAAGCTGGCGTACTAACACATCATTGAGTTGAGGAAAAATATGAAAGTTTCGCATATCGGTATTTGCAGTGTTGTGATGGTGACGCTGGCAGGTTGCAGCGCAATGGGGCTGGGCAATAAACGTATTGATTACCGGGCTGCGGCGGTGCAGGTACCGACGCTGGAAATGCCGCCCGATCTGACCGCGCCGCAGACGGATGATCGCTATAAAGTGGCGGGTGCGGACGGTGAATCGGTTGCCACCTATTCGGCTTACAGCAAGGAAGAAGCCTCCCCTTCGCGCGGTGCGCAGGCCAAGGGTGTGTTGCCTGCCGTCAAGGGTGTGACACTTGAGCGCAGCGGCGCGCAGCGCTGGTTGAAGGTGGCGGATAATGCAGAGAATGTCTGGCCTGTGGTCAAGTCATTTTTGCATGACACGGGGCTGGCTATTCAGAGTGAAGATCAGGCGTCGGGCATTATCGTGACCGAGTGGGCGGAAAACCGCGCCAAAATTCCACAGGATGCCATTCGCAATGTGATCGGCAAGGTGTTTGACAACATGTATTCATCCGGAGAGCGGGATCAGTATCGCATTCGTATGGAGCGCGCCAAGGATGGAGCGAGCACCGATATTTACGTGACGCACTACGGTAAGGAAGAAGTACTGGATGCGGACAAGAATTCCTCCAAGTGGCAGTCTCGTCCGAATGATCCCGAACTGGAAGCGGAGCTGCTGCAGCGCATGATGATCCGATTTGGCGGTGCGCCAGCGCAGGCCGCTGCGGTGACCACGGGTACGGCTGCGGCTGCAGGTGCCGCCAGTGTCGTGCAGCTTGCAGATGGCAGCAGCGTCATTGTCATCAACGATGCGTTTGACAAGAGCTGGCGCCGTGTCGGGCTTGCGATTGAACGTGCAGGCTTCGTTGTGGAAGACAAGGACAGAGAAAAAGGTATTTACTTCCTCCGGACCGTCAAGCTTGAAAAGAGCTGGTATGAGAAGCTTGAGTTCTGGAAGAGCGAGGAAAATAGCGACGCGCGTTATCGCGTGAACGTCAAGGATGGCGGCGCGTCATGCGAGGTTTCCGTTGTCGATCAAAATGGCGCGGTCAGCGATATCAGTCGTCAGAAGCTGGATGCGATTTACAAGCACATTAATCAGTAATACTGTTTGATCAGCCCCTGCCTCGTCGAACTATGACGGGCAGGGGTTTTTGTTTTTAATCCTGGAAAAGGCCGCTCGGGTAATCAGATGAAATTTGCGTCGTTGGGTAGCGGCAGTGAAGGCAATGCGTTGCTGGTATGCGTGGAAGACACGCATGTGCTGCTGGACTGTGGTTTCGGCCTGAAGGACAGCATCGCGCGTCTGGCACGTCTGAAGCTTGTACCCGAGCAGTTGAGCGGTATCGTGGTGACGCATGAGCATGGCGATCATATCGGTGGAGTGGCGCGTCTTTCCATAAAATTTAACCTCCCCGTCTGGCTGACGCACGGTACGCTGCGCAGCCAGCCCAAGGCCTTCGCCGATATTTCCAGGTTACATGAAATCGACCCGCACCGGGAATTTGCGATTGGTGCCATGCAGATTCAGCCTTATCCCGTGCCGCATGACGCGGCAGAACCCGTGCAGTTCGTGTTCGGCGACGGGGCGAGGCGGCTGGGTGTGCTGACCGATGTCGGCTGCAGCACGCCGCATATCGAAGCGATGCTGAGCGGCTGTGATGCACTGGTGCTGGAGAGTAATCACGACAGCGCCATGCTGATGAACGGCGATTATCCCTACAGTCTGAAACAGCGGGTAGGCGGGCGCATGGGACATTTGAGCAATCTTGAGGCGGCCGGCATTTTAGCCCGTCTGGATACGCGCCGTTTGCAGCATTTGATTGCGGCGCATTTGAGCAGCAGAAATAACACGCCCGAACTTGCGGTCAGCGCCTTGAGTGGTGCTTTATGTTGCGAACCAAGTTGGGTGGGTGTGGCAAGCCAGCAGGCGGGATTTGATTGGCGGGAAATCGTTTAAAGGCAGGATTGAGCCCGCAAGGGGCTTCCCCGCACAACTAAGGGGCAAAGCCCCAAGTTGTTGCGTGAAGGATTGAGGATTGAGGAGCAAGACTGCAAGCCCGCAAGGGGCTTCCCACAAAACATAATCGCGCTGTGCGCTCTTTGTTTTTGAATGAAAGCTCCTGTTTCTGATCAATGACTGCAAGTGATTTATCACTTAGCAGGAATTGAGTGGTTTTATCAGTGAAGGATTCAGACAATAAAAAAGCCGACTTGCGTCGGCTTTTTCATTGCGAGGAAGCTTAAGCTTACTTGGCGGCTGGAGCAGCGTCAGCAGCTGGAGCAGCTGGAGCGGCAGAAGCAGCGTCAGCAGCTGGCGCGGCTGGAGCAGCCTCAGCAGCTGGAGCAGCAGGAGCGGCTGGAGCTTCAGCAGCTTTTTCGCCACAAGCAGTCAAAGCAAGAGCCAACAGAGCAGCAACAAGAGCGGATAATTTCATGGTCAGTTTCCTTCAGTTTTGTTAAAAAAATAAAATTTTGTCCGACTTCGCGTTTGAACGATAATCAAAGTCGGAATATTCTACCAGTAAATTACGAAAATACTAGAGCCGAAGCTGCTATAGGCCTAATAAAGTTGTGTGAACGGCTGGTCGGGCGCTCTGCCACAGTTCCGTGTGTAGGAATTCCAGCGTGCGCGCCTGTTGCGGATCATGCAGGGCCAGCAGGCCGCGCGGATCGTCAAAGTGAAAACGGCGTACATAATGCTTGCTGTCCGCAACACAAAATGGCGTGGTGCAATGCGTATCCCGAGTCTGGTAGATAAACATGCGATCGTCAAACTGGCGCAGCAGCATGATCATGCGCGGGCATTGGGTGGCAAGGTAGCGGGTGTCATGAGCCAGCACGAACAGGTGATTGGCCGGATTGGCGAGCAGGAAATGACGCAAAAGCGTATATCGCGACTCGCTGTTGAAGCCCAGACCGTCGAAATCCTTTTCGAACAGGTACAGATTGCGCCTGGCCTGTGCACAGATCGTATCGATCGCCGCCGTGTAATCCGCGATGCCATCCAGGCGGGTATGTTTAAGCAATTCGTCAGTCATGCCTGTTCTCCCGAAAGTTTAGAGCGGGCTAAGGTAGCCGTCCTGATACCACTGGTAGAGCAGGTTGATCAGATTCTCTGAGCAGGATGGTAACGGCGGCAGTTCGCGATGATCCGCCAGTTCGCGCAATATCGGGTAATCCTGATCGTCGGCTTGAGTGGCTTCGCCATTCATGAAAACTGTATTGACGTGACACAGCATCAGGCTCTTCAGGTCGAGTGTGATGCCTTTGTTTTGCAGCGCCTTCTTGAATTTTGTCAGCCCAGCCGGTCGTTCCGGTGCGTCAAAATAGATGTGCGGTTTGGGTTCGCTCAGATAACAACCCAGAAAATTTGCGATGTCGTCCGCATCCCATTTGACCTGTTTGATCGCCTTCTCGATTTGCTTCAGCATAGCGGGGCCGATTTCGGACGGGTGTTTCTGTATTTTCAGGTCGGGATCCGCGTACATGCCATCCACGCAGATGCGATCCTGCAGGTACACCAGAAACTGTTCGGCCAGCTCCTGATAGGCCGGGGTGCGGAACCCGATGGAATAGGTCATACAGTCGTCTTCTGCGATGCCGTTATGCGCGCAGTGCGGCGGCAGGTACAGCATATCGCCCGGCGCCAGCAGCCATTCCTGTTCGACTCTGAAGTCTTTGAGGATGCGCAGCGGCGCACCTTCGATCAGCGTGCGGTCAGCCTGGGTGGAAATCTGCCAGCGACGGTGTCCCATGCCCTGCAACAGGAACACATCGTAGGAGTCGAAGTGCGGACCGACGCCGCCACCGCAGGGGGCGAAGCTGACCATCAGGTCATCCAGACGCGCATGCGGAATGAAGCTGAAGTGTTTAAGCAGTTGTGTTGCCGCCGGCAGATGATGGTTTACTCCCTGCACCAGTACCGTCCACTGGAGCTTGTTTAATCCTTTGAAGTTCCTGGCGGTAAAAGGTGATTGCTGAAGGTCGAACTGACCAGCTTTCTGAGTCACAAGACGAGCCTGGGCCTCTTCCGTGCAGGCTAGTGCAATCAGTTCCTGCGGCGTCAGCAGGCCTGCAAAATCCGGAAACGCGCCACGTATCAGCAAAGGTTTCTTTTGCCAGTAGTCGCGCAAAAATACTTCAGTGCTGAGTTCGCCCAGCGGGAAGGGTGTCGTTTTCATGCGCGTCATTATAACGGTGTCAAGTCGGCCTTGGGGGTGGGCGCAATTAAAAAAATCCGGTTTAACCTGATTGATGCTGTCCGGCAGTCGAACAGCGTATCGTGAGGTTAAAAAATGATTAGCTGGCGGCGCGCAATGCGTTTAAAATGCTGCGCAGTTGATCATACTTTGAATCAGACACGCATTCAGAGAGCGACAGATACAATTTTTTATACTTAGTGAAGGACGTCAAAATGAAAATCGAAAAGAACTCGGTGGTATCGCTGCGCTACGAATTGATCAACGCAGATGGCAAGGGTGAAATTCTCGAAAAAGTGGAAGATCCGATCAGCTATCTGCACGGTGGTTACGACGGCATCTTTCCGCTGGTTGAAGAAGCCTTGCACGGCAAGCGCATCGGCGATACCTGCAGCGTCACGTTGCAGCCCGATGATGCGTTTGGTGAATATGAGCACGAACTGGTCGAAGTTGAAGCGCGCAGCTCTTTTCCGGCGGATGTCGCAGTCGGTATGCAGTTCGAGGGCGCACCGGAAGAGTCAGATGACGAAGACTTCATTTTGTATACCGTGGTCGAAGTCACCGATGATGAAGTGACCGTGGATGGCAATCATCCGCTGGCCGGCAAGACTGTCACGTTTAACTGCACGGTAACCGGCGTTCGTCAGGCGACTGAAGAAGAGCTGGAACACGGGCATGTGCATGACGAAGGCGGTCATCTGCACTAACAGATAGTCGGCGCATTGTGGCTAAACTGTGCTGAAAAGCTGTGAAACTATTCGTTTAATACAGCTTTTCAGCAATAAGGTTTGCAACTTGCAGCGCGCCGCTCGGTACGACCGCTTCAGGCTTGGGGCTGCTCAATAGCTGTTCCAGCTCAGGGCCTATCTCTCCTTGCATCATCGCCTCATGCGAAATTTCGCGGCTTGTGCCGTGTTGTTGCAGCCAGTTTGTCAACGCCGGTGACTCCGGCCAGTCGGGGCGCCCGACATACAATACCGGTACGCCTGAACTTGCAGCCTCAACGAAACTGCCATAGCCGGGCTTGCACAGCAGCGCGTCTACGCTTGCCAGCAGGTCGCTGAAATTCATCGGTAACGATTCGATATCAATCGCATCCGGATGTGTTATTTGCCAGGCGGACTGCACCAGATAGCGCACGCCCTTGATTCTCGGCCAGTTTTCGACAGGTAACCGGCTGGCAATGCCCCCCATGCTGATCAGCAGCAGCTTTTCATCGTTCGATAATCCGAGGTGTCGGTTCAGTTCATCTCGACGGTTGCGTCCAATCTCAGCGATCGGTGATATGGGGATCAGGTTGCTCAACGATTTCATCGCCATGCCGGGGGTCGCGCGCAAGAATGCATCCGCATTGGCGTAGCTTGCGTGTATCTGTGCTGTGATCATCTCATCGTGGTTAGTGGCGCAGCAGTAATGACGGTAAATGTCAGCCCAGTTCAGCGAACACAGCGCGATATTATTGATTTCAGTCTGTTGAGCGCCCGCCAGCGGCAGATAGCCGACGTTTGATAATACCAGGTCGGCACCAAGCGCCTGCAACAAGCGGGCTTCTTCTGCAACGCGGCGTGGCCAGTCGGCGTGGAAGGCGCAATATGCGGCGCGGCTTTTTTCAACGTCCACCGCGAGAGGCGAAGTCATGATCATGCCGATGTCACCCGTGCTTTGCAGATGGGTAAACGGCATATGGATGCGCGTGCGCAGGTGGTTTGCTGCAACAGATGAGCGCACGGTGATGCGCAACTGAGGCATCAAATTGTGCAACGCATTCAGAACTGGCGCGGTCTGCGCGACATGGCCGAAACCGTGGCCGGAGATCGAGACGACAAGATGAGGGTTTTTTCGCATAGGGGTGACCGGATAAGCAGGGCGCGATTATTTCATACCAACGATGCGCGTGTCGCTGTTAAAATCGTTCAACTGATGATGCAGGGGAAATAGCATGCAGACAAGTCTGTTTCAACGAACGCCACGGCTGGATGGTACGGATGCCGGTGCAACACGGCAGGAAATTCTGGATTATTTTATTGCGACGTTCGACCGCTATGAAGCGTTATTCGAGACGCTGGTGAGCGAGCAGGCGTATTTCATCAAACCGATTGCGCTGCGTCATCCGCTGATTTTCTATCTGGGGCATACGGCGACCTTCTTCATCAACAAACTGGTGCTGGCAGGCTTGCTGGAACGCATCAATCCGGCGTTTGAATCCGTGTTTGCCGTGGGCGTGGATGAGATGAGCTGGGATGATCTCGATGAGGCGCACTACAACTGGCCGACTGTTCTTGATGTGATGGCGTACCGCCAGCAGGTTCGCGGCGCGGTCGTCAAGCTGATACAAACCGCACCTCTGGCGCTGCCCATCAACTGGGATCATCCCTGGTGGGCGATTGTGATGGGCATCGAACATGAACGCATCCATCTGGAAACCTCCTCAGTACTGATACGCCAGCATGCGCTCGAATTTGTCACCCCGCATCCTGCCTGGCCCGCCTGCGCAACGAGCGGCGAGGCGCCGCAAAACCGGCTGGTAGCGATACCTGAAGGCGAAGTTCGTCTGGGCAAAGACCGGTCTGCGGCGGTTTACGGCTGGGATAATGAATACGGCCTGCACGAAGCCCACGTTCCGGCATTCGAAGCCAGTCAGTTTCTGGTGAGCAATCAGGAGTTTATGGAGTTCGTCGCAGATAACGGCTATGCCACGAATGGGTACTGGGAGGCGGAAGGGCTGGCATGGAAGAACTATAGTCATGCCATGCATCCGACCTTCTGGATCAAGCAGGATGCGGGCTGGCAGTTAAGGCTGATGACCGGGATCGTTGCGATGCCGTGGGACTGGCCGGTGGAAGTCAACTGCCATGAGGCGAGCGCCTTTTGTAACTGGAAAAAGGCTACCACCGGGCTCGCGGTGCGACTGCCTACTGAAGATGAATGGTACCGGCTGTATGATGCATGCAATCTGGCTGAAGTTGAAGCGGGCAGGACGGCATCCGCCAATATACACCTCGATCATTACGCCTCCCCCTGTCCGGTCAACCAGTTCCGCCACGGCGAGCTGTTTGATGTGACGGGGAACGTCTGGCAGTGGACGCTGACGCCGATCTATCCGTATGAAGGATTCGAAGTACACCCGCTGTACGATGATTTCACCACGCCGACTTTTGACGGGTTGCATAGGTTGATAAAAGGCGGTTCGTGGATATCCTGCGGCAATGAAACCCTGAAAAGCGCGCGCTACGCCTTCCGCCGCCATTTCTTCCAGCACGCCGGATTTCGCTATGTGGTCAGTAAAACGGAGGTCGCCGTGGTAGCGTCGAATTACGAAACGGATCGATTGCGCGCCGAATATATCGAGTTTCATTACGGCGATGAATATTATGGCGTCGCTAATTTCCCGAAAGTCCTGGCTGATATGGCAATCCGCGCGATGGGCGACAAACCTGCGCGCCGTGCGCTCGATCTGGGTTGTGCAACCGGACGCGCGACGTTCGAGCTGGCGCGTCATTTCGAGCAGGTTACGGGCATCGATTTTTCCGCACGCTTTGTCGGTGTCTGCGCCGAGATGGCGAAACAGGGGCAGTTGCGCTATACCCGCACCGAAGAAGGCAAACTGGTCAGTTATCAGACGCGCAGACTGGCCGATCTGGGGCTGGATGAGACGAGGGGTCGGGTGGATTTTTTTCAGGGCGATGCCTGTAACCTGAAGCCTGTGTTCTGCGGTTACGATCTGATACTCGCCGCCAACCTGATCGACCGTCTGTACAGCCCGGCCCGGTTTCTCTCTACCGTGCATGAGCGATTGAACAGGGGCGGCATTCTGCTGATCGCTTCACCCTATACCTGGCTGGAAGAACACACGAAGATTGAGGAGTGGGTAGGCGGCTT
The DNA here is from genome assembly GCA_947084955.1 of uncultured Gallionella sp. Taxonomy (GTDB): domain Bacteria; phylum Pseudomonadota; class Gammaproteobacteria; order Burkholderiales; family Gallionellaceae; genus Gallionella. The sequence continues at coordinate 48,821 of CAMTUO010000010.1, forward strand.
CAAGAAGAATGCGGAAAACTACACGACGCTGGAGGGTCTGAAAGAACAGCTGGCGCCGCATTTTAGATTGTTGCAGACGCCGCTCGATGTGCCCTTCGTGATACGCGAAACGAAGCGCAAGTTTCAGCACAGTATCGCGGAAGTGACGCTGTGGGAGCGCATCGTTTGAATTTTGATTTTGACAGGATCATTGCGCGAGAGGGCACCTGTTCGGTCAAGCACGATGGCAGATTAACCTATTTCGGCACGGCAGACGTGTTACCGCTGTGGGTGGCGGACATGGATTTTGCGGCGCCTCTTGCTGTGACGCGCGCATTGACTAATCGTGCCGCACATCCGGTCTACGGTTACAGCCTGTACCCGGAAAGTTTATTTGACGCGCTGATCGCCTGGCTGAAAAAACGCCACGGCTGGGACGTGGCGCGGGAGGACATCCTGATCGTGCCCGGTGTGGTGCCCTCGCTGTATGCGGCCGTGATGGCGTTTGCAAAACCGGGAGAGGGCGTGATTGTTCAGCCGCCGGTGTATTTTCCGTTTTTTTCTGCGGTGACCACCAACGGTCGCTGCCTGGTCGAAAATCCGCTGTCTCTGGTCAACGGTCGTTACAGCATGGATTTCGATCATCTTGAACAATGCGCACAGGACGGCGCGCGACTGCTGCTGCTTTGCTCGCCGCATAATCCGGTCGGCCGCGTGTGGCATCATGCTGAACTGGATCAGCTGTTGCGTCTCGCCAGACGCCATGATCTGACGATCCTGTCGGATGAAATTCATGCCGATCTGGTATATCCCGGTCATCAGCACACGGTGCTGGCCACGCTGGCGACGGCGTCAGACAAACTGATCACCGCTGTTGCGCCCAGTAAGACGTTTAATATTCCCGGTCTGGGTTTGTCTGCGCTGATCGTAGCCGATCCCGGGTTGCGTGGGGCGCTGCACACTGTTTTTGCGAGTCTGCACATAGGCAATACCAATCCGTTCAGCATTGCCGCCTTTGAAGCGGCCTATCGCGAAGGCGAGACCTGGCTGGACAGGCTGTTGAGCTATCTGGCAGGTAACCGCGATTTTGTCCGAAGCTATCTGGCGAGCCAGCTGCCCGTCATTCGCCTTGTCGAGCCTGAAGGCACTTATTTGCTCTGGCTGGATTGCCGTGAAATGGGGATGAGCGACGAACAGTTGCGCGAGTTTTTCGTAAAGCAGGCGCATGTCGGGATGAATCCCGGAACGGCTTTTGGTCAGGCGGGCAGCGGCTTCATGCGCCTCAATATCGCCTCGCCGCGTTCGGTCATCGCTGAGGCCATGGCGCGGATTACACAGGCATTCGCGGCGCGCTGACGTCAAGTTGCGCAGTGTGCGACTGACAGGATAGATAGTGACCGCCTGTCACCAAAATTGCACCGCTCGTCCGGTATTTTTTGCCGTATGTAAGATGGCATTTAAACGGCTGTACGGACTTGGTCGCGGGTTCTGTTTTTGTTATTCTGTAATCGTTAACAGCACGTACAGGAGCAAAAAGATGAACCCGAAAAATGTAAATCCATCCGAAAACCATGAACTTACGATGTGTTTAAGAGCTTATGTCGAAAAGGAAGACGGAAAGTGGAAAAAATACGGTCCGTTTGCCGCTATGGCGAGACTGCTGATCGGTTTGCTGGTCAAAGGACTGCGGTAAGGCCAAGCGCCGTCGTGGCGGGCAGGCGGCTTGTTTAAATACGTGAAGGGTGGAACTGGAAATGAAATATCAGCACGGGCGGTTGCGCAATGAACACGATATGACGCTGCATTTAAGCGCCTACTCACAGAAGCAGGAAGTTCGCTGGGAGGAATATGGCCCGTTCGCCGCACTGGCTTGTCTGTTGCTGGCGTTATTGGTGAAATTCGTCGGGTGAAACCGCTTATGTATACTGAAGCAGTACGGGTCTCAGAAGCAGGATGCGGAGAATTCCCGCCTGCTGCGCCCGGAATCCGCTGTCAGTCAGGCGGAGATGAGCATGCTGGACGCTCTCCCCGCACGCTGGGCAGCGGTTATGCTTTTCAGGCGTTGGGCATTTCTGTCAGCCAGGTTTTGTAAAGCGACCATAACGGATCAGGCTCGTTTTCATATTCGATGCGATATTCAGGGTGCAGTTTTTGTAGTTCCGGCAGCGCCAGATTGAGCGCTGCGTCACCACCATAGTAGAAGAAATATTCACGCTTGCCGGCGGAAATGGCGCGGCGTACATAGACCGCCCAGCCGTTGCTAAAGTGTGAGGCGATACGCAATAAATTACTCTCGATCAGATCAAGCGTATCCGTTTCAGCGTGATTCCAGTAACGCCCTTCGGTATCCATCTGGCACCAGACGCCAAACCACGCCAGATTCGGTAACTCCTCGCCGGGAATGGCCGCCACAAACTGATCGTCCAGCAGGATTTGTGATTGATTTCCAACGATGCTCGTGTCAAAAAGTTGCCAGGTCATTCATTTTCCTTAAAATTATTTAATTGGGCGCGCTGTTTTTCTGATTGCATTTTGTGAGGTTACACCATCTTCTTCAGCTGATACAGTTTTTCCAGCGCATCCCTTGGGCTTAGTTCATCGGGCTGAATCTCGCGTAACGCGGCGAGTAGCGGATGCTCTTCAGGTTCTTCTGTCTCCGTCACCCTGCCGTCGAACAGATCGCCCTGCGGGTTTTGCGCGGCGCTGTGCTGTTCCAGCAGACGCAGCTGTTTTTTGGCCAGCTTGATGACATGCAGTGGCACACCGGCAAGGGCGGCGACTTGCAGGCCGTAACTCTGGCTGGCGGCGCCCTCATTGACCGAGTGCAGAAACACGATGCTGTTCTGGTGCTCGATCGCCGACAGGTGTACGTTGGTGAGCTGCGCGTACTCTTCGGACAATCGCGTCAGCTCGAAATAATGGGTGGCGAACAGCGTGTAGCTGCGATTTTTGTCCAGCAGGTGACAGGCAATCGCGTAAGCTAACGCAAGTCCGTCGAAGGTGGAGGTGCCGCGGCCGATTTCATCCACTAGTACGAGACTCTTGTCGGTCGCATTATGCAAGATGTTGGCGGCCTCGGTCATTTCGACCATGAAGGTGGAGCGGCCGCTGGCCAGGTCGTCGGATGCGCCGATGCGCGTGAATATCTGGTCGATTTCGCCTAAAACGGCCGTCTGTGCCGGAACGAAACTGCCGACATGCGCCAGCAGCGCGATGATCGCAACCTGACGCATATAGGTGGATTTACCGCCCATGTTGGGGCCGGTGATCAGCAGCATGCGGCGCGCATCAACCAGTTCGGTGTCATTGGGCGTGAAGCGATCGACCTGTGCTTCCACTACCGGATGGCGGCCTTGTACGATACGTATCTCGCTATCCTCAGAGAACTGTGGTGCGCTGAAATTGAGCGTAGCTGCACGCTCGGCGAAGGCTGCCAACACGTCCAGCTCGGCGATTGCCGCCGCGATGTTTTGCAATACGGGCACGTAAGGCGATAACTGATCGAGCAGCTGTTCATAGAGTAGCTTTTCGCGGGTAAGTGCACGGTCGTTGGCGGACAGCGCCTTGTCTTCGAAGGTTTTTAGTTCGGGCGTGATGTAGCGTTCGGCGTTTTTTAACGTCTGGCGGCGGCGATAGTCATCCGGCACATTGACGCTCTGTGCTGCGCTGACTTCAATATAAAAACCGTGCACGCGGTTGTATTCGACTTTCAGCGTGGTGATGCCGGTGCGCGCCCGTTCACGCGCTTCCAGCGCCAGCAGAAAATCGCCGCAATTGGTCTGTATGCCGCGCAATTCGTCAAGGTCGGCATCAAATCCATCGGCGATCACACCGCCTTCGCGCAGCACGGAGGAGGGCTCGGCGCGCAGCGATTTCACCAGCATGTCGGCAAGACTCGCATCGGCACGCAGCGCATCGGCAAGCGTGTCCAGCAGAGATGCGTAGGGTGGGCAGGTTTCATTGCCCACGCGGTTTTCATTTTCGTGGGCAGCGTGGCTGCCCACCCTACCGAGGGTGTCGCGCAACGCCGACAAAGCTAGCAAAGTGTCGCGCAGGCCGGACAGGTCGCGCGGTCGCGCACTTCTCAAAGCGATGCGCGCGGTGATGCGTTCCACGTCCACGCAGGGTTTGAGGTGTCCATGGAGTTCTTGATGCAGATTGCCCAGCTTGTCTACCGCATCCAGCCTGAGCCGCAGTACGTCACGATTGCGCAGCGGGTGGTGCAGCCAGTGGGACAAGAGTCGGCTGCCCATATTGGTCGCACAGGTGTCGAGCAGGGACAGCAATGTGGGGGCGGGCTCGCCGCGCAAGGTCTGGGTGATCTCCAGATTGCGCCGGGTTGCGGCATCCATCCTGACATACTGATCCGCGCTGTATACCTGCAAGCTGCGGATGTGACTGATGGCCTGGCCCTGGGTAAGCTTCGCATACCCCAGCAAAGCGCCAGCCGCCTCCAGACCTGCGGTGAAATGCTCGCAACCGAATCCGGCAAGATCCAGGGTTGCAAACTGCTGGCACAACAGTCGGCGTGCGGTGTCCAGCTCGAAGTGCCAGGCGGGAAGCTGTTTACAGGCCACGCCAGCTTGTACTGACATGCCTTCCGCATGCAGTATTTCTGACGCCTGCAGGCGTTCCAGTTCGGCGGGAAGCGCATCGGTCGTCGTCTCGCAGACATAAAACTGTCCCGATGCCAGATTCAGCCAGGCCAGACCCAGCTTACCCTGACGCTGATGCACGCTGAGCAGCAGGCTGTCGCGCTTTTCTTCCAGCAGAGCGGAGTCGGTGATGGTGCCGGGGGTGACAATACGCATGACTTTTCGTTCGACCGGGCCCTTGCTGGTGGACGGATCGCCGATCTGTTCGCAGATCGCGACCGACTCGCCCAGTTTCACCAGTCGCGCCAGATATTGCTCGGCCGCGTGATAGGGCACGCCCGCCATTTTGATGGGCTGACCGTTGGAGGTGCCGCGCTGCGTCAGCGTAATGTCGAGCAGTTTCGCGGCGCGCACCGCATCGTCGAAGAACAGCTCGTAAAAATCGCCCATCCGGTAGAACAGCATGGTGTCCGGGTGTTCGGCCTTGATGCGCAGAAACTGCTGCATCATCGGTGTGTGTTTTTCTGTGTTTGTCATGCGTAACTGTTTGTATCTGTTTTAATAAAATGCAAGGCGGCGCGCGATGCGCATAGGGCGTCCGTAAATGAATCGGTTTTGCTAGATATTGATTTTATTGTAATTTTACAACATTCGCTCATGATCTGTTCTGTTGAATTGAAAAAATTGAGCGTTGCCAGGCAAGGTGTTATGAAACGGGTGACGTGCAGCGATTTCCTTGTGGTCATCCGCCGTTAATTTCAATTCGTCGCCAGTCTTGACGCAACTATAAATATGCGTATGATCGCGCGTATAAAAGCAAGCAGGAGTTTATTATGCCTAACCGTTTCATCTCTTCCGCCAGGAAAGGTCGTCTTTCCCTGACCATTAATCAAGACCTGCTGGATCGCTTCGAGCCCTACAAGCAGCAGGTTAATTTTTCGGCGCAGGCTGAGAAAATGCTGGCCCTGATGCTGGAAGAGCTTGAAAATAAAGCCTGGGCGGAGCGCAATTCCGAAGCGCTGACGGCGCATGGCGTGGACATCGCCGTGACAGGGCTGGCAGGTGCGGAGTTTGACCGGATCTAACGGGCATGGCACAGATACCATCTCTGAAAATAAAACTCGACATGCCCGTTCCCTCACCTTTCCTTGTTTCCACGCGCTGCGTGGGAACATAATGCAAGCGCGCCGTACAAAAACGGCGCTCCCACGCAGCGCGTGGGAGCGAGGAAAAAACCGGCAGTGGACAAAGTTATCGGTGAATACTGATTAAACTTCAGTTAAAACTCCATGATGTTCAGTCCAAAAAGTCTGCGTCGAAGGCGCAGATTAATCGCGCTTACTTATTTAGTCCTCGCTATACGCAAAGCTTTATTCCATCGCTTTGCATCTGTTGTTTTGTAGATAAAAATAAAGAATCTTTGATGATTGAGGTTGAATCTGACCGTGGAAATGGCATAAAGCAATATGAATGTCCGGCTTGCCAGCATGTATTGCGCGTCAATCCCATATAAAAATCAGCCAGCGTAGCCCGGATGCAATGAAATGAAATCCGGGAAGCCCGGCAGATCGAAACCACTGATTTCGCTGCGCTGCTTCCGGGCTACATGTTAGCCTTACGGTCAGCTCAGTCTCGATTCCTGTCTGTTGCGAACATCTGGTTTTTGGTAGTGAAAAATCAGCTGACATCTGTTTCAGAAAATGGCCCGACTTATCGGGTCACCCCGATATTTTCATACGATATTTTTTTGCTGTCAGTGAACCACGTAGCGTCCCGAGAATGTCACAGCGACTTGATCGCTGCACTTGACGGCTACTTCAAGGGCCAGACGGGCTTTGCCGTGTTTCTCCAGCGTACGCAAAAAAGTTTGAAATTTTCCGGCCTCCAGGCTGCATTCGGCCAGCATATCCTGATCGACCGGCAGCAGATAGCGGATGTCGGCGTCCTGTATCACAATGTGTTTTTGCAATTGCACTTCTTCAAGTTTGAGATACAGCAGTCCCCAGCCGCACAGCACCGCCAGCGAGTACAGGCTGCCGCCGAATGCCGTGCATTTGTGGTTGATGTTGGGCGCAAGCGGCGCGCTCAGTTGCAAACGCGCGCCGTCGTATCCCGCCACCCGGATGCCTATGGCCTGCGAGAGGGGAATCTCATCATGCAGGGTGCGTTCGAGCAGCGAGGCGAAACTCACGTAAAAACCTTATTTCAGCGCGGCGGTCAGGTGTGGCGCGATGACCTGCAACAGTTGCGGATGGATATTAGGATTGCCCGCGCAGACGTGTCCGGTCGCAAGGAAAGTATTTCCGCCGGCAAGGTCGCTGACCATGCCGCCCGCTTCGGTGATTAGCAGGGTGCCCGCGGCGATGTCCCATGCTTTCAGGCCGGTCTCGAAGAAGCCGTCGTAGCGGCCAGCGGCCATCCAGGCCAGATCAAGCGCTGCGGAGCCGGGGCGGCGCAGGCCGGAAGTCTGTTGCATCAGATCGCGGAAGATGCCGAGGTAGGCGTCCATGTGCTCGAAATTGGTGTACGGAAAACCGGTGCCGATCAGTGCGTCCGCCATGTGCAGGCGTTTGGATACACGCAACCGTTTGTCGTTCAGATAGGCGCCCTGACCGCGCGTGGCGGTGAACAATTCGTTCTTGGTCGGGTCGTAGATCACCGCCTGGGTGATGATGCCCTTGTGCTGCAAGGCGATGGAGACGGAAAACTGCGGGAAGCCGTGCAGAAAGTTGGTGGTGCCATCGAGCGGGTCGATAATCCACACAAAATCCGATTCCCCGTGAGCGCCGCTCTCTTCTGCTAGAATCGCATGTTCCGGATAGGCATCCAGCAGTGTCTGAATGATAGTCTGCTCGGCCGCACGATCCACCTCGCTGACGAAATCGGCGTGAGATTTTTTGGTGATGGTGAGGTGATCGATCTTGTCGGTGCTGCGGTGGATCAGATTGCCGGCGCGACGGGCGGCCTTCACCGCGATGTTGAGCATGGGATGCATAAACGGACCTTCTATATAATTTAATGAGCAGTTGAATCTGACTTCGCATTTTAGCGTGAAACTCGCGTAAGCGATACGATTGTTCCCTCTCCCTTCGGGAGAGGGTTTGGGTGAGGGAAAACGGACATGGCGAAAACCACCCCTGATGATACTCGCCATGTCCGTTTGTTAGTTGGAATTGGACTTTGTATAAACATAAAAATAGTCGTTAGTCGTCAGACGCTAGTTTTCCAAACGAAATCCTGCTAAGCGGACAATACCAACTAACGACTAGATACTAACGACTAACGTTTTTACTGATTAGAAATATGCCGAAATATGTTAAATAACATCAGAGTTGTGCTGAGCCATACGACCCATCCGGGCAATATCGGTGCGGCGGCGCGCGCGATGAAGACGATGGGGTTGCAGCATCTGTATCTGATCAATCCGCGTCATTTTCCGGACCCTCAGGCAAGCGCGATGGCGGCTGGCGCGGATGACGTGCTGCAAAACGCGGTGGTCTGTGCATCGATCGATGAGGCTTTGCCAGGCGTGGTGCTGACCGTGGGGATGACGGCCCGGATGCGAGATATTTCCAATGAGGTCGCGAGCCCGCGGGATACCATGCCGCAGGTGTTGCAGCAGGCGGCAAGCCATCCGGTGGCCTTGCTGTTCGGCACCGAAATGTCGGGGCTGACCAATGAGGAAGCCAGTCGCTGCCAGTTACTGGTGAATATCCCGGCCAATCCTGAGTTTTCTTCGCTCAATTTGGCCGCCGCCGTGCAGGTAATCTCCTATGAGCTTGCTGTGGCCGCACAGCAATTTGAGCCGGTTGTGCAGATCATGCATCCGGCGTCACACGAGCAGGTGGAAGGGTTTTTGGGACATCTTGAGAAAACGTTACACGAAATCGGCTTTTTTACCACACAGAATCCGTCGCGCATGATGCAGCGTCTGCGCCGCCTGTATGCAAGGGCGCGTCCGGAAGCGGATGAAATCAACATTTTGCGCGGCATATTGAGCGTGACAACCGAGTACAATGCACGGCTCAAGGCGCGTTATCAGCGGGAAAATGATGTTTAGGAATATCAGGGAAGACATAGCCAGCGTATTTGACCGCGATCCGGCCGCGCGTACCACCTTCGAGGTGTTGACCTGCTATCCGGGGTTACACGCGCGCGTATTGCATCGACTTGCCAATACGCTGTGGCATGCCAGGCTGAAATGGCTGGCGCGTTTTGTGTCTTATCTGACGCGCGGATTGACGGGTATCGAGATTCATCCGGGCGCAACGATAGGACGGCGATTTTTTATCGATCACGGCATGGGCGTGGTGATCGGCGAAACGGCGGAAATCGGCGACGATGTGACGTTGTATCACGGCGTGACGCTGGGCGGCACCTCGTGGCGGCATGGTAAACGTCATCCGACTCTGGGGGATGGGGTCGTGGTCGGTGCAGGGGCGAAAATACTCGGGCCCATCGTGATTGGTGCGGGCGCCAAGATAGGTTCAAACGCGGTGGTGGTGAAGGATGTGCCGGCCGGTGCGACAGCCGCAGGGATACCGGCGCGGATACTGGATGAAGAAAAGAAGAAAACCGCCAGTTTTGATGCCTACGGTATCGGCAATGATCACAATGATCCGGTGGCGAAAGCGATACACGGTTTGCTTGGACACAGCGTGACAGTGGACCAGCGTATTGATTTTATTTTACAACAGCTTGAGAAGATGGGCGTGAGTGTGGAAGAAGAGCGCGCCACCGCCGATAAATTTGACCCCAATCATTTGAATAAAATAGTTGATTAAATTGTTCGGGTATTATAGTATTTGTACCGCTGGCAACCGGGCACTACGCTTGCCGGTTTTGAAAGATATATTTAAGAGGCTGGAGATAACATGCGATTGACGACCAAGGGACGTTTTGCGGTAACTGCAATGGTTGATTTGGCGCTGAACGGCGGACGCGGTCCGGTCACGCTCGCGTCGATCAGCGAACGGCAGAAAATTTCGCTTTCCTATCTGGAACAGTTGTTCGGCAAGTTGCGCCGCAACAATCTGGTGGAAAGCGTACGCGGCCCGGGTGGCGGTTATTATTTGGCCAGGACGGCCAATAAAATCAAGATTGCCGAGATTGTGGTGGCCGTGGATGAGCCGCTGGATGCGACGCATTGCGCTGAAAAGGGTGATTGCAATGATGGCAAGCCGTGCCTGACCCATAATCTGTGGATGAGTCTGAACGAAAAAATTTATGCTTATCTGGATTCGGTTAATCTGCAACAGTTGGTGGAAGGTCAGGCCAGGCCCAGTACAGGGGCGACCGCGATCACGATGAATAAACAGGTTGTCAGGTAATAGCCGCACGGCTTTGCCGTAACTTAGAGAGTTGAAAATGAAACTACCAATTTACATGGATTACTCAGCGACGACGCCGGTAGACCCGCGTGTGGCCGAAAAAATGATACCGTATCTGACCGAGAAATTCGGCAATCCGGCCAGCCGTTCACATGCCTTTGGCTGGGAAGCCGATGCGGCAGTGGAGCAAGCGCGCGAACAGGTGGCCTCGCTGGTCAATGCCGACCCCAAGGAAATCGTCTGGACATCGGGTGCAACCGAATCCAACAATCTCGCCATCAAGGGTGCGGCGCATTTTTACCAGGGCAAAGGTAAACACATCGTCACCATGCAGATCGAGCACAAGGCGGTGATCGACACGGTGCGTGAACTCGAACGCGAAGGTTTTTCGGCGACCTATCTGGATCCTGAGCCAAACGGCCTGCTGGACATCGAGAAATTCAAGGCGTCGCTGCGTGACGACACGGTACTGGTCTCCATCATGCTGGTGAACAATGAAATCGGCGTGATTCAGGATATCGCCGCAATTGGTGAAATCTGCCGCAGCAAAGGTATTATGTTCCATGTGGATGCAGCGCAGGCGACCGGCAAGGTGGTCATCGATCTGCAAAAGCTCAAAGTGGATCTGATGTCTTTCTCTGCACATAAGACATACGGTCCCAAGGGTATCGGCGCATTGTACGTACGCCGTAAACCGCGCGTCCGTCTGGAGGCTCAGATGCACGGCGGCGGGCATGAGCGCGGTATGCGTTCCGGCACGCTGGCAACGCATCAGATCGTCGGTATGGGCGAAGCGTTTCGCATCGCACAAGCCGAGATGGGCGCTGAAAACGAACGCGTGCGCATGCTGCGTGACCGTCTGATGGCCGGTTTGATGGACATGGAAGAAGTGCACCTGAACGGCGATCTTGAACAGCGCGTGCCGCACAATCTGAATCTGAGTTTCAATTTCGTCGAAGGCGAGTCGCTGATCATGGCGATCAAGGATGTGGCTGTCTCCAGCGGTTCGGCCTGTACCTCGGCCAGCCTGGAACCTTCTTACGTGCTGCGAGCACTGGGTCGCAGCGATGAACTGGCGCACAGCTCAATCCGTTTCACGGTGGGGCGTTTTACCACCGTCGAAGAAGTCGATTATGTGATTGCCCTGATGAAGAGCAAGATCGACAAACTGCGTGACTTGTCGCCACTTTGGGAAATGTACAAAGATGGTATTGATTTGAACACCGTGCAGTGGGCTGCACACTAAAAGGATTGAGAAATGAGGATTGAGGAGTGAGCCGGATCTGGCCTTTCTCAATCCACAATCCTCGATCCACAATCCTAGGAGATTAAAATGGCATACAGCGATAAATTATTGGATCATTACGAAAATCCCCGCAACGTCGGTTCGTTCGGCAAGGACGATGAAGGTCTGGGAACCGGTATGGTTGGCGCACCCGCCTGCGGCGACGTGATGAAGTTGCAGATCAAGGTCGGCAAGGATGGAATCATCGAAGATGCAAAGTTCAAGACCTATGGCTGCGGTTCAGCGATTGCGTCCAGCTCGCTGGTGACTGAATGGGTCAAGGGCAAGACGGTGGATCAGGCGCTGGAAATCAAGAATACGCATATCGCCGAAGAACTGGCGTTGCCCCCGGTAAAAATTCATTGCTCGATCCTGGCGGAAGATGCTATCAAGGCAGCGGTAGCGGATTACAAGTCGCGTCAGGGTGCAAACGTTGAAACGGCTGCCTGCACGGGCAGTTGCTAACGGGCATGGCAAGCAGCCATCCCTGAATAATGAAACTTGCCATGCCCGTGCACCCTCGCTACGCTCTCCCTCACCCAAACCCTCTCCCGGAGGGCGAGGGGACAAACGAGTCGCTACGCGAATTTCAAGTTAAACGAAAGGAGAACATCATGGGCGTTACTTTGTCTGAAGCAGCGGCAAAACATGTGGCGAATTTCATCGCCAAGCGCGGTCGCGGTATCGGCCTGCGCATCGGCGTGCGTACCAGCGGTTGCTCCGGTATGGCCTATAAGCTGGAGTTCGCCGATGTGTCCGACGAAGATGATCTGCAATTCGACAGTTTTGGTGTGAAGGTGCTGGTGGATCCCAAGAGTCTGCCGTACATTGAAGGCATGGAACTGGATTACACGCGCGAAGGCTTGAACGAAGGTTTCAAGTTCAACAATCCGAACGTGAAAGATGCCTGCGGTTGCGGCGAGAGTTTTCAGGTTTAGTTTTTTTCCGCAGAAGCGGGAATACGGAAACTTAAGGAAACGCTGATTTATTCGTCATCCCCGTGAAAACGGGGATCCAGTGCCATTATTTAACTGGGTTCCCGCTTTCGCGGGAACGACAAAACAGAATAATTGAGCGCTTACTTAAAATTACAGTGATCTCATAAATGTCTCTTTCGAGTTTTGACTTTCAGCAGAATCACTTTCAACTGTTCGGGTTGCCGCAGTCCTTTAAACTGGACATCGCGCAGCTTGAGCTGGCCTTTCGCGCCTTACAGGCAGAAGTGCATCCCGACAAGGCAGCGCATCTGGCCGATGTGGAACAACGCCTTGCGATGCAGCGCTCCACGCTGGTCAATGAGGCCTATCAGACCCTGAAAAGCCCGATTAAGCGGGGGCGTTATCTGCTGTCGCTGCAGGGCGTGGATACCCAGGAAGAAACCAACACGGCCATGCCGGTTGATTTTTTAATGGCGCAGATGGAGTGGCGCGAAGCGGTCGCGGATGCACAACAAGCGCGGGACGTAGACGCGCTTGCGCAACTGGAAACGCGGATGAAAACCGGCGCGCGCGAACTTGAAACCGAGCTTGCTGTTAAAATAGATGTGGAACATGACTATGAAATCGCTGCGCAACTGGTGCGCAAACTGCGTTTCATGGAAAAACTTGCGGAAGAAATCAATTCCGCTTACGACGAAATAGACAACTGAAGGCAGTCGCCAGACGTTAGTCGTTAGTTATCGGTTAAACCCGCATTGCGGACAGCGCCAACTAGCGACCAGCGACCAGCGACTAGCGACTAATACATGGCCCTATTACAAATCTCCGAACCCGGTTTAAGCACGGCGCCCCATCAGCACAGGCTGGCGGTGGGCATCGATCTTGGCACCACCAATTCGCTGGTCGCGACTGTGCGCAACAGCATCAGCGTGGTGCTCAACGATGAGCACGGCCGCGCCATGCTGCCGTCTGTCGTTCGCTATGCTGCGGATGGCGGTGTGGTGGTGGGCGATGCGGCTCAGGCCGCTCAAAGCGACGATCCCGGCAACACCATTGTGTCGGTGAAACGTTTCATGGGACGCGGTCTGGCGGACGTGGGTGATATCAGCCGCCTGCCGTACCGTTTTGTCGATACGGCCGCAACCGATGCGGCGCATCCGCACGGCATGGTGCAGCTGCGCACGATAGCCGGCGTCAAAAGTCCGGTGGAAATATCGGCGGAAATTCTCAAGGTATTGCGCGCACGGGCGGAAGCGTCGCTGGGCGGCGAATTGGTGGGGGCGGTGATCACCGTGCCGGCCTATTTTGACGATGCGCAGCGTCAGGCGACCAAGGATGCGGCAAAACTCGCGGGCCTGAATGTGTTGCGTCTGCTCAATGAGCCGACCGCCGCAGCGATCGCCTATGGTCTGGATAACGCTTCTGAAGGTGTGTATGCCGTATACGACCTGGGCGGTGGCACGTTCGATATTTCCATATTGCGATTATCACGCGGGGTGTTCGAGGTGCTGGCGGCAAACGGTGATTCGGCGCTGGGTGGAGACGATTTCGATCAGCGTATTTATTGCTGGATACTGGAAAAAAATCAGCTGTTTGCGCTGGAGGCCAAAGACACCCGTTTGTTGCTGACGCTGGCGCGCACCGCCAAGGAACAACTCACCGAACACAACGAGGCGCGCATCACGGCCGTGTTGTCGACCGGTACGCTGATCGACAATGTGCTGACGCAGGCGGAATTTGAAGCCCTGTCGCACAATCTGATACAGCGCACCCTGCAACCCCTGCGCCGCGCCTTGCGCGATGCAAAGTTGACGGTTGATGAGGTCAAGGGCGTGGTGATGGTCGGGGGCGCTACACGTATGCCGCAGGTGCAGCATGCGGTGGGCGAATTTTTCGGCCAGACACCGTTGACCAATCTCGATCCGGACAAGGTGGTGGCGCTGGGTGCGGCGATACAGGCCAATCTGCTGGCGGGAAATCAGAGCAGTGACGACTGGCTGCTGCTCGATGTGATCCCGCTGTCGCTGGGGCTGGAAACGGTGGGCGGGTTAGCTGAAAAAATTATCCCGCGCAATAGCACCATTCCGACTGCCCGTGCGCAGGAATTTACCACCTATAAGGACGGCCAGACCGCGATGAGTCTGCACGTGGTACAGGGCGAACGTGAACTGGTGAAAGATTGTCGCTCACTGTCCAAATTCGAGTTGCGTGGCATTCCGCCGATGGTGGCGGGCGCCGCACGCATCCGCGTGACTTTCCAGGTGGATGCGGACGGGCTGCTGAACGTGGCGGCGCGCGAGATGGCCAGTGGTGTCGAGGCGGCGATTGTAGTCAAGCCATCCTACGGACTGAGCGATTCAGAAATCACCCGCATGTTGCAGGATTCCAATCAGCACGCCAAAGACGACATGCAGGCGCGCGCGATGCGCGAACAGGAAACAGAGGCGAACCAGTTGCTGGAGGCCGTGCAGCACGCCGTGGCGCAGGATAAGGATCTGCTGGAGCCCGCTCAGCGTACACATATCGAAACACAGATGTCCGCTTTGCACGCAGCATTGCAATCGGCTGATCATCTGGTCATTAAACGCGCCATCACGGCATTGAATGAAGCAACCGTCAGTTTCGCGCAGGCTCGTATGGACAAGAGCGTGACGCGTGCATTGTCGGGTAAAAAATTATCTGATCTGGAGTTTAAATAAATGACGCAAATTATCGTGTTGCCACATGAAGAGCTTTGCCCTTCGGGCGTGCTGCTCAATGTCACACCGGGTATTTCAATTTGCGATGCCTTGCTGCAAAATGGCGTTGATATCGAACACGCCTGTGAAAAATCTTGTGCCTGTACCACCTGTCATGTCATCATCCGCGAAGGGCTTAATTCGTTAAATCCTGCGGAAGAGCTGGAAGATGATATGCTCGACAAGGCATGGGGTCTGGAGCCAAACTCGCGTCTGTCCTGTCAGGCGCTGGTGGCGGATACCGATCTGGTTGTCGAAATTCCCAAGTACACCATCAATATGGTCAAGGAAGGCTGAGGGTTAACAGATGAAATGGATAGACGTACGCGATATCGCAATCGCCTTGAGTGAGAAGTATCCCGATATTGATCCTCAAACGGTGCGCTTTACCGATCTGCATAACTGGGTAGTCGGTCTGGATGACTTCGATGATGACCACGGCCATGGCGGTGAGAAGGTGCTCGAAGCGATACAGGCGACCTGGATAGACGAAGCGGATTGATTTGCTGCGCCATACTATTCTGAAATTTAGAGGTTACCTATGTTGAAACTCTGGCGACGTATTCCGAACAGCTGGCTGTATCTTGCGGGTTTTCTGTTTGCAAGCAGTCTGATGGGTTTTGGTCTGTATCTGCAATACGTCAAACATCAGGACCCCTGTCCGCTGTGCATGGTGCAGCGCGTGATTTTCATCGCGATCCTGGCGGTGTTTCTGATCGCCGCAACCCATGGTCCCAGACGCATCGGCGAGCGCATCTATGCCGTGCTGATCACGCTGCTCTCGCTCTTGGGCGTGGCGGTTGCCGCCCGCCATATCTGGATACAACACTTGCCTGCTGATCAGGTGCCTGCCTGCGGCCCGGGTCTGGACTACATGCTCGACACCATGCCGATGTCGAATGTGCTGAAATCGTTGATGCACGGCTCCGGTGAATGCGCCGAAAAGGGCTGGAGCTTTCTGTCGCTGGGCATACCCGAATGGTCTCTGTTATGTTACCTGGCCTTAGGGTTCTGGGCAGTGCTGATTGCCCTCAGAGGGAAATAGTTCGCTGTTGCCACCAGCGAGGACGCATACCGGATTGTAACGCTACGACGAGCCATCAGCAGCCAAAGTCAGTTTAGATTATCTGTTGCATTGAGATAGTCTGACGCGCAAGGGTATCAGCATGCACTTAAAAGTATTATTTCTGTAGTTCGATGGGTTGCTTGTTTGGCAAACAGATTCTGAAGGTCGTTCCACTGCCAACGACACTTTGCACTTCAATACGTCCGTGGTGTTTTTCGATAATACCGTAGGACAGCGACAAGCCCAATCCGGTACCGGAGCCAACCGGTTTGGTGGTAAAGAACGGATCAAATATTTTCTTCAGATTTTCCGCCGGTATTCCCTTGCCGGTATCGGTAATCTCCACCCATACTTCATTATCTCGTTGTCCGCTGCGTATGGTGATCGTGCCGCGTTCCTCAATGGCATGTGAGGCGTTTACCAGCAAATTCATGAACACCTGGTTAAGTTGGGAGGACAGACATTCCACTTCGGGCAGATCGCCGTATTCCTTGATCACTTCCGCTTTGTATTTTATCTCGTTGCTGACGATGTTCAGCGTACTGTCCAAACCCAGGTGCAGATCCGCGAAGTGCCACTCATCCGTGGCATCGACGTGAGAGAAGTCCTTCAGGTTCTGAACAATTTTCTTGACGCGCGTAATCCCTTCCTTGGACTCTTCCATCAATGCGCGCAGGTCTTCCTTGAGAAAATCAATATCCAGTTTTTCTCTTGTGGCTTTAAGCTGGGCACGCACGGCGTCATCGGCGATAGCGGCCTCTGCCTGCTCATACTGGGCCAGCATGCCGAAGGTATCCTGCACATATTTCTCCAGCGTGCTCAAGTTGGAATAGACGTATCCGATGGGATTATTGATCTCGTGCGCGACCCCGGCAGCCAACTGACCGATGGATGCCAGCTTTTCCGACTGCATCAAATGACTCTGAGCGTCAGCCAGTTGTAGCATAAGCTGCTGTTGTTCAGCTTTTTCAACTTGCAGCGTTGCGATTGCACTGTTCAGTTGCAACTGTAAAAGTGCGGTATCGGTGACATCGAACAGCGTAACGCAGACATATTCAACTTCATCTTGAGTATTCTTGATCGGGAGGAAGGTGCAATTTTGTTGCATCGTATCCACGCCGCCGGTAATCGGGCGGTTGTGGTGGAAGCGAAAAAGGTATGGACGTTGTTCCCAGGAGGTGAAAGCGTAGTTCTTGAGGACAAATACATTGTTGATTTTTTTCTCCAGCCATTTTCTGGGCAGTTCCGGAAAAGCCTCGAACAAATTGCGGCCCAACAGCGCTTCGCTATGTTGACCGCTGTGAATGGCCATGAAACGGTTCCAAAACACGATGCGCATTTCAGAATTCACAACGAAAACGCCCACTTCCAGACGTTCTACGACAAAATCGAGCAGATGAGGTAAGTCTTCGGCCTGCATTATAAAGATTCCAAGAAGCGGTCTAACTCTCCGGCAAATTTCTTGAGCTCATGTTCAGACATCAGAATAACAAGATGGCATGCAAAACTGCGCTGTTCCAGCTGAAAATTAACTTCTACCAGCAGCGCATGTTGCCAGGAAGCATCATTCACCTTCATCATTTCCTTGATCGGAACACGATCAGCCAATAGCGATGGCGCAGAAAAGCCGATATCTACGCCCACCTGCTTGGCGATGCCACCCAGACAGGCGCCGACCAGTATGTTGCTGATATCGAGCAATATTTCCATTTCAGTTGCATGATCAATGTCGTCTTCATAGCCCATCAAATCGGCCAGATCAGCACATCTTTGCAAGCCAAAAAGTACCAGTGCTTCCCCGCGAAAACTGCTATGAAATGCCTGACGGACGGCCGACACCAGTTCTGAATTCACCATGCGTTGAAGCGCCGGGGCGATCAAGTTGGGTTGAAGAATTAGGATGCGGGGGATAGACAGCGTGACAAATTCATTTAAAACCTTAGCGATTACTTCGCCTGCCTGCCCCATGCCGATGTTGGCAATTTCCTGCAGGGCATCTTTCTGGTCAGTTGTCAGCATAAATTTAATCCAGCAAGCCGAACTGGTGGAGAATAGGTTCTAATTTCTGCATATCAACCGGTTTTTTGATGAAAGCTGCCGCGCCCAGTTTTAATACGCGTTCTTGTGCGAGCGGTTGAATATCCGCTGAAACGACGATTACGATGCAGTTGAGTCCTTCGCTGCGTACCGCTTCCAGCGTTTGATAACCATCCATTTCAGGCATGGTCAAGTCGAGGAACATCAAATCGAATTCGCCGGCCCGGTAAGCTGCCATGGCCTCAATGCCGTTGCCAGCCTGAGTGATATTGGCATCCCAATTGGCAGGAAGCGCCTTGATGAGCATTTTTCTTGCCATCGGAGAATCATCAACTACAAGTACTGAAAGAGCCATTTAACTACCTTCGTTGTTGGGAACTTAGGGGGCTTACAAATCACCCTATAACTGCACAAGCCAGGTTTAGAATAGTTTCTGCAACGCGCTGGCTGAAAAGGTTGTGATCATCGAAAAATATATGCATTCATCTGTTTGACTGACTACAGTCCATGAAATAGATTTTATATGCCAATGGACTTATGCTACCAGTTTTTTTGCGGCTTGTATGCCCTGATTGCAGTGGGAATTTTAGCGCCAACTCACCCTGTCTCGCCGCATCAAAAAAATAATTGGTACGTTATCCGCACGCGCCGATCGCGCCGCAACTGGTGCAGAACTCGCAGCCGTCTTTCTTGATCAGCGTAGCGTTGCCGCATTCCTTACACGCTTTGCCGTTCAATGGTTTGATGCTTGCGCCGGATTGATCGACGAAGCCGGTCGCCTTGATCTGACCCTCGGGAATTTCCAGTACGCCCATCTGCTGTACCGGATAGCCGTGTTCGTCCAGTACGCCCAGCATCGCGTAGCGGTGGATGATCAGTTTGGCCACGTAAGAAACGGTGGACGGATAGCTCTCCATCTTGGCCCCCCCCGGCACGCGCGCCATGAAATCTCCCAGCGGTTCACCGAAATTGAGCAGTTTGCGCAGCTTCATGCCGATCCAGGCAGGGTCAATCACGCGCATGTCCAGACTCAATACCTTGCACAGACCATCCAGTGCGCGCGGATAGACGCCGGATAGCCACATCGAATACGGGCGGCGCTGGCTATCCGGCAGCACCAGTTCCTTCAGTCCCAGCACGAAGTCGTCGCCGCTGCCTGCATTACTGATGTCCACCGTCCAGCTCATGGTGCCGTCGGTGCCGGTCTTGGGCTCCTTGCGGGCGAACAGCGCATCCATCATCGGCGTGGTCATACCGTCCGTTACTTCCAGCGCGCCCAACGCTTCGATACGATATTTCAGTAAATGGGCGAAGGCGGCCACCAGACTGGGCATGCGGCGAATTTCGCCATCGGGTGGCATCGGCATATCGAATGCGTCGTCGCCTGCCGTCTTCATCAGCATTTCCAGCTTCATGCGTACCCATACCGGATCGCGGGTGCGCATGTCCATCGACAACGATTTGGCCAGTGCACCCAGACCTCTGGGCTGCTCAGCGCCATTCACCCAGACTTCGAACGGATGGTTGCAGGCGGAAAGAGAAGGCTCGTGTAGTGATTCGTTTGTTCCCTCGCCCGCATGCGGGAGAGGGTTGGGGAGAGGGTGGCTTGTGGTATGAGAGACAAACGCCACAAAACTGCCGAGCGGATGTTTGACGACCTGCGACACCCAGCCTTCACTCCCCATGGGCAATGCGGGGCGACCCGGCCAGCGTAGCGAAGCTAACGCGGGTTTGGGCGCGGCTTCCAGCACGATGCGCCTGTCCTGATCGAACACGAAATCCTGGGGTTGTTCATCCTTTTTGGGTTCAGGCGTGACAGACAGCACAGAACCCAGCACGCTGTTCGGCCGATACGTTGCAAGACCCTTGAGGCCGGCGCGCCAGGCTTCGGTATAGAGTTCCTTGAATTCGTCGAACGGGTAGTCGGCCGGCACGTTGACGGTTTTGCTGATCGAGGTGTCAATGTAGGGCGCGACGGCAGCCACCATTTTCATGTGATCGAGCGCCGATATCTCCAGCGCGCTGACGAAGGCGGCAGGCAGATGATCCGTATCGCCGCCCAGCTTTTTGTAGAGCCGCCAGGCGTGATCCTCTACCGAATAGTCTTTTTTTGTGCCATCCATCATGCGTTTCTTGCGCGTGTAAAACCACGAGAAGGCAGGCTCAATGCCGTTGGAAGCATTGTCGGCGAAGGCCAGCGAAATGGTTCCGGTGGGCGCGATAGACAACAAATGGCTGTTGCGCAAGCCGTGCTCGCGTATCCGGTTCTTGATTTCATCAGGCAGGCGTGAGGCAAAATGCGGTTCTGCCAGATATTTTTCGGCATCAAGCAACGGGAACGCGCCGCGCTCGCCAGCCAGTTCGATGGAAGCAGAATAGGCTTCGTCGCGCATGATGCGCGTGATGTCAGCGGCAAAGGCGCGCGCCGCATCCGAGTCGTAACGCAGGTTAAGCATCACCAGCGCATCGCCCAGGCCCGTGTAACCCAGACCGATGCGCCGCTTGTTGTGCGCCTCCTGCTGCTGTTCGGGCAAAGGCCAGGCGGTCACGTCCAGCACATTGTCCAGCATGCGCACGGCGACCCTGACCAGTTGTTTATAGGGTTCATAGTCAAACCCGGCATGATTTGAGAACGGATTTTTCACCATCCTGGTTAAATTGATCGAACCTAAACAACAGCATCCGTAGGGGGGGAGGGGTTGCTCCGCACAATTGTGGACATACAGGCCATTCGCATCAAAGGCGTGGACATCGGCAACGGTTACGTCATACACTTCTTCGATGCCGTCATCTTCCAATGACAGCACGGTTGCGACGAAACGCTCCGCATTCGGCTTGCGTTGATAATCAGCGAGCAAGCTGTTGAGTCTGCCCATCTTGTCACTATCCGAGAAACCGATCAGTTCGGCATAACGCCCGATATTTTCGCCACTGATGATGAGTTCGTGCAGCGCCTGACAGCGATATTCCTTGCTGCCACCTTTGCCGTCCGGCAATGTTTTCATCCCTTCGGTGCGTCGATTCAGATAGAGAGTGGAAATGATACCCAGACGCTGCAGCATGCGCTGTACAACTTCCAGATTGGTCAGATCAATCTGCGTCAATCGAACGCTGACGCCTTTTGCCTGCGAACCCTGCACTGAGCCATCCGCATCAAACATGCCGCGTAATACACCGCGATAAAAATCGGATGAGGCGTTTTCCATGGCGGACGTGAAGCGTTTGTTGCAGGGCGTCAAACCCAGTTCCAGTGCCAGCGTGCGCAACGCGCCTGTTGCCAGGCGGTATTCGCCGCGTCCATCCAGCGGTTTTTGCCAGCCTTTGAAGTCGCTGCGGTGCGGCAATGTGCGTGCAGCCTGTTCGGCGGCATGCATGACACCCGCAATTCCAGCTGAAGTCAGTATCTCGCCACCGTTGGCAATTTTTAACGCAACCGGGTCCCAAACGCTCAGTACGGCTTTGTCGTTTTTGAGCGTGCCATCGCCGATCAGCAAGCCGATCAGATAGCCTTGCTGTTCCGTGTGCGCGCCGCTCCATGCCAGATTGGCGCGATGATCGTGCAGCACAATTTTGTCATCGGCGCACAGCTCACCCGCCTTGATCCACTCCGTGTTCCGGGTATAGCGCGTCATGTTCGATACGCGCAATACGGGATGATCAGCCGTCAGGCGCAATGAATGACCTTCGACAGTCTTCAGACGCAATACCTGTTTGCAGCCGGTATGAAAGAAGCCTTCTGACTCTGTTGGATAAGGCTTGCCGTCTACCATTGCAGAAAAGGGTTTGCCTATCAATTGCTGCACCTGACGCGCACCCTGATCAGTCATCACCCAGGTATCGGCTGTGACACAAGGATTTGTCGCCTCGATCACTTCGCAATAGGACAGGTTGTTATCGCGGTTCATCAGATCGATGAACAGCACGCCCGGTTCTGCGTGATCATAGGTGCTCTCGATGATCAGACGCCACAGCTCGGCAGCGCGCACCTCGCGGTACACCCATAGACCATCTGCGCGCTGCACCGCACCGGCCTCCCTGATTGCAGCGGCGGGTTCGGCTTTATGTACCAGTTCAAATTCCTGATCGGCTTCCACCGCCTGCATCAGCGCATCGGTGACACCAACGGAAATGTTGAAGTTGCGCAGATCGCCCTGATCCTTGGCGTGGATGAATTTTTCGATATCGGGATGATCGCAGCGCAGCACGCCCATTTGCGCGCCGCGCCGCGCGCCTGCCGATTCAACCGTCTCGCAGGAGCGGTCGAACACGCGCATGTAGGAGATCGGCCCGCTGGCTCGCGAATTGGTGCCTTTGACCCGCGCGCCCTCGGGGCGGATGGACGAGAAATCATAGCCGACACCGCCGCCGCGCCGCATGGTTTCCGCGGCCTGCTGTAAGGCGTCATAGATGCCGGGCTTGCCGTCCGTAAAGCCCGAAATGGCATCGCCTACCGGTTGCACGAAACAGTTGATCAGGGTCGCCTGTATCGACAGGCCCGCCGCCGAATTGATGCGCCCTGCGGGTACGAAACCGTTTTCCTGCGCCTGAAAAAATACTTCTTCCCAGTGTGCGCGTTGGGAAGCGTCTTCAGCCTGTGCCAGACCGCGTGCGACGCGGCGGCGCACATCCTGAACAGTAGTTTCGCCCGCTTCTGCGTATTTCTCAAGCAATACTTCGGTGCTGATTTCCTGCGTCATTTTGGCTTCCCCGATTTATCATCTGCGACTAACGACTAACGACTAACGACTAACGACTACTTTGCAAACAGTTTCACCAGTCCGTCCAGCCCGACAAAATTAAACGCGTAACTGGCCTGCTCGCGTACCACCGGTTTCGCATGATAGGCGATGCTCACCCCCGCCTGCGCCATCATTTTCAGATCGTTCGCCCCGTCTCCCATCGCGATCACCTGCTCAGGCCGCAATCCCAACTGGTCGCGTATTTTTACCAGCCAGTCGGCCTTGCCCTCTGCGTCGAGTATCTCGCCCAGCACCCGGCCGGTCAACTTGCCATCCACGATTTCCAGCGTGTTGGCGTGCGTGTAATCCAGCCCCAGACGTGATTTCAAGCGTTCGGTGAAGAATACAAATCCGCCGGACACCAGCAGCGTTTTGATGCCATGCGCTGTTAAATACTGGAGCATGGTGTCTGCGCCGGGGTTGAGTTTCAGGCGCTCATCATACACCCGCTGCAATGCGCCTTCATCCAGTCCTTCGAGCAGGGCGACACGGCGGCGCAGGCTCTCGGCGAAATCAATCTTGCCCTGCATCGCTTCCTCGGTGATTCGTGCTACCTGCGGTTTCAGGCCCTGCATGTCGGCAATTTCGTCTATGCATTCGATAGAAATCAGCGTTGAATCCATGTCCATCACCAGCAAGCCGAAGTCAGCCAGCGTTTTGCCTTCCGGCACAAAGCCGTAATCGATCTGATGCTCAAAACAGTAGGCCGCGAGGTCATCATGCGGGCGTGTTTCATACATGCGGTAGGTCTGCGCATCCAGCTGGTCGATGTGGGACGCATCGGATAAATAGGCCAGATGTTCGATGTGTTGCCGGGGGATGTCGTTTACGGCCTGTAGGATGAGGTTCATGTTCTGTTTGTTGTGGTTCTGGTGGTGCGGGTATTTTAACGGATATTGTTCTGTATGAAGCAATCGGTGCTTGATTGTCGTTCAGTTAAAGTTGTGTTCAGTGCATGCTATAAATCTAGGGAACCGCTGATTTATTCGTCATCCCCGCGCAAAGGGGTAAGCAGGCAAGCCGCGGAGCGGCTGCTCGCAAAGCGGGGATCCAGTGCCTTTATTTGACAGGGTTCCCGCCTGCGCGGGAACGACAAAACCGCATAAATCAGCGTTTCCCTAGAACTGAGCCTAATTCGCTGCAAGACCTTTGCCCCGAACGGAAGCCAGCGTAGCGCCCGTTACCGGTGCGCTATTGCCGGAAGAGGGCAGATAATTGACGGCTGTTAAAGTGCTGTTGCTGTTGCCGTTGGCGTCGAGAGTGGAGGAGATTTTCCACATAACACCTGTCTTTTTGCAAGCGTCTTCCAAGCCAGTATTGCCAAGCGGCCCGTTGATTGCCTGGAAGAAAAATACTATTTTGACCTTGAGGCCGCCACCGAAATCCACCAGCACGATTGCCTTGTCCTTGCCCAGATAGTCTGTTTGGGGGAGGTATAAGTAACCTGGATCGGCCGGGTCAATGGGGCCACCGTCACTCACTAAGATAGTACCTACATCGGCTTGAGTAATTAATCGCAAGATGCCGTGCGCGGGCTGTTGCAGGATGGTGACGGTTGCCGGGCCTGTGACGGTTCGATTCTCATATTGCTGCAAATAGAATTTTGCGTCTGCAATTGGATCTTCGGCATTGTCTAACGAGTAATTATTATTGGGCGCTGCAGAGCAAATGCCGAGGGTGCGTATCATCGTCGTATTGCCAGGTTGAACCTGGTTAGCCTGGGCGATCATCACCGGCACGTTTTGCGGCGGCACGTTGGGCATATCCGCGATAAACATATTCACTTCTCCTTGGTTGAGGTTCAGGTCTGTTTTGACCTGATCGAGCAGTGCCTGCGCGTTGACGACGTGTGCGTCGCTTGCTACCGGCGAAGCTTGAGTTTACAGGCTATGGGCAGATCGAGATGCGTTGCGTACTTGCAAATACATTTTTATCTACGCTACAAAAACATCGCTGCCGAAATGCCGAAACGTTCCGCCATGGCTTTGGCCTGACGCGCATTGAAATCGCGCCGCCCGGAAATCAGTTCGGATACCACGCCCTGGCTGCCCAGTTCAGGCAGATCGCTCTGGCGCAGGTTGTTTCGCTGTATCAGGTAGCGCAATGTTTCAGCCCCTGTCGCTGCTGGCGGCATGTTTTCATGTGCTTCATATTCAGCCACCAATTCGCCCAAATAATCTGCCAGCCGGGCAAGTTGATGCGTTTCATCCGCACCTCCTGCATTAAGTGCTGCATCCAGTGCTTCGACCAGATCGGCATATTCCTGTTCATTGCGCGCAGGTTGCAGCAGCGGTGCGACAAAGCTCCAGTGTTGCATTGCGCTTTCAAGACGTGCGTTCATTTCCAGCCTCCCAGATCGTATTCCTTGTGTGTTAGTACAGACCTGACAAATAATCTTCCTGTGTTGAAGTGAATTGCAGCAATCAGGCGAAGTTTGTTTCCCCCGATGTCAAACACGAACACATCACCCACTTTGTCGGTGCTGGGAAACAATGCACGCAGCTCTGCAAAATTGCGCCACTGTGCTTTTCTGCTGAGTCGATACCACTGATCGAGCGCACTGGCACATTGGGGATGCGCTTGTTGCGCTGCCACAATCCGGCGATGGGTAATGATGTGCATGACAGATTTTATCTCAATTTGAGATTAATGCAAGATGAGCTATGGCCGTAACTGCTACTTACTTCAGCTCATTGAAGAAATTTCTGATCGCCAGCACGCGCAGCTTTAAATCCTCGTGTTTAAGTTCGATGCGCAGTTTATCCTGCCCGACCATTTTGATGTGGCGTTTACTCTGGATCAGCGTGATGATCTTCATCGGATCGATCGGCGGATTCGCGATGAACTGGAACGCGATGGCGTCCGATGACGCGTCCACCTTGCTGATGCCCAATGGCTTGGCAAGGATGCGCAAACGGTGGCAATCAAGTAAAGTTTGCGCCGCTTCCGGCAGCAGGCCGAAGCGGTCGATCAGCTCCTGGTGCATACCGTCGAGATCGGATTGATTTTCGCAGTTGGCAAGACGCTTGTAGATCACCAGTCGCTGGTGGATATCGCCGCAATAGTCGTTGGGCAACAGCGCTGCGCTGTGCAGGTTGATTTCGGTCGTGACGCCCAGCGGATGCGCCATATCAGGCTCGCGCCCCTGTCTTAAGGATGCCACAGCCGCATTCAGCATATCGGTATACAGCGAGAAGCCGATTTCCTGCATCTCGCCGCTTTGCGATTCGCCCAGCACTTCGCCAGCCCCCCTGATTTCCAGATCATGCATCGCCAGATAAAAACCGCTACCCAGTTGTTCCATCGCCTGTATCGCTTCCAGTCGTTTCTTCGCCTGTACCGTCAGACCGTCCAGGCTGTCTACCAGCAGATAGGCATAGGCCTGATGGTGCGAGCGTCCGACGCGGCCCCTTAACTGATGTAGTTGGGCCAAGCCGAAGCGGTCGGCGCGGTTCATGATGATGGTGTTGGCCGTCGGGATATCGATGCCGGTTTCGATAATGGTGGTGCACAGCAGAATGTTGAAGCGCTGCTGATAAAAATCCTTCATCACCGCTTCCAGTTCGCGCTCGCCCATCTGTCCATGCGCGGTGCGAATGCGCGCCTCGGGCAGGAGCGCTGCGAGTTTTTCCGCCATATTGGCGATGGTGTCCACTTCGTTGTGCAGGAAATAAATCTGGCCGCCGCGTTTGAGTTCACGCAGCACGGCTTCCCGGATCACGCCCTGGCTGTAGCTGCTGACGAATGTCTTGATCGACAAACGCCGCTGCGGCGCGGTAGCGATGATGGAAAAATCGCGCAGACCTTCCAGCGACATCGCCAGCGTGCGCGGAATGGGGGTGGCGGTCAGCGTCAGGATGTCTACTTCGGCTCGCAGCGCTTTGAGTTTTTCCTTCTGCTGCACGCCGAAGCGGTGCTCCTCGTCGATGATGAGCAACCCCAGATTGTCAAATTTAATGCCTTTCTGGATCAGCTTATGGGTGCCGATAATGATGTCGAGTTTGCCCTCCGCCATTTCTTTCAACGCCTGCGTCTGTTCCTTTGCGGAACGGAAGCGCGATAATTCTGCGATGCGCACCGGCCAGTCGGCGAAACGGTTGGAAAAATTCTGGAAATGCTGTTCGGCAAGCAGGGTGGTCGGCACGAGGATTGCGACCTGTTTTCCGTCCATCACCGCGACGAACGCGGCGCGCAGCGCCACTTCCGTCTTGCCGAATCCCACATCGCCGCAGATTAATCTATCCATCGGCTTGCCCGATTGCAGATCGTCCAGTACGGCGCTGATCGCGGCAGCCTGATCGGGGGTTTCCTCGAAACCAAAACCTGCGGAAAATTCCTCATAATCGCGTAGCGTGAGTTTGAAGGCGTGGCCTTTGCGGGTGGCGCGCTGCGCGTAGATGTTCAGCAGTTCAGCGGCGGTGTCGCGCACCTGCTGCATGGCGCGGCGACGGGCCTTGTCCCATGCGCCCGAGCCCAGTTTATGCAGCGGGGCGGTGTCATGTGCACCGCCGCTGTAGCGACCGATGACATGCAGTTGCGATACCGGCACGTAGAGCTTGTCGCCGCCCTGATATTCCAGCAGCAAAAATTCCCCCATCCCTTCGCCCAGATCCAGATTCACAAGACCGGCATAGCGCGCGATGCCGTGCTGCTCATGCACCACCGGGTCGCCGACTTTCAACTCGGACAAGTCGCGCAACATGTGTTCCACGTTGCTCTTCCTGGCAATGCGGGCGGCTCGGTTGCGCGGCAGGGACGCGTACAGTTCGGTTTCGGTGATGATGGCCAGCTGTTCATCCGGCAGTAAAAAGCCGTTCTGCACGGGGGACGTGCCCAGCATGAATGGCTGGCTACTTGTTAAAAACCCTGCAAAGTCTTCGCAGGTCGCAGCTTTCAGACCGTATTCCTGCAAGTAACCGGCCATGATTTCGCGCCGACCCAGACTGTCGGCCAGCAGCAGAGTGCGACCGTCGAAGTTTTTCAGGAAATCCGCAAAAGCCTGGGTGGGGGTGTCGGCATGGCGGTTCACCGCGATATTGGGCAGTGCGCTTGTCGCACAGGGAGTAATTTTTTCACCCCCGGACCGTTCGTGCTGAGCTTGTCGAAGCATGGACGGGGCTGCTGATGACCCTTCGACAGGCTCAGGGTGAACGGATAATTGATTGCCAGGCACGATGTCCAGCCTTGCAAATTCTTTTGTTGCGATGAAGAACGCCTCGGCATTCATGAACAGATCGGACAGCGGCAGCAGCGGATGTTGCGGATCGCCTCTTAACAGGTTGTAGCGTGATGCCGCATCCACGCCGAACTGATGAATCGTCTCATCCACATTGCCGTGTAAGCAAAGCAGGGAGTTTTTCGGCAGATAGTCAAACAGGGTGGCGGCACGGTCGAAGAACAGCGGCAGATAATATTCGATACCGGCCGGTGCGTTGCCTTTACTCACTTCCTTGTAGATGCGCGATTTGGACGGATCGCCCTCGAAACGGTCGCGGAAACTCTGCCGGAAGTGCGCCTGACCTTTTTCATCCAGCGGGAATTCGCGCGCGGGCAACAGGCGAATTTCCGGCACCGGATACAGGGTACGCTGCGTATCCACGTCGAAGGTTGCAATGGTCTCGATTTCGTCATCGAACAGATCAATGCGGTACGGCAGTACACTGCCCATCGCGAACAGATCGATGATGCCGCCCCGGACGCAATATTCGCCGGGCGAGAGCACCTGTTGCACATGACTGTATCCGGCGAACGTCATCTGTTCGCGTAAGCCAGGCAGATTGAGTCTTGCGCCTTTTTTCAGAAAAAACGTGAAGGCGGCCAGATATTCCGGGGGCGCTAACGGGTACAGGGCGGTGGTGACCGGCACCACCAGTACGTCGCATGACTGGCTGCGCACATGGTGCAAGGTGGCCAGCCGTTCGGAAATCAGATCCTGATGGGGTGAGAAATGATCGTACGGCAGCGTCTCCCAGTCCGGCAACAGATGCACGCGCAGTTCGGGTGCGAAAAACGGGATTTCTTCCACCAGCCGCTGTGCTGCCAGCGCGCTGGAACTGATGACCACCAGCGGCGCGCTTTTTCTGGCCAGTTGCGCGAGCGCGAGCGCGTCGGATGAGCCGGTCAGCCGGGCGTAACGGGGGCGGCTATGGGTTGATGTAAACAGCATGTGCAAAGGTTAAGGCGAATGGCCGTGTATTATAAGTTAATCGCGGCCCGTCGTTTTGTTTAACCCGTACAAAACGGCTTGTGTGGCGGTTTCGTGTTGGTGTCTTCAGGCAATGTAAATTTTGGAGGCGCTGCGTTTGCCCGGGCGCGATTTCTGGGTGATGATGCCGCGGATCGCCGACATATCGGTAAGTTCGACATCCGGATAGCTGTCGTTGAGCGCGTGCAAACACCAGCCGGTTTCGGTTTTGATCAGCTGGCGAAAAATGTATTCCTCATTGTGGAAGGCCAGGATATAGCTGTCCGGTATGGTCAGTGCGCCCGGCTCAATGATGATGATCTCGCCTTCGTTGAATTCCGGCACCATGCTGTCGCCCAGTACCATCAGCGCAAACGGTTCGGAATCGTTGCAACTAGGTTCATTTTCTACGGACTGTAGGGAAATCGGGATGATTTTTTGCGTGGTCATGATGGGTGTGTCAGTGGGTAATTTCATAAAATAGTACCCGCATACCGGTGAAAATCCAAACGTATTTTAATTTGGCCGTTTATTTCAAGGCGCACTGAATTACAATTCGCCCATGACAGATTTTTACGCCCTGGTTCCCGCCGCCGGATTTGGCGCGCGCATGGGACACGAACTTCCCAAACAGTATCTGCCGCTGGCAGGTCGCCCGATGATTTACCACGCGCTGAATACGCTGTGCACTTGTGCACAGATTGCGACGGTATTTGTGGTGCTCTCGCCCGACGATACGCAGTTTCATGAATACGACTGGTCGGCATTCGGCGACAAGCTGCAAACCCTGTATTGCGGCGGAGAGACGCGTGCGGATACGGTGTTGAACGGGCTGCTGGCGTCCGAGCTGGAACCGGATGACTGGGTGCTGGTGCACGATGCGGCGCGTCCCTGTTTGACGCATGCGCATCTGGACAAGCTGATCGCGGAACTGCAGGATGACGCGGTAGGCGGCATACTGGCCGTCAAGGTTGCGGATACGCTGAAGCGTTCTGACGCAGGTCAGCGCGTGCTGTGCACCGAAGATCGCGCCACTCTGTGGCAGGCGCAGACGCCGCAGATGTTCCGCGCGGGGCTGCTGACGCAGGCCTTGCAGCAATGCAAAGTGGTTACCGATGAAGCGTCGGCAGTCGAGGCAATGGGGCTGTGCCCGAAACTGGTGGAAGGCGACAGCAGCAATTTCAAGGTGACCTATCCGCAGGATTTGCGGATGGCTGAACTGGTATTGCGGTCGCGGGAATGACTGCGCTTGTGCCGATGCAAGCTGAAAGTTATGACCGCTATATACAGTCGGCCGAGACGGATTATGCCGGCGACCTGCTTGCAACAGGACTGTATTCTGAGGAACAGGCGTATGAGAAGGCCTGCGCCGACTTTATGGCGACTGCGCCGCAAGGCTATGCGACGCCCGATAACTATTTTTTCGTGATCAGGGACGACGAGCAGGACCATGAAATCGGTTTTTTGTGGTTTTGTATCCGGGAACAATATGACATCCGGATTGCCTTTGTGTGTGTCATCCGTATTCTCACTGAGTGGCGCAGGCAGGGCCATGCGACGCGGGCTTTGAAAGCGCTGGAGCCGGAGATTAAAGCGCTGGGCGCATCGGGCATTGAGCTTCATGTGTTTGCACATAATCTGGGTGCACAGAAGCTATATGCCAAACTGGGTTATGGTCAGACCAGTATCTATATGAACAAGCGCCTGGAAGACGTCATTTAATGAAGGGGATATAGCGATGCCGATCATTTCCATGTTTTACGGAATTATTATTCGCATGTTTCTACTCGATAACAAACATCACCACTTGCCGCATATACACGCCAAGTATGCCGAATTTGAAGCGTCTGTCAGTATAGGTGAAGGTGAGATTCTTGCCGGTGAATTGCCGCGTAAACAATTGCGTTTGGTACAGGCGTGGATAGAGTTGCACCGTGATGAGTTACTGGCCGATTGGGAATTGGCAGCGGGTGGTGAGCTTCCCTACAAAATAGATCCTTTGTGAGGTAATCATGTACTGGGATGTGATAGCAGTTAAAGCGTTGCCAAATTACTGTATCGAAGTTGAGCTTCAGAGCGGGCGCAAGGGTGTTTTCGATATGAATCCTTATCTTGATTTTGGTGTTTTTGGCGAATTGAAAGATATTCATTATTTCAATCAGGTGGGTATCGTCTATGGCGCGGTAACATGGCCGCATGAACAGGATATCGCGCCTGAGACCTTGATTGCTGAAATGCGTCCTCTGGAATCAGTGATTGTTTAATGTGATTTATGCTACTCGGCAGGGAAAAATTTTATGCGTATAGGTCAGGGATTTGATGTTCATCAGCTAGTCGAAGGGCGCCGGTTGATTATCGGCGGGGTGGATATTCCGTATGAAAAGGGCCTGCTCGGGCATTCCGATGCGGACGTATTGTTGCATGCGATCTGCGACGCGCTGCTGGGGGCTGCCGCATTAGGCGATATCGGGCGGCACTTTTCCGATGCGGACGCGAAATTTAAAAATATCGACAGCCGGATTCTGCTGCGTGAAGTGCTGCATCTGGTGCGCGGAGCAGGTTTTCGGGTTGCTAACGTGGATGCCACCATCATCGCGCAGGCGCCTAAAATGGCAGCGCACATTCCGCAAATGGTGGCACACATCGCCGATGATTTGCGCATCGAAAAAAGCGCAGTCAACGTGAAAGCGACCACCACCGAACAGCTGGGATACACCGGACGCGGTGAAGGAATTGCGGCGCAGGCGGTGGTGTTGCTGCTGGCGGATCAATGAAGCTGCTGGCACTGGAAACATCCACCGAATACTGCTCGGTCGCACTGTGGCAGGACGGCGCGCTGACCGAATATTGTGAACTGGCAGGCCAGAAACATTCCGAGTTACTGATGCCTATGCTGGCGGCCTTACTTCAGGATGCAGACCGCAAGGGTCTTCCCCGCACAACTAAGGGGGCAGGCCCCAAGTTGTTGCGTGAAGGATATGGGATTCAGGATATGGATGGCATCGCCTATGGTTCGGGTCCGGGCTCGTTTACCGGGGTGCGCATCGCCTGCGGTGTGGCGCAGGGACTGGCGTTGGGTGCGGGGCTTCCGGTTGCGGGTATCTGTACCTTACAGGCGTTAGCGCAGGGCGCAGGTCATACGCGCGTCATTGCCGCGCTGGATGCGCGCATGGGCGAGATTTATTGCGCCGCGTATGAAAAGCAGGAGGGTGTCTGGCTGACGGTTTTTGAGCCGCAGTTGTGCAAGCCGGAAGACGCGCCGATGGTGGCAGGCGACTGGTTTGGTGCAGGCAGCGGGTTTGCCGCGTTCGGGCCAGTGTTGCAATCGCGTTATGCCGGGCAGCTGAGCGGCATGAATGCGACGCTGGTGCCGCAGGCAGCAGCCATTGCCGAGCTCGCTGCGCAGCAATTTGCCAGCGGGCAGGGCATGGATGCCGCACTGGCGCAGCCGTTCTATCTGCGCGACAAGGTGGCGCTTAAAACGGCTGAGCGCGAACAGCTGGCTTTAGAAAAATCCCAACTGGCCGATAAGCTTCCATGAGGCGGATGACTGTGGCGGATGTGGATGCGGTATTGTCGATCGAAGCGTCGGTGCAGGCGTACCCCTGGACGCGCGGCAATTTTTGCGATGCGATCGACAGCGTGTATTTATGCTTTGTCGATGAAACGGCGGGCGAGTTATGCGGCTATGCGGTATTGATGCCGGGCGTGGAGGAGGCGGAATTGCTCAATATCGGCGTGGCAGCGGCATTTCAACGCAAGGGGCTGGGCCGCAGGATGCTGTCAACGCTGTTGAAAACGGCGGCTGAGCAGGGGCTTAACCGCGTGTTTCTTGAGGTGCGTGCCGGAAACAGGGCTGCGATCGCCCTGTATTTGCGTGCCGGATTTTCGCAGGTGGGTGTGCGGCGCGGCTATTACCAAAATGCGGCGGGCAGCGAGGATGCGCTGGTGATGGCGTGCGATGCGGCAGCAAGAAGGGGCGAGTGGGACGATGGACAGGCGTGAGGCGATGCTGCGCGAGTTGAATCTGTATCCTCTGTGGGTACGGCGCGAGAGGCCTGTGCAGGAATTGCCGCCCGTGCCGCTGGCCGCTGAACGTCCGGATCGCGCCACAGATCACAAGACTAACCGACATGGCGCAAGCTCCGCCTCTGAATATGAAAGAGCTTACGCCGGTCGGTTCCCTCATCCAAACCCTGAAAAAACGACTAGCCATTCGACTAAGCCATCATACGACGATGGCAAAGTCGCTGGTTATCTCCCGGAGGGAGAGGGAACAAACGAATCGCTTCGCGACTTTCACGTTAACGACGATACGCAGTCAGTTTCGATGCCGCGTAACGATGAAGCCGCGCCGCTTGCGCAGCCAGCGGAGGATATTTTTTCTCTGCCGGCGGATAAGGCGGACAGGCAGGCGGGAGCAGATACGCTGCGCGAGTTTCAGCTAAAAAATGCGGGTGGTGCGCTGGGACAACTGGATTGGCCTGAACTCCGGGAAAAGGTGCAGGCATGCGCGCAGTGCGGTTTACGCGCCGGATGTACGCAAACCGTGTTCGGGGTCGGCAATGAACAGGCCGACTGGCTGTTTGTCGGCGAAGCGCCGGGCGCGGAAGAAGATGCGACGGGCGAACCGTTTACAGGACATGCCGGCCGGTTGCTCGATAATATGCTGCTGGCGATTAAGTTAAAACGCAGCGAGGTGTACATCGCCAATGTGATCAAATGCCGGCCGCCTGATGACCGGCACCCGCATGTGGGCGAGGTTGCGGCCTGCCTGCCTTACCTGAAACGTCAGATCGGGCTGGTTCAGCCAAAAATCATTGTGGCGCTGGGCAAAACGGCCGCTTCGGCCCTGCTGGGTACTGACGCGACCATCGCATCCTTAAGAGGCAGCGTGCATGACTATCAGGGTATCCCGCTGATTGTTACCTTTCATCCGGCCTATCTGCTGCGCAGTCCGCTGGAAAAGGCAAAGACGTGGCAGGATCTGCGTCTGGCGGTTGCGTCCTTGAAGGGATAGTAATCCCGAATTTTTTGATATACTGTTTAATCGGTATATATCGTTTATGTGGATCGGTGCGATGACAATTTGGGCCAGACAGCAAGGGTGGTTGTTTGCAGTGTTAGTGCTGGCGTTGCTGGCTGGCGCGTTCTGGTTCTATGCCAGTCATCATGCCGAAAAGCCGGTCATCCGGATTGGTGTGCTGCATGCGCTGACCGGCACCATGGCGACGAGCGAAGCGCCGCTGGTGGACGCGCTGCGTCTCGCGGTGGAAGAAGCCAATCAGTCGGGCGGCATCGATGGCGCAAAGATCGAGATGATCGTCCGTGATTGCCGCTCGGATGCGGCGTATTGTGCAGCTCAGGCTGAGAAGCTGATCACGCAGGATAAGGTGGAAGCTTTGTTCGGTTGCTGGACGTCCGCCTGCCGTAAGGCGGTCAAACCCGTGGTCGAAAAGTATCATCACCTGTTGTTCTATCCGGTGCAGTACGAAGGGATGGAGCAATCTGCCGATATCATCTACACGGGGGCAGCCCCCAATCAGCAGATTATCCCGATGGTATCCTGGGCGATGCAGCAGCGCGGGCGACGTGTCTATCTGGTCGGTTCGGATTATATTTTTCCCCATGCCGCCAATCATATTATCAAGAAACTGCTGGTTGCCAAAGACGGGCTGCTGCTGGCGGAACGTTACGTGCCGCTGGGTGAGCGGGATATGGATGCGATCGCGCATGACATTGCACAATTGCATCCTGACTTCGTGGTCAACACGCTGAACGGCGATAGCAACCGGTATTTTTTTGCGGCGCTGCAAAAAGCAGGGGTTCAGAGTCGTGACATTCCGGTTTTTTCCACCAGTTTTGCCGAAGCAGAACTGGCTGCGATGGGGCCGGCCTTGATGCAGGGGCACTATGCAGCCTGGAATTATTTTCAGAGTTTACCGGGCGCTGAAAATCGCGATTTTGTCGAACACTTCCGCCGCCGTTTCGGCGCAAACCGCGTGCTGGATGATCCGATGGAAGCGTCCTATATCGGTGTGCGTCTGTGGATGAACGCCAGACGCGATGCGGGCACTGCGAACAGGGACGCCATGAAAGCCGCGTTGGGGCAGCAGACCCTGAATGCGCCCGAAGGCATCGTGGCAGTGGATGCCGCCACGCAACATCTTTGGAAAACCGCGCGTATCGGACAGGTGCGCGCGGACGGGCAGTTTGAGATTGTCTGGCAATCCGGGCAGAGCCTGGCGCCGGCGCCGTTTCCTTTTTTCATCCCGCCGGGCGAGCGTGACGCCATCGCACAAGGTCTGCCATGAGGATTTTTTCACGATTGCTGCTGCTATTTTTGCTGGTTTCCATGGTGCCGCTGGCGCTGTTCAGTTATTTCAATCTGCAGCAGGATGAGGAAACATTGCGTGCAGAGGCGCTGGGCAGGGTGTCCACGCTGGCGGACAAGAAAATGATACAGGTCAAAAGCTATCTGACCGAACGGGAGCGCAATGTGCGTTTTCTGGCGCAAAGTCCCCGTGTTGTTGCGGATATTGAACTGTTGTCTGATGAGTATGGTGCGCGTGCCGGGGGCGTTTATCTCAGGGAAGATGCGCGTGCGCGTCAGTATTTTGACCGCTATGTGGACGAATCCGGGGTGTTTCGCAATATCTATCTGATTACGCCGCAGGGCGAGATCATCTACGCCCAGAAGCACGAAAGCGACTTTGCCACAAATCTGCAAAACGGCCCCTGGCGTGCGACGCCGCTGGCGGACGCGTTTCGCGATGCCGTCAGCACGCTGGAACCGATGATTTCCCGTCAGGATTTTTACCTGCCATCGAAAGCGCCTTCGATATTCATTACGTCGCCTGTCATCGCCGATGGCAAGTTCATCGGAGTGCTGGCCGCACAACTGGGCAACGATCTGTTTAATAAAGTGGCCTCGGATTCAGGCGGGCTGGGCGCGAGCGGCGAAGCGGTTTTTGCCAGAAAAGACGGGGAAGATATGCTGATGACCACGCCGCTCAGATATCGTCCGGGGGGAAGGGAAATACTCAGACTGAATCTGGAAAAGAACAAGGAAATCCCCATGGTTGGCGCGCTGTTCGGTACGTCAGGCGAAGCGGTCAAAAAGGATTATCGCGACAAGGAAGTGGTCTCCGCCTGGCGCCATTTGCCCGAACTGGACTGGGGGATGGTAGTCAAGCTGGACGGTGATGAGGTGTTCGCGTCCGTTTACCGGCAAAGGACATGGGTGCTGGAGGCGTTGCTGCTCATGGTGTGTGTTTCCGGACTGCTGGCCTTTTTGTTTGCCCGACAGATCAGCAGGCCGCTGGAAGTACTGGCGAAAACGGTGGGTGAAATGGCTGAGGGTAATCTGGATCAGCGCGCCGATGAATCCGCCTTCGGCGAACTGGGTTTGTTTGCGCGTTCGTTCAACCGCATGACGGGTCGGCTGCAAAGATTGTATCAGACGCTGGAAGCGCGCATCGAGGAGCGCACGCGTGAACTGAGTGCATCCAATGAACAGCTGCAGGAGGAAATCGTTGAGCGCGAACACATCGAATCCGCGTTGCGAGATAATCAGGCCGAATTGCAGCGCAAGCAGGAAATGCTGATCGAGACGGAAAAGCTGGGGCGGATCGGCAGCTGGGAAATGGATGCGGTAAGCGGCGAGATGCGCTGTTCGGATGAAATTTGCCGGATGTTTGAGTTCGATCCTGCGCAGTTATTGCCCGTGCGCGATAAATTTTTGCAGACGATACATCCGGATGACAGAATGTGGGTGAGCCAGACGTGTCGGCAAACGAAGGAGGCGTGTCATGATGCGGAATATCGGCTGAACATGGCGGACGGACGCATCAAGTGGGTGCGTCAGCACTGTAAGAATTATCTCGATGCAACCGGCCGGCTGTTGCGCACGGT
Organism: uncultured Gallionella sp.; assembly: GCA_947084955.1. Lineage (GTDB taxonomy): Bacteria > Pseudomonadota > Gammaproteobacteria > Burkholderiales > Gallionellaceae > Gallionella. The sequence goes on from CAMTUO010000010.1 coordinate 85,626, forward strand.
GGGTGCGGTGCAGGATATCACTGCGAGCAGGCGGGCGGAAGACAATCTGCGTATCGCGGCGGTCGCCTTCGAGACGCAGGAAGGCATCATGATCACCGATGCGGAGGCGAATATCATCCGCGTGAACCACGCGTTTGAAGCGATTACCGGTTACAGCCCCGAAGACGTACTGAGGAAAAATCCGCGCATTTTGAGTTCAGGTAAACATGATAAGGCCTTTTACGAGGAAATGTGGCGGCAGTTGACGACGGCAGGTATCTGGTCCGGCGAAATATGGGATAAACGTAAAAACGGTACGATATACCCCAAGTGGATGGCCATCAGTGAAGTCAAGGATCCGACAGGGCGGGTGACTGAGTATGTCGCCACGTTCAGTGACATCACCCAGCGCAAACAGGCCGAGGAGGAAATACGCAATCTGGCGTTCTATGACGGACTGACCGGATTGCCGAACCGGCGTTTGCTGCTCGATCGCTGTCATCTGGCGCTGGCGGCGTCGCAGCGCAGCCGGCAATATGGTGCGCTGCTGTTTCTCGATATGGATCGCTTCAAGACGCTCAACGACACGCTGGGGCACGAATATGGTGACCGGATGCTGGTCGAGGTGGCGCGTCGCATGCAAGCCTGTGTGCGGGAATCGGACACGGTCGCACGCCTGGGCGGCGATGAGTTTGTGGTGCTGCTCGAAGATGTCGATGAGCAATCGGCAGTTGCTTCGCAGAAAGTCGCGCAGATTGCCGAAAAAATACGCGCCAGCCTGTCCGTTTCCTACCAGCTTGCCGAACATGAACATCTCAGTTCGCCCAGTATCGGCGTAAGTTTGTATCGCGGCAATGAGGAGCCGGTCGAAGTGTTGCTCAAATATGCGGATATGGCGATGTATCAGGCTAAAGACGCGGGCCGGAATGCGGTGCGTTTCTTTGATCCCGGCATGCAATTGGCGGTTGAGTCGCGTGCCGCGCTGGAGGCGGATTTGCGGCGCGCGGTGCCGGAGGGACAATTGCATTTGTACTATCAGATACAGGTGAACAATGAACACCGGGTGCTGGGAGCGGAGGCGCTGGTGCGCTGGATACATCCGCTGCGCGGCATGGTTCCCCCGGCCCAGTTTATCCCGGTGGCCGAGGAGAGTGCATTGATTCTGGAAATCGGCGGGTGGGTCATGGAAACTGCCTGCCGGCAACTGGCGGAGTGGCGCATTCATGCGTTAACCCGCAATCTGAGCATCGCGGTGAACGTCAGCGCACAACAGTTCAAACTGCACGATTTTGTGAACAGGGTCGAGTCTATCCTGCGCACCTGTGATGTTGATCCTTCACTGTTGAAACTGGAACTGACCGAGAGCGTGGTGCTCTCCGATCTGGCCGATGTGGTGGCGAAAATGCATGCGCTAAGAGCGCTGGGTGTGAAGCTGTCGCTGGATGATTTCGGTACCGGCTATTCTTCGCTGGCTTACCTGAAGCAACTGCCGCTGGATCAGTTGAAGATCGACCAGAGTTTTGTGCGGGATATCGCAACCGATCCCAACGATGCGGTGATGGTGCAGACCATCATCGACATGGCGCTGAATTTTAAATTAAACGTGATTGCCGAAGGGGTTGAAAGCGAAGAGCAACTCAGCTTTCTCAAACTGCATGGCTGCATGGCCTATCAGGGCTATCTGTTCAGCAGGCCCGTGCCGGTCGAGGAATTTGAGGCGTTGTTAGTGCAGCAAAGTGGTTTGTACAAGGCGCTTTCATCATGACATGTTCGTTTTTTTTAACATGGGGGAATGAATGTGAAGCAGGTAGGGTGGAAAAAGCGTAGCGTTTCCACCGGTAACCGTCTGATCATCAGATTTTTCCGGCATCCTGATCGTGACCGTGCCGTTTATACAGCAGGGTCATAATGGCGGAGAGCATCAGGCCGAAGATGGTGATGATGATGTAAATGCTCAGGCTTAATTTTTCCATCAGCGCGTATAGCGCCAGCATCGCAAAGATACTCAGGTTTTCGTTGAAATTCTGTACGGCGATGGAGCTGCCCGCGCCCATCAGCAAATGCCCGCGATGCTGTAGCAGCGCATTCATCGGCACCACGAAATAGCCGCCCATGGCGCCGATGGTCACCAGCAGCAGGATAGCCATGGTGCTGCTGGTGACCGGAATCATGATCAGCACCATCAGACCCATCACGATGCCGATCGGCAGCACTTTGACGGAGTGTTCCAGCTTGACGAATTTTGCGGCCAGCACGGCGCCGATGGCGATGCCGATAGCGACCCAGGCGGTCAGCTTGGCAGCGCTGGCCATGTCATAGTGCAGTGCGATGGCAGCCCAGCTCAGCACCAGCAGACGCAGCGTCGCACCGGTGCCCCAGAATAGTGTGGTCACGGCGAGGGAAACCTGACCTAAGGGGTCTTTCCATAACAGTTTGAAATTGTGCCAGAATTCGCCCAGCAGAAAAATCGGATTGTTGCTTAACGGTTTATGATCCAATTTCACACAGGGAATATAGAGATTGATTACCGCAGCCGCAAGATAGAGCGCCACGATGATGGTGATGGCCAGTTCCGGCGGCGTGTCGATGCCGGTGTCGATCACAGGCACGTCCCATAACTGCAACATCGGGTAGGCGATATTGGGGCTGAGCAGTACGCCGCCGATGATGGCACCCAGAATGATGGCCAGTACGGTCAGGCCTTCCATCCAGCTGTTGGCCAGCACCAGTTTGTCGGGCGGCAGATATTCGGTCAGGATGCCATATTTGGCCGGCGAATAGGCTGCCGCCCCTAGCCCTACAAAACCATATGCAATCAATGGGTTGACCCCAAATAGCATGGCGAGGCAGCCGAAAATTTTGATATTGTTGCTGACGAACATCACGCGACCCTTGGGCAGCGAATCGGCAAACGCACCGACGAAGGGCGCCAGTATGATGTAGGAAAAAATGAAGGCTTCCTGCAATACCGGCGTGTGCCAGGCAGGTGCGTGCATGCCTTTTAGCAGGGCGATGGCGGCAAACAACAGGGCATTGTCTGCGAGCGCGGAGAGGAACTGCGCTGCAAGGATGATGTAGAAGCCGAGATTCATTCAAATAGGGCGTTTTTTATGAGGGCGTTTTATATCATGAAAGCATGGCCCCTGCTATCATTACGCACTCTAAAGTTAGCTCAAGCCCGTAATTCATGCCGCGTCCCATACTAGCTTACATCGATCAGGATGCACTGGCGCATAATCTGCGCGTTGCACGCAGCCGTACTTCGGCGCGCCTTATGGCCGTGATCAAGGCAAATGGTTACGGTCATGGCTTGTTACGCGTGGCCGAGGCGCTGGCCGAGGCAGATGGCTTTGCGCTGCTGGACATCAGGGATGCGATCAGTCTGCGCGAGGCAGGATACCGTCAGACGATTCTGTTGCTCGAAGGCGCCTTTGCGGCGGTGGATATGGCGCTGTTTGCCGAATATGATCTGGCCTGTGTCATCCACAGTGACTGGCAGATTGCGTTGCTGGATGCCTATCCGGGGCGGGGCTCGCTGGATGTCTGGCTGAAAATCAACAGCGGCATGCACAGGCTGGGATTTGCGGCAGACAGGGTAGCGGGGGCGCTGGAAGCAGTGCGCAGCCATAAGGCGGTGCGCGAGATCACGTTGATGAGTCATTTTGCCAACGCGGATGAAGCGCGCGGCGTATCGGAACAGGCAGACCTGTATCACGATATTGCGCAAGGTTTACGCTTGCCGTGTTCGCTGGCCAATTCGGCAGCGCTGTTGCGCTATCCCGTCACGCATGGTGACTGGGTGCGCCCCGGTATTATGCTGTATGGCGCGTCGCCTTTTGAGGAGATGATCGCGCAGCAACTGGGTTTACGGCCGGCGATGACATTGAGCAGCCGCATTATTGCCGTGCAGGAATTGAAGCGCGGTGACGAAATCGGCTATGGCGGATTGTTTTGCGCGGACAGAACAATGCGGGCGGGTGTCGTTGCCTGCGGCTATGCCGATGGTTATCCGCGCCATGCGGTGACCGGCACGCCCTTGTTGGTGGATGGACAAAGGTCGTGCCTGCTGGGGCGCGTTTCAATGGATATGCTGTACGTGGATTTGACGGCTTTCCCGGACTCAGGTGTGGGATCAACCGTTACGTTGTGGGGTGAAGGTATGCCGATTGAAGAGGTTGCCAGGGCATCCGGCACCATCAGTTATGAATTGATGTGCGCGCTGGCGGCGCGCGTACCGGTGCGTGTGTGAGGAAAGGGTTTAACAGGCAATGAAGGATAAATTGCAGCCAGTCAAGCTGAATGAAATACAGGTCGGTCAACCATTGATATGGACGGTATACGATAAATTTGGGCGCTTGTTGTTGCGTGAGGGGGCGCTGGTTGAATCTCAGCGGCAACTTGAAGGTCTTTGTGAGAACGGGCTGTTTCGCGACGGCAGGAATGAAGCTGTCAACAGAAAGGGTGCAGCTGGCCCTGCCGTGAGTGAGTCTGTCGGTAAACCCAGGCCAGCCGAGCAGGTCGAGGATTTACAGGCGATCAAGCTTGCCATCGGCGATACGGTTCAATTACAGGACTTTTCTTCCGACAAGCAGCGCTATTTTGTCAAGTTGATCGGTTTTATGAATCGCAGAAGCGTGCTGGTCTCCCATCCCAGGCAGGATGATAAATTGAGTTTCGTCAAGGAGGGCCAGAGTTTTCAGGTGCGCGGTTTTGCGGGCACCAAAACCTATGAGTTTTCCAGCAATGTGATCAGTGTGTGCCTCACGCCCTATCCTTATCTGCATTTGTCTTTCCCGCCGCAAGTCAAGACGACCAATATGCGCGGCGCGGTGCGTATTAAACTCAGGCTGCCGTGTTCGATCGAGTCGCAGGCGGCCAGCTTAAAAGTTTCTGCAATCATCGAGGATATGAGTATCTCCGGTGCGCGTATTCATGCGGCCAGTGCGTTTGGCAAGGTCGGGGACGCGGTATCGGTGAGTTTGCGCATGCAGGTCGGAGGCGAAAACCAGGTGTTTCTGGTGTCGGCTGTGATACGCAATGTGAGTCGGGAAAAGGACAGCCAGACGGGTAGTGAAATCACTATGCATGGCATGGAATTTGTGCAAAGCGTGAGTGTTGATCTGACCGTACTGCAGAATTACATTTATAAATCCATGCTGGAGGGCTAAAGGGCATGACTTTGTGAATAATTGTCATGCCCTTTTCCCTCACCCAAACCCTCTCCCATTGGGAGAGGGGACAAACGAATCGCTTTGCGAATTTTAAGGAAAATTTTTATGCTGGGGATTATCGGCGGTAGCGGTGTTTATCATATTGAAGGGCTGGAAAATGCCCGCTGGGTGAAGGCGGAGTCGGTTTTTGGCGAGCCGTCCGATGAGATATTGCTGGCGGAGCTGGCGGGACAGCCCATCGCGTTCCTGCCGCGTCATGGCCGCGGACATCGCATTTCCCCGTCCGATATCAATTTTCGCGCCAATATCGATGCGCTGAAGCGTCTTGGGGTCACCGACATCGTTTCGGTGAGCGCCGTGGGTTCCTTGCGCGAGGATATTCATCCCGGCACCTTTGTGATCGTCGATCAGTTCATCGATCGTACCTTTGCGCGCGAGAAGAGTTTTTTCGGTACGGGACTGGTCGCCCATGTGTCGATGGCGCATCCGGTGTGCAATCGTCTGGGCGATCATCTGTTTGCCGCTGCCGGGCGGATCGGCATTCCGGTGGTGCGCGGCGGCACCTATCTGGTGATGGAAGGCATGCAGTTTTCCAGTCTTGCCGAATCGGAACTGTATCGTTCGTGGCGCTGTGACGTGATCGGCATGACCAATATGCCGGAGGCCAAGCTCGCCCGTGAGGCGGAAATCTGTTACGCCACGGTGGCGATGGTGACGGATTTCGACTGCTGGCATCCGGATCACGACAATGTCACGGTGGATGCGATCGTCAAGGTACTGCTGGAGAATGCCGACAAGGCGCGTGCGCTGGTAAAAGAGGTCGCAGCACCTGTGAAACACGATAGCGACGCGCACACCTGTACCTGCCGCAGCGCGCTGCAATATGCGATCCTCACCGCGCCTGAATCGCGCGATGCGGCCATGCTTGAAAAACTCTCCGCCGTTGCGGGCCGGGTCCTCAATCCTCAATCCTGAATCCTTAATCCTCAATCCTCAATCCTGACTAATTATGCCCATCAAATCCCGTATCCGCACCGTTGCGCATTATCCCCATCAGGGCATCATGTTCCGCGACATCACCACCTTGCTTAAAGACCCGATCGGTCTGCGCACCACGATCCATGAGATTGTGGCGCGCTACAAGGATATCCAAATCGATAAGGTCGCCGGTATCGAGTCGCGCGGCTTCATCGTCGGCACGCCGGTCGCCTATGAACTGGGCTTAGGCTTTGTGCCAATCCGTAAGCGCGGCAAGCTGCCCGCTGAGACGGTGGGGCGCGATTACCAGCTGGAATACGGCAGTGATCGCATCGAGATACATGTGGATGCCATCCAGAAGGGTGACCGCGTGCTGCTGGTGGATGATCTGATTGCGACCGGCGGCACGGCAGAAGCCGCGGTGAAACTGATCGAGGACATGGGCGGGATCGTGGTCGAATGCTGTTTTGTGATCGACTTGCCGGATATTGGTGGTCGCGCAAGGCTTGAGGCGATGGGGCAGAAGGTCTTTGCGCTGTGCGAGTTCGAGGGCGATTAAACGTAGGTCGGGTTAGGCCGCAGGCCGTAACCCGACAATGTATGCGCGCGGAATGTCGGGTTACGCTGAGCTAACCCGACCTGCAGCTGATAGCAGCAACACGTGGCAGGTAACGAGGAATTCAACCATGAAAGTTAACGGCACCGCTTATCGCACTATCTGGGAAACATCTGACGGTGCAGTCGAGATCATCGATCAGACCCGCTTGCCGCACGAGTTCGTGAAGGTACGTCTTGAAAATATGCCGGACGCGGCACATGCGATCCGTACTATGCAGGTGCGTGGTGCACCCCTGATCGGCGTGACAGCCGCCTATGGCGTGGCACTGTCGATGAGTCATCACGCATCAGATGCAGCCTTAAAGGCTACTTGCGACATGCTGGTGAAGGCACGCCCCACGGCGGTGAATTTGCGCTGGGCGCTGGAGCGCATGCGTGCATTTTTATCGCCCTTGCCTGCCGGTGAGCGCGCGGATGCCGCATGGCGTGAAGCCTCAAACATTGCGGATGAGGACGTGCAGATTAACCGGGCCATCGGGCAGCATGGGCTGCAAATCATTCAGACGCTTTATCGGAAACAGATGAACTCGGTCGGTGTACCGGAAAATCCGGAATTTCAGGATGCAGCGCAAGGCGCACGGCGCACAGAACCGAAGGCAGTACACGAAGTACGGCGAGGTTCGAGCACCGCGCAACACGGCGATGCGCCTGAAAAACGGATTTTCAACATTTTGACGCACTGCAACGCGGGCTGGCTGGCAACCGTGGACTGGGGGACTGCTTTGGCGCCGATCTATGCTGCATTTGAGGCCGGCATCCCGCTGCATGTCTGGGTGGATGAAACCCGTCCGCGCAATCAGGGGGCGAGCCTGACCGCATGGGAGCTGGCGCAGCATGGCGTGCCGCACACCGTGATTGTGGACAACGCGGGTGGCCATCTGATGCAGCACGGCTTGGTGGACATGGTGATCGTCGGCACAGACCGCGTGACGGCAACGGGCGATGTGTGCAACAAGATCGGCACCTACCTGAAAGCACTGGCAGCATTTGATAACGGCGTACCGTTCTATGTGGCGATGCCAACACCAACTTTGGACTGGACGCTGCAGGATGGCGTTGCTGAAATCCCCATCGAGGAGCGCGCTTCCGATGAAGTGGACTATATCGCGGGGCTGTGTGACGACGGACAAATCCGCCGTGTGCGCCTGATTACGCAGGATTCAAGTTCTGCCAACTATGCATTTGACGTAACCCCTGCGCGACTGGTGACGGGGCTGATTACCGAGCGCGGCCTGGTGGCAGCGAACACGGAGGCCATTCGTGCCGCGCTCTCTTGAGGATAGAAAATGAACGAAAATGAACTGCGCAGCGAACTGGTGCGCATGACCAACAGACTGGATGCGCTGGGTTTGAGCCACGGCGCTTCCGGCAATCTCAGCGTACGTTTTGGTGAAGGTATGCTGATTACGCCTTCGGGCTTCGGTGCGGAAGGATTGACCATCGATGATATCGTGTTTGTGCATTTGTCAGGCGAGTCGCAGGGGCGCTGGCATCCTTCCAGCGAATGGCTGTTTCACCGCGACATTTATGTGGCGCGACCTGAATTCGATGCGGTGATTCATACCCATTCCAATGCCGCGACGGCGCTGGCCTGCCTGCGCCGCGATTTGCCGCCTTTTCATTACATGCTGGCGCTGCTGGGGGGAAATAGTCTGCGTTGTGCCAACTATGCCACCTTCGGTACGCAGGCGCTGTCGGATAATGCGCTGCTTGCGATGATGGACCGTAAAGCCTGTCTGCTGGCGAATCACGGCATGATTGCAGCGGGCAGGAATCTGGCCGAGGCCTTCAAGTATACCGTGGAAGTGGAAAATTTAAGCGAGTTGTATTTGCGTGCACTGGCGGTCGGCGAACCCGTTTTATTGACGGATGATGAATTTGCAGATGCGCTGAGTCGCTTCGCAACGTACGGAAAACCCAAGCAGTAAAAAAATGCCGCGCTATTCCACCGGGGGAGGGGGAGGGAACAGCGCGGGCTTTAAGGGAGCTAGATTGCTGCGTTTAAAGCGAAAATGGCAGGAAGTGCAATGAGAAAAGAGATGATTCCTGCTACCATCCAGCGCACGAATCGGGCAACATCGGAATAGACTTTTTTCATTTTACCCTCCTGTTTCAAAGATTACACGAATCTGACGGCTTGCATTCTCCGTTTGCCGTATCACTGCGTCAATAGCCGAGAACAGCTAATGGAACAGGCGGTTAAATTACATCAATAGCCGGTAGGGCAGAGGGGATGAACGGTCGGCTGACGGGGGTGAACGGTCGTCGTTTTTTTGTGCAATTATATTTTTGCACATGATGGAAGTTCAATTATCTGATTCATAATCAAATTTTTTACAGCCCGGACTCGCCTGGAGGGCTGCGTTTACAGACAGGTGTTCATGAATAAATGGCGGGTTGTGCTCCATCAGTTTTCAGGCAAGCATCTGCCGGAGCGGCAGGTGCCTCTGGGTTTTACGCCGCCCAAGCGATCGAAAGGACTGAAGGCAGGTAACCCGGGGAGCCGGGACCTCAGATTCGCGCTTGATGACAGCAGGGACCGGCCATCTGAATATTTTGCTTTGTTACTGGCGGAAATAAAAGATATCAATCGCTGTTCGCTATCAGTGAGGCGGCGCTTCTCGTTGACGCGTGGGGCATTGAAACTATTTTATCCCATGGCGCTGGTACGGCTGGCAAAGTATGCCAAAACCGGCGGTATTCCGGAAGACGAGGATCGCCGGAAGACGCTGGGCCTGCTGCTGGAGCTGACGCAGATATTGATGGTTTCCTGTCAGATATTGTTCTCGCACTATTACACCGCCAGTAATTTCAGGTACGCACGGGCGCGTCATAAAGTATACGAGAGTGCTTCCCGGATTTTTGAACTATTGCTTTTGAAGCAGCAGGCTCGCGGATTAAGCTATCAGCTGCTGAGTGACCACGACTGGAAGGTCGCCAATACGATTTTTTACATCATGAGCAGCTATGAAGAGGTCGACCGCCCCCTGCTGACATTGAGAAAAAAATTGGGGCTGGAGGGGCCGCACGGTGGCTGCAGCCTGCGTGAGCTACTCGTCTATACACTGAGTTTTTATAAGGAATTTGAGACGCCGCTGCTGACTTTGAAAAACAGGCTGGGTCTGCATGATCTTCATAACGGCGTCAGCCTTGCTGAGCAATTCATCTTGCTGCATATGGTTGCCAGATATGACGTGCTGCGCTGGCCCACGCATTTGCAGCGGGCAATTGCAAGTTATATGAGCGATGTAGAAAATGCAGTACAGGTGAGAAGGTGCAAGGAGGGCGAAAAGCCGGGGCGTGATGATTTGATTGCGCAGGGTTCATTGCCTGCGGGCGCCTGTCCGTCGGGGAGTCCGGCGGGGTCAGCCTTGATGCTGGCCTGTCAGGGGCTGAATGAGGCGATCCGCAAGGACAGCATAGCGCTGGTGCGGGCAAAGCGCGAGGGTTCTGCCGTTCCGCCCCGTTTTGCGCGGTTTCCGGAAACTGAACATTTTGTTATTCATGAGCAGTTGCTGAGGGGGCTTTGGGGCGCTGTGGATGAGCCGGGTGCAGAACGCCCTGTTCCGGTGGATGATTTGCGTGTTTTTGCCGGTTTTTCCTCCGTGTTTGATCTGTTGCGTCACCAGCAGGGGATGTATGCATCGGAAAAACGTCTGGACGATCTGCTGTCCAGCCGTTCGTCATGGAGCGCGCCGGATCATCTCGGTGCTGAAAAAAACGCGTGGACTTTGCTGTTTCAGAATGAGAAGCTGATCCGTTTGTGCATGGCGGAAACTACACTCGGCACCCCGATTGCAGTGGGTACGCTGCTGGCCTATGGCGTGGGGGAGGACATCAATCGCCCCAGTCTGGCCATTGTCTCGCGCATTTTCCGGCCTGCCGGGAAAGGAGTGGTGATTGATTTATCTCTCATTTCTCATTATATCGAAGCGGTCGTCCTGACCGTGAATGCGAGCGAGCGTTCAGAGCGCAATCTGGGGAAGCGTGCCTTGCTGATTTATAACAGGCAGGGAGAATGGGAGTTGATGATTGCGCCGCAGAGCATACTGCCCGGTTTCGATCAGCTTGAAATGCGCAGAAACATGCAGGTTTTTCCGATAAAGCTGGGCGCGAGGCGTCACGCGTCCGCAGATTTTTGTCTGTTCTCTACCTCCCTGACCTCCAATGCGCTGGGTTGGACGAATGAGCCGGCGTATTCTGTTCCGGCGGTCAGAAAAACTCATCTGGCCGGATGGCTGCTTTGAAATATAACTATTTATGGGGTCTTTTGATTTTGCAGCGGTGGTATGTTTCGCCCAATGCGAATTCTACCGATGCAATGACGACTATGCTGTTGCCATACCGCTGAATTAGGTTTAATGTCGCCGTCATGAAAACAGCATTGTCTCCCATTGAATCCGAGTTTGCCACGACCGAAGAGGCCGAGGCTTATGAGCGCTGCTTCCGTGCCAAGGTGCAGGAATCGCTGGATGACAACAATCCGTTGATTCCCCACGATCAGGTGATGGCGGAAATGCAGGCGCTCATTGACACCAAACGCCGCGAATATGCTGCCCGTACTTTGGCGAACTAAGGCTCGTTCAAGTCTGGCCGAGATTAGCAGTTATATTGCTGATCGCAACCCGATTGCTGCGCAACGCCTCAAGGATGCGATACAAGGTTGGACAATGTCAATGGTGGCAAAACAGTGACCTGTTGGGTATGGAATATCCAAGCTGAAAGCTGATGCTCATCACATACAACAAGGTGCCAATCGCTGCTATTCGCCTATTCGCATGGTTGAATTTTTTGGGACTGTGCTGCAGTGTTTTTTTGTGATGGAAGAATGGGGGAAACGTTACATGCTAATAAAACTCAACGTGGTGGATGCAACTCTGTATGAGGCGTTCGATAAAGAGGACATAGCTAATGATGTTTTCTTGCTTTCTGGAGAAGAGAAGTCCTTAAGTAAGCTAAAAAGAAAGCAAAACATAAAATTTAGAGTGACGCTTATAAGTCCGCTAGCAGTAAAGCTTTCGGATGGAAGAGACCTTAAAACGGTCGATGGATGTGTCAGCATATATCCAAACATCAGAGACGAGTACGGTATGAAGGACATCGGAAATTTTTTCATTTGTAAACAATACTAAACGGAGGTATGAATGGGATACGCAGAACTAATCGAAACACTCCAGAGTTTGCCGCAAGACAAGCGTACAGAAGTATTTGATTTCGTTGAGTTTATTGTTGCAAAATCAAAAATTGCAAGTGCCACGCAGCATGAACCTGAAGAATGGACAGACGGCGAGTTTGCGCAGTTTGCCATGCGTCAGGCGTTGCGCGGCATGGAAGATGAAGCGGTGAGCTACACGCGCGATGACATCAAGGAGCGCTGGCAATGAAGCGTGCAGGGCAGATCGTCCTCACGCCTTTTTCCTACACCGATTTGTCCGGAGCTAAACTCCGTCCTGTTCTGCTGTTGCGTCAGGCATCAACCCGTTTCGACGACTGGCTGGTATGCATGGTCTCTTCGCAGGTGCAACAGGCCGAAGCAGGTTTTGATGAAATTATTACGCCGAATGATGCTGATTTTTCTGCCTCGGGATTGAAAACATCCAGCGTGTTGCGCTTATCGAGGCTGTGTGTGCTGGATGGTACGCTGTTGATCGGCAGCATTGGCGCTATTGAAGACGAAAGGTTGTTGCAGGTGCGCCAGCGTTTGGCGGATTGGATAGCAGGCCGTTCCGTGTGACGATTGCGCCAATAGAGCAAAGCTGCATGAAAACTAATCTGATGCCGCGTAGTTGCGACATTTTCTGCAACGTCGTCGATAACTACGGCGACATCGGTGTGAGCTGGCGGCTGGCGCGGCAACTGGCGAACGAATTCGGCATTAAGGTGCGGCTGTGGGTGGATGATTTACACAGTTTTGCAAGGCTGTGCCCGGAAGCCGATGTAAGTCTGGAAAGTCAGCATTGTCGCGGGGTGGAGGTGCGACTGTGGTCCGATGTTTCGTTCACCCTTCGATACCTCAGGGCGAACGGTGCTGAGGAAACGATTCAGTCTGCGAAACTGGTGATCGAGGCATTCGCCTGTAAATTGCCTGAAGTCTATCTTGACGCGATGGCGCTGCATGAATCGGTGTGGATCAATCTCGAATATCTCTCTGCGGAAGACTGGGTCGAGGGCTGTCATAAGCTGCCGTCGCCCCGCCCGCCGCTGACCCGCTATTTTTTCTTTCCCGGTTTCACCAAAAAAACAGGCGGGCTGCTTTTGGAGCGAGATCTACTGGCGCGGCGCGACGCATTCCTGAGCAACGGGGTGGTTAAAGGTGGCGCACCCTGTGATGAATACGCTATACCCGTTTCCCTCTCTCCTAACTCTCTCCCCGTGGGAGAGAGGGATATAGTCTCTCTACGCGAGTCTCATCTTAGCGCCGCACAGCAGACTTTCTGGCAGTCCATTGGCATGGCTGCGCCATCAGCAGATACACTTAAAATCTCCCTGTTCGCCTATGAAAATGCGGCGCTGGCAGGTTTGCTGGATGCCTGGGCAAACGGTGTGAAAAAGGTGCTGTGTCTGGTGCCGCAAGGGCGCATTGTGCCGCAGGTCAGGGCGTATTTTGCTGATGCCATGCCGGGAAACGCCCCTCTCCCGTACACGGGAGAGGGGCAGGGGGAGAGGGTTTATTATGTACGCGGCAACCTGCAGGTGCGCGTGTTGCCTTTTGTTGAACAGGAGCGCTACGACGAGTTGTTGTGGGCGTGCGACATCAACTTTGTGCGTGGCGAGGATTCCTGTGTGCGGGCGCAGTGGGCGGGAAAACCGTTTGTCTGGCAGATTTATCCGCAGCACGATGAGGTGCACTGGCACAAGCTGCACGCTTTTTTAAAATTGTACACAGCAAAACTTGAACCTCAGGCGGCGCAGGCTATGCGGGCACTATGGGAAGTGTGGAACGGCGGTGAGGGGCCGGTTGCACAGGTATGGCATGAATTTTCCGCAATGCGCGCTGAACTGGATGCTCGCGCAGTGGCCTGGGTGGCGGAATTATCGGCAAACAATCTGGTATTGAATTTGCTGGATTTTTTTCAGGAAATCGGTACAATGCGCGCCTTCAAAATAGATGGGCAATGAACATGAAAACAGCACAAGAATTACGCGCCGGTAACGTCATTATGGTCGGTGCCGATCCGATGGTGATCCTGAAGGCGGAATACAGCCGTTCCGGTCGTAACGGCTCGGTGGTGAAGATGAAGATGAAGAATCTGCTGACCGAATCCGCCAAGGAAACCGTGTTCAGCGCCGACGACAAGTTCGACCAAGTCATCCTGGATCGCCGCGAAGTGACCTACTCTTATTTCGCCGAGCCAATGTATGTGTTCATGGACGAGGAATACAACCAGTACGAGATCGAAGCGGAATGCATGGGCGATGCGCTCAACTACGTTGAAGACGGCATGCCCTGCGAAGTGGTGTTCTACAACGACAAGGCGATTTCCGTTGAGCTGCCTAACACCATTACGCGCGAAGTGATCTACACCGAGCCTGCGGTGCGCGGCGATACCTCCGGTAAGGTGATGAAGCCTGCCAAGATCAACGGTGGATTCGAGCTGCCGGTTGCGGCTTTCGTTGAAATCGGCGACAAAATCGAAATCGACACCCGTACCAACGAGTTCAAGAAGCGCGCTTAATTCACGGTTTGTCGTGTTAACGAACTGCCCGGCTGAGCAATCATCCGGGCAGTTTGTATTTTCGCGGAGGTAAACTTACATACGCTTTTATTTTTGAGTATGGGCGGGCAGCATCGGCATGCTGCTTCGTACCTCGTGATACAGGAGGCGGTGAGCCCGGCGTTGCTTATTTCGGTCGCCTTGAGTAGTATGCACACGCGCCGGGATGTCCGCTTTTTCCATTTTGGCCGACATACACTGCCAGTCTATAATCTTTCTTCACGAAAAAAGGAAATACTGTGGATGTTTATGAGTATGGTGTCGTTGACTTTCAATATATCGCCGCGGGGGCTGCTGTTCTTGGCAGTGGCGGCGGCGGGAGTTATCGCGATGCGGTCAATGTACTGGCCGAATTGGCCGGGAGCGGCTGGAGCGGCGTCGTGCAGGTGAAGGATTACGACAGCATGACAAACTGTTGCGTACTGGCGATGATGGGTTCTCCCGATGTTGCCGACAGCCTGACGCTGGCCGAGGTGGAGTTTTCGATTTTCAATACGCTGAACACCTTTGAGGCAGCGACCGGCATGACGCTCGGATGTCTCATTCCGGGTGAAATCGGGCCGATCAATTCGCTGGTGCCGCTGATTGCTGCGGTTATTTCCGGCAATCCGATTTGGGTCGTCAACGGTGATGGTGCCGGGCGAGCGGTGCCGGAGCTGCCGCAAACAACGTACAGCGGCAGTGTTGCACTCGCAGCGTCTCCCTGCTCGCTGGCAAATGATGCTGAGACGACGGAGGGTGTGCAATCAGCGACTTTGAATGCTGCAACGGCGGCACAGGTCGAAACGCTGGCTGGTGGCATAGTTGCAGCTTTCGGCAGTTTCTCCGGAATTGCGCTCTGGCCGTCCAATGCGGGCAATCATTATGCCTTGTCAGGCAGTTACATACCCGGGACACTGGTGCAGGCATGGGCCCTGGGAGACTATTTGCTGAACGCGCCTGTACCTCCCGCAAGCGCTGAGGTGGCGCAGAAGATCGCTCAGCTTAGCGGTCGTGCGGCCACACCGGTACTGACTAATTTTTACATTACCGCTGTGACACAATCGACGACCAGCGCATCGCTCGATGCAGGGATCATTCGTCTTGATAATTCACCCGATCAAAGTGACAGCACACAGACGCACTATCTCTATAATCTGAACGAGAATTTGATTATGTATTCGAGCCAGCGCAATGTGCCCGATATTGTTGCGCCTGATTCAATTTGCTATTACTCCGAGAGCACGGGCCTCGGTTTCTCCAATGCCAGTGCTGATTTGGCTGTGTATTTTGATGCGAAGTCAGGCAAAAGCACGGGCCGCGCCGTCAGCGTGATCAAAGTCGAAGCAGCAATAGCGCTTTGCCAGGCGCCCGGGGTGATCGCTTCGTTTGCCGGTCTGTTGCGCAATATCGGCTATGCCGGTGCACTTCCCGGCTGAATGATGCTTGGGCCGGACGTCAATAAGGAACGCCTGGAGCTGGCTCTTGAAGCAGCGGGTTTCGATCTGTGGGAAAACAATCTGCTCACCGGTGAAGTCGTTCGCAGAACGACGCAGATTTTTGGCGAACTGGGTTATGGCGCAGAAGAATCGCTCGCCTTTATGGATGATGTCTTCAAGATTGTGCATACTGAGGATATTTCGTTGATCAAGCGGGCCATCAGCGATCATTTGGCCGGTGTGACGGCGCAGTACCGTTGCGAATTCAGGGTGCGCGCCAGAAATGGAAGTTGGGTCTGGTATGCCAATTACGGCAAAATCATGCACGTCGATCAAGAAAATCGGGGGCAACGGTTTATCGGTGTGACGTTCAATATCGATGACAGAAAGCGTAAGGAAGATGAGCTCTCACTGATCAATCGCAAACTCAACGAACAGAATATACTGCTTGAAAAAACGAATCGGGAGTTGCACTTCGCGCGTATGCACCAGCATATCAGTGAGGCGAGATTGCAAGCTATACTCGATAATTCCCCCGTGGGTATCTGGCTGACCGGTCTGGACGGGCGTTATCACGTCGTCAACAAGACTTTATGTGATGCCATAGGCATACCGGAAAAAAACTTTCTGGAGGCGCAACAACTGACTGACATTATGAGCGCTGAGGCAGTCTTGCGGTGTCTTGAGTCTGACCGTGCGTGTCTGGGGCAGGATGAACCGCATCTGTCGCATGAGGTGCTGACTTTCGTTGATGGCAGGCAGCATCTTATGGAAGTCACTAAGGCCAAATTGCTTGACGATGCAGGTGATATTGCGGGTATTATTGGGATTGCCATCGATGTCACTGAACGACGCGCCGCAGAGTTGGAAGTCCGGAATCTGGCATTTTTTGATCCGCTCACCGGACTGCCCAACCGGCGCTTGCTGATGGACAGATTGCATCATGCACTGCTATCTTGTGTGCGCAGCGATCGGCACGGTGCGTTGTTGCTCATTGATCTGGATAACTTCAAAACGCTTAACGACACGCTCGGTCATGACGTGGGTGATTTATTGCTGAAACAGGTGGCAGAGCGGCTTGACGCATGCGTGCGAGAGGGCGATACCGTGGCCCGTATGGGCGGGGATGAGTTTGTGATCATTCTGGAAAATCTGAACGGGCAACCTCAGGAAGCGGCATTTCAGGTTGAGGCCTTAGGCGAAAAAATTCTGGCTGTACTTAATCAGCCTTACCGTCTTGGAAATCATGACCGTCACAGTACGCCCAGCATCGGTGTAGCCTTGTTCGCTGGCAACAAGATTTCCATTGATGAGTTAATGAAACGGGCGGATATCGCCATGTATTCGGCCAAAAAGGCCGGACGCAACGCCATCCGTTTTTTTGACCCTGAAATGCAAGATGCGGTAGAGCGTCGTTCATCGCTTGAAGAATGTCTGAAGCAGGCTTTGCAGGGACACCAGTTTGAGCTTTATTATCAGGCTCAGGTAGACAATGCAGGTAAAACCGCGGGTGCTGAGGTGTTGTTGCGCTGGCAGCATCCGGTTTACGGACTGATGCTGCCAGCTGATTTTATTCCGGTAGCAGAGGAAACAGGATTAATTGTACCAATAGGTATGTGGGTGCTGGAAACGGCGTGTCATCAGTTGAAGATATGGGAGAGAGATCCGAATACGGCGCACTTGCACCTTGCTGTGAATGTCAGTTCCCGGCAGTTTCAACAGGAGGACTTTGTTGAACAGGTTGTTCGTCTATTGCAGCAGACTGGAATGAACCCCGCCAGTCTCAAGCTGGAGCTCACGGAAAGTATGGTGTTGGGCAATATTGCCGAGATGATCGCCAAAATGCAGGCGCTCAAACAGATCGGCGTAAAATTCTCGATGGATGATTTTGGCACCGGGCATTCTTCGTTGTCCAGTTTGAAGAAGTTGCCGCTGGACCAGCTCAAGATCGATCAGAGTTTTGTACAGGACATCGCACGCGATCAGGATGGCGCGACTATCGTGCAAACCATCATCGCCATGGCGAACAATCTGGGCATGGAAGTGTTTGCAGAAGGCGTGGAAACGGAAGCGCAGAAAGACTTTCTCACCCAACATTGTTGCCTGAATTTTCAGGGTTTTCTGTTTGGCAGGCCGATGCCCCTGGCTGAATTTGAACGGTGTTTAACACGAAATTCGGTTTGAGCTTGAAACCGCCTCGTAGAATCCTTAAAACCGTAGTTGACCCCATGTAAATCGGTTGCAAGTCAGTCAGAATATGGGCTTGAGAGCTAACAGAGGAGTCACCCGATGGGTGAGGCAAAACTGAAACAGTCGATACAGGAAGCAGCGCTGATTTCATGCACGGGTGTGCGGACGGTAGCAGGCCGTGTGCAGGTACGCTGGGAGAGCAGAAGTGCGACCACGCCGATGGGGCAACTGGCCTACTTCATTGAGTTTCTCACCCTGACGGGTTTATTGGCTGCTCGTAATACTTGCAGTGCCCGTTCGGTATGAGTAAGTGATTTGCTCAAAATCGAAACGCTCCTGTAGATTTTTCTTGGTTGCAGGGTGGAAAAAGGGGTTTTTTATGGCTCTGTCGTAATTAGCTGTTGAAATGGCAATTTTCAACAAAAGTACAATTTTAATTCATTGTTTAATAAATAATTATTCTTACAAAAAACGCTTTCAACACATAACTGCGACATAGCCTTTTTTATCGTCCGATATATAGGCGTGTTTGTCAGGAAAGCGTCACGTGAGCGGAGTGTGTCGGCATGCACGGCGTGTGCAGTTTATCATGCCTTTGCGAGCGCCAGTTCAGCAAGTTCCGTGGTGTAGCGCTGCGACACGTTGTCTCGTTTCATGGCCCAGTTTTTGCTGATTCCCTCACCCGATAGACAGATCGTGCCGCTGCCCATGCGGCGGTTGATTCTATCCATGGTTGCCATCAGTGCGCCGGATTTTTGTTGCGCTGCGATATCGTCGAACAGGCTGCGCGGCCGGTCCTCGGTTGCGATGATGCCGGAGAGCATGATGCCCGCTTTTTTGTAAAGGTGGCCGCTGCGATAAATCTTGTGCAGTCCGGCAAGCGTTGCGTGACACAGCCGGCGGGTATCTTCGGTGGGTTCAGTCAGCGGCAAGGTGATGACGGGATGATATTGCGGTTCGCGGTGTGTGCTGGTGTGCAGATAAACCTGTACGCAACTGGCAAGTGAGCGTTGACGCCGCAGTTTCTCAGTCGCGCGGCTGGTATACGCGATCACCGCCTGTTCCAGATCGGACAAACGGGTGACCGATGTGCCGAAGGAGCGCGAACAGATGATCTGCTGCCGGGGGGGTGTGATGTCATCGAGTTCCAGGCAGGCTGTGCCATTAAGCTCAGCCACGGTGCGCTCCACCACCACCCCGAATTCGCTGCGGATGCGGCCGGCGGGGGCGCGTTGCAAATCCAGAACGGTCTCGATGCCCATTTCATGCAGGCGGGCCTTGATGCGACGGCCCACGCCCCAGACATCCTGCACGCTGAATTTTCCGAGCAGCGCGTCCATTTCATGTGCCGCTAGCTCGTTGAAATTGCATACGCCGCCGGGCAGTTTTTTGGCAACGCGATTGGCGAGTTTTGCCAGCGTCTTGCTTTGTGCGATGCCGACACATACCGGAATGCCGACGCACTGTCTGACCGCCTCGCGCATCTGCTGGCCTTGCCTTGAGAGTTCGCTCATGCCGGTCAGTTCCAGAAAGCATTCATCGATAGAATAGACTTCCCTGGAAGGTGAGAATTGCGCCAGTAATTGCATCACCCGGTTGGAGATATCAGCATACAGGGTGTAGTTGGAGGAGAGTGCGATGATACCGTGCTTTTTGGCGATGTCTTTTAACTGGTACCAGGGCGCGGCCATCAGGATGCCCAGATCCTTGACCTCCTGCGAACGCGATACCACGCAGCCATCGTTGTTGGACAGCACAACGACCGGTTTCCCTTCTAGGTGAGGCTGGAACAGGCGCTCACAGGAGACGTAGAAGTTGTTGCAATCGATTAAGGCGATGGCGCGTTTCATTTGTTATATTGAGGCTTGTAGCTTGTAGCTTGTAGCTTGTAGCGTTTAGGGTGAAACTCGCGTAGCGACACGTTCGCCTCCTCGCCCGCTTGCGGGAGAGGATTGAGGAGAGAGAGCGGGCATGGCAAGTTTTATTTTCTGTGGTGGTTTTAATTTCATGCCCGCTAGTGCTTGTGCACATTCCAGCTGACTACGCCCCAGATGGTGAAATCCTGTTCGGGTTGAATGTGCATGTCGGCATAGTCCGGATGCGCTGCGCGCAATACCGGCCCGCTGGGTGTGTGCATTAACTGTTTGACGGTGAATTCGCCGTCCACCACCGCGATCACCACGCAGCCTGACGTGGCGGTCAGCGCGCGATCCACCACCAGCAGGTCGCCGTCGAAAATGCCCAGATCGCGCATGGAGTCCCCTGCAACGCGCATGAAGAAGGTGGATTCGCGACGCCCGATCAGATGCTCGTCCAGGCTGATGCGCTGTTCTACATAATCATCGGCAGGCGACGGGAAGCCTGCCGGAATGGCACGGCGCAGCAGCGCGCGCTGGCGGAAAAAAAGCTCCTTGTTGGGGTAGGTCATGGAGAGCAAGGGTGCGGTGCGGCGATGTTGATGCTGTAGCATGTCGGTTACCTCTTGTATTTGCGAATAAGACCGATCAGCACACCATATATTTCCAGTGTGCCTTGCGGGCGGATAACGGGGAAGGCCGGATTGGCAGGGCGCAGAATGAACGCGCCGTTTTCACGATCCAGCGTTTTGAGCGTGAAGTCGTCATCCACGATGGCGACCACGATATCGCCGATGTTCGCGGTCATGCGTTTTTCCACCACGGCGACATCGCCGTCATGTATACCGGCGTCTATCATCGATTCCCCCTTGACCGTGATCAGCGTGGTTTTGGAGGGCGTGTCGATGAGCATTTCGTCGATGACGAAGAAATCACCCTGGGTGGCGGTTACCGATACCGGCATGCCGGCCTGCACCGATGATTCGGCAAGCGGCCTGGCAAAAAATTGCCGGGTGGGTATCCATGCGCCGTCCGGGGTGCGCTCGATGAACTCGGCGTCAGCCAGCCGGGTCAGAATGGCCTTTACCCAGGACTTGGAGGCGATGCCGAATACCTCACACAGGCGTGCGTACGAGGGGATGCTTTTCCAATCGGCGTAGTAGTCCTGGAGTTTGTAGAGATACTCTGTATCTTTGTGGTCGGTCATGATAAATCCTGTCGAGAACGAACGTGCTGTGAACTATAAAGAACGTTCGTTCTGCTGTCAAGATAATCCGTTTTACATTTAGTCACTGCAAATTCGCTGTGTTCTATTTAAAATACGCTTTTCAATTCAACCATCAGGCTGCGATCAGTTAGAATAAGACATGAATGAAAAAATTGTTTTTATCAGAACCAGCAGTGGTGAAGACGAGGTGCGCAGCAGAACTGCGCATTTGTCCAAGGACATCAAACGCGCACTGTTGATGGTGGATGGGACGGCCACCGTTGCTGAGATCATGAAGCGATCTTCACCCAGCCTGCGTGGCATGCTGGAAGATATGTTTACTGAGCTGGCAAAAGGCGGTTTTATTCAGGATAAGTCCCGTGCCGGGCGACCTGCAAAGCTGATTACACCACCGCCGTCTAAAAAATCCAGCGATGAAGTGGATGAGCTTGATTTTACCGCCGCGTATCGGGTGCCAACGGCGGCAGAATTATCTCAGGAAGCGGCCAGATTGCAGGTGGCGGGTTTTGCGGAAAAGGGTGTTGTTGCGGATAGCACGGCGGCGTTGGATTTTGCGCCGGTTATGACAACTGAGCGCGCCAGACTGGCAGCCGAGATGAGCCGCTCGCAAGCCGAAGCACGTGCGCTGGCTGAAGAGAAAGCCAGGCAGGAGGCTGAGGCGGCCCAGGCGCAGGCCGAGCAGCAAGCGGCGGCGGCGCGTTTCAAGGCGGAACAGGAAGCCGAGAGAGCCGCAGTGGAAGCGCGCGTGCAGGCTGAATCGGAGCGTCATGCCAGAGAGGCTGCGGAGGTTGCACGCAAGGCCGAACTGCATGCGGCACAAGTGAAAGCGGAGGCGGAAGCGCGTGGGCGCGCGGTCGCAGAAGAAAAGGCGCAGCTGGCGGCTGAACTGGCGAGACTGAAGCAACAGGCTGAGGCGGATGCGCGCGCGCGGGCCGAGGAACATGCCCGTCAGGAAGCCGATCTGTTGCACGCACAGGTCGCGCGCCGCGAAGCGGATAAGCGCCTTAAAATGGAGCAGGAAGCGGCCGAGGCGGCGGCACGTCTGGAATCGGAGCGTCATGCCAAGGCGGCCGTTCTTGCGGCGCGCAGGGCGGAGCAGGAAGCGGCTGAGGCGCGGGCGGAGGCGGAAGCGCGCGCGCGTGCGGTCGCAGAGGAAAAGGCGGCGCTGGAGGCGGAAGTGGCCAGACTGAAATTGCAGGCTGAAGCGGAAGCTCAGGCCCGTGTCGTCGCCGAACAGCAGGCAAAGCGGGAGGCTGAGGCGGCTGAAGCTGCACGTCGTGAGTCAGGCATGCGTGCGAAGGCTGAGCAGGAGGCCGCCAGAGTGGCGGCGCGCCTTCAGGCGGAACAGCATGCCGCCGAGGTGAAGGCCGAGGCCGAAGCGCGTGCGCAGGCGGTCGCGGAAGAAAAGGCGGCGCTGGAGGCGGAAGTGGCTGGACTTAAGGCGCAGGCAGAGGCCCAGGCGCAAGCGCGCGCCGAAGCGGAAGCGTTGGCAAGGCAGGAGGCTGAGGCCGCGCGTGTCAAGGCGGAGCAGGAAGCGCAGCGAGCACGAATGGAGGCTGAAAAAGCCAGGCTGGAAAAAGCGCAGGCCGAGCAGGAAGCCGAGCGAGCCAGGCAAGAAGCGGAACGCATTAAGGCCGAGCAGGAAGCCGAGCGAGCCAGGCAGGAAGCCGAACGCCTCAAGGCGGAACAGGAAGCGGAACGCCTCAAGGCGGAACAGGAAGCGGAACGCCTCAAGGCGGAACAGGAAGCGGAACGCCTCAAGGCGGAACAGGAAGCCGAACGTCTCAAGGCCGAACAGGAAGCGGAACGCCTCAAGGCGGAACAGGAAGCGGAACGCATTAAGGCCGAACAGGAAGCAGAACGCATTAAGGCGGAACAGGAAGCAGAACGCATTAAGGCCGAGCAGGAAGCTGAGCGTGTCAGGGCCGAACAGGAAGCCGAACGCCTCAAGGCGGAACAGGAAGCAGAGCGTGTCAGGGCCGAACAAGAAGCCGAACGCATCAAGGCCGAGCAGGAAGCGGAACGCCTCAAGGCGGAACAGGAATCGGAACGCATTAAGGCCGAACAGGAAGCCGAACGCCTCAAGGCGGAACAGGAAACGGAACGCATCAAGGCGGAACAGGAAGCTGAGCGTGTCAGGGCCGAGCGTGCGACGCCAGCGCGTGAAAGAAGAGTCAGTGCCGCTGCGGTTTCAGGTTGTGACAGTCGCGGAGGTAATAACGGGATTCCGGTGGTGGAAAGAAAAACCACCACAGCGGCGGTCTTGTTTTTTGATATTGCCGACTATGCCAAACAGCCTGAGATCAAGCAACTTGAGCTTAAGCAGCAGTTTGACCGTTTGCTGGATGATAGTCTTGCCACGCTTGAATCGGATGAGCGCATTACGCTGAACACGGAGAGTGGCGCTGCGATCGGATTTTTACAACATCCGACGGATGCGCTGGAGGCAGTGACCCATTTTCGCGCGATTCAGATAGCGCATAAACACTACGACAACCTGCGGGTGCGTATCGGTATTCATTTGGGGCCGGTCAGTCTGATCAAGGATTTGAACGGGCAGATCAATATGCTGGGCGATGGCGTCAACAGCGCGCAGCGGGTGATGGAGTTTGCCGGGCAGAATCAGATCTATGTCTCCCGCGCTTATTTTGATTTTGTGTCCGGCCTTAACCATGCATACGATGACCTGTTCCGCTATCGCGGCGCTCAGCAAGGCCCGGATGGACGTGAATACCAGGTTTATGAATTGCTGGATGCAGAAGGGGATATGAACGAAGCAACTTCATCGGTCAGTCGGTCGGATGATTTTAATTTTGAAGCTTTTGATACACAGCTTGGAATTGTGCAGGATACGGCAGATCGCCAGGTGAAAGAGATTCAGTTTTCGTCTGTTGCCGACCAGTTGCTGATGGATTCGGTCGGCTGGGGAAGCCAGGAGACTGTCCCTGCTGAACCCGAGCAGCAGAAAACGGTTGTCAGTCAGGAGCCGCCCGCGCGCGTTGAGGCGCAAACCGACAGTTATTCCGAAGCGGAGGCCTTGCAGTTGGCTGATGCACAGGCCGCAAAATGGGCGGAAGCAGCGCAGCGTGCGGAGGAACTTGCCCGGAAAAAGGCGGCCAATCCTGTTTTTCAGCAATCTGTCGGGCCTGCACCTGTGGTCGTTGCGAAACCGCGCCGCAAGCCGCTGCCCTGGGGTAAGTTGAGTGCGGGGCTGCTGCTGGTGATGTTGCTGGCGCTGCTTATCGTGCCTGTCGTGCTGCCTACGCAAGCTTATCGGGAGAACCTCGAACGAATGCTGGGGGCAACACTGCATCAGCCGGTGCATATCGCGTACCTGTCCGGCCGTATGCTGCCCACGCCGCGTCTGGTGCTGGATGATCTATCCGTTGGTGCAGACAGGCAAATCAAGATACGCCAGGCGCAAATTAATTTTTCCTTCGCGGCACTGACCGGTGCGGAAAAGCCCGTCAAACAGTTGAATCTTGACGGCGTAGAGGTTAAAGGTGAGGCCTTGTCGCAGGTATCAGACTGGCTGCAACAGCTGGCCCATGATCCTCACTATCCGGTCGCGCAGATTAATCTGACAGAGGGAAAACTGGTGGCCGAAGGCCTGGCGTTCTCTGATGTAAGCGGCGAGCTTGATTTTGATCCGGCCGGCCAATTTACCCAGGCCCGTTTGAATGCATTCGGGCATAAACTGGCGGTGGAAATTCATGCCGTGCCGGAAAACAAGATGCAGTTGCAGATGACGCTGCGGGATAACGCGTTGCCGTTATTTCCGAGCTGGGTGTTTGATGAGCTCAAAGCGAGTGGTGAACTGACGCGCGACGAGTTGCGCATTACAGATTTTGACGGGCGGATCAGGGGCGGTGTGCTGACCGGCAATGCGCGCATCAACTGGCGTTCAGGCTGGCGTGTGCAGGGCGCGCTGGAGGCTCATGTGATTCCCCTGAAAAATATCAATAAATTGCTGGATGGCGACCTGAATGGCAAGGCCAGTTTTCAGATGCAAGCCGTCAGCGTGGCTAAACTGGCCGATACGGCGATCCTGAATGGCGTTTTTAGTGTCGATAAGGGCGTGATCAGTGGTGTGGATATCGTCGAAACGACCCGCTTGCACAGCCGGGAAAGTCTGCCGGGTGGCAGAACGCATTTTGATGTGTTGAGCGGCGAGTTGTCTTATGCCAACGGCAGTTATCATTTTGGCTCGTTCCGTATCAGCGACAGCGTATTTAAAGCCGTCGGTACCATGACAGTCGCGCAAGAACAATTGTCCGGGCACGTCTCGTCTGATTTGTTGATGCGTGCAAGTTCGGCCGCCCTGCAAATCGAAGGTGATCTGGATACGCCATCCTTGCATGTTGCGCGCTAGAGAACTGTTTGACAGGATAGAGATTTGTATGGATGCAGGTGCATCCGGCTAACCCAAGTCGGCACCGAATTGGTGCGGATAGAATCTGTGGTGCACTATGTTGGTGGCGAAAAAATGATAATGGTTTTCGCGCCATATGTAGAACACGCACAAGGTTGATTGGCATAAAAATTGCTAAGGATTAGCTTAAGTTCATCCTTGAAGTGCGCCTGCCATGCTGAAGATGGACTCCATAAAGCGATCGCAAAAAGTCTCGCAGCCGCGGCGCTTCGACAAGTCTGGCAGACCGATGATGCTGCGGTTTTTTCAGATCAGAGGCTGTCTCCTGTTGTATCGACAATTCAATGCGTTTCAAAGGTGTCTCTGTGTTTAGGGCGGAACGAGGCGTCACGAGCTTGCCGGCACCCAACAAAAATGTGTTCGGTGATGCGAAAATCAGCGCAACGCTGCAAGCCAAACTGAAAAACAGCGAGCGCATGCTCAATTCCCTGATCCAAAATTTGAACGGACTGGTGTATTGCTGTCTGTATGACGTGAAGTGGACGATGGTTTTTCTGGGGGGCGATTGCAGACAATTGACCGGTTATGACGCGGCATCCATGCTGTCAAATGTCACTGTTGATTGGGAAGAAATCACGCATCCTGAAGATCGGGCACGGGTGCGAAAAATAATCGATGATGCTGTCTCCACCGGTCAGCGATTTGTCGCCGAATACCGTATTATCGACGCGGACGACAGGATTAAATGGGTCTCAGAACGCGGCTGTCCTGTTTATAACGAGCACGGTGAAATCGAAGCGATAGAAGGTTTCTTGCAGGACATCTCCGCATTTAAATTCAGTGAACTGGCCGCGCTGGCTGCGGAAGAACGCTTTCGTTCCATTTTTGAAAATGCCATACACGGGATATACCAGACCTCCATCAGTGGAATTTATCTCAACGTCAATCCCGCGCTGGCCAGGATATATGGCTATGATTCGGCGGACGACCTGTTTCAGGGCATCTCGAATATCAACAACCAGCTATACGTTGATTCGGGCAAGCGCGACGAATTCATTGCGCTGATGCATCTTCAGAGGCAGGTCAAAAATTTTGAAGCCCGCGTCTATCGCAAGAACGGCGAAATCATCTGGATATCGGAAAATGCCCGCGAGGTTTTTAATTCGGATGGTATCTTGATGTACTACGAAGGCACGGTCGAAGATATTACGGCACGCAAAAAGATGGAAACCGAACTGCGTATTTCGGCCACCGCCTTTGAAACGCACGAAAGCCTGATGATCACGGATACAAACAGGGTAATTTTGCGGGTCAACAAGGCTTTTACCGAGACGACGGGCTATACGGCAGAGGAAGTCGTCGGTCAGACACCCAGTATGTTCAGATCGGGCCGCCACCCGGCGGATTTTTTTAAAGATGCGTGGGATGTTATTCATCAAACGGGATCGTGGCAGGGTGAAATATGGGACAGGCGCAAAAATGGCGAAATCTATCCAAAATGGCTCACTATCAGTGCCGTCAAAGGGGATAACGGCGTCGTCACCCATTATGTCGGCTCGCACTTCGATATTACGGAGCGTAAGGTTGCAGAGGAAAAAATCCAGCATCTGGCCTTCTACGACCCGCTCACCCGGCTGCCTAACCGGCGGCTGCTCATGGACAGGCTACAGCAGGCATTGGCTGCCAGTGCGCGTATAGGCAGGGACGGCGCACTGCTTTTCATCGATCTTGATAACTTCAAGACGCTCAATGATACGCTCGGGCATGGTGTCGGTGATTTGCTTCTGCAACAGGTTGCAGCGCGTCTGACGTCATGTGTGCGTGAAGTTGATACCGTGTGTGAACGGTTATTAAGAACCGCGTAAATTTGGCCGCAAAGCCAAATTTTGACCAGGCGCCTGCCGGTCACAGTTTTTATGGATTGTGTTGGGTATGTCAGATCGTTCCGCACAATGATGTGCTGGCAAGGATGAGGAA
>CAMTUO010000011.1:0-45304 GCA_947084955.1 uncultured Gallionella sp.
AAACAATGGATGGTGAGATTTCATGGCGTCGCAACACGGTATCTTGAAAGCTATTTGGGTTGGCATCGCCTGCTCGATCATCTCGGTCAGCATGCTACGCCAGTTGCCTGTTTTATTGCGGCTATTGGAAAAGAAAGACGTTTTCAACAGTTAAGTGCGACATAGCCTAAAAAAACCCGCCGAAGCGGGTTTTTTTGAATCCAGACTGAATTACTTCAGCTTGGTTTCCTTGTACATGACATGCTTGCGAACCACGGGATCGTACTTCTTCATTTCGATCTTGCCCGGAGTGGTGCGCTTGTTCTTGTCCGTCGTATAGAAATGACCGGTACCGGCACTGGATTCAAGTTTGATTTTTTCACGCATTTTCTATACTCCTTAGATTTTTTCGCCGCGTGCGCGCATGTCGGACAACACGGATTCGATACCATTCTTGTCGATGGTACGCAGACCCGCATTGGTCAGGCGCAGGCTGACCCAGCGATTTTCAGCTTCGACCCAGAAACGACGACGTTGCAGATTAGGCAAGAAGCGACGCTTGGTTCTGTTATTCGCATGTGAAACATTGTTACCGCTCATCGGGCCCTTGCCCGTCACTTGACATACTCGCGCCATGCTTCTACTCCAACCAATATTCAAAAGAGCGCGGATTTTACAGGGGTAATCAAAAACATTCAACTCTATTTTTAATTTTACTCAAACGCTTCACACCAGAGCGCATGCATACACCTTCCCAAAAAAATGAGCCCGCATCAATAAGGCCACAAATTAAGCTAGAATTACATAACTTACACGAACGGGTCGAATCATGCCGGATATGGACACAAACGAAGACCAGACCACCATACAAAAAAATCTGTGGCAGGTGAACCGACTGCTGCAAAAACATAAGCTGATCGAAACCCTCGCGCACAAACAGAATCTGGCAGAACTACAGACCCGCCTTGAACAACTGGACGCACCCTCCGTTGCCCGTATCGTGGAAGCGTTGCCGCCCGATGACCGGAAAATTATCTGGCGGCTGGTCACCGAAGAACGCAAGGAAGAAATATTGCTGGTTATCTCTGATGATGTGCGTTCCGAACTGGTCACCGGCGCCCGTCCGCAGAACAACAGCGTGACCCTGCGTGCGTTTGACCTGCATGAAGGACGTTTGCGACAGATTTCGATCACCAGTCGCGAAGACCTGGTGCATGCCAAGCCCATTTGGGTCGATCTGGTCGCACCGGATGACGATCAAATTGCCTGGGCCAGCGAATTATTCGATCTGGAACTGCCCAACCCCAAGGTGCTGACCGATCTGGAAACCAGCGCCCGCTTCTATATAGACGAGGGCGGCGTCGCTCACCTGCACTCCGACTTCCTGCTCGATCGGGTCGATGCCTCCCGCAACGTCGCGGTCGCATTCATTCTGCATAAAGGCACGCTGTTTTCTGTACGCGGCGAAGAGTTGCCGGTTTTCCGTTTGCAGCGTTTGCGCGCCCGTGCGCAATCCGGCTACGTATCCGAAGCCAAGGATGTGCTTCTCGATCTGTATGCGGCCGATGTGGAATACTCCGCCAATGCACTGGAGGACGTATATTCGGATCTGGGCGTCGTCGGAAAGCAGGTGTTAAGGTCTCACATCACCGATGATGAGGCGGTCGGCATACTGGCCTCCATCGCCGAAGAGGAAGACCTCAACGGACGTATCCGTCGCAACGTGCTGGATACCCGGCGCGCGCTGTCCTTTCTGATGCGCGCCAAATTTCTATCGGATTCGCAACATGATGATGTACGCGAAATCCTCCGCGATATCGAATCGCTGGATGGTCACACCGCATTTTTGTTCAATAAAATCAACTTTCTGATGGATGCCACGGACAGCTCGATCAACATCAACCAGAACAAGGACATCAAACGCCTGACTATCATCAGCGTGGTTTTCATGCCGCTCAACCTGCTGGCAGGCATCGGCGGCATGTCAGAATATTCCATGATGACACACGACCTGCCCTGGCAAGCCTCCTATGCCGCGTTCACGATCGGCCTGATTATCGTTGGTCTGCTGACTTTTACCGGTTTGCGCTATACGGAACGGCGCAAGGCCAGATTCAGTCTGGCCTTAACGCGCAAGGCAAATGCGCATCATCTGTAACACAATCCCACCCTGTGTAATAATACTGTCACACAAAATACATAATATTGAACTCGCTTCACGACGCTATGGCCGCCAACAGATAAGCATAGCGATTTTATAGAGATCAAACAGGAGAAAAATATGAAGCTCAAGCAAGTCTTTGTCGCTATCACAGCGGCCTCTACGCTCGCCTTTGCCAGCGCCAGCTTTGCAACCGACATCACCGGCGCAGGCTCTACTTTTGTTTACCCTATCGCCGCCAAATGGGCGGAAGCCTACAAAGCCGTATCGGGCAGCAACATGAACTACCAGTCCATCGGTTCAGGCGGCGGCATCAAGCAGATCAACGCCAAGACCGTCGATTTCGGCGCATCCGACATGCCTTTGAAGCCTGAAGAACTGCAAAAAACCGGCATGATGCAATTCCCTGTGATCAATGGCGGCGTGGTGCCTGTGGTCAACGTGCTCAGCATAGCCAACAACAAGCTGAAACTGGATGGCAAAACACTGGCTGACATCTACCTGGGCAAGATCACCAAGTGGAATGACCCTGCAATCGCCGCACTGAACAAGGGCATGAAACTGCCGGCTGACAACATCACCGTGGTACATCGTTCCGATGGTTCCGGCACCAGCTTCATTTTCACCAACTACCTGTCCAAGGTCAGCCCTGAGTGGAAAAAAGAAGTGGGCGAAGGCACGGCAGTTTCCTGGAAAGCCGGTACCGGCGGCAAGGGTAACGAAGGCGTAGCTTCTTACGTACAGCGCATCCGTGGTTCGATCGGCTATGTAGAATATGCGTATGCCATGCAAAACAAGATGGTTACCGTACAGATGAAGAACCACGACGGTCAGTTCGTACTGCCTAACATCGAATCCTTCAAGGCCGCCGCAGCTGGCGCAAAATGGGACACAGCACCCGGTTTCTATGAAATCATCACGGATGAGCCCGGCAAAACCAGCTGGCCGATCGCCGGATCTACTTTTGCACTGATGCATACGGTACAGGACAAGCCTGAATCCGCTGAAGCCGTACTGAAATTTTTCGACTGGTCTTTCAAGAATGGCGTCAAAATGGCCGAATCTCTGGACTACGTGCCGATGCCTGAGTCCGTTGCAAACCTGATCCGCGCTGCATGGAAAGCACAGATCAAGGATACAAAAGGCAATGCAATCTGGAAGTAAGCCGTAAAAGCAATAACGTTATAACCACAGGGGGCGATCGCCCCTTGTGTTTTGTAGTCAAGCCGTCAAATTATCAAAACAAATTACTATGCCGACGCTATTACATGAAGCGCGCCTGAAACGGCAAACTCTTCTTGATTCTCTGTTCCGCAACCTGACGCGCCTGGCTGCATCCGGCGTACTGGTCTTGCTGGCAGCCATATTATTCTCACTGGTCAAAGGCAGCATGCCCGCGATACACGCGTTCGGCTTCGGCTTTCTGACCAGTCCCGAGTGGGATCCGGTCAACGATAAATTCGGGGCACTGGTGCCCATTATCGGCACACTCGTCACTTCCTTTATCGCACTGCTTATCGCCATCCCGGTCAGCTTCGGTATCGCCCTGTTTTTAACAGAACTCTCACCGCGCATTTTGCGCCGCCCGTTGGGGGTCGCCATTGAACTCCTGGCAGGTATCCCCAGCATCATCTACGGCATGTGGGGTCTGTTCGTGTTTGCACCATTGTTCGGCGACCATGTCGAACCCTGGCTCAACGATCATATCGGCACGCTACCCTATATCGGTCCGTTTTTTTCCGGCCCGCCCATGGGGATAGGGATATTGACCGCAAGCATCATCCTCGCCATCATGGTGATCCCGTTCATTTCTTCCGTGATGCGCGACGTGTTCGACGTCGTCCCCGTCATGCTCAAGGAATCCGCCTACGGCCTGGGCTCAACCACCTGGGAAGTGATGATGAGCATCGTACTGCCTTACACCAAGGTAGGTGTCGTCGGCGGCATCATGCTGGGGCTGGGTCGCGCGCTGGGTGAGACCATGGCGGTGACCTTCGTGATCGGCAACTCACACGAATTAGGCAAATCCCTGCTCAATCCGGGCAACAGCATCTCCTCGGCACTCGCCAACGAATTCACCGAAGCGGTCGGAGACTTATACACCTCATCACTGATCGAACTCGGCCTGATTCTGTTCTTCATCACTTTTGTGGTGTTATCTCTCGCGCGTTACATGCTCTACAAACTCGGACAGCGTGAAGGAAAGGCCTCGTAATGTTTAATCTATACACAAAACGCCGTTTAATCAACGCACTCGGCCTGACCGTTGCGACACTGGCCATGGCCTTCGGACTGTTCTGGCTGATCTGGATCTTGTGGACCCTGCTGGATCACGGCCTGCCGTCATTGACCTCCAAGGTATTTACACAGATGACGCCGCCTCCCGGCAGTTCAGGGGGCTTGCTCAACGCACTCTACGGCAGTCTGCTGATGACGGCAGGCGGCACGTTGATCGGCACGCCCATCGGCATCATGGCAGGCACCTATCTGGCTGAATTCGGCCAGCGCGGCTGGCTGGCGCCCGTCACCCGTTTCATCAACGACATCCTGCTGTCCGCGCCTTCGATTGTGATCGGTCTGTTTATTTATGAATTATATGTCGTACAGGTCAAACACTTTTCCGGCTGGGCGGGCACATTGGCGCTGGCCATTATCGTGATTCCCATTGTGATCCGCACCACGGAAAACATGTTGCGTCTGGTGCCTTCCACCCTGCGTGAAGCGGCGGCAGCGCTCGGCGCACCGCAATGGAAAATCATCAGTTTTGTGACCCTGAGAGCCGCACGTGCCGGCATTATCACCGGTGTCATGCTGGGCATCGCCCGCATCAGCGGTGAAACAGCCCCGTTGCTGTTCACCTCGCTCAACAACCAGTTCTGGAACAGCAATATGAACCAGCCGATGGCCAACTTGCCGGTCGTGATCTTCCAGTTCGCCATGAGCCCCTATTCAGACTGGCAGGATCTGGCCTGGGCGGGCGCGTTGCTGATCACCGCCAGCGTCCTGACACTCAACATCATGGCGCGCGTATTGTTCCGTCAAAGCGCTTCAACTCATTAATCCAAGGCCTGAATATGAACACTATTCCACGAATCGTCGTTAAAGACCTCAATTTTTACTACGGCAAGTATCTCGCTCTCAAGAATATCAATCTCAATATTGCCGAGAAAAAAGTAACGGCTTTCATCGGCCCGTCAGGCTGCGGAAAATCCACCCTGCTGCGCACGTTCAACCGCATGTACCAGCTCTACCCGCAACAGACTGCGACGGGCTCCATCATGCTGGATGGCGACAATATTCTGGACAAACATCAGGATCTGAACAAGTTGCGCGCCAAAATCGGCATGGTATTCCAGAAACCCACCCCCTTCCCGATGTCGATTTATGACAACATCGCGTTCGGCGTCAAGCTGTATCACAATCTGTCCAAGAACGACATGGACGAGCGCGTGGAATGGGCGTTGAAGAAGGCGGCATTGTGGGTCGAAGTCAAAGACAAACTGAAACAGAGCGGCATGGGCCTATCCGGCGGTCAGCAGCAACGACTGTGCATTGCGCGCGCCATCGCCGTCAAGCCTGAAGTACTGCTGCTGGATGAACCCACATCGGCACTGGACCCGATCTCCACCGCGCACATCGAGAAACTGATTGATGAGCTGAAGGAAGACTTCACCATCGTGATCGTCACCCACAACATGCAGCAGGCCGCGCGCGTATCGGATTACACGGCCTACATGTATCTGGGCGATCTGGTCGAGTTCGGCGACACCAGCACTGTTTTCACCAACCCCAAACGCAAGGAAACCGAAGATTATATAACTGGACGCTTTGGTTAAGCGTCCAGTTATATAACAACGAAACAAACTTTCAACATATACTGAGTTATTACATCACAGGTAGATTTGGTTAATCTGCCTGTGATGTAACAGCGAGACAAACTTCTTATATATGCCGAGCTACTACATTACGGGCCGCTTCGGTTAAGCCTTTCTTGTTCCCACGCGCTGCGTGGGAACCCAATGCAAGCCCGCCACGCCAATCGCTCCTGTGCGGCGCAGGCGCAAGAAAAAAGCCCGGTATTCCGGGCTTTTCTGGTTCCCACGCGCTGCGTGGGAACCTGCTGTAAGCGCGCCGCGCCAAAACATACGCTCCCACGCGGCGCGTGGGGAGCGAAAAATCAGAGCACAATCAATCTCGTTCGCCCTGAGGATAACCCCTGTACTCATTGCGATAGCGTCTGTCATCCTGCGGGTAAGACCGACTCTGGCCGTCCTGATAGCGGTTTTGCTGAGTCTGATCCTGGATCACGCTGACGCCTACCTTAACCGTCGTGCCGGGTTGATATGGTAGCGTAACGGTAGCATCCTTACCATTGTAACGATAAGACACAGTATAACCCTTGATGACATCATTGTAATTATCGACATCATGGCAACGCTCGACCTGCTGAGTAGTGCCGGGCTGGTTCGAGTTGGCAACCCGATCCCCCACCACCGCGCCGGCGATTGCGCCCGCCGCAGTCGCAGCCGTTCTTCCGTTCCCGCCACCCACCTGATTACCCAATATCGCACCAGCAACGCCGCCCAGGATCGAGCCACCAATGGAACGATCCTGGGGCGCGCTCTGCACCGTATCGGTATTACACTCGCGACGCGGCTGATTCACTCTCTCATAAATCGGGGTACTCGAAATCACGCGCGCGGTATCGAAAAAATCCGCCGCATAAACAGGGCCAAACAAACCGATAAGGCTCAAGGCCGTAAGACTCTTTTTCATTTTCAACACTCCTTAAAATGTCCGCATGAAGTCCGGGACGTCATTATGACTAATTCAGGTCTGAAGCGTTCAAAAAATTACAATTTTTTACGAAAATCAGCGCTGCTCGTACCGTCACAAGGAAATCTTAGTGCGATGATTCATGCGTTTGTAATATCCAGGTTGTAACGTTGCCCACACTATTCCTCGGAATGCAATCGGATTGCCAATGCTTGACGAAAATACCACGCCGGTTGTGACCAACCCATCATCCTCAGCAGAGAATGGCGGTGGCGTTGCTTCTGATTTGCCACCGGCAACGATCGAAAAACACACCGCAAACCCAATAACTGCACAAAACAACCCGGCGTCTGGTTTATCGAAAGACAACAGCCCGTCAGTTTTGACATCGACGCATCAAGCGCGTCATGGCGAACCCCGAATTTGCATCAGATGGCCTGCTGAAGCGCTCATTGACGGGAAAGGCGTTTACAAAGGCTTCGTGAAAGGTATTTCCTTAAGGGGAACCAATATTTATCTTGATGTGAATTTACAGAAAGTAAAATCCGTCAAATTGCGTATTCATGTACCATCGTTTGGCAAGTTAAACGCCGCACGCGTCATGGAAGTGTCAGCAAACGTAATATATACAGCTTATGACGGCAATGAATCCCTTTTCCATGCAGGTTTAAACTTTACCCAATTTAATCTGGCATCTGATCAGGCCTATCTTCAATCACGCTTAACCCCAGTTAAACAATGAATAGCTTGATTGAGATTTTTCCATGGAATGAGTGTTTTGCGACGAATATTCCACAAATAGACGAACAGCACAAAAAGCTGGTTAAATTGTTGAATTTGCTGGCTGATAGTTCGGTAAAACAGGCCGGTATCTCTACGCTAACCCGTATTTTCAATGAGTTGTCAGATTACGCTGTTTACCATTTTCAGACAGAAGAATCTATCTGGAACCAGTTGATTGGAGATGATTTTTGGGAATCAGGGCACAAAAAGGAACACGAAAATTTTATTGGCGAAGTGCTCAGGTTAAAAAATGACGCAAACAGCAAACCATTTAATGAGGCTCTTGAGAATGGCATATTATTTTTGACGCACTGGCTGATTTTCCATATCCTGGAAAGCGACATGCGCATGTCCATTATGGCCATAGAAATTCGATCCGGCAAATCACTGGAACAGGCCCGGCAGCATGCCAATCAGGAAATGATCGCATCAAAGAACGCGACGAGCAGGTTTGTTCTTGAAATTCACGGCTCCTTTTATGGGCACACCTTGCGATTGATGAAGGAGTCCATTGTTCGCAATCAGGAGTTGATCAGAGTGATTGAAAATTCTCCCGACACCATCGCCAGGTATGACCGCGAATGTCGTCGACTTTATGTCAATCCTGCTTTTGGCGCCAAAGCCGATGGCGGTGTCGCCGCATTACTGGGCAAGAAACCATCGGAGTATCCGGGCGGGTCAGGTACTGATATGTTCGAAGCAAAGGTGAAAGAAGTGTACGTAACCGGACAGGATGCCCATTTTGAGCTGAAATGGGTTGGCAAGGGTGACAGGCAGTTTTGCAGTCATATCCGTTTAACGGCCGAATTCGACATGACTGGCGCAGTGACATCGGTGTTGGGGGTGGGACGCGATATTACCGAATTAAATAAATACCAAAGCGAGCTTAAACAGGCCGGAAATCTACTCAGGGAATCGCAGCTTATTGCAGGTGTGGGTAGTTTTATTCTGGAAATTCAGTCCGGATCATGGCAAAGTTCGGACGTGCTGGATAGTCTGCTTGGCCTAGACGATACGTTTGAAAGATCTGCGTCAGGGTGGCAATCCATAATCCATCCTGACGACCAGGCGATGATGAATGATTACTTCGAAAATGAAGTGTTTGACCAAGGTCGACCTTTTGATAAGGAATTTCGCGTCCTCCGTCAAAACGACAAAGATTTACTTTGGGTAAAAGGAAAAGGGAAGCTGGACTTTGACCCTCAGGGTTTTCCGGTAACAATGCACGGCACCATCCAGGACATTACGGACCGAAAGATAGCTGAAGAAGAAATTAAATTCCTGGCGTACTACGATCCGCTCACCAAGCTGCCTAACCGAAGGCTGTTGATGGACAGGCTTCAACAGGTATTAGCTTCTCAATCACGCAGTGGTAATGAAGGCGCGCTGTTATTCATCGATCTTGATAACTTCAAGACACTCAACGACACCCTGGGACATGACACAGGCGACCTGTTGCTGCAACAGGTGGCGGAGCGTCTGTTCTCCTGTGTGCGCGGCAGCGATACGGTCGCCCGTCTGGGCGGTGACGAGTTCGTAGTGTTGCTCGAAAATCTGGATGTTGATATAACAGGCGCAGTCAGGCAGATTGAAATAGTCGGCATGAAGATTCTTGCGGCGCTCAGTCAGCCATATTGGCTGGGCGTACATGAATACCTGAGCACGTCCAGTATCGGTGTCGCCGTATTCAAAGCGAGCGAATATGCGTCCGACGAACTGTTGAAACAGGCCGATATTGCCATGTATCATGCCAAGAAGGCAGGTCGCAACGCCTTGCGAATTTTCGATCCGGAGATGCAAAATATCATCAAAAGTCGTTCCTTGCTCGAAAAAGAATTGCGTAATGCGCTGAATAGACAACAATTCAAGCTTTATTACCAGACTCAGGTGGAAAATTCAGGGCGCCCGTTAGGCGCTGAAGTGTTGATACGCTGGATGCATCCGGAACGCGGTTTGGTATCGCCTGTGCATTTCATTTCATTGGCTGAAGAAACCGGCCTGATCGTGCCCATCGGTCTATGGGTGTTGGAAACAGCCTGCGCCCAACTCAAGACATGGCAGCAGGATAAACGGACCTGTGAACTTTTTCTGTCAGTCAACGTAAGTTCAAAGCAATTACGCAAGGATGATTTTGTGCAGCAGATTAAATCCGCTGTGCAGCGTCACGATATTAATCCTAAACTGCTCAAACTGGAACTGACGGAAAGTCTGTTGCTGGACAATATTGAAGAGACCATTGTGACCATGAACGAACTGAATAAATTCGGCATCCGGTTTTCACTGGACGACTTCGGCACCGGTTATTCCTCTTTGCAGTACCTTAAACACCTGCCGCTCGATCAGCTCAAAATCGATCAGTCATTCGTGCGGGATATTGAAACGGACAGCAGTGACAAGGCAATTGTGCGCACCATCATCGCGATGGCCAAAGGTCTGAAACTGACCGTCATTGCCGAAGGGGTGGAAACCGACGAGCAGAGGAAATTTCTCAAAAAGAATGGTTGCACTCAATATCAGGGTTATCTGTTTGGCAAGCCGGTTCCAATTGAACAGTTCGAGAAGAACCTTAAAGAATGTGACAATGATTCATTCTCAGCCTATACAAAAACCTGGCAGCCGTTTTTCGGCACGATAAGCCAATAACGTCGAGATGATCCAGTGCGTACTTATTCTCCTTTATGGGGCTCACAATCAACCGCCATTACCAGAAAAGTTTAATGGATGCGGTAACTTGCAGGGAGATATTTATGTCGGACGAGTTAATCGGTGATATCAGCGAAACGGTTGAAAAATTATTGACAGTTGTGCCTTCAGTTCATGAGTCTACGTGTTGTCTGGACGTGCTGGGTATGTTTCACGGGAATAAAAAACTGTATGCACTGCCTGTCGTGAATGACAAGAATCGGCCGGTAGGTATCGTTGTCAGAAACGAAGCCACTGAGTTTTTCAGTAAATTATTTGCAAAAGAACTCAAAGGTAAAAAGTGCATTGCCACGCTGATGGACACCAAACCGATTATTGTCGATCGAAGCACCAGTATCGACGATGTTGCCCGCATCATTGTGGATACGGGTATGGAGCACATGGTAAGCGGCTTCATCATTACCAAAGAGAAGCGCTATTTGGGCATGGCTAACGGCTATGATTTGCTGAGCGAAATCACGCGTCGCAAGCAAAATTATTTGTTTGGCCTGGCGCATTACGACCAACTGACTGGACTGCCCAACCGAACACTGCTGCGGGATCGTTTGCTTCAGGGGATTTCTATCGCGGGTCGGACATCGCGCGCGATTTCGCTGCTTTATATCGACCTGGATGGATTCAAGCAGGCCAATGACACCTATGGTCATGCGTTGGGAGATCATCTGTTAAAAGAGGTGGCGGCACGATTGCTTACCTGCCTGAGAGAAGGGGATACCGCTGCCCGTCTCGGCGGCGACGAGTTTGTAGTGGTTTTACTTGAATCAGAGATTGACAGTGCCATCACGGTAGCAAAGCGAATACTGGAAACGTTGAGAGCGCCATACGAATTGGGTAAAAAAACAATTTCCAGCATCTCCGCCAGCATAGGCATTGCTGAATACCCGGAGCATGCAGATGAACTGGATGCCTTATTAACTGCCGCGGACAATGCCATGTATGTCGCCAAAGAGAACGGCAAGAATCAATACGCTGTTTTTACGCCACAGGGTTGACTGTCGTGTTGTTGTTTTCTGTCTAATGACGGCAGCGTCGAACCTTCAACCTGACTCAGGTTATTTGCAGATTATGATGGCATGATGCAGAACTCATTTTTTTCAGCCTTTGAGCCATTACTCGCATTACCTCTATTGCAAACCCGGGACTTTCATCTACCAGAAATTTAAATCTCTTTTTGTCAATGATGGCAAATTTGCAGTTTGTATGTGCAGTAACGGTGGCGCAGCGCGGCGAACCATCAATAAGCGCCATTTCCCCTACACAGCTTCCTTGTGTGCACTTTTCAAACAAAACACCATTCATACTGATTTCAGCTTCGCCGTTGATCAGTACATACATGACACGACTGGTATCGCCTTCGCTAAATAATATTTCCCCGCTGTTGATTTCTGTAAACTCAGGGTCGTGGCGAAACATGTCAAAGTAAAGCATAAGGATCACCTGCTGAAATTAACAATGCCATTCTATTCTTTCGCAAGTTGAG
This sequence comes from uncultured Gallionella sp., assembly GCA_947084955.1. Taxonomy (GTDB): domain Bacteria; phylum Pseudomonadota; class Gammaproteobacteria; order Burkholderiales; family Gallionellaceae; genus Gallionella. Next base: position 11,883 of record CAMTUO010000011.1, read on the forward strand.
ATACAATTTTTTGACAAAATTTTTTTGTGAGGAAAGCGCAGCGTGAATTTATTTGTAAATAGCATATTCCGGTTTGAAAATATACGGTATATACTGTATTAATGATTAAATGCAAGGAGGTGGACACCATGAAAACCAAATCAATCGAATCAACCGAAAATGCGGTCGTTCAGCAAGCGCCTGTCGCTGCCAGGCCAATTAGTAAATCGCCGCGCGTTGCGGCACCTGATTTGACTGTGAAAAAATTGAAATCCAAATTAAAAGTTCCAGAAGCTGCAAAAAAGTTGACTGCTGAGCCAGATCCAAAAGTGCTCAGGAAAGTAAAATTGAAGGTGGTACGTGACAGCTTTACCATGCCGCAGGGTGAATATCTGAAGATTGCCGAGTTCAAAGAACTGTGTCTAAAGGCTGGAGTTCAGGTGAAGAAAAGTGAAGTGCTGCGAGCCGGTTTAATTGCTTTGTGTGCAATGAATGAAAAACAACTGATTGCTGCACTGAGTGGTCTGGATAGAATCAAGACCGGGCGGCCTAGTAAACACTAAATATCCACTGGGTGAATAATGTAACGTCTTGTTAACTATTCATACTCCTGTCATGTATTTCTTTTAGAATTATTCCGGTTTTGTTGTGGATAAAATTTAAAAGGATACGTATGGAAATAACGATGGAAGATATTGTCAGCCAACAAATCTCAGCCGCTATTGATGCGTTGAGTCATGCAAGAGCCGGAATCGCCAGTGCAGATGTCGATCTGCATTTGGGTGTGGCCGCTTCCTTCATTCAGGATATACAGTTTAATGTACTGTCTCTAAGAGGGACTAACGATTGCTGAGGTGATGCCGTATATATCCTGCAAGCGCGGGTAGAAAAGACAGCAGTATGACCGCAAGAATAATCAGGGTGAGATTGTTTTTAACCAGCGGAATATTGCCGAAAAAATACCCTGTTACTGTCAGGCTGGCGATCCACAACACGCTACCCAGTGCACTGTACATCACGAACAGCCGGTAACGCATCAGACCAACGCCTGCCACAAAGGGGGCAAAGGTACGGATAAGCGGCATGAAACGCGCGATCACGATCGTCTTGCCGCCATGCTTGTCGTAGAAATCATGGGTCTTATCCAGATACTCGCGTTTGAGCAAACGCCCCTCAAAACGTTCGAACAGTTTCATGCCGAGCAGACGTCCCACCCAGTAATTGGTGTTATCGCCGCCGAACGCCGCCAGCATCAGGCAGGGCATCAGCCATTCCAGTTGTAATGCGCCCAAACCGCACAGCGCGCCTGCCACAAACAGCAGCGAATCGCCCGGCAGGAAAGGCGCAAATACCAGCCCGGTTTCGGCGAAAATGATCAGGAAAAGAATGCCATAGACCCAGACACCGTAGTGCTGCACCAGCGTCATCAGGTGTACGTCCAGATGCAGAACAAGATCGATTAGGGTAGTTAACAAATCAACGGCTCCATTCAAAAAGGGAAAAGGGGAAGAGGGAAGAGGGAAGAGGGAAGAGAAAAACCGCCGAGCCGCAGTTACCCTTTTCCCTTCTCCCTTCCCTCTTCGCCTGTCTTTAAGGCAACACTTCTTCCGCTTCGACTTTTTCCGGCTTGATGAAGTCCTCGCGCGACACGCCCAGCCACATCAGGATGGGGCTCGCGACCAAGACAGAAGAATAGATACTGAACATGATGCCGATGGTCAGCGCCATGGCGAAATAGTGCAGCGTCTCACCGCCCAGAAACAGCATCGCACCCACCATCATCTGCGTGCAGCCGTGGGTGATGATGGTACGCGACATGGTGCGCGTAATCGCATTGTCGATGATCTCGGTCACTTCAGCCTTGCGCATCTTGCGGAAATTTTCGCGGATACGGTCAAACACCACCACCGATTCATTCACCGAATAGCCCAGTACCGCCAGCACGGCCGCCAGTACCGACAATGAGAATTCCCACTGAAAGAAGGCGAAGAAGCCCAGGATGATCACCACGTCGTGCAGGTTGGCGATGATCGCGGACAAGCCGAACTTCCATTCGAAGCGTATCCACAAATAACCCACGATACCCAGACTTACCAGCAGCAGCGCCATCGCGCCGTTATTGACCAGATCCTTCCCCACCTGAGGGCCGACGAATTCAACCCGGCGCATTTCCACGCTGGCATCCTGCGCGTGCAGCGCGGTCAAAACCTGATCGCTCAGTTTGGCCCCGGCCACGTTTTCCTTGAGCGGAATCTGAATCAGCACATCCCGGCTGGAACCAAAATTCTGCACCATCGCATCCGGCAGCCTGGAAGCCGTCAGTTGTTCACGCACACGGGTCAAATCCGCAGGCTGCGCATAATGCACTTCCAGCACCGTACCGCCGGTAAAATCCACGCCGAAATTCAACCCTCTGGTTGCCAGAAAAAACACCGCAAACAAAAACGTCACCAGCGAAATCGAAGTGGTATAGCGTCCATAACTCATGAACGGAATATCGTGTTTAATTCTGAAAAACTCCATTTTCTTCCTCTTTCTCTCGCCTGATGCGAGAAAATTATTAGCCGATGTGAACGCTGCTCAGTCTGGCGCGACGTCCGTAGAACAGATTCACCGCTGCGCGTGACACCAGCACCGAACTGAACATCGACGTCAGAATACCCAGACACAACACCACCGCAAAACCTTTGATCGGACCCGAACCAAACAGAAACAGCGCAATACCGGCGATCAAGTTGGTAATATTCGAGTCTATGATGGTGGCAAAGGCATGCTCATACCCCGCATTAATCGCCGCCTGCGGCGAAATGCCATTGCGCAACTCTTCGCGTATCCGCTCGTTGATCAGCACGTTGGAGTCAATCGCCATACCCAGCGTCAGTGCAATACCGGCCATACCCGGCAGCGTCAGCGTCGCCTGCAACATGGACAACAGCGCCACCAGCAGCAGCAGGTTCACGCCCAGCGCCAGCACGGAAATCGCGCCGAACGTCAGGTAATACGCCACCATGAAAACGGCAATCAGGATAAAGCCAATCTTGGTCGAATTAAAACCGCGCGCGATGTTATCCGCCCCGAGACTGGGACCGACCGTGCGTTCTTCGATGATTTCCATGGGAGCCGCCAGCGCCCCTGCGCGCAGCAGCAACGCGGTATCCTGCGCCTCGTCAGTGCTCATCTTGCCGCTGATCTGCACGCGACCGCCGCCAATTTCCTCGCGTATCACAGGCGCGGTGACGATTTCACCCTTGCCTTTTTCGAACAGGATGATCGCCATGCGCTTGCCGACATTTTCGCGGGTCGCTTCCTTGAATTTGCGTGCGCCCACGCCGTCCAGGTTGATATGTACAGCGGCTTCATTGGTGCGATTATCAAAACCGGGTTGCGCATCGTTGATACGCTCACCGGTCAGGATCACCTGCTTTTTAACCAGCAGCATTTGCCCATCGCGATCCTTGAACATCTCGGTACCGAACGGCGCTACGCCCCCAGCTGCCGCCTGATGTTCATCATCGACCATGCGCACTTCCAGCGTCGCGGTACGACCCAGAATATCCTTGGCACGCGCGGTATCCTGCACGCCGGGCAATTGCACCACCACGCGATCCGCGCCCTGTTGCTGAATGATGGGGCCATCCACGCCCAGCTCATTCACCCGGTTGCGCAAGGTCAGCAGATTCTGCTGTACCGCCGATTCCTGTATGCGGTGTTCCGCCTCGGGCTTCAAGGCAGCCTGCAACAAAAATTCGCCGCCTTCCTCTTTCTCGATCAACGCGTAGTCCGCGAAACGCTGCTTCAACTGTTCCTCACCACGGGTTCTGGAAGCCACATCGCGAAATTTCACCAGCAAGGTATTGCCCTCGCGACTGACACCTGAATAGGCGATATTTTCTTCGCGCAACGCACTGCGGATATCACCCGTGGCCGATTCCAGCGCCTTGTCTATCGCGGCTTTCATGTCCACCTGCATCAGAAAATGTACCCCGCCGCGCAGATCCAGCCCCAGATACATCGGCAACGCATGCAGACTGGTCAGCCAGTGTGGCGAGCGCGACAACAGGTTGAGCGCCACCACATAATCCTCACCCAATGCCGCCTTCAGCGCATCTTTGGCCTTGAGCTGCACATCAGTATCCGCGAAACGCGCCTTGATACTGTTGCCGTCCAGATCGATCATTTGTGCGTTGATGCCCGCACTCTTAAGTGCCGCATCTACACGACCCAGCAATACGGTGTCGGCCTTTTGGCTGGCATGCAACGGCAACACCTGCACCGCAGGCGATTCACCGTAAAAATTCGGCAGGGTATAAATCAGACCGGCCAGCAAGACGACCAGAATCAGCAGGTTTTTCCACAGGGGATAACGGTTCATAACGACCTCAGTATTTATAAGGGCTGGATTGCAACCCTTAAGTTGATATTCGCCATGTAAGCTTCCCTCACCTCAATCCTCTCCCGAAGGGCGAGGAGGCAAACGAACGCATGCGCGAATTTCATATTAATTGAGCGGCTGCTTATTTGATGGACTTGATAGTTCCCTTGGGCAGCACGCTTTGGATCGCGGATTTTTGCACGATCACTTCAAGATTCGCCGCCAGCTCCACACCGACATATTGCTCATAAACCTTGGAAACCGTCCCCAATTCACCCCCCATGGTCAGCACTTCATCGCCGCGTTGCAGCGCTTCTGTCATGGATTTAAGATCCTTGGCACGTTTCTGTTGCGGGCGCAGTATCAGAAAATAAAACACGGCGACCAGCGCGACCAACGGCAGATATTGCATGAATCCATCCTGTACCGATCCCGTCGCTGCTGCTGCTTCTGCGTATGCATTGCTAATAAACATCGTTTCACTCCATGAATCTGTCAAAAGGGGCGCATTCTAGCATGAAGCATGTTACAGCTTCATGCCGGTGCGTTAAGAACCCCTGCACGGCGCTGTGCAAAGCGCGCCGCAAATCCCGCAAAATCATCCGCTTCGATCGCTGCGCGTATTTCGCCCATCAGCTGCTGGTAATAGTGCAGATTATGTATCGTATTGAGACGGGAACCGAGTATCTCCTTCAGCCTGTGCAGATGATGCAGATAGGCGCGGCTGAAGTTCTGACAGGTATAACAGCTGCATTCCTCATCCAGCGGCCGGGTATCCAGCCGGTATTGCGCATTCTTGATCTTGATGTCGCCGTTCTGCGTGAACAGCATGCCGTTGCGCGCGTTGCGGGTCGGCATCACGCAGTCGAACATGTCGATGCCTTCCGCAACGGACGCCACCAGATCCTCCGGCGTGCCCACGCCCATCAGATAACGCGGCTTGTTCACGGGCAACATCGGCGCCGTATGCGCCAGGATGCGCCGCATGTCGGCCTTGGGCTCGCCCACCGACAAGCCGCCGATGGCATAACCGTCAAAACCGATTCTGACCAGTTCGGCGAGCGATTCATCGCGCAGGCTCTCGAACATGCCGCCCTGCACGATGCCGAACAGCGCGTTGGGATTGCCTTCATGTGCAGCCTTGGAACGCGCCGCCCAGCGTAAACTGAGCAGCATCGAATCCGCCGCCTCGCGCAGGCTGGCAGGATAAGGCGTGCATTCATCGAAGATCATCGCGATGTCGGAATTGAGCACGCGCTGGATGCGCATGGATTCCTCCGGCGTCAGAAACAGCTTGTCGCCATTCACCGGCGACTGAAATGTCACACCTTCCTCGGTGATCTTGCGCAGCGCCCCGAGACTGAACACCTGAAAGCCGCCGGAATCGGTCAGTATCGGGCCATCCCAACCCATGAAACCGTGCAGGCCGCCGTGCGCCGCGATGACTTCCAGCCCGGGCCGCAACCACAGATGAAAAGTATTGCCCAGCACGATATGTGCGCCGATCTCGCGCAATTCGAGCGGGCTCATCGCTTTGACCGTACCATAGGTGCCGACCGGCATGAAAGCCGGCGTCTCGACCTTCCCGTGCGCAAGCGTCAACTGCCCGCGCCGCGCCATGCCTGATGTCTTGTATAAAGTAAATTGCATGATTTCTTTCTTGAGTGCTCTGTTTCTTTCAATAAATCTGAGGGTGGTAAGTGGTAAGTGCGCACAGTATGGGGTTTTACTTCCTACTCACCACTCACGGCTTTTTTTCAATCAGCATCGCATCGCCATAACTGAAAAATCGGTATTCCTTTTTCACCGCATGGCGGTACGCCGCGCGCATCTCATCCATACCGCCGAATGCGGATACCAGCATCAGCAGCGTGGATCGTGGCAGATGAAAATTGGTCAGTAACACATCCACCACACGAAATTGATAACCCGGCGTGATAAAGATGCGCGTCTCGCCTGTGCCGGCCTGCAACCTCTTTTCAAGCGATGTCGCACTCTCCAGCGCACGCAGACTGGTCGTGCCCACCGCGATCACCCGCCCGCCCGCCGCACGGGTTGCCTCAATGGCATCCACGGTCGCCTGCGGGATTTCATAGCATTCACTGTGCATCACATGCTCGTGTACGTGCTCTGCACGCACCGGCTGAAACGTGCCCGCCCCCACATGCAACGTCACGTAGGCGAGCTTCACGCCTTTCTCCGTCAAGGTTTCCAACATTGCATCATCAAAATGCAGCCCTGCCGTCGGCGCTGCCACTGCACCCGAGGTTCTGGCATATACCGTCTGATAGCGCGCCTCATCTTCCGCTTCGGCGTCATGTGTAATATAAGGCGGCAGCGGCAGGCGGCCAAAGCGCTCCAGCAAATCCAGCACGTTTTCATCTGAACAGAAACGCAGATGAAAGAACTCGCCGCGGCGTCCCAGCGCTTCGACGCTTAATTCGCCTGCCAGCAAAAGATAACTGCCCGCGACCGGCGACTTGCTGGCGCGCACCTGGGCCAGCACTTCATGCTCGTTCAGCACACGTTCGATCAGCACTTCGATCTTGCCGCCGCTGCGCTTGATGCCGAATAAACGCGCCTTGATCACCCGCGTGTCATTAAACACCAGCACATCACCCGTCCTTACCTTGTCCGGCAAATCGGCAAATCCTCTGTCTTCCAGCGCGTCGCCCTGCACGCACAACAAGCGGCTTGCGCCGCGCACGTCGGGCGGATGCTGGGCGATCAGTTTTTCGGGCAATTCAAAATCAAATTCTTCAGTACGCATCAACGAGCAGTCATTATTCGCAAAGCCGCGATTGTAGTTGATATGAGCAACTGTTTCATGGATAATGCGCCCCTCCTTGCCGGGGTGATGGAACTGGTAGACGTGCCGGACTCAAAATCCGGTGCCTGAAAGGGCGTGGGGGTTCGATTCCCCCCCCCGGCACCAAATTAAAAAGACTGCTCAGGCAGTCTTTTTTTCGTCCGGGGTAAGCGAAGCGCCTGCGCGCTTCGCCGGGGGAATCGAAGGGCATCCGATGCAGCGGATGCCGGGGTCGCACCTGTGTGACCGATCCCCCCCCCGGCACCAAATTAAAAAGACTGCTCAGGCAGTCTTTTTTTCGTCCGGGGTAAGCGAAGCGCCTGCGTGCTTCGCCGGGGGAATCGAAGGGCATCCGATGCAGCGGATGCCGGGGTCGCACCTGTGTGACCGATCCCCGGCACCAGGTATTATGTTTTTTTTGTTGTCAACCGACCAGATGAACAGTACGTTGTATGCAGCGACACCGACGTGTCGGCAAATATGCCCTGTATCATCAACTGACTAAAACTGGAGTTTACAATGAGCAAACTGTTATCCGTACTGATCGCTGGTATTTTCGCCGCTGTTTCCTTCACCGCTGTTGCAGCTGATGCGGCTCCTGCCAAGGCTGCCGCCATGACTGCGGCACCTGCCGCCAAGGAAGGCTCTAAAGCTGAAGAAAAGAAAGAGTCCAAGGCCACAGAAGTAAAAGAAGAGAAAAAAGCAGTAAAACACCACAAGAAGCACAAAAAGGCTGCAAAAGCTAAAGCTGCTGCACCAGCAGAAGCACCAGCTGCCAAGTAATTCCGGCAGTCGTTAATAAAGGCAGGGGAAACCCTGCCTTTTTTCATTTATAATTCTCCCATGATCTGGAAACCCAACGTCACTGTCGCCGCCGTCATCGAACGTGAAAACCGTTTCCTGCTGGTCGAAGAAGAAACTTCGCAAGGACTGCGTTTTAACCAGCCTGCCGGGCACTGGGAAGCGTGCGAAACGCTGACTGAAGCGACCACGCGCGAAGCGCTGGAAGAATCCGCCTATGACTTTGCACCCCAACATCTGATCGGCATCTACCGCTGGCACACCAGAACATCCGACACCACTTATCTGCGTTTTGCCTTTTGCGGCGATATCACCGCACACTACCCTGAACGCGAACTGGATCAGGGTATCGTTCGCGCTGTCTGGATGACGCTAGACGAGGTGCGCGCAAGCCAGCACTTGCACCGCAGCCCGCTGGTATTGCGCTGTTGCGAAGACTATCTGGCAGGCAAACGCTATCCGCTCGACATCCTGGTGCACTATGACTAAAAATTACTCCTCGGGCGAAGCTACCCGCAAGGGGCCGGCCGGGGGTGCCCCGATGCTTAGGCATCGACCCTTCCGCTCCCTGCGTCACGTGCTCGCTCATTCCTCGTCTATCAATCTGATATGCCTCGTCATTCGCTGCGCGGCTCCTTGCGCTTCATCCCGATGCGGTGAATTTCAACATGTCTAAACAAAGGGTTGTGGTCGGCATGTCAGGCGGCGTGGATTCCTCCGTCACCGCACTGTTGCTCAAGGAACAGGGTTACGACGTGATCGGCCTGTTCATGAAGAACTGGGAAGACGATGACGACAGCGAATACTGCTCATCGCGCCAGGATCTGATCGATGCGGTATCGGTCGCAGACACCATCGGCATCCCCATCGAAGCGGTGAATTTCGCCCGCGAATACAAGGACCGCGTGTTCAGTGCATTTCTGCGCGAATATAGGTGCGGCCGCACGCCCAATCCCGACATCCTGTGCAACGCCGAAATCAAGTTCAAGGCCTTTCTCGATCATGCCGTGCAACTGGGCGCAGACACCATCGCCACCGGCCACTATGCCAAAGTTCGCTGCGTTAACGGGCTGTTTCAGCTGCTCAAGGCCGCCGATGCCAGCAAGGATCAGAGCTATTTTCTGCATCGGCTGAATCAGGCGCAATTGAGTCGTGCGATGTTCCCTTTGGGCGAACTGCTCAAATCGGATGTGCGCAAAATTGCCGAACAGCATGGCCTGCACAACTTTGCCAAGAAGGACAGCACCGGCATCTGCTTTATCGGCGAGCGACCGTTCCGCGAATTTTTGAGCGGCTATCTGCCCACCCAGCCCGGCGAGATGCGCACGCCGGAAGGCAAACTGGTCGGGAAACACATCGGGCTGTCTTTTTATACGCTGGGCCAGCGTCAGGGTCTGGGGATAGGCGGCGACCGGGATTCCAGCGGTGAGCCGTGGTTTGTCGCTGGTAAGGATATGGAGAAAAATCGTCTGATCGTGGTTCAAGGCCACGACCATCCGGCGCTGCTAAGCTCGACGCTTACCGCGCTCGATGCCCACTGGATCAGCGGTAGCGCACCGCTCATCGAGCACCCATACGCCGCCAAGACCCGTTACCGTCAGGCGGATGCGTCCTGCCGCATCACCCACCTTGCCGGCGAGCAATGCTCAGTCGCCTTCGATCAGCCGCAATGGGCCGTCACACCGGGACAATCGGTTGTGCTCTACGAGGGCGAAATTTGTCTGGGTGGCGCAATCATCGAGGCAGGAATGTAGCCCAGAAACAATAAATTCGGGCACTGGACTATCGAACCCATATTCCCTAAGCTAATATTCTGCATCGATATCGCGCGCATGGCAAGCGTCTAACGGCAACAGATAGGCCGTTTTTCCAGTGCGCTGAAGTTTTCAAGCGAGAGCATCACCACAGACTGTTCACCATTACGGGTAAGAATCAAATGCTTCGTGCTCGTTGCAAACCCGGCCCAAGGTGCTGCCGAGATTTGCGCGGACGCTGGTATAGGTCATTGCATCCATAATATGACTCCGAATATGTACATATTAAACTACAACGCGAACTTCCATTTGTCCTGTAATCAATGCGGTATGCCAAGCCATACCACAAACCGGATGCGCCAAAGATGGTGCATTCCTCAAGGCGGTTGATCCCTATTTGCCGATCGCCTTGATTTCACTGATCACATACTTGCCGGGGCGAGTCTCGATGAGTTTAAAAACGACCTTCTGTCCTGTTTTAAGACTGCTCAACGACGCCTTGTCCTGAACCGTAAAATCCATGGTCATCTCGGGCCAGTCCAGACTCGCGATCGGTTCGTGCGTCAGGTTGATCTTGCCCGCCTGCGCGTCGACGCTATTGATCTTGCCTTTCCCTTCATGGGCTTGCGCATGGCTTTGCGCATGGCTGTCCATATGCATGCCCATAGTCATGTCCATGTCGGCAGCGGCAGGCAGAGCAGCCAACGCCAGAAAAATCATGGATATCCCTACCAAAGCTTTATGTATCATCGTTTTTCCCATTTTAATATTCATTTGATTTTCAGATGTTTTTATCTGTATTGCTCGAAAAAAAGGGAGGCGTAAGCCTCCCTCAAAGTACTACAGCACCAACCTTATTTAAGGATCAGTTCGCCGTGACCCTTTTTCGGATCGGCGTCTTTTTTGCTGACCAGCACCGTAATGGCGCCGCGCAATGCCGCGTTCATCGAATGGTCGACGATCGCAATGCCGGTTGCAGCTTTATCGTTAACCGGTGTGACCAGATCAACGGTAACCGCTTCGGCGACCGCTACGTTATACGTCTGAACGCCGTACAGCGTGTTTTTCGGATTACCGTTGATGTACACGCGATCCCAGATGCTGGCGATAGGATGCAAGGCAACAGGAAGATTGACGTTGGCGTTCACGAAGAAGATACGTACGCGTTCGCCCGGCTTGGCTTCCAGCACGTCATGATCGCCCTTGGGGTCATGTACCGGATCGTAATGCAGCACCTTGCCGTTGATCAAGGAACCCTTCCAGGCATTCGCGTCATTCAGCATCGCACCGTAGTTCTCGACATCGGGGAAATATTGTTGCTGAATCAACACATATTCACGGTCAGGCTTAGGATAGGCCTTGCTGTAGCCGCCCTTGGGATCGACGATGATCACGCCATACATACCGCGTGCAATATGCTGCACCATCGGACCCGCGCCGCAGTGATACATGAAGACGCCGGGCACCTTGGCCTCAAACTTGAAGTGCTTGCTCTCGCCGGGCTTGACCGGTGCGAATTCATCCAGCACGCTGACCTGGGCCGCATGAAAATCGATTGCATGCGAATTCTTGTTGGTTGCCGGATTGACCAGCGTGAAATCCACGGTATCGCCTTCTTCAACACGAACCGGCTTGCCCGGGATGCTGCCATCAAACGTCCAGGCCGCCATGGTGTCAGACCCGCCCACCATCTTGCCGTTGGTCTGAACATCGACTTCCTGCGCCGTCATGGTGACTGCCACGGTTTTGGCAAAAACCTGTTGTGCGGAAAAAAGCGCTGCGACGCTCATCAGTGCGATCGTCGTTTTTTTGAATGTATGAGTCATTATTATTTCCCCTAACGTTGATTAAAATTTACCACTACTTCTCCCCCTTCTGCTGCTACTGCTACTGCTGCTACTGCTGCTACGTCTCCCGCTTATTATTTTCCTCCCCCTGCTGCCCCACTCTTCCCTGCTACTCCCTTGTTACATCCAGTTCATCAGGTTCCGAATTTGCATTTGCACAACTCGCGCAGATGAACAATCATGTCCCTGATTTCCTCGTCGCTGAGCGTCGCGCCCCATGGCGGCATCAACACCGATTTGCTGATTGAATCGCCGCCCTCCTTGATGGCCTTGAACAACAGGTCATCGGAACGCCCAGACATGGCCTTGGCATCGGTGTGATCGCGCGGCGTCACCGACATGTCGCGGACATTGATGCCCTTGCCGTTGCCTTCCATACCATGACACTGCACACAGTAGGTCTTATAGTTGTCGGCTGCGGTCTCTTTGGCCTGCGCTTGTATAGAGACACTCGCCAGCAACATCGTAATCAGTAATTTATTTAGCATTTGCAGACTCCGCGCTTAACGCCTGTAAATAGTGCACCATCTTTTGTAGATTCCCCTCCGATACCCCCTTGTTCGGCATCCAGGTTTTCGGTTGCCATGCTTGCGGATTGCGGATGAAACTCGCCATATATTCCGGCTGCAAACGCTGGGCTGCGGTATACATCTCGGGTCCCGAAAAGCCGCCATATTCGGGCTCAATCAGGTGACAGGCCATACAACCCCAGAACTTGTCGAACACCATCTCACCCATCTGCTTGGTGATCGTGCCGGGTTCTATTTTTTCCTTTGCAATCAGATCATCATGCGGCTTTAACTTCATCAACTCATTAGCCGCTTCCGTGGCGTCTTCCTTGGAGAGCGCAACGTGATCCTTGAGCGTCGTCACATCAATCTCATCGCCCTTGGCGCCTGGCTTGATGTGATCGCCGTAAAACATGCCGGCAGGGCGAATGCGCTGCGGTTTTTGCAGCCAGGACACCAGCCACGCTTGCCGGTACTTGTTGCCTGCATAGAACAGATCAGGTCCTTTTTTGTCCCACATCGCTTTCACAGTGGTCGATGCCGGGCCGCTGATGTTGTGGCAGGTCACGCAGTTTTTTTGCAGCATTCCGCCATCCGCATACGCTGCGGTAGACAGGCCAAGCAGCGCTGCGAGTACAAGTTCTTTCATGTCTATCTCCGCCTTCTTGCATTTTCAACGGGACGCCCCATGAAGATGGGATTGTTGAACAGCCCGTAACCCTGTTTCATCGATTCGCTATAGAAGAAGTTAGGGTCATAGACCTTACCCTTCCATGCGTACCAGGCTTCCATCGGGATGCCGTCATATTCGATCACCGTCAGCGGTCCACCCAGCATGGCACCGTTATTCGACATGTGTTTGTCGACATGATCGTGAAATACCCAACGTCCTGGGTTGTTCATTTCCACGATGGAATCGTACCGCTGACCGGGGCCTACCGGAACCGTATCTATATCGTAGGGCATGGGCACAGGATAACCGTCCCTGAAGGCGATCAGCTGATCGTGCCCATGCAGGTGCATCTGGTGAAACTCATCGCCTGCGCCTATCATGCGAAAGCGCACCACATCACCCTTTTTGACCCTGACCGGCTGAGTAAACGGAAAGGATTTCGCATTGACCGAGAAATAGTCAGACACATCCTGAGGCGCGCCGCCCTTGCCGTAACTGTTCGCGTAAGTCGACTCCCAGGTGCTCATCATCATGATGACATCCTTGGTTACCTTTTTCTCAAGTGCACTCGGATTCTTCGGATCGACGATCAGCGGCCCCCACATGCCGCGCGTCGCCACATGCTCCCAGACATTGACGTGGCAGTGATACCACAATGTACCCGGGCGATCCGCGTTGAACTGGTAAGTAAAAGATTCGCCCGGCTTGATGGCTTCCTGGGTGACATCAGGCACGCCGTCGTTCTTCCAGCTGCCGATCTGGTTGATGCCGTGCCAGTGCATGGTGTGCGGCAAGGTGGTATTGTTGGTGACATGCACAGTGACATCGTCGCCTTCCCTGACATGGATCAGCGGGCCAGGTACCTGACCGTTGAAGGCGAATACCTTGTTGATAAATCCTGGCGCCACCTCGATCGTGACTTCATCGATGGTCATCGAGAATTCGCGCTTTTCCGCCCAGCTCAGAGCAGGAAAAAATGCGATAAAAAATATCAACATTCGCACTGCGGCTTTAATCAACATCATGTTCCCCCTGACTTTGGTTTATTTTATTTATATCTTTATAGGTAAAAAATATGCCAATGAGCTCAATGGCATATAATCTCCCTGCGACATTTTGCCGCAGGGAGACTTTATTTCAAAGCATAGATGCATGTCAAGTACATTTTTAAAAATTGATATAAAATTTTCATGCAAATTAAATTTGAAGAAAAAAAACCCGGATACTATCCGGGCGTTTTGAAGCGTTTATGCTGATGCGCTTAACCGACCTTACGGCTGAAGTTGTGCACCCAGACCAGGTCCTCGATATTCCATGTCATATTCGCATGCATGCTTAAAATGATTTGTTTATATACGGCCAGATTGGGGTAACCTTCCGCCCTGGCATCGGCATCGGTCATATCGCCTAAGCGCTGGCGCTCAACGGAGGTCACGACAAAAGTAATGCCTTCCAGTTCGAAGGTTTCATCCGGGTACGCATACAGACCATCCCGGCGCTGCTGCGTTTTGGTACCGGCGAGAGTTGCGGCGACCAGTTTTGCATGCGTGACAAGGCGGGTGATTTCACAGCTCTTTGCAGGGTATTGGGTATTCATCGGGGGTTCCGTGTCAAATGAAATTCTGGAGCAGACGGGCAGTTTCATGTGTAAACCGGCCGTCATGGGCCGCGCATTATGCCACGCAGCTTCTGTATTCCGTCCAACTGCACGTGTTCTATTTTGACATGACTGAATGGTATTTCTTAACATGACGCGTTTTTATCTGCTCAGATCGCTGCATATTTTCCTCGTGATCAGCACGTACAGCCTGTTCGTGCTGCGCGGCATGTGGAGTCTGACTGGTTCTGCCATCATGCAAAAACGCTGGGTCGGCATCGCACCGCATGTCGTCGACACGCTGCTGCTCAGCGTAGCGCTGATGCTGGCTTACACCCTGCACCAGTATCCTTTCGTAGATGCCTGGCTAACCGCCAAGGTCGCCGGATTGCTGGTGTATATCGTGCTGGGTTTTATCGCATTGCACCCGCGATACCCCAAAACCTTACGATGGTCTGCCTGGCTGGCAGCCCAGGTCGCCTTTGCCTATATCGTACGGGTGGCTATTTCCCACAATCCGCTTCCCTGGTAAGTTAGAACGCTCGTCTGGTTACCCAAACGAGCGTTCGCCAAGCACGATCCTTGTTAATTCTGAATAAAACTAACCGGCTTTTAAAATTTCCAGCCCAGACCGACGCCGATCAGCAGCGGATCCAGCTTCAGCGTACCGACATAAGCGCCTCCGACTGCCGACACATCGGTTTTCATGTAAACCTTCTTGATGTCAACGTTGAAAGACATGCTTGAAGTAAGCGGGATGTCAAAACCAGCCTGAAGCGCTCCACCCCAGCTGCTGCTGGAACCGGTAAGGGTACCGCCGACAAGAGAATAGCCGGAGAAATTCGTATAGTTAATACCCGCTCCGACATAGGGCCTGAAGGATGGGCTGTCCGGTGAGAAATGATATTGAACTGTCAGGGTCGGCGGCAGCGCCTTTACCGAACCGATACCCGGATTGATGGTTACCTTCTGCGGGTAGGTAAGAATCAATTCCGCAGCGATGTTGTTGGTGAAGAAATAACTCAAATCCACTTCGGGTATTGTTTTATTTTGTGCAGCGAGTCCTGCTATAGTCGAACTATTATTCCAGTTCAAATGCACTGCGCGCACCCGCACCAGCATGTCGCCTTCGCTGGCATATGCGCTCGATGCGAGCAGCATCGCACAGGAAATCGCAGTTAACAATTTGATTTGTTTCATATCTTACCCCTGTATATAATTAGAAAATGTTGCACTGCACACGCAACGTGACCATTTTATTAAAGAGGATAAATTTCAATTTGATCCATATCAAAAAAGGCAATAATTCAATCAGTACCAACTAATACAGTTTGAGAAGTCATCAAAAACGCATTTTTCCGGAAAGTAATAGTTCCCGAGCTTAATAGTCGGGTATATAATTAGCCGTCTACACAATGCAACTCCACAATCAAGGCAACCATGAACACTGAGAACACTGAAAATTTATCCAAGGAACAGCGGATTCTGCGCGCGATGCGCAAGATACTGGCTAATGTCGTCAAAGACACCACGACCAAGCCCGGCATGCCCCATCCGCTGTCAGACAGCACGATACAGGACATACGCGAATGTTTTGGCGTGATCTCCGAGCGTGAGGCGGAACTGGCAGAATTGCTTGGCATGAGCAGGAACGAAAGACCGTATTACACGGATCAGCCGCAAAAAACCAACGTCATCGATTTTCACAGGCCGGAAGAAAGCTAAGCAGGGCTATAACGCCAGCCCTTCTTCAGTCAGCTGTTTTTCCAGCGCGGCCACGCCTTCCTGCCGGTAAACGGCCAGCATGGCTTGCGCCATCTTGAGCCAGTGCGTTTTACCCTGCTGTGCGGCTCGCTTCAGCGGGTCGAGACGTCCCGTGTCCAGCCAGTCACGCTGCGCCGACAGTATCAGCGGAAACAGCACACGGCGCATGCCGTCCAGGTTGATGAAATAAAAATGTAGTGAGCTGATGGCCTGATTGTCGATCAGTTTCGGCAGGGTCGACAGGCAATCAGCCAGATGATCGCGCACCGCACGCGCCATGATATCCACACGCCGCGAAGTGTTCTCGGACAGCATGCGCTCCCATGCATCACCAAGTAATTCCCCCGCCAGCCCTTCACCCAACTCATGCAATATCATGGCTTCGCTCTCCCTATCCGTCATGATCTCCAGCGCCGCATCCGGACTGTGCTCGAAGTCGTAACTGGAAAAAGCATTGGACGGCAGCTTGTCGCGGCGACTCCAGCGCCATTCCTCGTATTTCTCCCAGATCATCCGCTTGACCGCTTCACGCCGCAAATAGATGGTGCGTTTCTGCAACGCTGCGGGCGGCGCAATCATGTCGCGCGCATATTCGCAGCCGGAAACCAGGATGGTGTAGCCGTCGCGCTGCTCCTTCTTCAGCAACTGCCCGAGGAAGAAATGCGGCTTATGGAAGCGCCCGTAGCCTGCGCTGTAGACATAGCCTTGCGGTATCAGCGCATCATTGATGTCATCGATAGCGAAAGGATCTTTCTCTTCATCGCCGATATGCAGCGCGGCATAAGGCGAGTCTTCGACGGCATCCCAATGCTGCTCGCGTTTGACCAGCCAGCTACCCAGATCACTTTTGGGCGGACTCTGCGAATACGGGATATCGTGTTCCCACCGGTAATACTGACGCATTTCCAGCAGATAAATGCACATCGTCATGTTGCGCGCATGACGCGCATCGGTGATATCGCAATTGTTCTGAATATCCGTAACCAGCCGGTGAAAATTCTGCATGACGCCCCCGCAACATTTTGGCAGTGGTTCAGATTTTAAGCCTGAACCTGCGGGGATGCCAAATGATGACTACGCAGCAATCCGGGTTTCTCCGCGTTTCCACAGGAAGTACAGCAGCGGAATCACCAGCATTGCTTATTTATATTTCGTCTGGCGCAATTACCGGCGGATTCAATTTTGCCTTGGCAGCCCGCTTTTTAAACTTCTGGTCGAATGTCGCAAACGCTTTACAGCCCGTCGTGCCGACATGGTGCAGCGCATCAGCGAAATCAAAGCCGGACTGATAGTATTGAAGCGCTTGTTGAATATCGGACTGCCTTTCAAAACTTATATTTCGCACCGACAGCAGCGCTTCGAATGATCTTACGATGGCGAGCTGATCCAGCGAGTAAGCACCGCGCAACACCCATTCAAGCTCCAGAGTCACCGTAAGCGGCACAAACAAGGCATGTCCCTTGTCAATGAGCGAGGCCGCCTGACGTGCTTGCAGCGGATCGTCATTCGTTACCAACTTTGCCAGAATATTGGTATCCAGCGCAATCACGGCTTGGTCGCGTATTGGGCTACGTCCATTTGTTCCACAGAAATCGCAGGCCCCGTGTATCCCGCAATACCAACACAATCGGCTGCGCTTTTGGTTTTCCTGGCATCATCCACCAACGCCCTGAAACCCCCTGCATCGGGCAAAACATTCAACCTTGTGCCGGGGGTAATTCCCAGCAGCCTGCGTATCTCTGCCGGGATGACCAGTTGACCTTTTTCAGACACCGTTACAATCATAAATGCCTCCCGAATTAATTTTCCCGTATAAACGCGCTCATGGTATCACATTGACTTACCCGGGTAAGCATCAAAGATTTGTAGCGCAGTGAGGTCTGATGCGCCGCCAACTGCATTAAAATGAATCGAATCCGACCCCATTTTTACCATTCTGCCAGGAACCGGATACTCGCGACGGGCAGGAATCGAGACACAGCGGTCATAGCAAAAGTGACTATGACGGTCAGCTCTGGGACGTGAAGCGGTTGTTGATTTTAGTCTAAATCGCTTGGTTTAATTGTCATAACTCACTGAACCTGCCTACCAGTTTTCATAAGGCTGAATCAATCAGCCATTGTGCTCACGACGATGACGCTGATGACAACCAAACTTGAACCAATAATACGTTGTCGCCAACCTTCATGCTCTTTTAGCCAAACGATGCCGAGCAATACCGTCAACACAATCCCAGCATTGGTCAGTGTTACCGCATAGGCAGCGGGCAGCGCACGCATCGCATAGATAACAAGCGCATAAGCGGTACCAACACCTGATGTTCCTATGAACAGCGCGTAAACCGGCGGTGTCGCTGCGGGTATCCAGCGAGCTGTACGCCACTTTTGCTCTACCAACAGAAAAATCCAACTGATCGCAAAATTTACGCAAACGTAGCCCAGTGCGGTTCTGAGATCAGGGACATTTACCGCCGCCAGCTTGTCGCTCAAACTATAAATAACCGTCATCAAGGCGGCAAACAAAGCGTAAGGCCATGCGCGACTGAGTCGTGTTACACCATCCTGCGCGCTACTTGCAATCATCCAGAGACCAGACAAAGCCAAAAGGATGGCGAACCAGGACAACAACGGGAAGCTGTGGCCGAAGAACAGCACTTCAACAATCGCAATCAACAACGGAGAACTACGCACCATTGGATAGACTGCGCTGGCGGGTGCCAATGTGTAGGCGCGCCGAAGCGCTAAAAAATACAGACCATTGCTTGTTCCGCTGATGGCGGCACAGAGATACAGCTCTGGTGCCTGTGCTGCGGCACGCAGGTAATCCGGCAAACTGAATGGCGCGAATATCAGCACATACAGCCCCACTATCCACCATAGAAAATTTGCCTCACCAGGTGTCCGCCTGGTCAAAATATTCCAGGAAACATGTAGTAAAACGGACGCCCCTACGGCCATCAGCGGCGACATGATTTTTCCGGAATGTCCAGTCTATTGCCATCGCGTGCCAGCGACAGCCTGCCTGTCAGTGCTAAAGGATGATTCAATAACCAGACGTCAAGACTGTGACTGATATGCATCAGCACAATATCGCTATCCGGATAATTTTTACTAAATTCCAGTACTTCCGGAAAATCAAAATGATTCCGTTTTCCCTCTACGCCGGGCGGATAAGTGCAATCAAGGCAGATCGTATGAGGTTGCCATTGGGTCAAAAATTCTGCGGTAGCGGGCGGAATTTCACGACTATCCGTCAGATACGCCAATCGAGCACCATTATGTTCGATACAGTAACCCAGCGTCGGTTTGGAATGCACGAGTGGCACTGGCGTAATGCGTACCCCGCCCACCTCAAACGATTCAAATTTAGACAGGTGCTTAAATTTCAACGGGCCGGGATACTTGTAAAGATCCGCGCATCCTTCCGCGTCGTGCGGCGCGAACACATTCAGTTCACCTACGCCCCAACGCCAGTGAAATAAGCCTTGCACATGATCCGGGTGAAAATGAGTAATCAAAATGGCGGATAAACTGCCAGACGTGAAACGCTCACATACGTCCATTACACCTGCGTCCAGCAGTAATTTCACACCACCAGCCTCAATCAGCGCGCAATTCGGACGTCGTATAGCGCTGACATCAATCCGGGCGCGGCGGCAAATCAGACAGTCACACCCCCACAGCGGCACGCCACCCGCAGCACCCGTACCCAGAAAAGTCAGCTGCATTGCATTACTCGTGTTTTAGAGCGGATCAATTCGACGAACGCGGGGCCTGTTTCATCGAGTGGTGCGTCATTATGAAATCGTAGCAATCTCGGATGCTGCAAGGCTGTGAACTCCTCTGCCCGCATCAGCCTAGCTTCAATCTCACTATCAGTTTCACGTCCGCGCGACTGTAATCTGCCACGTAATACATCAGCCGAAACTTCTATCAATAGCGGAATCAGTTCTGGATAATTTTTTGATGCCTGTTGAAGATAAGCCCGCGAGCCATTCACAATCACGACCAGTCCTTTTGCCAGCCACTGATTTATTTCGCAGCCGATACCATACCGCATTCCATGACTGTGCCAGTGCAAGGGGAACAATTTACGTGCCATTCTGGAATCAAATTCTGCTTCACTTAACGCCACATGATTTTCACCGCCGGCATCGTGCGGGCGAGTAATGTAACGATGCGCGAATACAACACTGGAATCCTGTTCCAGCGCATGCCGAGCATGCAGCATCAAACTGTCCTTACCGCTGCCGGACGGGCCAATCACATAGAGTAAAACACCGCTCATCTCAGGCACCATGATCGAAAGCCAGTGTCATCACGGCAATTCCCTCTGACCATACGCGCGCCGCCTGAGGCAATCCGCCCAAATTACGCACCGCAATCAAATCGGCACGTTTGCCCACAGCGATGGTGCCGCGGTCATTCAGACCGGCTGCACGCGCAGGATTTGCACTCACCAGCGCGACAGCTTGATGCAGCGTAATACCGGCCAACTCAGGTAACTGCATGATTGCAGGCAATAATGCTGCAGGAGAATAGTCGCCGCACAGGCAATCTGCCACTCCTTCGATGATGGCATCCAGCGCACGCATCGAGCCTGATTGTGACTTGCCCCGCAATATATTCGGCGCACCGAACAATGTTGCCAAGCCAGCGGCACGTGCTGCCTGTGCGGTCTCAAGGTTTATCGGAAACTCGGAAATTCTCACCCCTAAGTCAGTCACAATGCTGATTTTTTCAGGGCGATCATCATCGTGACTCGCTAATGGAATACCTTTTTGACGCGCTACTTTTGCCAGTTCCTGCATGCGCGCAAAAGAGCCATCCCCTTGTGCCAACTTTTCTGCCAGTAACGCATCTATTTCAGCGGATGATTTCTTGTAGGTACGCGCAAGGTAGTTACGATAAGCATCGGTATCTTTAAATTGACCCTGCCCTGGCGTGTGATCCATAAAGGACATCAGGTGTATCTCGTTATTTTCCAGTAGCTCGTGCAGCACGGCAGGTGCAGTCGGATCGGTAATCTCATAACGCGCATGCACCCGGTTATCCACCAATGCGTGTTCCTGCCAAGCGTGCACCGCACGCGCCAACGCCGCCGCGGTCTGGTTATTACGCACGCCCAGTTCAGCATTAGCAAAGGACAGAGCATGATAAATGGTGGTAATACCCGCAGCCGTATTGCGTTTATCCGCCTGAGCGCAGGCAAAATCGAAGGGGAAATGCACGCCGGGACGGGGCTCCGCTTCCTTTTCCAGCGCATCGCAATGCAGATCAATCATGCCCGGCATCAGGATATGCCCGGTCAAATCGATCTCCGTCGCGCCATTGTTGCTTGCCGGGTCAATTGCAACGATCACGCCGTTTTCAATCAGAACCGCAGCGCTTTTCAGGGTTTCATTTTCCAGCACCACCTGTGCGCCGGTAAGATAGAATTGATTTTTCATGCTAATCCTTGCTAAGTTCAGTTACTGCGATTGGGGGAGAAAGTTCCACGACCTCATCGGCCAGGCGACGTACCAGGTCAGGGTGATGAAAGATGGCCAGCATGGCGATGCCAGTTTCTTTAAGTGATTGAATATGCTCAACTACTCGCTCAGTTGTCGCTGGATCAAGACTGGCCGTAGGTTCATCCAGCAACAACAATCTAGGCTGTGCAATCAAGCCGCGCGCCAGATTCACACGCTGCTTCTCGCCACCCGAAAAGGTCGCCGGTGGAACATTCCACAAATGACTTGGCACCGCCAGTTGCGCTAATAATTTCTCAGCACGGCCGCGTGCCTCATGGCTGTCCACCCCGCGTGCAAACAACGGTTCAGCCACCACATCAATGGCTGATTTGCGCGGCAGACAATACAAAAACTGCGTCACGAAACCGATTTCCTGTTTACGCAATTCGAGTATCTGATGTTCACCCGCTTTTGCCAGATCAATGATATTGCCAACTTTGCTACGATACAGAATACGTCCGCTGCTTGGCAGGTAAGTGCGGTAAATCCCCTTCAAAACTGAAGACTTACCGGCACCTGTAGGTCCGATCAGGGCAGTTAAACGTCCCGGATAAACGCTCAAATTAACACCCGATGCAGACGGAATATCTTTGTTTCGTTCATGTAAATGAAACGTCTTGGCGTAGTCTTCAATGGTTAAAATTGCTTGTGTCATAGTCATCTCACAGTGCGGAAGCTACCAGCCGCTGGGTATACGCGTGCTGAGGATCTTCGAGAATTTGATCGGTCAGACCGGACTCGATTACACGGCCGTGTTTCATCACCAGCGTGCGTCCTGCCAGCAACCTGATTACGCCCAGATCATGGGTTACCACGATCATCGCGGTATCGAGTTCATTTTGAATCTCCAGAATCAGATCGAGAATGGCAGCTTGTACAGACAGATCAAGGCCCGTGGTCACTTCATCCAGGAACAGCAGCGGCGGCCTGGTAGCCAGAGCCTTGGCAATTTGTACGCGCTGTTGCATCCCGCCTGAGAATGTTTTTGGATTTTGATCTATACGCGCCAGTGATACTTCCGTGCGCGAGAGTAATTCACCTGCCCTGCGGCGAATCTCAGCGTAATGCTTCAAATCACTCATCAACAGGCGTTCCGCGATATTGCCGCCTGCCGAAATCTGAAAATTCAGGCCCAGATGCGGGTTCTGATAGACCATGCCAAAACGTTTGTTGCGCATACTGCGTTGCTGGGCCGCGTTAAGGCTGAACAAATCGTGCTGTTCTGCACCATCGAAGAAAGTTGCTTGTCCGGAAGTCGGCGCATCGTCGAAATACAGCATTTTGACCGTACTTGATTTACCGCTGCCGGACTCGCCGATGATGCCCAGAATTTCGCCCCGATACAGATCGAAATTAATATCATGAGCGGCGACCACACTGCCGCAAAAAGGGCAGATATTGGTATCAAATTCAGGGCCGGTATGTAGTGTGCAGAGCGGACAGCCCTTGCCGTGGATACGCGACAGTCCGCGTACTTCGAGTATTTTGCGACTCATGCTGCACTCCCAGTTTGTTGCTGTTCTTCGCAATAGGCGGAATCCGAGCATTGATATGCCACCATTCCTTGATCATTGCTGAACTCATCCAGAAAACTCACCGTTGAACCGCAGCATCGGCAGGCATGACGCACACCCGTCGCATCACGGAAATCTTCCACACGAAATGCGATATCATCAAAAACAAGCGGTTCAGCCAGCGTGTAAGGCGGCACGGCGTAAATCTTCTTTTCACGTCCCGCACCTAGCAAAACCAGGGCTTTGGACTGATGTAATTTAGGCACATCCCAGCGCGGAATCGGCGAAGGATCAATCACATAATGCCCGTTGATCCGCGTCGGATAACGATGCGAGATGGTGATCTCGTCAAAATGCACGATGTCTTCGTAAAGTTTGACCAGCAAACGTGAATAGTCTGCCTCGGCATGCATGATTTTTCGCCGTGCTTCTGATGCTTCAACCACCACCAGCGCATCGGGATACGGCACTTGCAAAATCAATATCTGCGCTTGGGTCAGCGGCTTTTCCGGAATGCGGTGACGCGACTGTAGCAAGCTCGCCTCCTCCGTTTTTTCGGTGACGTCAACGCCCGGACAAGTCAGCTGCACAAATTGGCGTAAATTCACGGCATTGACCGAATCATCCGAGCCTTGATCGATCACCTTCAGCGTGTCTTGAAAGCCGATCAACGACAGGGTAATTTGCAGGCCACCCGTACCAAACCCTCGACCCATCGGCATTTCACGCGAGGCATAGGGTGTTTGATAACCGGGAATAGCAATGGCTTTGAGGATGCAGCGACGCACTTCTTTCTTGGCATACTCATCCAGGAACCCAAACGAGTAGCCGGCATCTTCTAGCGGCAGTTCATAATTTTCGTTCATGCTGTCTCTCCTGACTTACGCACCTTGCCTTGCGTAGTGCGCAAGCGATCCATATCAGACTGAAAGGTGACGTAATGCGGCATTTTGTAATGCGATGCGAAACCCATTGAGTCAACCCCATCCACATGCAGCAAGACAAATTCAGGATCTTCTGATGGATTATCAGGACCGTCACGCATGCCTTTTTGCAAGGCGCGATCAAGGATCGCCATGCTGATTGCCTTGACTTCATTGTGACCAAAACACGCACCGTAACCCAAGGTGAAGACTGGCATGTCACCGGCGTTGCCGCTTTCATACATCGCAACCACTTCGCATTCGGTCATTAAAACCTCACCGGCTTCCATCAATTCACCGGTCACCGGATGCGGCAGCATGACCGGCAGATAACCCACGCGCAGCTCGGCCACGGTAGGATGCACATCGCCGTAGCCACGCATATTTGAATACGCCATCGCCAGCAAAGAGCCGGTTTCAGCACGCGCCATGGTAGCGAGTGCTGCTGAGCGCGGCACCGGAAACACCAGCGGGTCGCGGGTGATATCGAAGGCCGGCTCCTGCATCAAACCTAATGGCGGCAGCAAACCTTCTGCGCGCAGCGCATCCAGCACCTTCGGAAAACTATCCGGCAAATCAGCCTCTGGCGTATTACTGAGGAAATTTTTGGCCACTTCTCGAAATGCAGCAGGGTCTTCATTTGCCAGATCGAGACGCAACAGACGCAAGGCATAATCGAATGTCGCACCCAACATTTGACCGCCCGGAATATCCTTGAAGGCCGATGAGATGCGACGAATGCAGCGCATGTTCGAGGTGTCTTGTAGTGGTGTTTCCAGCAATCTGGGTTTGGTTGAGCGATAGGCGCGCAAGGCGAAAGCGGCTTCCAGCGTATCGCCCTGAAATTGCTTGAGGGCGAGCGCGGCTAGTTTCGGATGATAAAGCCCGCCTTCGGAGACCACCCTTGATGTCAATAAACGCAATTGATCTTCGATAACGGACAACTTGATCGGCTCATCAACTGCATTCTTGCAGCGCATATAGTCGGTCGCGGCGGCAGCACCGTCAATGGCCGCTTTGCCGCCCTTAATTGCAACGTAACTCATACTGCGCCTCCCATTGTGATCTGCGTGGTTCGCGGTATTGCCACAAAATGATGTTGATCACACAGCAGTAAATCGACACCAAGCGGAAAAGCCGATACCCATTCCTGACGCGCGGCAATCCACGCGGGATGCAGCCCGTCTACACTGATGGACGTTGTACTTTCAATGCCTGGACCACTCAAATGCAAGCTAAGATTGCCAGTCAAATCAGACCGCAATGAGCTGACGCGTAACAATAGGGTCGCCCCTTTCTCAGGGGCATCCAGGGTGCCTATACACGGATTAATATCCGGTGCTTGAGCGCCATCGAGCAGAATAAACGCCGCTTTTTCCGAAACGCAGGGGCGCGTTTCCAACCTGTCCCACAATACTGAACTCAACAATTGCTGAGGATCTGCCAGCGTGGTTTCGCCATCAACCAGCGCAATCAGAATTGCAAGACAAGCGCTTGTCTCATGATCGGCACAGGGGGTAATGCGTCCCGGATAGCTAAAGCTATCAAGCAAGCCGCGAAATACCTGCTGTTGCAGCATGGGTTGCCAGATAGCCGGCGAACAATTGATCGTTTCATTCAGCATCTTCGTCATCCTCTTGTTCCAGCAGCGAAAAATCGACACGAGTGGCAGCCAGCATTTGACGCCGTTCGCTTATCTTTTGCATACGCAACAGCTCTCCCTTTTCGACCAGATTTTCGGCTACGTCACAACCGGGCAACTTACCCGACAGGACTGCATCGAGAATGGCGATGGAACGAGCCAGTTGCGCCCGGTCATCAACCAGCACACAGCCACCTTGAACTTCATGGCCCTCAGCTGTGTTCAAGATCACCTCGGCGCGTGCCACCGGGATTTCACCCAGGTAAAATGGTTCATGAAACGCACCGTCCGTTAAGCTCAATAGACCTAATCCTGCCTGTGGCAAGACCACATCGCGCACTTCAATGTCACGGCAAAGGCTTGCCACGACCGCTTTGATCTCAGTCGCATTTAATTGACAGAGCGCGCGCGGCCAATCATTTCTTGGAATATTCATTAGTTAAGTTTTCCTCTTATCCAGGTAGACAGATAATCAATCGTTAAAATCGTGACCAGAATCACCACAATCAGCGCGGCTGACTGGTCGTAATTGAACATGCGTAAGGTGTCATGTAGCGCAAGACCAATGCCACCTGCACCTACCAGACCCAATACTGCGGCCATGCGTACATTGCGGTCGAAGATATAGAGCATGTAACCCAGCGCTTCGCGTTGAATCGACGGCCATCCGGCATACATCACCAATTGAACACGCGATGCACCGGTCGCTGTGACGGCTTCATAAATCCCGTTATCGACGCGTTCCAGACTTTCTGCGAAGAACTTACCCAGAAATCCGGCTGTATGTACGCCCAACGCCAATGCGCCCGGCAAAGGTCCCAGCCCCAATGCGGCAACAAATATCAATGCCAGTAACAAATCCGGCATGGCACGCATAAAGTTGAGCAATTCACGCGCAATACGATAGGTCACGGCATTCGGTGACAGGTTTCGAGCGGCGAACGGCGCTAACAGCACCGCCACGACAATCGCCAGCGTACTTCCCCACAACGCCGTTGCCAGCGTTTGCCCCAACAGTTCTACATATCTAGATAAGTCTTCAAAATTAGGTCGACTGTAGCGGCTGAAATACTCGAAAATGTCCTGTACGCCATACAGCAGCGTCTCAAATGACAACTCAAGATCGAAGATAATTAGCCAAATCAGCGCCAGCCAACCCGACAACCAGACTGAGGTCGGATTGAACGGCTTTTTGGGTAAGGCAGGACGTTCGATTATTTGCTCAGCCATTTAAATCATCCTCATGCGAAAGTGATCGGATGCGCGATCAAGCAGCGTCACCACGATGTAAATAGACAGCGCAATGGGCAGCAGCCGGTCATAGTCGAACATCCGCATGGCCATCACCAGGTCATAACCGATACCGCCTGCGCCCACTAAACCTAGAATCGCAGCGGCGCGCAGGTTGTGATCCAGCACATACATCACCGTGCCGACAAAGTCCGGAAACGCTTGCGGAAAATGAGCGAAAGTACGCAGTTGCAACCAACTTGCCCCCTGTGCCACCACCCCTTCCACCTGACGCTGATCGACCACTTCAATGCTCTCGGCAAAAAACTTGCCCATGAAGCCGACCGTCACGAATGACAGCGCCATGATTCCCGGCAAAGGTCCTAAGCCAACCGCAGAGACAAACACCAGCGCCCAGACAAGTTCGGGCAACGCGCGCATCAAGGACAATAAATTGCGTGTCGCATGAAAAACAGCAGGATGCGGACTGGTATTTTTAGCCGCCAGAATACCCAATGGCAGACTGATGACTAGCGCAATACTGGTCGCCAGAAACGTCATTTCGATGGTCTGCAAGATGTTTTTAGCCAGGATCGGTAAATATTCCCAATCGGGGAGAACCAGCAAATTTCCCGCAAAAGCCAACATGCGAGGAATGGCGGTGATGATCCGGCCTAAATCAAGCTCGACCGCCGGTGCGCTGATCACCAAAAGCAAAATACAGGCGAGTAGCGACAGCGTTGGCACCAAGCCAGGTCGTCCGTTAGGCGTAGGCCAGCATAGTTTCGAGTTGCTCATCGACTTGATCTCCGTTGCGACTATAGATTCGACTCAGCGTTACGCGATCCAGCCCGCTGGCCGGACCGTCATACACAACCAGTCCGTCATTCAGCCCGATGATGCGATCAGCGAAACGCTTGGCCAATTCGACCTGATGCAGATTGACCACCACGGTAATGCCGTCGCGCGTACAAATTTCGCGCAGCAGTCCCATGATTTCTTCACTGGCAACAGGATCCAGGCTGGCGACCGGCTCATCGGCCAGAATTACACGCGGTTGCTGCGCCAGCGCACGGGCAATCCCGACACGCTGCTGTTGTCCACCGGAGAGTTTATCGGCGCGATTCCAGGCTTTTTCTGTCAATCCCACCCGAATTAACGCATCGTGCGCAAGATCCAGATCGGTGCGACGAAATAAATACAAAAGGCTGCCCAGCCATGAGCGATGCGACAAACGCCCGGTGAGCACATTGGTCATGACCGACAATCGATCCACCAGATTAAAATGCTGAAACACCATGCCAACTTGTGAACGAACTTCACGAAGATTGTTTTGCGTGACGACTTGTTCGCCTATCTGAATGGTGCCTGCAGTAGGCGTTTCCAGCCCATTGATAGTGCGCAATAAAGTAGACTTCCCCGCGCCAGACGGGCCGAGAATAACCGTGAAAGAACCCGCTGCAATTTCTGCGCTAACGCCCTTGAGTGCTTCAAATCCATTGGCATAACGTTTGCCGATGTCTTTTATAATGATTTTAGCCATACGACCTCCTAATTAATTCGCGGTCGGCATCTAATTTGCCGACCGCGACACTTCAATTACTTCAGCTGCTCTTTCTTAAGGCCAAGTTCTTTAACCATATTGCGGATCATTTGATAATCTTTAGGCTCAACCGCAACGTAATGGCTGATCTTGCCGTAGCCTGTTACTTTGATTTCCTTGTCTGCATTCAAGATTGCGTCGCGAATTTGTGCTTTCAGTTCCTTAGGCAAATCACCGCGATAAACCAGTGGAGAGCCTGGCAACGGTGATGATTCGGCGATGATGCAATTGCTTTCTTTGGTAATCAGACCTTTTTCCAACATCTTTGGATAGGTAATGTCATTGTCAGCCGCCGCATCAACCGTCTTGTTCTTCACAGCCAATTCCGCTGCATCGTGTGAACCGGCATAGGTAAACTTACCGAAGAATTCCTGAGGCATCTTGCCGGTTGCTTGCTTCACCATGTAGCTCGGCATCAAGCCGCCTGAGGTAGAGGCTGGGTCAACAAACGCAACGCTCTTACCTTTCAGGTCGAGAATGCTTTTGATGCCACTGTCGCAAGGCGTAACGATGATGCTTTTGTAGGTAGCTGAATTGCTGCCTTCACGAATGCCGACAGCAAAGGCTTCAGCGCCTGCTTCTTGTTCAGCCAGGTAATACGACAAAGGGCCGAACCAGGCGATATCCACACGCTTCTTTTTCATGCCTTCAATCACGCCGGCGTAGTCCGTTGCAGTGAACATTTTCACTTTTTGACCCAGCTTCTTTTCCAGATAGGCGCGCATCGGTTCGAAGGTTTTGATCATTTCTTCGTTGTTATCAGCTGGAATCAAGCCAAGTACTAATTCGCGAGCCTGTACCGCTGCAGTTGCACTCATCAGCGAAGCGCCGATCAGCATGGAAAGAACAAGTTTGTTAAATTGCATGTTGAAACTCCTGTTGGATTCAGTTTGGTAGGGAGGTTTTAGGGTGTGATGCGCAGTTGGATCCGGTCTGCGCGGAACCGGGTAATGGCGTACTCGACCGGAGAGTTATCCCGATCCAGCACGTTCAAACTCTTGACCCGCAACACGGGCCGATTTTGGGTAATTCCCAGCAGCTTTGCATCGTCGCCTTGCGGAAGCACGGCGGTTACCAGACTTTCGGTACGATGAAGTGCGCCGTGATTTTTCTCTAAAAAGTCATGCAACGAGCCGCCGGAATAGCCATCCAGCAATTCGCTAAATGGTTTAACAGGCAGAAAATGGGAAATAACACAGAAGGGCAAGCCATCGGCTAAGCGTAATGTTTCAAGCCAAAGAACAGGTTCGTCAGCCAGCAGCGCCAAGTTGCGCGCAACACCTGCAGGCGCAGGAGTAACCATTTTTCGTATTACGCGTGTATCGGTAGAAATACCGATATCGGCCAGCGTTTGAGTAAAACGCGTATTTGCTCCGACTCGATAATCGAGCAACTGATCGGTAATAAAAATACCTACACCATGACGCCGCTCAAGCAATCCTTGCGAAATGAGTTCATCAACGGCACGACGCAAAGTATGACGATTAACGGCAAAGCGTGCCGCCAACTCACCTTCCGCAGGCAATCGGTCGCCCGCCGCGCCCTGACGAACATAGTCGCGCTCCAGCACTTCGGCGATTTGTGCGTAAAGGGTAATTCCGGTATCGCGATCAATTGCGTAAAGGCTCATGACGATAGATGTCTAGATATGTAATGCGACACATCATGAGTTACAACCATTTCAAACCAATGAAGTTTTTGTGAAAGTTTTGTGAATTATTAATACTTCAACACTAAAGCTGTAGTTATAAGCGAGGCGGGGATGTATTTGGGATGAGGATGAAGAGGAACTGACTGTTTGGGTAGATAAGATTTAGTCTTTAACGGCTGGGTTGTTCATGTTTTTGTCCGTCTAACACCACCGCATCTAACTACCGCTTTCCATTAGCAAGCGGGCGTTCATTTTCAACAATTGACCTGCGGGTTATGGCACATAGCAGACGTTGAAGCTCACAGATGAATTCAGAATTACAGATGATCATCACGATAAATTTGATGCACTTGGGCGAATAGAAGCATCCAACATCGTAGCGGATAGGTTTATTCCTAACTCTAATGAGATGATACGCGATTGCTCATCAAGAAAAATTTCCATTTTTTCTTTTTCATAACCATTTGGTTCTTTGAAAAATTTTGAATCTTTGAACCACATAACTACAAAAATTCCACTAGTTGATCTAATCGCTTTTAGATATGCGGGCAATTGCTGACTTATGCCCTTTTTAATTTCCTTGTGGTGTGCAACTTTGAATTCGATACCTACTGACAAAGGTTTTCGGTCATTTGTAGTGAAATGAAACAGAAAATCCATAGTACCAACACCTTCATCACTCTCTCTTGTTACATGAATGCCTAATGGCGACAAAGCCATATCCAAAATTACATGAAGCGTTGGTTGTATTTTAGTTTCTCCCTTGGGCATTCTAGGGACAGTGATTTCGACGCCATTATGATTTACATTCCTTTGCCCATCCCAAAATGGCTCAATCCATCTGCGAGACTCAATATTATGTTTCAACACACCTTGAATAGCATCCTCTACCGCCGACTTTAAGTCCAGTTCGCAACTAATCTGTTTATTTGCATGTGCAACTTGAAAATCTGAAAAAGATCGGCTTGCTTCAGATTCACGGATATTCGGCAAAACATAATCATAAACAGCGTTTTTATAAGCATCTTTTGAAACCAGTGCATTTACTTTTCTAACCAATGGAATTGCAGGAAGTTTTTTAAAATAACACTCCATAAACATAGTTATATCATCATACAAGACGCTATTTAGACTTTCGATATTAAGCGATTTAATGAGCCTATTTAGCACCAAAATTGCTTGTATTTTCTCCTTGTTATCTGGGATTCCAGTAATTTCTATTTGTTCATAGTCGAAATCCATTTTCATACCTGTTTCGTGGCTATCGTCAATCCACGAAGCAATTCGCATAGGAAAAATAAGCGTTACCAGCGTTGCAGGATATACCCCTCTATTATCTGAATATGCTTCAAAAGGGATAAACTCAAGCCCACTTCCCGATGCCCCAATTTTTATATTTCGAGCAGCATTAAAAACGGGGTCTTCTTTTTCATTTATTGTCGAAATAATTGCCGTAACAACGGTATTGTTATACCCAATAGAATACTCACCTACTGGAATTTCTCGGAATGCTACTGGCAAGACGATATCTACTCTGCTGACATAGTCTTCACTATTTCCGCTAGATATCGACTTTGCTGTGCCTTCAACAAACGATATGTCAGCCATATCCATATCCAACTTAATGCCACTATTATTCACAGGAATCTGGCTCCTTATATCTATCACGAAATTTAAAACACCACCACATTCAATTTTGCTCAGGCGTTACATACAGCGAAATTACCGCAGGCAACTTACACCGGTCACTTCATAATAATTCCTACACAAAAAAAGCCCAATAGACAATTACCCCATGACTGAGAGTACCCCATATTTTGTGAGCCACTTGAGGTGACGCAATTGGCAATAACCTATTTTATTTACAGTTACTTGTAATTCCTCACGCAACCCCGATTACAAATTTTTCGGCTTTCCCGCAGCAAGATCATTTAACCAACTTACACATACTAAAACACCGCTCTCATATCGCCGTTTTGAAGCCCCAGCCATACCTCGTGGCACGAGTACGACATGAACCATGTTTTGATTGTCGCCGACAAATCGGTTCTGCTGTTAATCTGACCAATATTTCACCTGGTCTCGGTTTTGTGGTGAAACAATGCTTTTCAAACGAATACACGAAAATCTTTCGAACTTGCCTATCGAGCAGAAATTGTATATTTCGCGATGAATTGAGTTTCAGTCAGTCCAAAATGTTGCAGTGCTTCGCCAAATTTTTCTACTTGCTGGAAGCCATCTCCTCCAGCAATGACCGCCTTGCTAAATCCAATTACAGCGGCCTTAATCTTTTTTAAACAGGAGTCATCAATTACACGCATTGCTTCCGATGGAGATGCTGTATTGTCAAACTTACCACAAGGATGAATCGAAATAGGTACGGCAATGCAGCTATTGGAATATGTACGATGAAACCATGATATGGCGCCGAGAAGTTGATTGCAGTACTCCTTGCTTATTGGCTTCTTATAATCCAAAACACCACTTTTACATTCAATTAAAAAATACTTAAGTCCACCTACAGCCCATAAGTTATCTGGACCTCCGTTCTTATAAAGTTTGTCAGGTCGTTGTGAACAAAATCCTAGAAGAATCCCCAGCTCTTGCATAGCGGCCTCGAATGCATCAGTGCGATCGGGATTCCAAGACAAGTCGCCAAGCAGAACATTAATGCCACAAATAAAGTCATTAGGTTCCAAAAAACGAGTACGCACATACTCTTCTGATGCTTGTGCTTGACTGCGGGTAGGCGACGAAATCTTGTAATACGATATGCCTTCGATTGGTCTCAGAATGCCAGGATTATCAGTAAATCCGGAAAGTAGTGTTCTTTGAGCCTCTACTGGATCTTCAAAGTTTATGTATTCAGCTAGTTGTTGTTTCAAATAGCCACGAACTGTTTTTGAGTGCTCCATATTTACTGCCGTCATTAGTTCGGAAATCGAGCTTCTCCATTGTTTTTGTGTTGCAAAATCAAAAGCCTTTCGAATATAAGGTACCGCTGGCTCAATATGGCTAGCAATTCCTTCTGGTGTTTTCGTTAAGCGAGCTCGCCCCGCTTGCCACCATGAACTATTACGTTCAATGCACAATTCTAAGATTGGTGTGAACGGTTATTAAGAACCGCGTAAATTTGGCCGCAAAGCCAAATTTTGACCAGGCGCCTGCCGGTCACAGTTTTTATGGATTGTGTTGGGTATGTCAGATCGTTCCGCACAATGATGTGCTGGCAAGGATGAGGA